>URCQ01000004.1 GCA_900546435.1 uncultured Pseudobutyrivibrio sp. | reverse complement strand
CCAGTGGAGTATTTGTATATTGGAATTAGGAAAAAAGCGGACGAAAGAGGGAATGCCATGGAAACGATCCAATTTTTATGTTTTTCTATGACAACAGAACAATTGACCATGATTTTAAAAATGATTCAGATTCTGGGTATTTTTATCCCGGTCATTAGTATTGTTGTTATTTTACAAAAGGAACAGAGCAAAAGTGCAACCTATCTGATGCTGGCAAATGCGGCATGTTCGATTGTCAACTGTTCGTATCTTATGATTTTAGAGATGGATAATGCCGAGGCATTGACAACGGCATATCGTATGGAATATGTGGGCATATCGCTGTTCTTTTTCTTCTTTATTCTGTTTATGATGGAATATCAGCATATGCGCTGTTCCCATGTGGTATCGGTTGGATGGCCTCTGTTTGAATTGATTGAGATTCCCCAGATGTGGATGCGCTCAGCAACACATGTGTCACTGGCGAATGAGGAAACGGAATTTGTGGATGCGACCAAAAAAACATCCGAGGCATTGACACAGAGTGTTCCTGTGGGAGGGAATGGTGGCACAGAGCTGGCTGCGAATGGACAGCATATCATTGGTGAAATGGGCAAAGAATGGATGGGCGATATGCATATTTCGCTGGATGACCGCATTGGTATGTACCGCGTTAATATGGATGGAGGTCTTCTGTATAACATCCGTTATGGTCTGATTGCGACCATGCTACTTTTGATCCTGATTTATACCATCTATCGATTTGTCAAGACACCGAATAAGACAGAACGCCATAATCTGTTTCACTTGATGATAGCACAGACTTTTTTGGAAATCATGTGGCTGTTTTCCCGCTTTTCAGATGTGCCGTTTGATATCGTTCCAATCGCATCTTCGGTGGTGATTTGCGTCATGACATTAAGTGTTATGGTGGGTGAATTTTTTACCGTGACAGACCAGGGACGTAATTGGGTATTTGAACATACGAATGATGTGTTTTTGATTGCAGATGATGCTTATGGATATTTAGATGCGAACCGCTATGCAAAAACACTTTTTCCGGAGCTGCACCGGTATCATAAAAATGAGGCATTGCCGGAAAATGTGTTGCACCTGTTTCAGACAGAAGAGGATGAAGTAGAACTGGATGGCCATTTTTACGAAAGGCGCGTGGCGACGCTATATCAGAATGAAAAGCGCAAGAAAAAGGTGGCTGGTTATAGTCTGATTTTAGTGGATGTCACAAAGCAGCTGCAGCTGGTGCAGGAGGCAGAAGCGGCGAATGAGGCGAAATCCGCATTTCTGTCCAACATGTCACATGAAATCCGTACACCGATGAATGCGATTGTTGGTATGACGGAGATTATGCTTCGTACAGAGGTGACGGAGGAACAGGCAGAGTATTTATCCAATATCAAAGTGTCCGGAGACTCTCTTCTAAATATTATCAATGATATCTTAGATTTCTCTAAGATTGAATCGGGTAAGATGGAACTTGTAGAAGAAGATTATGCACCAATGTCGATGATCAGTGATCTTGGTATTATGTTTTTGACGAGAATTGGTGAAAAAAATATAGAACTGCTCTATGATATTGATCCAGCACTGCCAAAGACATTGCATGGAGATGGACTGCGTGTACGTCAGATTATGATTAATATTTTAAATAATGCCGTCAAATTTACCGAAACCGGTTATGTAAAGCTGTCGATTGCCGTTGAAGAAAAAACAGATGCGAATCTTTTGCTTGCGGTACGTATCCGGGATACCGGTTCTGGTATTCGCGAGGAAGACCAGAAAAAATTGTTCCAGTCGTTTTCACAGGTGGACAGCAGAAAGAACCATTCCAAAGAGGGAACAGGGCTTGGACTGGCTATCTGCCGCCAGCTGGTTGAGATGATGGGCGGCGAAATTGGTGTCAATAGTACCTATGGAGAGGGCAGCGAATTCTACTTTACAATCCGTCAGAAGATAGCAGAAGATATTCCGGCAGCATATTTGCCGGAGAAGAAAAAACAATGGCAGATAGGAGGGGCATTTGCCAATACTTATTTGCAGGAGAATTTTGAGCATTTAGTGCGTGCTTATGGAATCGAACCAATCGCACCGGAAATGATAGAAGAATTGCGCCCACGTGTGGATTTCTTCTTTACAGACACAACAAATTATGAAAAGTATAAAGATATGATTCATGCATCTATGCTAGAGGATAAACAGATTTGTGTTTTGCAGAATCCGGTACAGGAGTCCCTGCGGGATGTAAAAGTCATGGTGATGAATAAGCCATTGTATTCGCTCAATTTCTGTCAGGCAATCCGCAGAGAACAGCAGGTGGCTTATGCGGGAAGTGCCGATGAGCTAAATTTCAAAGCGCCGGATGCGAAGATCCTACTGGTGGATGACAATAAGATGAACTTAAAAGTTGCTATGGGATTGCTGGCGCCTTTGCAGATGCAGATTGATACAGCGGAAAATGGAAAGCAGGCGATGGAAAAGATAAAGACTTGCATCTACGACCTTGTTTTTATGGATCATATGATGCCAATCATGGATGGTGTTGAGGCTACACGCCGGATTCGTGAGACAGAGAACATGACGGGTGCACATCTGACCATCATTGCATTGACGGCGGATGCGATGAGTGGAGCAAAAGAAGAATTTATGGCAGCAGGTATGGATGATTTTGTGGCAAAGCCAATTGAAATCAAGGAAATTTGCGGCAAATTAAGAAAATACCTGCCACAGGAGAAGATTGTAAAGACCGAAGAATGCCGGATCGTTGCAGAAGAGACAGATGACCTGCCGCAAATCGAGGGGCTTGATGTAGAAGCCGGTGTGCATTATTCCGGCAGTCGAGCATTGTTTATTAATCTGCTTGGAGATTATTATAAACTGATTGATGCCAAGATAAAAAAGATTAGACAGTGCCTATCAGATGGTATGATCCGTGATCTGACGATTGAGGTACATGCGCTGAAAAATACGTCGCGCATGATTGGGGCGATAGAGCTATCAGAGCGTTTCGAGGAGCTGGAGGCTTTGGGGAATGCAAACGATGGAAAAGTACTTGAAGAAAAGGTGCCGGAAGTATTAGAATTATATGCAGGTTACAAATCGGTTCTAAGTCCCTATGGGGCGGTAGATGAAGCAAGTCTGCAGGAGACATCAAAGGATGAATTGTGCCGGATACTGACACAAATGGCAGATGCAATGGATAGCTTTGACTTGGATGGTGTGGATGCAGCAATGGCAGAGTTAGAACAGTATCGTATGCCAGAGGAGTTATCGGACGATATGGATACCTTGCGTGCAGCGGTTGCAGATGTTGCCATGGAAGAAGTGATTACAAAAAGCCATGCGATGGTCGAATATTTACAGAATAAAGGGGAATAGCGGGAGAAACATATGAACGAAACATATCGTATATTGATTATTTCAGAGATACAGGGGTATATGAGTATGTCCCTCAAAGAAAAAATACAGGAGACAGGTTATGAGGTTTCTGTGGTTGCACCAGATGTGACGCAGATTTCTGCAGTCCGCGACCGGATTGGAGCATATCTGATTTATGGCTCGGAGGAAATGGGGGATATGCAGCAGGCGTTGATTTATCTGAAGGATCAATCAGCAGAGCAAAATATTCCGATTTTTACCGTGGGAAGCCGCGAGGAAAATGAGGCAATTGGCCGTGTGATTCCAAAACATCTGATTCGTCAGTTTTTTGAACGTCCGGTGAACATCAACGAACTTGTGGAAGCCATGGATACCTATATTACCAAATTTGGCGCACAAAGCAAAAAGAAGATTCTGGTGGTAGATGATTCGGGAGCAATGCTTCGCAATGTCAAGGGATGGTTAGAAGATACCTATCAGGTGATTCTTGCAAATTCCGGAGCGATGGCAATCAAATATCTTGCGACCAATCGGCCGGATCTGGTGCTTTTGGACTATGAAATGCCGGTGGTAGATGGAAGACAGGTGCTCGAAATGATTCGGACAGAGACAGAATTTTCTGACGTTCCGGTCATCTTTTTGACGAGCAAAGACGACCGCGAAAGTGTGATGCAGGTCATGGAACTAAGACCAGAGGGCTATCTTTTGAAAACCATGGAGCCTGCAAAGATTATCGCAGAAGTAGATGCCTTTTTTGAAAGACAAAAACTAAAATTATTTGATTAAACAATCTCCTCTACATAGAGGTCTAAATGTTTGGACAAGTCAATAAATTCTCCGCTTTCTAATTGTATGAGAGGGCGGAGAAGATTTTTGGTATCAATCATGCTGATTTTACCCAGCCGGTTGTCACTCAATCGTACAGAATTGCCAATATAGGTCTGGGCAATGTGCTCTAGGAAAGTAAGAATAAATTTCGGGTTGTATTCCGTCAGACCGTGGCTTTCAAAAATGGCAATGACTTCAAAAGGACAGACAGCAGCACGATAGCAGCGATCGGAAGTCAGTGCATCATAGACATCAGCAATCGAGACAATGGAGGCAAACGTGTCAATGCGTTCCCCTTTTAAGCCAAAAGGATAACCCGAGCCATCAAAACGTTCATGGTGCATAAGGGCGGCATTCTTGATACGTTTATCAATGCGCTCCTGTTCCATCATACGATAGCCTAGAACCGTATGGGTTTTCATAATTTCGTATTCTGCCCGGGTCAGTCGATCCGGCTTTTCTAATATTTCCTCTGGAATCTGGGTCTTTCCCACATCATGCAGCAAACCACATAAGGTCAATACATCAAGATTGTCATCATCCATGCCGGACCACATACCAATCAGGCGGGAGATAACGGCAACATTAATGCAGTGGACATAAGTAGAATCATCTAAATCACGCATGTTATGCAGCATATCAAGCAGGGAAAAGGAAGCACGATTGCGTTCAAACAGCTCCATGGTGTTCTCTAAAAGAGCAATGGTATTCAGATGTGTATCGCCAGCAGCAAACTGCGTTAACTGATTCTGGAAGATACGGGCACTTTGCGTGTAATTCTTACGAAAGTCTTTGAAAGCTTCACTCTGGCGGATACGTCTGGCATAGGTAGGCTCGGCCTGTGGTTGTGCTTCGTCGGAAGCAGGTGATATTTCATTGGGCAAAATGGTGGCAGATGGCACATGGTAGTATTTCATGTGTTGAATCATCTGCTGGCTCAATATAGAACCGCGCGGAACAATCAGCTGCCCATGCGGTGTAAACACGTCATTGGCAACAATCATGCCGGTCTGTAATTCCTCCAAAGGATATGTAATCATGATGTGTACCCTCACTATATCTGTTCATCAAAAATTGTAAAAAAATTATATCATGTTTTTTTGTGAAATAAAACGGGGAAATGGTCGAAAACTGTCGCAAAACGCGTTGAAATATCTGTCAATACATGGTAATATTTTCATGGGTTATTATACTTTTTTATGGGACATCAGAGACTGACAAATATATTGTTATTCACATAGTAAAATGGCAGAAGACGAGGCATAGGAGGCGAACATGGAAGATAGAATGATTTCAGAAGAATTGTGCGAGATATTGGGAAGTTCGGAGTATGACGGCGAAGAGAGTGATATCTTTTTCTTTTTTGACCGTGCGGCAGAATTGTTTTCATCTTGCATGAACGATTATTTGTATGTCTGGGATCTGGTACATGATGTTTACTATATTACAGACAGAGCGGTGAAGCGGTTTAATCTGCCATGCAACGTTTTTCACAATGTGGATGAAGTACACAAAAAGGTAGTTTATCCGGATGATTATCCACTGTTGATGCAGGATGTTCGTGAAATTCGAAGTGGACGTAAGTCCTGGCATGATCTTCGCTATCGGTGGATGAGTGTCAATCACGAACCGGTCTGGATCAACTGCCAGGGACGTGCGATACGCACCAAAAATGGCAAAGACTTTTTGATGATTGGCTGTATCAATGAAATTGGACAGAAGAAGAAAGCAGATAATGTCAGTGGACTTCTGGGCGAGGTTACATTCCAGGAACAGCTAAGGCAATTTCGTGCTTTACCAAAATGTTATGTCCTTCGTCTGGGAATCGATGATTTTAAAAATATCAATGAGACGCTTGGCATTGGTTATGGTGATCATGTGCTGTTTGACGTGGCAACCTGCATTACGGATTGCCTGCAGCCGGGACAGTTTGCATATCGTATGACATCGGATGAGTTTGTCATTTTTGACCTGCTCAGTCAGTCACGGAAAGATATTAAGAAATTATATGGATTGATTCGCAGGCAGATTGATGCGCATATCCGGGAACACGAATACGAGGCTCTTTATACGGTGTCTTGTGGTGTGGTTTCCTATGAAGATATTGATACACTCGATTATGACCAGATTATGAAACTATCGCAATTTGCTTTAAGCAGAGCAAAAGAGCGTGGCAAGAACCAATTGGTGTATTTTGATCGTGCAGAATATGAGATTTTTGTGGAAAATCGACAGATGACACGCAACTTACGAAAAGCAGTTTCACAGGAATTTGATGGTTTTGAACTTTATTTCCAGCCGATTGTACAGGCAAAGACAGAACGGATTTTTGCGGCTGAGGCGTTGCTTCGCTATCGCAATGCAGAAGGAGACCTGATTCCGCCATTCCGTTTTATTGATCAGTTAGAAGAAAGCGGTCTGATTGTTCCAGTGGGAAGATGGATTATTGATACGGCTTTAAAAGCCTGTGTGGAATGTCAGAAAGTAAAGCCGGATTTCAAGGTAAGTATTAATTTCTCGTATGTTCAGATTCTAAAAAGTGCGGTGTATGATGATTTGGTGGCTGCGATTGAACGTTATCATCTGAAACCGGAAAGTGTGATTGTGGAGCTGACAGAGAGCGGTTACCTGGCAAGAAGTACGGTGGTGACAAATCTCTGGCGCAAATTAAAAGAGTATGGTGTACAAATGGCATTGGATGATTTTGGGACAGGCTATTCGAATCTGATTAATCTGTCACAGATGAAACCGGATATTTTAAAGATAGACCGTGAATTTACTGTGAAGGCATTGAACAGCGAATATGAACATGAGCTGCTGACACAGATTATTGATATGGTACATAGTCTCAATATCAAAGAAGTGGTAGAAGGTATTGAGGAAAAAGACGAACTGGAGCGCATTACGGCGTTAGGACCGGATTATATTCAGGGATATTATTATAGTAAGCCATGTCCATTGGACGATTTTAAGGAACAATTTATTCGTGCATAGGACAGACAGGGCATCTTAAAAAAGATGCAGCATTAACAAAAGATCTGCGGCATAGCCAAGGAGAGATAAGAATGAGTACAGAACGTGAAACATTTCCGATAGAACAAAAAGAAGAGGGAACACAAACACATTATGATTTTGCAGACGTTATGCGCGTTTTGGAAAAGTCTTACCTGAATGTCATGCGTATTGATTTAACCGAAGACCTCTATGAGGATATTTTGGCGGATGCGCAGGATATGGGCTATATGGGCAAGCATTTTTCCAGTGGGGTTCGTAAATTTGTGGAAAAAGGCGGCATTCTGGAGGAAGATGCAGAACTGTTTTTGCACAGCATGAACATTGGTACGTTATGTGGAAAGCTGGATCAGGGGAGTGAGTGTATTTATTATACGTTTCGTCGTCTTGTGGGAGAGGAGTATCATTGGGTATCTTACGAGATCATTCCTACGAGTGAGTACTGCGAGGGGCATAAGGTTGCTTTGATGTATATCCGTGATATCAACGATATGCAAAATGAGATTCTTGCACAACAGAAATTGTTACGCCATTATGCATATATTGATGCGCTGACGGGTCTGATTAACCGTACCGGCTTCAATGAACTTTGTGAGGAATATCTGCTTCATGTCACAAAACATTCTGTTGGTGTGATTTTTGCGGACTTAAATAGTCTAAAGTATATCAACGATACCTATGGCCATAGCAAGGGAGATGAATACCTTAAGTATTTTTCAGACAAACTGTTAGAATTATACGGGCTGAGCCAATGTTATCGCATCAGTGGCGATGAGTTTATTGTTGTTATGCAGCATTTGTCAAAACAGCATTTTGAGAGAGAATATCGTGGGCTGCAGGTCTTTATCCAGGAGCAGCAAAGACCGATGGCAGCAATAGGCATGGCGTGGGCGGAAGAAGCACACAGTGTGGAAGCAGTGCTTCGCGTAGCAGAAGAGAAAATGTACAAGGCAAAGCGCGATTACTACTGCAAGTATCAGGATGAGACGACCGCAAAACGCAAGCGACTGCCACATTTTTCCGTTGAGGATGAGAGTGAATTGTCGCAGATGTCACAGACAACGGAAAAAGAACATGGACTGCAGTTAGATAAGAGTGGACTTTCCAACCGTATTTTTGATGTGTTTGCATTGACGGCAAGACGTGGTTATTTATTCTTGTGCAATATGCGCACGGGCGTCTCACGTTGGTCAAAACGTGCCCTGCAGGATTTCGCTTTGCCGGATGAGTATATGTATAATGTGTGGGACATCTGGGAAAGTTTTGTACATCCGGATGATTTAGCGCATTATCAGGAAGCAATAGATCTGATGCTTGCGGGGGAATACGAATCACAGGTGCTTTTTTACCGTGCAAAGAATAAAAAAGGCGAATATGTTTTGTGCAGCTGTCAGAGTGCAATTGTCAGAGGGGAAGGGGATGATCCGGACTATTTTGTAGGAACCATTACCAACTATGGGATTGCAGATACTATGGACAGCGTCACCCATCTTCTCAGCAAATCAGCTTTCTTGAAACGCGTGGAAGAATTGGCGGAAGAGGAAGAACAATCGACCGTCATGATGGTTATTATCGATAAATTAAGTAGTGTAAATACACTGTATGGATATGGCTTTGGAGATACTGTATTGCGTGAATTTGGTTTCCGTATGCAAAATCTCGTAGGCGAAAATGGAGAGGTCTACCACATTGAAGGCGCTATGTTTGGCATTTGTATGTATGATACAGACCGTAAGACCGCCGAGGAAATCTATAAAAGAATTCGTCAGATGGCGTTTCAGGAATTGGTGGTGGAAGGCAAACAAATCACGCTGGCAACCATAGCGAGTGCGGTTGTTTTCGGGTATGCCAAGGGTGCGGCAGACTCCATCACAGCAAATCTGGGTTATGCGATTGCACAGTCACAGACCAAGTATCATGGCAACGTCGTTTTTTACAATATTGAAAAACATAAGCATGAATTTGATGACCGTGATTTAGTCGGTGTGATTTACCAGAACATTATGAATGGTTTTTCGGGGTTTTCTGTATACTATCAGCCAATTGTCAATGCGCAGAGTGGTAAGACGATTGGTGCGGAAGCGCTTGTACGATGGGAAGATGAGAAATACGGTATGGTCTCGCCAAATCGTTTTATTCCGTTTGTAGAACAGAACCCGTGCATCTTTGATTTGGGCAATTGGGTACTGCGGCGTGCCTTGATGGATGCGCAGGAAATGCGAAAAATCATACCGGGCTTTATCTTAAATGTTAATATTGCGGCACCACAGCTGGCGCGGGAAGAATTCCGGGAAAGCGTGATGCAGGCACTTGCAGATACCGGATATCCGGCAAAGAATTTGTGTTTGGAATTGACAGAACGCTGTCGTGAGCTGGATTTTGAATTTATGCGTCAGGAGATTACATTCTTCCGTGAAAAGGGTATACGTGTTGCTATGGATGATTTTGGAACGGGAAATGCATCGCTGCAGCTGGTTCTGGAATTGCCAATTGATGAGATTAAAATTGACCGTACGTTTTTAAGAGACATTGAAAGTAGAAAAATTAACCAGGTACTTGTATCGGCGGCTGCCATCGGTGCACAGACCATTGGCGCCGATGTCTGCATTGAAGGTGTTGAGGATCAGCGGATGGCAGATTATCTGCAGGTTTATGAACCAACGTATTATCAGGGCTATCATTATGCCAAGCCACTGCCGAAAGAAGAGTTCTTGTCCTTGATTTCATCATAGGAAAACATTATAATCTTATGGAATAAGATTTGATGCGCATAGGGGATAAGCGATTGCGCATACTATATTGACAGCAAATACAAGACAAAAGGAAGAATTTTATGTGTGGAATAAGCGGATTTATCGGACGAACAAAAGAAGATAGAGATCGAGAAGCAATTCTTAAAAATATGATGGATAAAATCATACATCGTGGACCGGATCAGGAAGGGATGTATGTGAACGACCAGGTGGCACTAGGCTTCCGCCGATTGAGTATCATTGACCTGGATCATGGGATGCAGCCAATGTTTAATGAGACAGGCGATATTGTCATTGTCTTTAACGGAGAGATTTACAACCATTTGGAACTACGTGAGGATCTGATCGCAAAAGGACATGTATTTGCGAATAATGCAGATACGGAAAGTCTTGTACATGGCTATGAAGAGTATGGGGTGGATATCCTTTCAAGAGTACGAGGCATGTTTGCTTTTGTTATTTATGATATGAAAAAAGATCTTGTTTTTGGTGCGAGAGATTTCTTTGGCATTAAGCCATTTTACTATGCAAAGCCAGACGGCAATTTTGTATTTTCTTCCGAGATTAAGAGCATTCTGGCTTACCCGGATATCAAGCGCGAAGTAAATGAAGATGCTTTGGAGCAGTATATGTCATTCCAGTATTCTGTATTGCCGGAGACATTCTTTAAAGGTATTTACAAGCTCCCGGCAGGTCATTATATGTTGATGCAGAGTGGTGAGTTGGAGATTCACCAGTATTACGACCCATTGATGCAGCCGGCAAAGGCACCGGAATCTTTGGAAAAGACAGTGAGTGAAATTGAAGAAGTGGTACATGAGTCTACAATGGCACATATGATTGCAGATGTAGAAGTAGGAGCATCTCTTTCGAGTGGAGTAGATTCCAGTTATCTGGTTTCAGAATTCCCAGGGCAAAAGACCTATACGGTGGGATTTTTAGATAAGCAGAGTAAATATAACGAAATCCGTTATGCAGAGAGCCTGACAAAAGAACTTGGCAAAGAAAATATCAGCAAGACAATCAGCAGTGATGAATATTTTGACAGTATTCCAAAGGTTATGTATTACATGGACGAGCCTTTGGCAGATCCATCCTGTATTGCACTTTATTTTGTAGATGAGCTTGCGGCAAAGGACATCAAGGTTGTGCTTTCCGGAGAAGGCGCAGATGAGTTCTTTGGCGGCTATAATATTTACCATGAGCCATTATCATTGGCAGGTTATCAGAAGCTGCCACTAGGCATGCGCAAGAGCCTGGCTGCGATTGTAAAGAAATTGCCGAATTTTAAGGGAAAGAACTTTATCATCCGTGGCAGCAAGTCTGTGGAGGAGCGTTTTATCGGTAATGCAAATCTGTTCTCTGTAGAGGAACGGGAGAAGATTTTAAAGTCCCATTTGACACATGTGACACCACAGGAACTGACAGCTCCATATTATGCAAAGTGTAAGGGGCTCAATGATATTGCCAAGATGCAGTATATAGATATGAACTTCTGGCTGCAGGGAGACATTCTTTTGAAGGCAGATAAAATGAGTATGGCACATTCTTTGGAAGCACGTGTTCCATATCTTGATATCAAGGTATTCGAATACATAAAGAATTTGCCAATTGATTATCGTGTGACAGATGAAGCAACAAAGAGAGCTTTTCGTATTGCAGCAAAACGCCATTTACCAGAATCTACAGCCAATAAGAAAAAATTGGGATTCCCAGTACCGATTCGTGTATGGCTGAAAGAAGATAAATACTACAATAAGATTAAGGATGCATTTACGTCCGAGGTTGCCAGTCAGTATTTTGATCAGACAATGCTCATGCAGCTCTTAGAAGATCATAGAGATGGCAAGGCAGATAACAGCCGTAAGATCTGGGCAATCTATGTATTCTTAGTATGGTATGAAATTTATATCGCTGCGGATGAGGTACAGATTCCTGCATAAAAGATAGAAAAAGGAAATATAAAATACCCAGCCTGTGGTTTTGACCATGGGCTGGGTTTTTTTTGCATATAGATATGTGTTAGACGCGGTAAGATTCCAATTGCTGTAATAACGCCTGATCTTTCGCAGAAGGTGTGAAAACAACCTGCATATAGGTACCATCGTTTTGATATTCTGTTTTTTGTACATTACCGATTTCAGAGATGGCATGCACAAGCGAACCCTCACTATATGGGATGAGAAGCTGCATGGTGACCGGTTGTCCAAACAGTTGCGATAAAATAAGCCCAGCAAGAGCATCAATGCCGACGCCAATACCGGCGGCCATATGGATGTGATTGCCTGTGACAAGCGGAAGCTCATCTGCAAATTGTGGGACGCGGTCTGCTTTGTTGTAGACGATGATCATAGGAATATCCCCTGCGCCTAAGTCATTTAAAGTCTCCTGTGTTACGCGCATGTGCTCCCTATAATATGGATCAGATACATCAACGACCTGCAACAAAAGGTCGGCATGAATGGCTTCCTCTAAGGTGGAACGGAAGGCATCAATCAGATGATGTGGTAATTTGTCAATAAAGCCGACAGTATCAGACAGATACAGGGCGGGCTTTCCGGGAATGGTGATTTTTCGCACGGTCGTATCTAAGGTGGCAAACAGCATGTCTTCCTGCAATACTTTTTTGTGTGAGATATCGGCGATGTCTTCATTTCCATATTGGGAAAGCATAGCATTTAAAATGGTCGATTTGCCGGCGTTGGTATAGCCAACCAGAGCCACCGATGGCGTCTGGGAAGAGCTGCGGCTTTTGCGCTGTGTTTCGCGTTGCTTTTTGATTTGTACCAGTTCTTTTTTGCATTCGGTGATGCGATGGCTGATATGTCTGCGGTCAAGCTCTAATTTTTTCTCACCGGCACCCTTGTTGGAGCGGGAGCCACTGCCACCGCCTTGTCTTGACATGGCAGTTCCCATACCGGATAAGCGCGGTAAGAGATACTGCAGCCGGGCAAGCTCCACCTGTAACTTGGCTTCGCGACTGCGCGCACGGGAGTGAAAGATTTCGAGAATCAGTGCTGTGCGGTCCAAAATAGGAAGCCCGATTTCCAGATTTAAATTCCTCGCCTGCGAAGGACTGAGTGCGTTGTCAAAAATAATCAGATCCGCTTCTAATTCTATGGCGGCATTTTTGACTTCTGCGACTTTGCCGGTGCCAATATATAGCGCCTGGTGTGGAGCATCCAGCGCTTGCGTGATGGTAAATACCGGTAGAATGCCACAGGCCTCACAAAGGCTTTCCAGTTCTTCCAAATTATGTGCAAAAGAACTGCCATCATTTAATTGTAAGCCAACAAGAATGGCTCTGTCTTTTTCGTTATTCATAATGTTTTCCCTTAGTTTTTGCTTTTTTCGTGAGTTTTATCATACCATAAATCCTATTATTGTGCTATGATAGGATATTATGTGGCTAAAAAGTCAGGACTTTTTTGAGGAGAACTATGGAACAAACAAATTGTTTATATGATAAATTTCCGTATGAGACGGAATTTGATGGAACAATTCTTGCGGTAATACCGTCACCAAAGCATGAGGGTTGTTATGAAGTTGTTCTGGATCAGACACTTTTTTTCCCGGAACAGGGAGGACAGACACCGGATCAAGGTCAGCTGGTGGTAAGCCATGGTATGCACCCACAGACAGAGATGAACGTTTTGGATGTCCAAATCCGTGATGGTGTCATTTATCATCTGGTGGATACACCGGTGGAAGTAGCAGATCATGTGCATGGCAAAATTGATTGGGATTATCGATTTTCTAATATGCAGCAGCATACAGGAGAGCATATGTTCTCTGGAATTGTGCACAGCACGTTCGGCTACAACAACGTGGGATTTCATTTGAGTGATTCTATCGTTACGATGGATTTTGATGGTGTGCTGACAGCGGAAGAGCTCATGGAAGTTGAGACGCGTGTGAATCAGGTGATCGCAGATGATTTGCTGTTAGAGATTGCTTTTCCTACACCACAGATGCTAGAGACAATGGAGTACCGCAGTAAGAAAGAATTGGAAGGTCCGGTGCGTATTGTTGCGATTCCGGGCGTTGATGTGTGCGCATGTTGTGCACCCCATGTTAAACGGACAGGGGAAGTGGGAATTCTTAAGATTATGCAGGTGCAAAATCATAAGGGCGGTGTGCGCATCAGTATGTTATGTGGATTTCGCGCACTCGATGCTTTCCGGACAAAGCTTGCAACGGTAGAGAATATGATGACGCTGCTCAGTTCATCAGAAGAAGAGTTGGGAAGTCATATCAAGCGTATGCAGGCAGAAAATCAGAATCTGGCATACCGCTTGCGTAAGACACAGGAAAAACTTTTATTGGAGCAGGTAAAAAGTCTGGATCCGGCAGCAGAGCATGTGGTGTTGTTTGCGGAAAGCTGTGATACGAAAGCCATGCGTGATGTCGTTAATCATATGACGGAAGAACACGATGGCTATTGTGGCGTTTTTTCCGGGGATGATAAAGAGGGATATTGTTTTATCATCGCTAGTAAGACAAAGGACTGCAGAGAAGAGGCGTCCTACCTGCGCCAGCAGTTTGACGCAAAAGGCGGTGGCGGTGCGCAGATGATACAAGGAAGCATTTCGGCAACAAAAGAGGCATTGGAACATGCCTGGATGGTTGGCGAATGATCATAAATTTTTATAAAAAAGGGAGAGGAATAAGATGAAACGGGCATACGAGAGATTGCTGGATTACGTGGTTGTACATACAACCAGTGATGAAGAAAGTGAAACGGTACCGTCAGCAGCAAGAGAATTTGACCTTGCAAAGAAACTGGTACAGGAGATGAAAGAAATCGGTATTGCAGATGCACATGTGGATGATAAGTGCTATGTCTATGGTACGTTGGAAGCAACGGATGGATTGCAGGATAAGCCTGCGATTGGCTTTATTGCGCATATGGATACAGCACCGGATTTTTCAGGGGAACATGTACATCCGATTTTGCACGAAAATTACGATGGAAAAGATGTTGTGTTAGGCGAGAGTGGCAGAACGTTGTCGGTAAAAGATTTTCCACATTTGCAGAATGCACAGGGGAGAACCTTGATTACAACCGATGGTACGACACTGTTAGGTGCAGATGACAAAGCCGGAATCGCAGAGATAATGACAGCGATGGAGCGCATTATTACAGAACAGATTCCGCATGGTAAAATCTGTATTGGATTTACGCCGGATGAAGAGATTGGCGCAGGAGCAGATCATTTTGATGTGGCGCATTTTGGCGCAGATTATGCATACACCTTGGATGGAGATCTGGAAGGAAACATCGAATACGAAAACTTTAATGCTTCCGGAGCAACGGTTGTGGTGCATGGCAACAATGTGCATCCGGGAAGTGCAAAAGATATCATGGTGAATTCGCAGACCGTTGCAATGGAATTTCATGGTATGCTGCCAAAGGATGAAGTTCCGGAAAAAACAGATGGATATGAAGGCTTCTGCCATCTGACCGATATGCATGGGGATGTGGCACAGACAAAGCTTTCTTATATTATCCGGGATCATGATTTGGAGAAATTCCATGCGAAAGAAGAAAATATGCGTCGTATTGCTGCGGCATTAAATGAAAAATATGGTGCAGGTGTCGTTGAGGTTACCATCAAAGAATCTTATTTAAACATGAAATGCAAAATTGATGAATGCATGGAAATTATTGATTGGGCAAAAGAGGCAACCAGAATGGCTGGATTGATGCCGAAGGAAGTGCCAATCCGTGGCGGTACTGATGGTGCGAGACTCAGCTTTATGGGACTGCCTTGTCCGAACCTTGGCACTGGCGGATATGCTTTCCACGGTCCATACGAGCACATTACAGTAGAAGGTATGGATCTGTGCACAGACATTGTCTGCAACATTGTTCGAATCGTAGCTAAGTAGAACGCAGAGAATTAGAAAAAGAAATGGTATTTCATACAAAAAGGGTATAAAAGGGTAGCTTAATGCGTGAAAAAGGATGTATAAAATCACAGAATACAGTAAATCCGCGAAAAAGTGGATGTGTCCATTAAATGAGAGAGAAACAAAAACAATATGGACTTTACTGCAACACTGTGCTATAATAACCCTCGATTGAACGCAATGGGGCGGAAACACAGGCTTTTTTGCGTTCTTTTTAGGTATTAAGATTTACCTTGGAAGGAGAATATTAACAAGATGTTAAAGTACGTTGTAAAGAGAATAGCGCTTGCAATTGTAACAATTTGGGCAGTAGCCACATTGACATTCTTCCTGATGAATATGGTTCCGGGTGGACCATTCCTTTCAGAGAAGGCCATAAGCCCACAGGCAACAGCAGCGCTTGAAGCAAAGTATGGCTTGGACAAGCCATTAGGTGAGCAGTATGTCACTTATATTACAGGGGTAGCTCACGGAGATTTTGGTGACAGTTTAAAACAGAGAGGACGTACCGTCGCAGGTATCATTCAGGCGAAGTTCCCGGTATCTGCAAAGATTGGTGGAATTTCTGTATTGGTTTCCCTGATACTTGGGGTACTGCTTGGAAGTATCGCTGCTTTGAAGCGTGGCAAGTTCCTCGATAGTTTGATTAGTGTTATATCCACAATGGGTATTGCGGTACCGAGTTTCGTTATCTGTACCGTTTTGATGTATTTCTTCGGTGTAAAATTCCGGGTACTACCTACGATGGGACTTAGTTCTTGGAAACACTTTATTATGCCGGTTGCAGCACTGGCATTTTATCCAACAGCATATATTATGCGACTGATGCGTTCTTCTATGCTTGATGTATTAGGACAGGATTATATGCGTACAGCAAAGGCAAAGGGTCTTTCTGGTAAAGTACAGTTGTTTAAGCATGCACTTCGTAATGCTATTTTACCAGTTGTTACTTATGTAGGACCAATGCTTGCTTACACAGTAACCGGAAGTTTCGTTGTTGAGAAGATCTTTACGATCCCAGGACTTGGCGGTGAGTTTATCGGTGCCATCCAGGGACGAGACTACACATTGATTATGGGAACCACCATTTTCCTTGCTACATTGATCATCGTGATGAATGTGGTAGTAGATATTGTGTACAAACTGATCGATCCACGTATTACACTCAAGTAAGGAGAAAGAAATGAATAAGAATCCATTAAGTTTTCAGTTAGATTTAAATCCTGATGATTTTCTCCCTGCATCTGAGGAGGAAAAACAGAGTCAGGTCATCATGCGGGAAAGCGTTAGTTTCTGGAAAGACGGTTTCCGCAGATTGAGAAAGAACAAAGTGGCAATGGTATCTATCGTTGTTATCATTTTGGTTATGATTTTCTCATTTATTGTGCCATCATTTTATCCATATTCCTATGATCAGCAGATCAAGGGAGCAAACAACCTTGCACCTTTTACCTATTCAGCAGACGAGCAGGCAAAAATCGATGCCGGTGAATCTGTGTTCCCACATGTATTTGGTACGGATAAGATGGGACGTGACTATGCCATTCGTGTTATGATGGGTAGCCGTATTTCACTTTTGGTTGGTTTGATTGCTACCGCTATTATTCTTGTGATTGGTTCTATCTATGGTTCCATCGCAGCATTCTTTGGCGGCTGGGTCGATCTGATCATGATGAGAATCGTAGATATCATATATACGGTTCCTGATGTGCTTTTGATCGTACTTTTATCTTTCGCTTTGAAAGATCCACTGAACAATCTGGCAAATGCACCTGGATTTAAGTGGGTACAGACAGTCGGAACCAACCTGATCAGTATTTTCATCGTATTCGCACTTTTGTACTGGGTAGGTATGGCACGTATGGTACGAAGCCAGATCCTCATGTTAAAGGAAAGCGAGTATGTTACCGCAGCCCGTGCACTTGGTGTCAGCAATGGTAAGATCATCAAGAACCATCTGCTTACCAACTGTATCGGTACATTGATCGTTACAACAACCTTGCAGATCCCATCCTCTATTTTTACAGAGTCTTTCCTGAGTTTCTTGGGAATGGGTGTTGCAGTTCCGCTTCCTTCACTGGGAAGTTTGGCAAGTGATGCAATCAATGGTATCGGAACTTATCCATACCTTTTGTTCATCCCTGCTGTTGCGATCAGTTTGATCATTTTGAGTTTTAACCTGTTAGGTGATGGACTTCGCGATGCATTCGATCCGAAGTTAAAGAATTAGAAAGGGGACGCGTCATGGCAGAAGAATACTTAGTAGATATAAAGAACGAGCGTCTTTCCTTCTTTACTCCGGCAGGAGAGGTTAAAGCGCTTAACGATGTATCCATTCATTTAAAAGAGGGAGAAGTCCTTGGTATCGTTGGAGAGTCAGGTTCCGGTAAATCCGTTACGGCATATTCTCTGATGGGACTGACGGCTCATCCTGGTAAATTGATAGGTGGTACATTACAGTTTAACGGTCACGAGATTGAGGAAATGGGTGAAAAAGAGATGCGCAAGATCCGCGGTAAAGAAATCTCTATCATTTTCCAGGATCCAATGACCAGTTTGAATCCGGTTTACACCATCGGTAATCAGATCACGGAGGTTATCCGTCTGCATACCGACAAAGATAAAAAACAGGCATATGCCCGTGCAAAAGAATTGCTGGAACTCGTTGGTATCAACGAGCCGGAAAAGAGATTAAAGCAGTATCCGCATGAGTTGTCCGGTGGTATGAGACAGCGTGTTATGATCGCTATCGCACTTGCCTGCGAACCAAAGTTATTGATCGCAGATGAGCCTACAACCGCATTGGACGTTACCATTCAGGCACAGATCCTGGAACTGATGATGGAACTCAAGGACAAACTCGGCATGGCGATCATCATGATCACACATGATCTGGGTGTTGTTGCTTCCATGTGTGACCGCATTGCGGTTATGTATGCAGGAAGAATCGTCGAGTATGGTACAACAGATGATATTTTCTATCGTCCACACCATATGTATACCAAGGGATTGATCCGTTCTATCCCTAGACTGGATACCAAGGAACATGAGAGACTGGTTCCGATCGAAGGAACTCCAGTGGATCTTTTGAACCCTCCGGCAGGTTGTCCTTTTGCACCTCGTTGCGAAGCATGTATGAAGATTTGCCTGCGCGAGATGCCACCGGTAACCCAGTTTGATGATGTTCACTATACACAATGTTGGCTCAATCAGAAAGAAGCCATGGAGAAGGGAGAAGCAAATGAGTGATAAATTTATCGAAGTAGAACATTTGCGTCAGTACTTTCCAGCAGGAGGCCATGGTAAGAATAAAAAGTACATTCAGGCGGTAGATGATGTTTCTTTTAGCATCAATCGTGGCGAGACACTTGGTCTTGTAGGTGAGTCTGGATGTGGTAAGACTACCACAGGTCGTGCACTGTTGCGTTTGTATCAGCCAACAGGCGGACGTTTTACATATGACGGAGACGTAGTATTTGATGTAGAAAAGAATCAGTGGGCGCAGATGCTCCCATATCGTAAGAAAATGCAGATTGTATTCCAGGATCCATACGCCAGTCTGGACCCACGTATGACGGTAGGAGATATTGTTGGTGAAGCAATCGATACACATAATCTTGCAGCAAACAAACAGGAAAGATATGAATTAATTATTGACATGCTTCGTAAAGTTGGATTAAACTCTGAACATGCGAACCGTTATCCACATGAATTTTCCGGTGGACAGAGACAGCGTGTTGGTATTGCAAGAGCGCTTGCAGTAAATCCAGAATTTATTGTCTGTGATGAACCTATTTCCGCATTGGATGTTTCTATTCAGGCGCAGGTTATCAACATGTTTGAAGATTTGCAGAAAGAGATGGGTCTGACATATCTCTTCATCGCACATGATCTATCTGTAGTAAAGCATATTTCAGATCGAATCGGTGTTATGTATTTAGGAAGAATGGTCGAGCTGGCTGACAGTTATGAATTGACAACACATCCGGTTCATCCATATACAAAGAGCCTGATTTCTGCAATTCCAATTGCAGATCCAAAGATTGCAAGACAGAGTAAACGTATTGTTTTGGAAGGGGATGTACCAAGTCCTTTAAATCCACCTTCCGGATGTCGTTTCCGTACCAGATGCCCATATGCCACTGAACAGTGTGCACAGGAAGTTCCTGAATTCAAGGAGATTGCTCCGGGACATTATGCAGCATGCCACAATCTGGATGCTGTACAATAGTGGAAAGCGACGCTTACATTATGGTAAACCCTGCGAGGTTTTTCCCCTCGCAGTGTTTATATAAATCTGGCAGTACAAAAGAAACTGCCCATATTTAAGGAGGAAAAAATATGAAAAAGAGAGTGATTTCCTTATTACTCGTTGCTGCAATGACAGTAGGTCTTGTAGCATGTGGATCATCTTCAGGAGATGGTAAGAAGTCTAGTGCTTCATCAGATGAAAAGATTTTATCTGTTCAGACTGGTCCAGATCCAGAAACAGTTGATCCAGCACTTAACTCCGCAATCGACGGTGGTGAGATGATCTTACACGCATTCGAGGGTCTTTTGAAACTCGATGAGAATGGCGATCCAGAAGCTGGACAGGCTGAAAAGTGGGAAGTATCTGATGACGGACTTACCTACACATTCCATTTAAGAGATGGTCTTAAGTGGTCAGATGGTTCTGATTTGACAGCAGAAGATTTCGTTTACAGCTGGCAGCGTGTCTGCGATCCTAATGTAGCAGCTCCATATGCATCAACTGTTCTTGGAATGGTTGAAGGATTTGATGAGGCAGCAGCTGGAGACATCGAAAAGCTTGGTGTTGAAGCAAAGGATGACAAGACATTTGTTGTACATCTTGCAAATCCATGCCCATACTTCGAATCTATTGCAGCATTTGCTACATTGAACCCAGTTCAGAAGGCAACAATCGAAGCAAATGGTGATGCTTGGGCAACAGAGGCAGATACATATATTTCTAACGGACCTTTCTACGTAGCTGAATGGGTTCCAGGATCTTATGTATTAATGAAGAAGAATACCAATTACTGGGATGCTGATTCTATTAAGTTAGACGGAATCAAGTTCAACCTGATCGAAGATGCAAACGCTGCATACAGCGCATACCAGACAGGTGAATGTCAGATGATCAAGGATGTTCCTACAGAAGAGATTCCTTCACTTAAGGACAATGATGAGTTCCATGTAGAGCCAATCATCGGAACATACTACTTAAGCTTGAACCTTCAGAAAGAGCCATTTAACAACAAGCAGGTTCGTCAGGCACTTTCACTTGCTATCGATCGTGACTATGTTGCTAACACTTTGATGCAGGGAACATATTCTCCAGCTGGTAATCTTGTAGGACCAGGATGGAAAGATACAGATGGTTCTGATTTCTCTGAGAACGCTAATGGCGGTAAGGAATATATCAGCACAACAGATTATGATGCAAACCTTCAGAAGGCAAAGGATCTCTTGAAAGAAGCTGGATATGCTGATGGAAAGGGAATTCCAAAGATCACATATTCTACAAATGATTCAGGATATCATAAGGTAGTTGCTGAGTACTTACAGAAGGCTTGGGGCGAACTTGGTATTGATGTTGATGTAGAAATCGTAGAATGGGCTTCCTTCACACCAATGCGTCGTAATGGTGATTACATGTCATCTCGTAATGGTTGGGTAGGTGACTACTCTGATCCATCTAACATCCTTGAACTGTTCACAACAGACAATGGTAACAACGATGGTAAATACAGCAACCCTGAATTCGATGCAGTAATCGAGAAGTCTAGAACAACTACAGACGCAGCAGAGCGTTCTGCAGCACTTCATGAAGCAGAAGATATGCTTATGGATGATGCTGCATGTATCCCAGTTGCATACTACAATGATTTCTATCTCATGAGCGACAAGGTTACAGGTGCATGGCATGCATCTAACGGATACTGGTACTTCATGTATGCTGACATTACTGAGTAATCCGCAGGAAATTTATAAAATTTTTCAAAGAGCTGTCCAACTTGGGCAGCTCTTTTTTTCGCAAATCTTTGCACAGCTTCTACTGCTTCGCGGATGTGTCCGCCTACTACAGATATGCAGGGCATCCTTTATAAGAGTTTCTAAGGACTTGCTTGTTGTCATATATACTTATGTCAACCGACGCAAACGAACGTCCTTGTTCGGTTGCGTCTCGCGGGTGCGTCCATGTACCCGCGTTGACAGTGTATCGGCAAGCCCTAAGAAACTCTAATGCATTCTGCATGCATATCTGTAGTAGGCGAACATCATCCTGCGAAGTTGTAGAACTTTGCAAAGACTGTTTTTATAGATAACGTAAATCTGCTTTTCTGGGAAACACCGGTTCTGCGAAAGCCTCCACCCCGTAAGGCGGCGCCCTCTGCGCAGGCGATTTGGCGAGGTGCGGATTGCAAATTTTGTGGAAAACATTGCACAAGTTGTGGTGTTAGGGGAAAAGTAAAACAAGGTTCAAAATTCGTGTTATACTCCATCTTGTAAAGTTTGTAGAATAAGATGTCTACGCAAAGCAAATGCTAGGCAGACATCGTAATGATGAAATAAAAGGAGAAGAAAAATGGATTTAAATTTAAGACCAGCAAATGAGTGTAAGTTTGATGCAGTTTCTTTGGGAGAAGTAATGTTACGTCTGGATCCAGGCGAAGGCAGAATTCGTACAGCAAGACAGTTCCGTGCATGGGAAGGCGGCGGAGAGTACAATGTAGTCCGCGGTTTACGTAGATGCTTTGGAATGAACACAGGTGTGATTACAGCATTTGCAAACAACGAAGTTGGTATGTTAATGGAAGACTTCATCCTTCAGGGTGGTGTTGATACATCTTTAATTAAGTGGATGGATACAGACGGTATTGGTAGAATTTGCCGTAATGGTATCAACTTTACAGAGCGTGGATTTGGTATCCGTGGTGCAGTAGGATGCTCTGACCGTGCAAACACAGCAATTGCAAAGGCTACACCGGAAGATTTTGATTTTGATTACATCTTTGGCGAGCTTGGAGCTCGTTGGTTGCATACAGGCGGTATCTACGCAGCACTTTCAGAGCAGTCATGCGAGACTGTTATCGCTGCAATTAAGGCTGCTAAGAAGTATGGTACCATCGTATCTTACGATTTGAACTACCGTCCATCTATGTGGAGTGCTATTGGCGGACAGGCTAAGGCTCAGGAAGTGAACAAGGAAATCGCAAAATACGTTGACGTTATGATCGGTAACGAAGAAGACTTCACAGCATGTCTTGGATTTGAAATCGAAGGAAACGATGAGAACTTAAAGGAACTCAACCTTGACGGATACAAGAAGATGATCAACGAAGCAGCTAAGACATATCCTAACTTCAAGGCTGTTGCTACAACACTTCGTGAAGTTAAGACTGCAACTGTAAATGACTGGAGTGCAATCTGCTGGGCAGATGGTGAAATCCATAAGGCTAAGGATTACAAGGGACTTGAAATCATGGACCGTGTAGGTGGCGGAGATTCTTTCGCATCTGGATTGATTTATGGTCTTATGACAACAGGCGATGCAGAGTTGGCTGTTAACTATGGTGCAGCACATGGTGCACTTGCTATGACAACACCTGGTGATACCACTATGGCTAGCAAGAAGGAAGTAGAAGCAATCATGGGTGGTGCCGGAGCCCGCGTGCAGAGATAGGCCGAAAGCAACTTAATGAGAACGAGCGTAAGCGAAGTTTGAATTTAGTGCGAGGCTAAGAATTTTAAATTACAACATAAATACTATGTCATCCCCGCAGAGATTTTCTCTGTGGGGATTTTTGATGTTTAACAAAATTTCCTCTTCACAATATCCGTGTTGACTTACGTTTCTGGGTATTAAGCATGCAAATATCTTGTGCCATACCCATGCCGCCATGTATGACTGGGTATCGCACTAGCATTTCAGCGTTCCATACCCATGTTGCCAAAGTTGACTGGGTATTGCGCTAGCATTCCGCGTTCCATACCCACTGTGCCATGCATGTCTGGGTATTGCGCTAGCATTTCAGCGTCTCATACCCACTGTACCATAGCTGACTGGGTATCGCACTAGTATTTTGCGTCCGATACCCACGTCACCAAAGATATCTGGGTATTGCGCTAGCATTTCAGTATCTCATACCCATGCTGTCATGCATGTCTGGGTATTGCGCTAGCATTTCAGCGTTCTATACCCACTGTGCCATGCATGTCTGGGTATTGCACTAGCATTTCAGCATCTCATACCCACTGTGCCATGCATGTCTGGGTATCGCACGAGCATTTCCACGTTCCATACCCACTACGGCTATCTTGTTAAAAATTGCATAAGAAGCATAGAGGATTCCAGAAAAAGCTGATCACTTTACAACCAAGACATTGTCTGCATAGACAAACGATGATATAATATGTCTATGCAAAACGGAGGTGATAATTATGTTTATACAGCAAGAAGTGATTAGGCCGTCTGCGGATTTGAGAAATCATTATAATGAAATTTCCAAACAGTGTCGTGAGGATAATGAAGCAGTTATTATTACGGTAAATGGAAGAGGGGATACGGTTTCGCTCTCATACGAAGGGTACAAAAGAATGAAGGCAAGAATTGAACTTTTAGAGATTCTTGCAGAAGCAGATGAAGATGTTAAGTACGGAAGAATAGCACCGATAAAGGATACGTTTGACGACTTAAGAAGTATTCTTGAGGAGGGAGAGGCTTGAAGTACAAAGTTATAAGAACAGACACAGCAGATTCCCTGATTCGAAGAATTGTTCTTTATATTGCGGAAAATTCAGGAACGGATGTGGCTTTGGAAAAGCTGGATTATCTTGAAGAGTCTATCATGAATCTTGGGGACGATCCATATATTGGTGTAGAACCGAAGTACAACGTGCTAAAGCGTCAAGGATACATGGTTCTTATTTTGGAAAAAGATATTGTGTTTTATAAGGTCGATGACAATAAGAAACAGGTTATTGTATATGCAGTTGTAGACCAAAGACAGGATTACTTGGGTATCATAAGAGGCTTGTAGATTATTGCAGATTTAAGTCAAAAGAGTTAATAGAAGCTGGTTTGCATTTAAATAAAAAATTTGGAAGCTGGTCTGCAAGGATTGAGGCGTTTCGCTAACGCCTAATAATGGGTTAAAATCAGAGAGAAAGAGGACGGCAATGTATCGTATATTTATTGTGGAAGATGATCCAACAATGGCAAACGCCATGAAAGAAAAGATAGAGTCCTGGGGCAATGAAGCCAGGATTGTAGAGCATTTTCAAAATGTTATGACAGAATTTACGGCGTACGACCCACATCTTGTCTTGATGGATATCATGCTTCCTTTTTTTAATGGATATCACTGGTGTACGCAGATCCGCCAGGTTTCGCAAGTGCCGGTCGTATTCTTATCGTCAGCTTCTGATAATATGAATATTGTTATGGCAATGAATATGGGGGGAGATGATTTCCTGGCAAAGCCCATCGATCTGGATGTGATGATGGCAAAAATCACTGCAATGCTTCGGCGGACATATGACATGGGAAACCAGCTTCCTATGTTGGAGCATCGGGGTCTGATGCTGGGATTGATGGATTCTACCATTACCTATGATGGTCAGAAAATCGAACTGACAAAGAATGAATTTCGCATTTTGCAGACATTGATGGAGCACAAAGGTGAAATCGTCAGTCGTGATACGCTTATGATGCGTCTGTGGCAGATGGATGATTATGTAGAGGAAAACACGCTGACCGTCAATGTGAATCGCCTGCGTAAAAAATTAGACGGCATTGGCCTTCATGACTATATTGTGACAAAGGTTGGCGCCGGCTATCTTTTGCCATTGGAATAGGAGGTCATATGAAAAGATATTTACAATATCGCCGTGGATATGTCTGTATATGGCTGCTTCTTTGCATTGTTCCTATCTTGATTCAGATGCTTTATGGTCAGGCACTGGAGAGCGTTTTGTATGGAAGCAGTCTGGCAACTGTTTTGGTATTGCTTTTTATGGTGCATGATTTTCTGCATTTTCGCGAGAAAGAAGAAAAAAGAAAACAGATTGCGCAGAATATGGGAAGCCGGGAATTGTGTCTGTTTGAAACGAATGATCCGGTAGAAAAAGAGTATCTTGATTTGCTGGATCAGCTTACGGAACGCTACTGTAAACAGGCAGAACAAATGCAGAACGCCGCAAAGGAAAGACAGGAGTATTATACGACGTGGGTGCATCAGGTGAAGACGCCGATGGCAGCGATGAATATGCTGTTGCAAAAGGAAGACACACCAGAAAGTAGACAACTGCAACTGCAGCTTTTCCGTATGGAAGAATATGTAGAGATGATTCTTCATTTTACAAGATTAGAGGAATCGGGAACGGACTTTGTTTTTGATGCGTATGATTTGGATGAGATGATACGAAAGACCATCCGTAAATATGCGTCTGTTTTTGTGCAAAAAAAGATTGCAATCTGTTATGATACCGTCGCAGCACATGTGCTTACCGATGAAAAATGGTTTTGTTTTGTGTTAGAGCAGGTGCTTTCCAATGCACTCAAATATACAAATCATGGAAGTGTAACCATTGCCATGGAAACGCCGGAACTTCTTACTATTCGTGACACAGGAATTGGGATTGCACCTGAAGATGTGCCACGCGTTTTTGAAAAAGGATATACGGGGTATAATGGCAGAGCAGATCACAAATCCACCGGGCTGGGATTATATTTATGTAAACGGACAATGGACCGGCTGCATCATGGTATTTCATTGACATCAACTGTGGGCGAGGGAACAACCGTTACGCTGGATCTTCGCAGAGAAGAGCGGGTAATAGAATAATTTTTGCTATCTTACAAAAATGTCACATAAGAAGCCTTATATGTCACACGATTCGATGGTTGACTTATAGGGCTTTTGTTAAAGTATGCTTGTAACCAGAAAGGCAGCATACACGCAGATGATGAACGTTTATGCGTGTAAGACAGGAGGAAAATATGGCTATGTTAGAAGTAAATTGTCTGGAAAAGATATATAAAACGCGTCTTGGCGGAAATCAGGTGCAAGCATTATGGGATGTTTCTTTTTCTGTGGAGCAGGGAGAATACGTGGCAATTATGGGAGAATCCGGAAGTGGTAAGACAACACTTTTGAATATTTTGGCGGCGCTCGACCGACCAACAAGTGGCAGCGTTCTCTTAAATGGATGTGATGTTACCGATTTACCGGAAAAAGAAATTTCCAAATTCCGTCGTGACCATTTGGGATTTGTATTTCAGGATTTTAATTTGTTGGATACCTTTTCTTTGAGAGATAACATTTATTTACCAATGGTGCTCGCAGGGAAAAAACCAGAAGAGATGAAGGCAAAAGCAGAGCCTCTGGCAAAAAGACTGGGCATAGAGGATGTTTTAGATAAATTTCCATATGAAGTGTCTGGTGGACAGAAACAGCGTGCGGCAGTGACACGTGCACTCATGATGGATCCCAAACTGCTTCTCGCAGATGAGCCAACAGGAGCTTTGGATTCGAAGGCAACCGATGAATTACTGCAGGTGTTCTCGGAGTTACATGCGGCAGGGCAGACGATCTTGATGGTAACCCATTCGACCAAAGCGGCATCGCATGCAAGTCGTGTCTTGTTTATTAAGGATGGCGAAGTGTTTCATCAGTTGTATCGTGGCAACAGTACGAATGAGGAAATGTATCAAAAGATTGCCAATACACTGACACTCTTGACGACAGGCGGTGATGAAAATGAGTAAAGGATTTTACCGCCAGCTGGCAAAAACGAATATGAAAAAGAATGGGAAAATATATGCGCCCTATATACTCAGTGTAATTGCTGCGGTGGCAATGTTTTACATTATACAATCGCTGGCACTCAATCCGGGATTTGAGAATATGCTCGGTTTTAATACGATGAATTCTATTTTGACATTTGCCTGCTGGGTTGTCCGGATTTTTCTTGTGATTTTCTTGCTATATACGAACAGCTTTTTAATCAAGCAGAGAAGAAAAGAGTTTGGTGTTTACCATATGCTTGGTTTAGAGAAAAAACATCTGGCAATTACCTTGTTCTGGGAGAGCTTAGGTGTACTTGTGATAGGACTTTTCGCAGGAATCCTTTTTGGCATGCTTTTGGATAAACTTTTGTATGCCGTTCTGATACGCATGGTAGGCTTTTCGGTTCCGCTTGGCTTTTTTGTGTCGCCACTTGCAATCGGACATACGGTGCTCTTGTTTGTTGCCATAATGGCGCTAAATTATTTTTATGATATCGCACAAATTCATGCGACATCGCCGATTGAACTGTTACATGGTACCGACATGGGGGAAAAAGAGCCACATGCAAAATGGCTGCTTGCCATTCTTGGATTTATACTTTTGGCGACAGGCTATACTATTTCGCTGAAAATAGAAGATCCGGTGTCTGCAGTTGCTATGTTTTTTGTAGCCGTTCTCTGCGTCATTTTTGGCACATATCTGCTGTTTACAGCGGGAAGTATTGCGTTACTAAAATTACTGAAAAAGAAGAAAAGCTTCTATTATAAGACAAATCATTTTGTGAGTGTTTCCGGTATGATGTACCGAATGAAGCAAAATGCCGTAGGGTTGGCTCACATTTGCGTACTTTCTACCATGGTGCTTGTGATGATTTCGACGACATCTTCCATGATGTTTAGTATGCACGATATTTTATATACGCGTTATCCGATGCAGAACATGTGTTATGTTTCCGGTACAAGTCGCAGTGACGATCAAAAGATGATAGAAGCCATTCATCAGATGGCAAAGGAAACCGGCTGTGATGTCAAGGATGAAATATATGCACGCGGTTGTATTATTTATACCCGAAGACAGGGAAATGCATTTGAAGCGGATGCGACTGCCAGGGGAATGTCTGATAGAATCTTGTTTTGCATGAATCTGGAAGATTATAATAAGAGCATGCATACAAAGGAGACGTTGGAACCGGGAGAGGTTTTGGTATATGCGGCTCATGAACACTATGGAAAAGATACGATTGAGATTATGGGACAGAGCTATCGTGTAAAAGAAGTGAAAAAGGCACCTTGCAATGGCATATTGGCATCTTATATGTCAAGTGGATATTACATTGTTTTCCCGGATGAAGCAGCGGTAGAGCAAATAGCAGAGCACATACCATATCAGTATGATGACAGTTTTAACGAGTTGAGATCATATTATGGCATTGATATTGATGGAAATGCTGATCAGCAATGGGAACTTTATAAGAAAATACAAACGTATCCATCCGCAAACATGAGCAGCTTTTCTGTGGAAAACCGAAAAGTGAATGAGAAAGCAATGAATGCTGTTTATGGTGGTTTGTTCTTTACGGGTGCATTTCTCGGTGTGCTCTTTCTGATAGCAACGGTTTTGATCATTTATTATAAACAGCTATCGGAAGGCTATGATGATCGGAAACGATTTCATATTATGCAGCAGGTTGGTATGACGCATGAGGAAGTATCCTCTGCCATTCGTTCCCAGGTATTAACTGTATTTTTCCTGCCGCTTGTGACTGCCTGCATTCATACCTGTTTTGCTTTCCCGATTATCTGCCGCATGTTGTCACTCTTTAATATGCGTAATACAACGCTTTTGGTCGCATGTATGGTTGGCTGTTTTGTGGTATTTGGTATCATCTATGTGCTGGTGTATCTGATGACTGCCCGGACATACAATCGTATCGTACAGGAATAACCAGAAGGAATAACCGAAAAGCTTTTCCATTGCGTGCACTTGACAGAATATGCTATAATCGAGAGCGGATATATTGTAGCAACGATGGATGAAACAGTATAAGATATAGAAAGCATCTGATTTGATTGGACGGTTTTTATATATACACAAGTGTTAAGGAGTAAAACAATGGTCAAAGTAGTAAAATTTGGTGGAAGTTCCCTGGCAAGTGCAGCACAGTTTGCCAAGGTAGGAGATATTATCCGCGCGGATGAGACACGTCGTTATGTTGTGCCGAGTGCGCCGGGAAAACGTAATGCAAAGGATACGAAAGTAACAGATATGCTTTATTCCTGTTATGCATTAGCAGAAGCAGAGGAAGACTTTAAGGGTGCACTGAAAAAAATTAAGGAACGTTACAATTCCATTATCAATGGACTGAATCTGACCCTTTCTCTGGAAGACGAATTCAGAATAATCGCAGAAAAATTCGAAGACAAAGTCGGAGAAGATTATGCAGCCAGCCGTGGTGAGTATTTAAATGGTATCATTATGGCAAATTACTTAGGCTATGAGTTCATTGATGCGGCAGAAGTAATCTTCTTTGACGAGAATGGTAACTTTGACGATTATAAAACAGATAAGGTGATGGCGGAACGTCTCTCGCATGTGGAAAAGGCTGTGATTCCGGGATTTTATGGAAGTGACATCGACGGCAATGTAAAGACATTCTCAAGAGGTGGATCTGATATTACAGGATCAATCGTATCGAAGGCCGTACATGCCAGCGTATATGAGAACTGGACGGATGTTTCCGGATGTCTGGTAGCAGATCCTAGAATTGTAGAGAACGCACAGCCAATCAGAGTGATTACTTACAGAGAATTGCGCGAGCTTTCTTACATGGGCGCATCTGTACTTCATGAAGATGCTATTTTCCCAGTGCGTAAGGCTGGTATTCCAATCAATATTAAGAATACCAATGCGCCGGAAGAACCGGGAACTATGATTGTAGAAAGCACCTGTCAAAAGGCAGATTATACGATTACCGGTATCGCCGGCAAGAAGGGATTTGTCGCAGTCAATATCGATAAGGATATGATGAACTCAGAAGTAGGATTCTGTCGTAAAGCGCTGGAAGCATTTGAGGAGAATGGTATTTCCATTGAACATATGCCATCCGGTATTGATACCATGACAGTTTTTGTACATCAGGAAGAATTCGAAGGAAAAGAGCAGCAGGTGATTTCTTCTATCCGTCGTCTCGTAAATCCGGATATCATTGATCTGGAAGCAGATCTGGCATTGATTGCCGTTGTGGGACGTGGTATGAAATCAACCCGTGGTACTGCAGGAAGAATCTTCTCAGCACTTGCACATGCAAATATCAACGTCAAAATGATTGATCAGGGTTCTTCTGAGTTGAACATCATCATCGGTGTCAGCAACAATGACTTTGAGAACGCAATTAAGGCTGTTTACGACATCTTTGTGATGACACAAATTTAAAATTCGCTCTTACATTTTTTCGCAAAAGTTGATAAAATAGGTTTATAACGAAGTAAAATGTGTGTAAACTTTGCGGGCTCATAGGAGTTGTCAAAATTTGGGAAAGGATGTGTCAAAATGTTTGAAGTGGGCGAACGTGTTATGTATGGTCACCATGGTGTGTGCGAGATTGTCCGGATTGATACGTTGGATATGCCAAATGTGCCAAAAGACCGGCAGTATTATTATTTGGCGCCGACGACAGACAAGACGAGCATCATGTACGCACCGGTCGATAATTCAAAGCTTTCGATTCGTCGTGTTATGACAAAGGACGATATTATGGCATTGCTGAGAGAAATGCCACAGATTGATTTGATTACGGTTGCCAATGATCGGTTGCGTGAAAACGAATATAAAGACTGCATTCGCAGTTTAGATGGAAAGCGTTGGGTTAGCTTGTTAAAGACAGTACACCAGCGTGGAAAAGAGCGGATTGATAAAGGCAAGAAGATGACGGCGCTGGATGAACGCTACATGAAATTAGTGGAGATGCAGTTATATTCTGAGATTGCTGCGGTTCTTGATATTCCGAGAAATCAGGTGGAGAACTATATTGCAGAACACACTGTGGTCGCATAAAAAGAGAATAGGAATCCTCAGACAGCAGTTGCTGCCTGGGGATTTTTCTATTTCAAAAGAAATATGTGACGATTTTGTGAATTTTCAAAAAATATTAGCACTCACTATTGACGAGTGCTAATAAAGGTGATATAACATAATTGTCAAAAGAAAAGACGTTAAAACATAACAATATAGTAAACAATAGTTTTAATGATATGGAAGGAGCGATGACTTATGTTAATGCCTAGTATTTTTGGAAATGATTTTATGGATGATTTCTTTGTTTTTCCACAGGAGAGAAAGAGTGCAGCGAGCACAAAGAACAATCTGATGCAGACAGATGTTAAAGAAACTGAGACAGGTTATGAAGTGGTGATTGATCTTCCTGGATATAGCAAGGAAAATGTAAATGCAGAATTGAAAGATGGCTATCTGATTATCAGTGCCACAACAACGAGCAATGATGAGGAGAAATCCGAGGATGGCAAGTACATCCGCAAGGAACGTTACAGTGGCAGTTGCCAGCGTAGCTTCTATGTAGGTGAAGAGATCACCCATGAAGATATCAAGGCAAAATTTGAGAACGGTACATTGAAGTTGGATATTCCAAAGAAGGAAGCCCAGCCGAAGGTAGAAGAGAAAAAGACGATTGCCATTGAGTAATCGGTGATGAGAAAGGAGGCTGGCTGCAGATTGTAGCCAGCCTTCTTGCAAGAAAAAAAGCGACGCAACATATTGCAAAAGGATGCTATGTGCAGGTGAGAAAGTAGGTGAGTTGGGATGTCTGCCAAGAGAGATTATTATGAAGTCTTAGGCGTCGACAGGAAAGCGGACGAAAGCACAATCAAAAAGGCATTTCGGCGATTGGCAAAAAAATACCATCCCGATACCAATGCCGGTAATGCGGACGCAGAAGAGAAGTTTAAAGAAATTACGGAAGCTTACGACGTTTTGAGCGATAAAGAAAAAAGAAAATTATACGATCAGTTTGGTCACGCAGCTTTTAGCGAAGGCTTTGATCCGAATCAGGCGCGAGGATTCTCTGGACAGGGATTCGGCAAAAAAGGCTTTTATCGGAATGGCGATGGCATGGAATTCCATTTTGAAGGTGGCGATATGGGCGACATGGGCGATATTTTTGACGACCTTTTTGGTGGAGCCTTTCGCGGCAACCGTACCAGTGGCTTCGGTGGCGGAACAAGAGGCTATGGCAATCGCGCAAGAAAAGGAGAGGATTTGCGTGCTGAGATTACCATTTCGTTTGATGATGCTGCCTTTGGATGTGATAAGCAGATTACGATTTCTGATCCATCCGGCAGACAGCCACAGACACTCGCAGTGCACATCCCGGCAGGAATTGATGAAGGCAAAACCGTTCGTCTGGCGGGAAAAGGACAGCCCGGTATGGGCGGCGGCAAAAATGGTGATTTGCTTTTGCATGTGCATGTATTGGAAAAACCGGGATTCCGGCGTGAAGGCATGGATGTTTACACGGTTGTGCATGTCCCGTTTGCAACAGCTGCCTTAGGTGGTGTGGCACGTGTGACAACGCTTTATGGTGATGTAGAGTGTAAGATTAAAGAAGGAACGCAATCCGGAAGTAAGATACGTTTGAAAAATAAAGGCATTGTTTCCATGCGAAACAGCAAAGTCCATGGAGATCAGTATGTGACGGTGGAAGTTTTAGTGCCAAAGCATTTGAACGAAACAGCAAAACAAAAATTAAGAGAATATGCAGGTGCAGAAAAAGCATCGGCGTGATAAGATACCATTATGGGAGGTGACAGATATGAACATTCAGAAGTTTACCCAAAAGTCAATGGAAGCAGTGCAGGACTGTGAAAAATTGGCATATGAATATGGCAATCAGGAAATTGAACAGGAACATTTGCTGGTTGCTCTTTTACAACAGGAAGATGGTCTGATTCCACAGATGATAGAAAAAATGGAAATCCAGCTGGAGCATTTCAAAGAAAATGCAACACGTCGTCTGGAAGCAAGAACGAAGGTTTCCGGTGGTCAGGTGTTTGTGGGAAAAGACTTAAATCAGGTGCTCATCCATGCAGAGGATGAAGCAAAGGCTATGGGAGATGAATACGTTTCCGTAGAGCATCTTTTCCTTGCACTGATTCGTTATCCGAACCGTGCCATCAAAGATTTGTTCCATGAATATGGCATTACAAGAGACCGCTTTTTACAGGCGCTTTCGACGGTGCGTGGTAACCAGAGAGTGACGACGGACAATCCGGAAGCAACCTATGATACGCTGGAAAAGTATGGTTATGACATGGTGGAGCGTGCGCGTGAGCAGAAGCTGGATCCGGTCATTGGCAGAGATGCTGAGATCCGGAATGTGGTTCGTATTTTGTCACGTAAGACAAAAAATAACCCGGTGCTGATCGGTGAACCCGGTGTAGGTAAGACGGCAGCTGTAGAAGGCCTGGCGCAGCGTATTGTCCGTGGTGATGTGCCGGAAGGACTGAAAGATAAAAAGCTTTTTGCTCTTGATATGGGAGCATTGGTTGCCGGTGCAAAATATCGTGGTGAATTTGAGGAACGTTTAAAAGCCGTATTGGATGAAATTAAAAACTCCGATGGTGAAATCATCCTCTTTATTGATGAGTTGCACACGATTGTGGGAGCCGGCAAAACAGATGGCGCTATGGATGCAGGCAACATGTTAAAACCAATGCTTGCGCGTGGTGAATTACACTGTATTGGTGCGACAACGTTGGATGAGTATCGGGAATATATCGAGAAAGACCCTGCGTTGGAGCGTCGTTTCCAACCGGTTATGGTGGATGAACCATCGGTAGAAGATACCATATCCATTTTGCGTGGTTTAAAGGACAGATATGAAGTATTCCACGGTGTTAAGATTACGGATGGTGCACTGGTATCAGCAGCTACGTTATCTAATCGTTATATTACAGACCGGTTTTTGCCGGATAAAGCGATTGATCTGGTCGACGAGGCATGTGCTCTGATTAAGACAGAGCTTGATTCCATGCCAACAGAGCTGGATGAACTCAACCGTCGTATTATGCAGTTGGAGATTGAGGAGACGGCTCTCAAAAAAGAAGACGATCACCTTAGTCAGGAACGTCTGGAGAACCTGCAGAAGGAACTCTCCGAGCTGCGTGAAAAATTCTCCGGTCAGAAGGCACAATGGGATAATGAGAAACATGCAGTGGAAAAAGTTTCACAGCTGCGTGAGGAATTAGAGAGCCTGCGCAATGAGATTAAGATTGCACAGCAGAATTATGATCTGGAAAAAGCAGCAGAATTGCAGTATGGCAAGCTGCCACAGCTCGAAAAACAATTGGAGCAGGAAGAAGAACTGATTAAGAATAAAGATATGAGTCTCGTACACGAAAGTGTTACGGAGGAAGAGATTGCACGTATCATTTCCCGCTGGACGGGAATTCCGGTTGCAAAGCTCAATGAGAGTGAACGCAATAAGACACTGCATCTGGCTGATGAGCTTCACAAACGTGTGATTGGTCAGGACGAAGGTGTGACGAAAGTCAGCGAGGCTATCATTCGTTCAAAAGCCGGTATCAAAGATCCGGATAAGCCAATTGGTTCGTTCTTATTCTTAGGACCTACAGGTGTCGGTAAGACAGAACTAGCAAAAACGCTTGCAGCAAGTCTTTTTGACGATGAAAACAATATGGTGCGTCTGGATATGAGTGAGTATATGGAGAAATATTCGGTATCTCGTCTGATTGGAGCGCCTCCAGGATATGTAGGTTATGACGAAGGCGGTCAATTGACGGAGGCTGTCCGCAGAAAACCGTATTCCGTTGTTCTATTTGATGAGGTGGAAAAAGCGCATCCGGATGTCTTTAATGTACTTTTACAGGTATTGGATGACGGACGTATTACCGATTCGCAGGGAAGAACGGTCGATTTTAAAAATACGATTATTATTATGACAAGTAACCTTGGATCTTCTTATTTGCTCGATGGTATTGATGAAAATGGCAACATCAGACCGGAGGCAGAGGAAGCGGTCATGAACGAACTGCGGCAGCATTTCAGACCGGAATTTTTGAACCGTCTGGATGAGACCATTCTCTTCAAGCCACTTACCAAGGATAATATTGGTCATATTGTTACGCTTTTGATGCAGGAATTGAATGAACGTCTTGCAGATCGTGAGATACGTGTACAGCTTTCTCCGGAAGCAGAAGCCTATATTGTAGATCATGGATACGACCCGGTTTACGGTGCAAGACCACTCAAACGTTATTTGCAGAAATACGTGGAGACGATGGCAGCAAAATGTATTTTGGCAGATGAAGTGGAGATGGGCGATGTCATTTATATTGATGTGGCAGGAAGCGAACTTACTGCAGTGGTAAAGCATGAGGCATAAAAAAACAAATCCTTCATAGCTTATAATATGAAGAAGATGAGTAAAGCCAGTCTTGGCAAAAAGTCAGGGCTGGCTTTTTTTATGGAAAAGACAAAAATATGGATGTATGCATTGTGTGTGGCAGGAATCGGTGCCAGCCTGCTATGGCAGGTGTGCGTGTATCAAAAAGCAGAAAAAATGTGGCAAAGTACGGCTGCGGATGCCGGATGTGAGCAAGGGGCAGATGCGTGCAATGAGCAGGAAAAGGAGAAAAAGAAAATTGCTCTGACATTTGATGATGGGCCACATCCTTTGTATACGCAGGAAATACTTGCGGTTCTTTCTGAGGCGGATGTCAAGGCAACTTTTTTTATGATGGGCAAAGAAGCGGAAATCTATCCCGAGATTGTAAAAGAAGTGCATGAGGCAGGGCATTTGATTGGAAACCACACCTATTCGCATACCAATGTATGTGAGGTTTCTGAAGCGGAGATGTTGACAGAAATCGGAAAAACAAATGATTTACTGGAAAACTTAACTGGTGTTCGTCCACAATTTTTCCGTCCGCCGTATGGCTGCAAAAATGAATCCTTAGAACAGCGCACAGGCATGTTCTGGGTCTTTTGGCATGTGGACACGTTGGATTGGCAGAGCCAGAACACTGAGCGGATTTACGCGGAAGTAGTGAAAAATGTTAAGGAAAATGATATTATTTTAATGCACGACGCTTATCCGACGACGGTAGAAGCCGTAAGACAGCTGATTCCGGTTTTGCGGGAGATGGGGTATACATTTGTCACCGTAGATCAGTTGGTGGAGCCGTAATATGGGCAAGATATGAGTGCAGTCAGAAATTTATATAACAAAAGACTTGTACTTTCTGTGAAATTTTAGTATCTTATTAGGTGGAATGCATAATCGGATGTGAAATCCTGCATTTTAAAACGAAAATGCAAGAAAAATCAAGAAAGATGCAAGCTAATATGCAAGATATTGCGTTTTAAAATGCAATTTCGGAGGGATTATGGATTTATTTGATTATATGCGACAGGAAAATGGGAAAAAAGAATCACCACTAGCTTCCCGTATGCGACCGACGACCTTGGATGAAGTGGTCGGACAACAGCATATCATAGGCAAGGATAAACTTTTGTATCGCGCTATTATGGCGGATAAGATATCGTCCATTATTTTTTATGGACCACCGGGAACCGGGAAGACGACGCTTGCAAAAGTGATCGCACATACAACGAGTGCAGAGTTTACTTCCATCAATGCGACAGCAGCCGGTAAGAAGGACATGGAGCAGGTGGTGGAAAACGCCAAAAATATGCGTGGCATGTATGGAAAAAAGACGATTTTGTTTATCGATGAGATTCATCGGTTTAACAAAGGACAGCAGGATTATCTTTTGCCATTTGTAGAGGATGGAACCATTATTCTGGTGGGAGCAACGACGGAGAGTCCTTATTTTGAGGTCAACGGAGCGCTTTTGTCCCGCTCGATTATCTTTGAATTAAAGCCGTTATCCCAGGATGACATCAAGAAACTGTTGCTGCGTGCATTGCAGGATCAGGAAAAAGGTCTTGGCTCTTATGGAGCTACCATTGATGATGACGCGCTTGATTTTTTGAGTGATATGGCAAATGGAGATGCCAGAAGTGCACTTACCGCAATTGAGCTGGGCGTATTGACGACGGAGCCATCCACGGACGGGAAAATTCATATTACATTATCTGTTGCGAGCGAATGCATTCAAAGACGTGTTGTGAAATATGATAAGAGTGGTGACAATCACTATGATACGATTTCTGCTTTTATCAAAAGTATGCGGGGCTCTGACCCGGATGCAGCCATTTATTATCTGGCGCGGATGCTTTATGCAGGCGAGGATGTGAAGTTTATTGCAAGGCGCATCATGATTTGCGCATCCGAAGATGTCGGAAATGCAGATCCGCAGGCGTTACAAGTGGCTGTTGCGGCAGCGCAGGCAGTGGAGCGTATTGGTATGCCGGAAAGTCAGATTATTCTGGCGCAGGCAGTAAATTACGTGGCTTGTGCACCAAAAAGTAATGCGTCCTATTTGTCGATTGGCGCAGCTATGCAGATGGTGGCGAATGGACAGACACCACCGATTCCGACACATTTACAGGATTCTCATTACAAATCTGCGGGAAAACTGGGGCATGGTCTTGGCTATCAATATGCGCATGATTTTAAAAATCATTATGTGCAGCAGCAATATCTGCCGGATGCATTGGTAGGAACGCAGTTTTATGAGCCTACAGAGATGGGATATGAAAAGAAAATCCGGGAACATTTAGAAAGAATCCGCAGAGAAGCGGAGTAGAGAAGAAATGACCTTTGCGGGCGATGACAGCGGTCGGCAAAGTTTATTTAATAAAGAAACAAGCAGTAGGAGGAAAAAATATCATGCAAACATATGCAGACATGACAAAAGAACAGTTGCAGGAAGAACTGGCAAAGGTACGTCAGACCTACAAAGAGTATCAGGACAAAGGCCTGAAACTTGATATGTCACGTGGAAAGCCATCAACGGAACAGTTGGATTTGGGAATGGGACTTTTGAATGCTATTGATGCAGAATCCTTAATGCAGGCAGAAAATGGTCTGGATACCCGTAACTATGGTGGCCTGGATGGAATTCCGGAGGCAAAGCGTCTCATGGCCGGCATCATGGAAGTAAAACCGGAACAGGTTATCGTCTGTGGAAATTCCAGTCTGAATACAATGTATGATATGGTTGCCCGCGGAATGCTTTTAGGCTATATGGGAGAGACTCCTTGGGCAAAATTAGATAAAGTGAAATTTTTATGTCCAGTGCCGGGCTATGACCGTCATTTTGCCGTAACAGAGCATTTTGGCGTGGAAATGATCAATGTGCCAATGACAGTTGACGGACCGGACATGGATATGGTAGAGGAATTGGTGGCAAAAGATGATGCCATTAAGGGAATCTGGTGTGTGCCAAAGTACTCCAATCCACAGGGTATTGTATATTCCGACGATACGGTAAGACGTATGGCAGCTTTAAAACCGGCAGCAAAAGATTTCCGTATTTTCTGGGATAATGCTTATGCGGTGCATCATTTGTACGGTGCAGAAGAAGGAAAGATTTTAAACATTTTAGAGGAATGTGAAAAGGCTGGAAATCCGGATATGGTATTTGAGTTCTGCTCTACTTCTAAGGTTTCTTTTGCCGGTGGTGGTATATCAGCAATCGCTGCATCAGAAGCAAACATTGCAGATATCAAGAAGTCCCTCACCATTCAGACCATCGGATTTGATAAGGTCAACCAGTTACGCCACGTGCGTTTCTTTAAAGATGAGGATGGTATCGAAAAGCATATGGAAAAACATGCAGCACTTCTTCGCCCTCGTTTTGAACTGGTGCTTGAGACATTGGAAAGAGAACTTGCCGGTCTTGATGCCGGTTCCTGGATTAAGCCGAAGGGTGGATATTTTATCACATATGAGACGATCGATGGATGTGCAACACGTGTTGTTGGATTGGCGAAAGAGGCAGGTGTTGTACTGACACCGGCAGGTGCGCCATTCCCATATGGCAAGGATCCAAAAGATTCTGTCATCCGTATTGCGCCATCTTATCCAACCATGGAAGACTTAAAGGCAGCTGCAGAGATCTTCTGTGTATGTGTAAAAGTGGCAACCTTGGAAAAGATGCTGGAAGCGTAAGACTAGTATGGAAGCAAAACATGTACGCAAAATAAGTTTTGCTCCTCATAGATGTCGAGCATACCATGATATTGCTCGGTCAACAATGAAATACTTTTTAACCCTAAGCCGTGTTCGTGAGAATGCGGCTTTTTTGATAGCAGATCAGGGTTATGTTCCAATACGGAAGAAGATATTCTGTTTTGGGAGACAATACTGATATTCTGTTCGGTCTGGATGATTTCAAATCGTATCAGGCGATTGCCGGCAGGTTCTTTTGAGGATGCCTCTATCGCATTATCCAATAGATTGAGAATGAGAATCATTACTTGGATATTGTCATATAAAGGATCTAAAACAATGTGTTGCTCAAAGATAATATTTTCCTTAAGACAGCGTTGCTGTTTTGCATGCAAGAGGGTATTTAACAGCTGATTATCGGTATAGATAATGTCCGAAGATGACGGAGCATCAGAGATAAATTCGGTGATATTATCCATAACCTGTTGCTGCTTCCCTTCTGTCAATAAAATGCGGTAATTGAGGAGAAGATGCTTGATATCGTGTTTCAAAATCCGAGATTGCTGATAATGTTCTTCACTTTCTAAAATAAGTTCTTTTTGCTGCTGTAACTGCAATTTCAAGAGAGCCATTTCTATACTGTTTTCCTGTTCTTGTTCCTGCGCTTTCAACAGATAAAGACCCATGAGCGTTGTAGCAATCAGGCACAATGCTATAGATAGGCAAATGCCATAGAGATATGGCAACCTAGGGGCAAAAGAAACCAAAATAATATGAAGCAGAAAGGCTACGATAAAATCACAGAAGAAAAACAAAAAAGATATCCATAGTGATTTTTGTGTGAGGACATTAGAAAATGTGTGGAAATGGTTCAGGTAGTAGACGATGGCAAATTCGGTCATATAGATGACAAACAAGTATAACAGGCGTAGGTAAGAGCCTTTTGTAAATAACATATTGGCAGTTGTGTGACCGGATAGCAGGAACAGATTGGTTATGATGTTAGAAACGAGCAGGTCAACGATGTTAAAGAGAATCAGCATTGTCAGTTTTTTCCATAATGTGCCATCAAAGCAACATAGGAGTACAAGCAGAGATAGGAACATGGATAGAAGAGAAAAGACCGTATTGGGCAGGATAGTAGGCGGAAGCAGACCGAGAATTACTTCGACAGTTCCGAAAAATATCAAATATGTGTCATGATAGCGTTGAGACTTTTGAAAAAAGGTATTTGCGACCAGGCAGAAAAAGACATAGGTGAGTATAAGTGCGAGGATTTCGAAAAGATTAAATAGTAAGGACATGGGTTTGGCTCCTTTCAAATTTTAAGTATGCAGAACGAAAAGCAGCTTTGTAACTGCGTGAGAGGAATAGTTCCTGCCCATTGCGTAGTACGATGGAACTATTGGAGACCACACGGATATAATCAAGATTGACCATGCAACTCTGATTGATCCGACAAAAATTATGTTCGCATAGGATGGATTCATATGCGGATAATTTACCACGCACATGATAGGTCTGCTGTGTGCAATGAAAGTCAAGATAGTGCAAATTGATCTCTAAATATTGTATCTCATGTAAGGATACCATGTGAGAACTGCCTTTTTCGACAAGCTGTATCTGGCAGACTGATGCATTGGGGGCATGGTATTTCTGCAAGAATGCAGTTAGTGCCTCTGGTAGTTCTTCTGCTAGAAATTCTTTTCTAAGAAAACGGAATGGTGCATAATGGATCGCCTCAAAGACATAATTGGAAAGGCTACTGATAAATATGAGAATTGGTGTGGAAGCAGCGTCGTTTGTCTGTAATGTCTGCGCAAGTTCCAGACCGGATTTTCCGGGAAGGCGTATGTCTAAAAACAAGAGTTGTAGTGATGTAATGTCATCAGCAAATAGTTGCTCAGCATCTTCGAAAAGATGACAGCAGATGTCTTGCATGGTATTTGTAAAATATTTTTCTATTTCTTCTTTCAGATGATTTCTGAAAACAGAATCATCATCACATATTCCAATATGAATCATAGTGAATCTCCCGATATCTTTTTCTTTTATTATATCGTAAAGAAAGTATGCAACAAGAACAGAATTCAGCCAGAAATGTGCAGGATTCAGCCAAAAGCTTGCCATGTGATGAAGGAATTGGTAAAAATGAGGAAGGGAAGGATTGTTGCAAGCGGGGAAAGAGGTAGTTTAAAAGCATGAGGAAAATAAAAACGGATGAGCAGGCGAAGAAACTGCGTGAACAATTAGATGAAACTGCAACGTTTCATGGAGTACAGATTGTCCTAATGGTCGTGCTGAGTTTACTCGTAGCAATATTGATAATGAATTTCTGGGCACGATTTAATATGAGAATGTGGATGAATATGTCGGAGGCACTGGGAAATTGTACAGAGGATTATTATCAATGTGAAATGCAACAATCATACTTTGATGAATCAAAGTCTACTAAAATTTATTATGAAATGAAGTCGGATTTTCTGAATAGCAAAGGGCATGCGGAAGTAGTTATAGCATACGAAAAACTAATTAGCTATGCGATATGCGAGGATAAAGTATTTGATGCATCAAAGGTAGATATTACAGATTATGTTTCTCAGATAGGGAAAGAAATGGAAGCTCAGGCGCAGAAAAGATATCCTAATGAAAATGTGCACTATGTGACAGAAGAATGCAATGAACATGTAAAAGCGGTTTATGTAGAAAAGGCACAGATGTTTTATGAGAAACTGAATAAAAATTACAGCTGGGAAGTAAAGCTGTATTATAGGTTTGCATGATGCAAACGGTAAAAAGATTTATGTCGAGGCATTTTATAAGAATAAAGAACAGGCAGAAAAAGAGAACCAGACTTTACGGGAATTAGCAGCCGGTTATGGCACGTTGACAGACTCCTACGAGGAAGCTGATCTTGCAATCCTGATGGTACATCCGTCATCCGGCGCATATTTTTCTGCAACACCGGGCTATCTGGAGCTGGATCTTTGTGAGGATAAGGAAGTCTGCGATGTGGATGAGAATTGCAGACCACTTGCTACGACCCACAAGGAAACGACAGTCAGCGGTATGAAGCGTCTGCAGGAAATCGCCGCAAGCATCCATGCACATGGCGGTAAGGTTGTATCTAATGTCAATGTGACCCTTGCATGGGAATTGGGAAATGTGGAAACAATTTCAGATGCCTTGACGGTCGGATTTGATACCTATGATGAGGCAATTATGGATGTAATCTTTGGCAAATATGCTCCGACGGGTAAACTTCCGATCACCTTCCCAAAGAATGATGCTGTCATCAAAGTGGGAGCAGATGGCAGATGTATCAGCCCGAATGATGTGCCAGGCTATGACAAGGATTTGTATATGCCGGATGAATTCAAAGATGAGAATGGAAAGGCATACGCATATCGTGATGCGGCAGGCAATTACTACGAACTGAACTTTGGATTGACATATTAGGCTTTTTCATGCCATTCAAATCGAACGGCAAATGTGGTAAAATGGAGCAAATGATAAAAAGCAGGAGGACAATATGGCAAAGACAGTTGGATTTATCGGTAGTGGAAATATGGGCAGAGCTATCATGGGCGGTATGATTGCCGCAGGGCTTTATACACCATCGCAGATTCTGGCATCTGCAAGGACAAAGGAGACGGTTGAAAAAATAGAAAAAGAACTTGGCATTGTTGCAACGACGGACAATGCCACAGTGGCAAAAAAAGCAGATATTTTGTTTTTAGCGGTAAAACCAGGTGTTTTTGCTACGGTTATTCCGGAAATCCGGGATTGTTGCAAAGAAGGACAAATTGTCGTATCCATTGCAGCAGGTCAGACGTTGACATCTATTACAGAAATGTTTGGTCATGAGATAAAATTGGTTCGCGCAATGCCAAATACGCCGGCACTTGTTGGGGAAGCAATGAGTGCAGTGACACCAAACAATCATGTTGGCGAAGAAGAAATACAGGAAGTGATGGCGATTTTTGAAAGCTTTGGAAAAGCAGAGATTGTGCCGGAAACTATGATGGACGCTGTGATTGGTGTGAGCGGTTCTTCGCCTGCTTACGTGTATATGTTTATTGAGGCAATGGCGGATGCAGCAGTGGCTGATGGAATGCCAAGAAAACAAGCTTACAAATTTGCAGCGCAGTCTGTCCTTGGTGCAGCAAAGATGGTATTAGAAACAGGAGAGCATCCGGGAGTTCTGAAAGATGCTGTTTGTTCACCGGGTGGCACGACGATTGCAGCAGTAGCAGAACTAGAAAAAAATGGGTTGCGCTCTGCAGTAATCGAGGCACAGAGAGCTTGTGTACAGAAGTCTAAGGATATGAGTAAGAAATAGGAAAGTGACGAAGTTTGGAGGTTAAGTATTTTTGAAAATATTCCAAAATAATTGAAACAATAGCCCCAGCTTTTTGCTGGGGCTATTGTTGGTTCTTAAGCAATTTTTGACAAGATAGACGTAGTGGGTATGAGAGAGGAAAAACAAGCATGATACCCAGAGAAGTGAGTTGGTGTGGGTATGGGAGAGAAAAAACAGGCGTGATACCCAGAGAAGTGAGACAGTATGGGTATGGGAGGCGAAAAACAAGCGTAATACCCAGAGAAGTGAGACGGTATGGGTATGGGAGGCAAAAAACAAGCGTGATACCCAGACAAATGAGACAGAGTGGGTATGGGAGAGAAAAAGCAAGTGTGATACCCAGAGGAATGAGTCGGTGTGGGTATGAGAGGCGAAAAATCAAGTAAGATACCCAGAAATACGAAAAAGTCACGAAAATTGGATTGATATATTTTCATATGGCAGGTAACATAATATGAAAGACAGGCAAATGTAACTATTTCAGCTTTAAGTAGTAAAGAGGGGGAGTCTTTTGAAAAATATTCGAGTGCAAAGAAACATTTAGCATAATGTATTAGATTAAGTGGTGTCATTATGGAAAAAATAGAAGTTATTGAGCGAGTAGCAAATAGGCTTCTGCAACATAATGTTGCAGAGGCAAGAAGAACGATAGAAACGGAATATCCATTTCATAAGCTGACTGCACAGGGGCGTAATTATACAGATAAAGAAAAGATGGCTCAATTTGTACGGGATGGATTTATTGACAGATATAGCGGGCAGAAACTTGTAAATCCTGGAATACTAAAGGTGCTGTCACATTACATGCCTGAGACATTTCCATATCATGCGCATTGGAAAATGGAAGAATGTCATAATGCTTACTGGGAGTTTGTACCTACCGTAGATCACATATATCCGGTGGCTTTGGGTGGAGCTGATTCCATGGAAAACTGGGCAACAACATCTATGCTTCATAATTCAATTAAGAGTAATTGGACATTAGAACAACTTAATTGGAAACTGCATGATGCTGGTAATTATGATAAATATGATGGATTAACAGGACTATTTATAAAGTTGGTTGAAACAGATAACGAATTGCTTGATGATTTTTATATTAAAAGATGGTACCAGTTATCGGTTGCTGTTGAAAGAGCGTAGAGGAGGAAATGGTTATGGCAATACCAAAGATTGATGAACAGAATATCACAGCGGCAATAAAATATATTGATGAGCACGGGATACCGGATAAGGATAAAAGTACACAGTATGTTTTAGTGACAGAAGAAGGAAAGCAATATCCGCCTAAATATGTAATTGCGGTTGCAAATCATATTGCTAACGGAGTGGATATTGTAACTGATGGATATAACGCAGTAGAAGCAAAAAATTATTTTGAGACAAGAGGTTATAATATTGAATCCAAGCAGGAAAAATTGGAACTGACCATTTCAGCTGAAAAATTGGTATCTACGGACACTAGATTTACAATAGATAATTTGTATTTTGGTGACAATTATAGACCGATAGATGCTTATTTTGTAAAAGCAGATGGAGAAAATATAACAAGGGTGAACGGAGAAATACAAATCAGACATTGCCCAGACTGGCATTTTAGATCTTTGAAAGTCAGATAAATACTCTTTCTGATTTGGATATGAAAAGTTTTCCGATTTGCAGATATACACCTGAAACGGATATGATACGAGGCATATTTAAAACGGTAGATGAGTTTTTGAAATATAAGAAATCAATGGAGCATTTGACGTATAAAAGAGAAAATGGTCCACAGTATGTAATTTATGCATGGAATTTGTTTTCTACATTGTATTTTGTGCAAGAATGTTTAAAAAGGTTTGGAAAAGAAAATGATAAATTTATTCTTGTCTATCGTGATAAAACAGAGCAGGAAAAGAATCAGGTTGCAACTGATGCAAGCGTAGTAGAGGAAGAAAAGAAGACAGTGCAAGGATGTAAAAATCCATATTCAAAAATATTGCTGGAGTCTAAAAACATTATTTTCAGAGGGGCACCGGGAACTGGAAAATCATATCTGGCAAAGGAGCTCGCAGCAGATATTATTAGTAATGGTTATACTGATAAATACACAGATCTTTCGGATGAACAAAAGAAGCAGGTTGAATTTGTGCAGTTTCATCCAAGCTATGATTATTCAGATTTTGTAGAGGGGCTCCGTCCAAAAATGAATGATGACGGTACCATGGGATTTCAGTTGCAGGATGGAATATTCAAGAAGTTTGTAGATAGAGCCAGAAAGAATTTTGAAGATTCGCTGAAATCAAAAGAAGTAGTAGAACAGGAATTTTCTGCAAGAACTGCAATGACAGAATTTTTTGGAAGTATAGATTTGGGAGAGGAAACATTTAAGAACATTAAAGGTAATGAATTTACAATTGATGATGTTGATGATAAACATATTGATATATCAATTCCGGGAAATGCAACAGTCGATAAACTGAGCCTGAATGTAGAAGAATTGCAGAAGATGCTGGAGTCGGATGTTATATTTGAGAAAGTCAGTGATATCACAAATTTTTTTGGAAAACAGTTTGCTACGCAGGCATATTCCTATGACTTTGCAATATATAAGGCGATTAAGGAGCGAAAGACAGTAAAGCAGACTTTGACGGCTGCTCCAGAGATACAGAAAAAGTATATTTTTATCATTGATGAGATTAATCGTGGAGAGATTTCAAAAATACTGGGAGAACTCTTCTTTTCTATAGATCCTGGTTATAGGGGAAAAGCTGGCGAGGTGGCAACACAGTATTCTAATATGCACACAGATCCAAATGATAAGTTTTACATACCTGAGAATGTGTATATCATTGGAACAATGAATGATATTGACAGGTCTGTTGACAGTTTTGACTTTGCAATGCGTAGAAGATTCCGATTTGTTGAGATAAAGGCGGAGGATACGCAGGATATGCTTGAATCATTAGAGGACGAAGAACTTAGGGCAGAGGCTATTGTAAGAATGGATAAGCTGAATGCAGAAATACTTTGTGTGCCGGATTTGAACGAAAATTATCAGATAGGGGCTTCTTATTTTCTAAAGCTTAAGGTATTAGACTTTGATGACTTGTGGACAGACTATTTACAGCCATTATTGCAGGATTATGTATGTGGACTCAATGATGAAGAAGAATGTATGAAGCGATTTGCCAGAGCGTACGGCTACAAAGCTTCGGTTGAGGGTGATTCTGATGAAGCAGCTGCTAATTAAGGATAATCAGTATAGGTCAAAGTCTGATTTTGATGAAGTTAAAGATGTTGTAAATTCTGTTGCTGACAAGACGTTGGCTGAATTGGAAAAAGAAGGAGTATTTGTTTTTCCTTCATCGGTTCGAGAAGCAGAGGGTTTGACAAAGGATCAGATGATTTTATAGAGCTATAATGATATGTATATTTCCGGAAATGTAATGGGATTTTTAGGAGTAGATAATCAGAGAATGGTTATTGAATCCCGGTTTAGCAGAGGTGAAAGAGATTATTTTTTTCAGTATTTGCTTGAAAAAGTTCTTAAATTTCCCAATTTCATAAATCTTGAGACAAGTGCAAATCAGGATGACAGAGTATTCAGTCTGCTTCTCTTCTTATTTCCGAGATATTTGCGGGATGCAATGAGAAAAGGACTTTTTAAGACGTATATTCGTAGACAGTATAATGATGGGAATGTCAGAGGTTCTATTGATGTTGCAAGACATATGAAAAAGAATACGCCATTTATTGGAAATATCGCATATTCTCAAAGAGAGTATTCCTATGACAATGATTTGATGGAATTGGTGCGTCATACAATTGAGTATATTAAGGGAAAAAATTGTGGAAGAATGCTCCTTGGTACTATAAAGGAGGAAGTAAATCAAGTTATTCAGGCAACAAATGGATATAGGGCAGGAGACAGAAGAAAAGTAATTGATAGCAACATAAAAAATGTGGTAAGACACGCCTATTATCACGAGTACCGTTCGCTTCAACAATTGTGCATTTTGATTCTTAGAAATGAGCAGCATCAGTACGGAAATGGAACGCGAAATGTGTATGGAATTTTGTTTGATGGAGCCTGGCTATGGGAAGAGTATGTTAATACACTTATTGGTGATGTGTTTTACCATCCTAGAAATAAAGCAGGAGATGGTGCACAGCGTTTATTTGCGGGTGGTTTTGGCTTGATTTATCCTGATTTTATAGGAAAAGACAATGGAGAGAGGATTGTTGCTGATGCAAAATATAAACCGGTCAATAATATAAGCGGTAAAGATTATTTGCAGATTTTGGCATATATGTTCAGGTTTGATGCTAAAAGAGGATATTATTTTTATACTGAGGCTGGTTTGTCAGAAGACTTATCACTTGCATTAAATAAGGGCATGACTTATGAAAATAATGTTCTTCCAAGAAACGATATTTCTGTTCTCTAATGAAAAGCTGTTAGAAGATGAGCTTACTGCAAGAATAGAAAATGGTATGCCAGTATTTGGTATGAACCTTAAAGTGTATAAACGTAAAGGTGAATATGGCAGACAATATATTATTCCAGTTGGAAGACTTGATTTATTGTGTGAAGATACTGCAGGAAATTTATATGTTGTCGAATTGAAGAAGGACAGTGGCTATGATGATGCCTACGAACAGACAGCACAGTACCTTGAATGGTTTGAGAAAAGTGAAAAATTCAAAGGTAAAAAAGTGTATGGGATTATTTGTTTGAATAATCCAACAAAGGAACTTATTTCAAGAGTGCATAATGATAAGAGAATGAGATTGTTTGAATATCAGATATCTTATAAGGAATTATAGTGTAATTGTTGAGGATAAGGAAAATATTCATGAGTAGAGAAAAAGATATCAAAACTTTAATGGACGCTTGGGAAGAAAAACATAAAAATAACGGATATAAGCGTTTTATCAGAGATGACATAGTGTGTGAAGAAAAATGGGAAGCACAGCATACACCAAAAGTATGTTATTTCTTAAAGGAAGCGTACACTTCTAATGAAAATGGTTATAATCTGGTAGAAGATTTGCATGATTGTGAACGTCCATGGACTATGTGGAGAAAAGTAGCCATATGGACACAGGCTATACATAATGCGTTTAATGAGAACATCTGTGAGTATGATGATGAGATTTTACGTTCTAAGGAAAAGGAAATCATTGATCGTATCGCTGTGGTCAATGTGAAAAAAAGTAATGGCGGAAGCGAATCTGAATATGAAGATTTGAAAAAATATGCTCTTGAAGACAGACTGGAAATAAAGCGTGAATTAGAAATAATACAACCTGATATCATTGTATGTGGGAACAACCTCAGTCTATTGAAACTTGTATTAGGTGAAGAATTACAGAATGATGATACATGGGATAATATGTTGGCACTTTGGAAGGATACATTGGTGATTGATTATTATCACCCTGCCGTGCACTATCCTAATCGGGTTAATTATTATGCGTTGATGGCAATTTGTGATGTGGCAAGGAAAAAATATGGGAAGAGGTAAATGCATAAAATGAATGCAAAAAAATCCGCAGATTATTGCAATCTGATAGAAAATGTAAAAAGCAAATATCGTAAAAATCCTATATATGCTAAAAACTTGACACTTGGTTGGTGTGATTTGCGTCAGAGAGAAGATTTGTGTCAGGAAATTAACCTATGGACATATTGGCAAGGGAAAGATTACGCTAAGAATACACCGCATATCAAATATATGCTGATAGGTCAGGATTTTGGACCGCCCGAAAAGGAAGAGGTAAAAGGTACGATTGCAAATGTCCGTAAGATGAATGATGGTATAGATGTGATGTTCCATGAACATGTAAATTTGGAAGCAAGGGATTCACAGACGGATAAAAATATTGTCAGATACTTTGAGCTGCTTGGAAAAGAAAAAATTGATGAGCATAAATATACGGATTTGTTTTTCTGCAATTGTAATTTGGGCTATTGCAGAGATAAGTATTCTGGAAATATGACCAGAAAGATATTGGCAAATGATGTTGCCGAAATAAAATCATTGATTGACATTATAGAGCCGGAAAACATAATCTGTTTGGGACTTGATACCTCTATGGTTGTAATACAAACTTTGATTGATAAACAGTTTTCTTGTAATAGATTATCTGAACTCATAGGAAATGGCGAACCTTATATTTATGGCGAAACATATATATACCCTGTAGCGCATCCGGGGTATGGGGGTACAAGAACAAGAGGGAAAGATAATGTTATTGCAGATTGGATGAGAATTAGAAGATAAGGGGTGCCACAATGCCATTTAAGATTGTCCGAGACGATATAACAAGAGTAAAGGCAGATATAATCGTAAATACTGCTAATTCAAATCCGATATGTGTAAGTGGCACGGACCTAGCAATATATGAGGCGGCAGGAAAAGAAAAACTTCTCGCAGAAAGAGCACGTATGAGTGCCTTAAATTAGCATATGATGAGAAAATAAAAAATATTATCAACTTGAAGAAGACGGAAGTCTCATAGGAATTAGAGGATATAAAAATGAATCTTACTGAATTAATTAAATTATTAAAAACTGCAAGCAATGCTGAAGCGATAGATAAACACAGGGAGGACATTGCAGAATTAATACCAGTAGTAAGAATAATGTTTAATTATGATCAGAAGAATCATGCTCACCAGTATGATTTATGGATGCACTCTTTGAATGTTGTGGCAAATCTTCCAAGAGGTTGTGATGACGACATGTTGTATCTGGCGGCACTATTTCATGATATAGGGAAACCTGATTCGCAATGCAGAGGAGTAAAAGCGGATGATCCTAATATGCATTATTACGGTCATCCCAAGAAAAGCTTGGAGATATTAGATACTGTAATCATTCCTTTGCTAGATCAAAAAGGTTATGAGATTTCCTGTATGGATATTAAGCGACTTAGATATTATGTTGAATATCATGATGATCATGTAAGCAAAAAACTGAAACATATTAATCGACATATGAAGATGGTAAGTTTTGACGAATTTCAAAAGCTTATGTTGTTACAGGTTGCTGATGCAAAAGCACACATTCAGTTGCCAGTTATTGCAGAAAGAGTAGAAATATGTAGCGCGCTTGCAGGACAAGAGGGAGAAGATCTTTACAAATTGCACTTAAAACAGAGAGGATAAAAATAAAGTTTGACCAACTTATAGAAAGTGCAAATCAGAATTACTTTTTATAGAATTGTTAAGGACTGCTCAAATAAAATATTGAAAAAGTGTATAAAAACATCTAAAAATCATTGAAAAAGTGCTGAAAAATACCTTTAAATAAGATTGACAAAAAATTATCAAAGTAGTATAGTGAGAATAACGGAAAATTGACAGAAAATATATTTTGTCGCGAATTGAGGAGGAAAGAACCATGGGAGAATTCAAAAATTTGAAATTAGAAGTTGAAGATGAGGTTGCAGTCCTTACCATTAGCCGTCCAGCAGCACTGAACGCATTAAACAGTGAGACTTTGGATGAGTTAAATGTTGCTCTCACAGAGATTGAAGAGAGAGATGACATCAAGGTTGTAATTTTAACAGGTGGTCCGGATAAGAAAGACAATGCATTTAAGTCATTTGTTGCTGGAGCTGACATCGCAGAGATGGTGAACTTTACTGCAGCAGAAGCAAGAGCATTTGGTATGAGAGCGTCTGTTCCATTCTTCAAGTTAATGAATATGCGCCAGGTAACAATCGCTGCTGTTAATGGTTTTGCACTTGGTGGTGGATGTGAGATTTCTATGGCATGTGATATCCGTATCGCATCTGATAATGCAAGCTTTGGACAGCCTGAGACAGGACTTGGAATCATTCCTGGATTTGGTGGAACACAGCGTTTGGCAAGACTTGTTGGTATGGGACGTGCAAAAGAAATGATCTTTACCTGTGATGCTATTGATGCACAGGAAGCATATCGTATCGGTCTTGTAAATAAGGTAGTTGCTAAGGAAGAGCTTATGGATACTGCAAAGGCTATGGCAAAGAAGATTTGCAGCAAGGGAAGCTATGCTGTATCTGTTGCTAAGGCAGCAATCAACAATGGTTATGATATGGATATCAAGAATGCTGTTGAGATGGAGGCAAATCTCTTTGGTGTAACATGTTCTACACACGATAAGACAGAAGGCATGAGCGCATTCCTTGAGAGACGTGCAGCTGATTTGACAGATTTCTAAAATATTGGGTTTACTAAATTAGTACATAAGATGATTGGATAATAAAAGACCGCGAGTCTTTCAGATGAATTTACCATTTGGAAGGTTGGCGGTCTTATTTTTTGGACAGGCTATGATGGAATGTAAAATCTTAAGAATTTCTGAATAATGATGGAAGCACACCAAACGACCGTCCGGATATGATATACTTGGCATATAAAAGCAGATGGTGCTATCAAAAGTGCAATTTGTGACACAAAACAGAAAAAGCAAAAATAAATGTTATAATTAGGATAAAAGATGATAGAAGAAATGGATTTGTCGGTGCTCGTAACACCGACCTTGCAATGGTATGACCAGCACAAGCGGCAATTGCCGTGGCGAAAAGATAAGAACCCGTACCATATCTGGGTATCAGAGATTATGCTGCAGCAAACGCGCGTGGAGGCAGTGATACCGTATTATGAACGCTTTATGCAGGCTCTACCGACAATTGAGGCATTGGCAGAATGCGAAGAAGATCCGCTTTTGAAACTGTGGGAGGGGCTGGGATACTACAACCGCGTTCGAAATATGCAAAAAGCAGCGCAGCTCATTTGTGCGCAGTATGATGGACAGATGCCACAGACATACGAACAGATTGTGGCATTACCTGGAATTGGACCATACACAGCGGGCGCGATTGCATCGATTGCTTTTGAAGAACAGGTACCAGCTGTGGATGGAAATGTTCTTCGTATCTTGGCGAGAGTCAGTGAGGATGATCGTGATATTTTAAAAGAAGCAACGAAAAAACGAATGACGGCAGAGCTGCAAAAAATCATGCCAAAAGAGGCCGGGGCATTTAACCAGGCACTGATGGAGATTGGAGCACTTGTCTGTATACCGAATGGACAGCCGAAGTGTGAGGAGTGTCCATGGCAGCCTTATTGTCAGGCATGTAAGCATGAAACATATGATAGATTACCGGTAAAAACAAAAGCAAAGCCGCGACGTATCGAAGAAAAAACAGTCCTTTTGATACGGGATGGAGAAAAGATTGTTCTCAGAAAACGACCGCCGAAAGGTCTTTTAGCAGGACTTTATGAATTGCCAAATCTTCCGGGATATCTGAAAGAAGAGGAAGTGTTGGCTTTTGTGCGTTCACAGAATTTGGCGCCGCTGCAGATTAAAAAACTTCCGGATGCAAAGCACATTTTTTCACATATTGAATGGCTGATGCAGGGATATTTGGTGCAGGTGGCAGATGTGGATAGTTTCCATGGTGATGAGGCACTTTCCAAAGGTCCGGAGGACTATTTGCTGGTCGAAATAGAAAAGACAAAGAATGCATATGCAATTCCGTCAGCGTTTGATCGATACGCGACTTATATTGCGCTGCGTGATTGAGGCGTGCGATTGAGGAGGGAAATTGCTTTAAAATAAATGCTTTATTTTACCAAAGTTTTATGTGTATAATAAGAAACGGTTGTTAGGAGGAGAAAAATGAAGATAGTTTCCTTTGCGATTCCGTGTTATAACTCGGAAGGCTATATGTCAAAGTGTATAGAATCTTTACTCCCTGGGGGAGAAGATGTAGAAATCATTATTGTAGATGATGGTTCAAGTGATCGAACAGCAGAGATTGCAGATGCTTATGCAGAAAAATATCCCACGATCATCAAAGCGATTCATCAGGAAAATGGTGGACATGGTTGCGCGGTGAATACCGGGCTTGCCAATGCCAGCGGTCTGTACTTTAAAGTTGTAGATAGTGACGACTGGGTAGATGCCGAGGCATATGCACGAGTATTGGAGACGCTGAAAAAGTTTGTTGCAGAAGATACACTGGTGGATATGCTTTTGACAAACTATGTATATGAAAAAATTGATGGTGACTATCATCACCAGCGTAGAATGATTTATACGCTTTTGTTTGATCAGGAAAGGATTATGAGCTGGCATGATATGAAGCGCAATATCAAGGGATTTACCATCCTGATGCACTCTGTTACATATCGTACACAGATGTTGCGTGACTGCCACTTAGAATTGCCAAAGCATACATTTTATGTGGATAATCTGTTTGTATATGAGCCACTTCCGTTTGTAAAGACAATATATTATTTGAATGTAGATTTTTATCGTTACTATATTGGCCGTGACGGTCAGTCTGTCAGTGAAAAAAATATGATCAAACGTATCGACCAGCAGTTGTATGTGAATAAACGTATGGTAGATGCATATGATTTGTGGGCAATTGAGGAAGAACATCTGCGTGAGTATATGTTATCCTACTTAGAGACAATTACGGTTGTTTCTACCTGTATTGCCTATGTGTCAAACGATCCGGTGAATTTGAAAAAGGCAAAAGACCTTTGGAAATATATCAAAAACAAAGATCCAAAGACCTATCGCCATTTACGTTGGGGTGTGCTTGGGCATGCTATGAATCTGCCGGGCAGATTTGGACGACATCTTTCGGTAAGAGCATACAAGATTTCTCAAAAATTCATGGGATTCAATTAGAAAAAAGCCAGTTCCGGTCATGTGATATGCTCCCTGTCAAGTAGACAGGTTAAATATCATGACTGGTACTGGCTTTTCAGATTTTGTGCTATATAAAACGAAGCAAAGGGGTTAGTGACTTATTCTGGATAGAAGAGACTGCTTCATATCGTATAATTTTTGTGACAGGTCTACATGAATCTGGGAAGGGTTGATAAAACGCTTGTTTTCATCCCAGAGCGTATCTTTTTGCGCGTTGCAAATCCGTTGGATTTCCATCACAGATGGTGTGTTGTAAATGCGTTTTCCGTCTTGGATGACTGGAACGAGCATTTCTGTCATGGTGTAGCTGTCACCGGAAAGTGTTGTTTTTTTCCATGGTTCGTTTGGATCAAAAAGCGTCATTTCTTCTGAAACATCAAAGGTTTCATCGGCAAGGCAAATCAAATCAGCCTTAATCTTGCCATTTTCCTTATCATAAATACGATAAAAGGTTTTGTTTCCCGGATTGGTGACTTTCTCGGTGTTTTCGGACAATTTGATCTTCGGAATAAAATTGCCATCGTTATCAGAAATGGCAGCTAACTTATACACACCACCAAAAGCAGGGCAATCCTTGGAAGTGATGAGATTCGTACCAACGCCCCAGGAAGTGATGGTGGCTCCCTGACTCTTCAAACTCTGAATCAGATACTCATCGAGGTCATTTGATGCAGAAATAACGGCATCTTCAAATCCAGCGTCGTCTAGCATGCGACGCACTTTTTTGGAAAGGTATGCAAGGTCTCCGCTATCCATACGAATGCCATAATTGGTCAGTGGAGTACCTGCCTGACGCATTTCGGTAAACACACGGATGGCATTGGGAATGCCGGAACTTAATGTGTCGTAGGTATCGACAAGAAGCGTACAGGCGTTGGGATATAAACGAGCATATTCTTTGAAGGCAGTGTATTCATCCGGAAAACTCATAATCCAGCTGTGCGCATGTGTTCCTAAAACGGGAACATCAAACATTTGCCCGGCAAGTACGTTGGAAGTGCCCTTGCATCCGCCTATAATGGCAGCTCTTGCTCCATAAGTACCGCTGTCAGGACCTTGTGCACGGCGCAATCCAAATTCCATGACACCATCGCCGGCAGCAGCATAGCAGACACGTGCAGCTTTGGTGGCAATCAGACATTGATGGTTCATGATATTCAAAATGGCAGTTTCAATCAACTGCGCTTCCATAATCGGAGCGATGACTTTGATGAGTGGTTCTCGCGGAAAAATGACAGAGCCTTCCGGTACAGCATAAATATCGCCGGAAAAATGAAAGTCTGCAAGATAAGCCAGAAAATCTTCATCGAAGATATGGAGACTGCGCAGATAATTGATGTCATCATCATCAAAATGCAGATTTTCAATATACTCGATTACCTGTTCGACGCCGGCGCAGATCGCATATCCACCATCGGATGGATTGGTGCGGTAAAAGGCATCAAAAACGACGGTACGGTTGTTGTTGTTTTTGAAATAACCCTGCATCATTGTCATTTCGTATAGGTCTGTAAGCAGGGTGAGATTTAGTGTACTCATGAAAAATCCTCTTTTCTAATACGTTAAAAACATACGATTGTCTTCCATTATAATCCACTTTTTACGAATAAGGAAGAAGAAATGAGGGATGGAATTTTCAGACTTTTCGTGGTAAGATTAAAGATAAATTCCGAGAAAGCATGGAAAAACATATGAACCGACAGAACTTACCGAAAATTTTATCCGTGATCAGCATGTTATGTGGTATTCTTGCACCATGTCTGGTCTGTTATTGGTATGTGGGACTATTATTAGCACTTGTTGCTATAGGTTTGGGGATATATGTACAAAAGCATTTTGGAAGAAATCGTATGATTATAACGGCGTACATATGTGCAGGCATATATGTCGTATTTTTTCTTATGCTTGCAGCGGGTATGGGAGTGTATTATCATATGATAGATTTGCATAAGTAAAGAAATCATCTGTCGTATCAATTTTATACGATAGGAACTGACGAATAGAGAGTTGGAGGGAAAAATGGATAACGAGCATATGTTTGAAGAAGAGATGGAACAAAATAATAACGACAGCAATATGTATGGAGAAAATCAGACGACGAGTGATGAACAAACACATACGGAAGATACATCCTATGGAGAAACGCAGCAGGATAGTACGGAGAATCCTTATGGAAACCCATATGGCAATCCATACGAGAATCCATATGGTAATCAATATCAGTATAATCCTTATGGCGGAGCACCACGTGAACCACAGAGAGGGCCTCATGGCAAGAAGATGAATGTTGGTCTTGGTATAGCATCACTTGTGATTGGTATTATATCCCTTATGTGTTTTTGCACAGGACTGAATGTGATTCTTGCCATTCTTGCGATTGTTTTTGGTATTGTGCAGCTTGCAACCTGCGAAAGCAAAGGACTTGCGATTGGCGGTATTGTGATGGCTGCCATTTCTATTGTGTTGACTGCGATTACGTATGGATTGCTTTTTTCGAATGTTACATTTACGAATATGATGAAAGAAGAAGTGCAGCAGAACTTCCAGGATGATGAAGATATGCAGCAGTTTTTGGAAGACTATGGAATCCCAATGGATGGGGAAGACACATTGTAATCGATGCGTCTGCACCTTGACAAACGCATCTGTACTCAGTATAATTTTTAACGAAATGATTTTGACAAATGCGTTGAGGAAGACAGTACGCAGAGGTGAGAACGTCGAGCGAGTCGGGTATGGTGTGAGCCGATATTAGTATCTATCTGTGGAAGATCACTTCTTAGCAGCGGACTGAAGGAGTATTCTGGTAGGAAAGCCGTGCGTCTCTACGTTACAGAGAACATGTATGCAAAAGTGCGTGACACTTTTAAGTACAGCGTTATAGGTGGTATACGAAGCTTTCGTCCTATACGGGCGAAAGCTTTTTCTTTTATACACTGCATTTGTTCATTAGAAAAGTTTTAGAAAGGGAGATGGCTATGTATAAAAAAGTCAACACAGAGCTCAACTTTGTTGAGAGAGAAAAAGCTGTAGAAAAATTTTGGCGTGACAATGACATTTTCAAAAAATCTATGGAAAATAGAAAAGAGGGAGAAACCTATACGTTTTACGATGGACCTCCAACAGCCAATGGTAAGCCACATATTGGTCATGTAGAGACACGTACGATTAAGGATATGATTCCTCGTTACCAGACAATGAAAGGCAAATATGTGCCTCGTAAGGCTGGCTGGGATACACATGGTCTTCCGGTTGAGATTGAAGTAGAGAAAAAGCTTGGTCTTGATGGTAAAGAACAGATTGAAGAATATGGTATGGAACCATTCATCGAGCAATGTAAGGAATCTGTATGGAAATACAAAGGTATGTGGGAAGATTTTTCAAATACAGTAGGATTCTGGGCTGATATGGATGATCCATATGTTACTTATGATAACAACTTTATCGAGTCTGAGTGGTGGGCACTTCGTCAGATTTGGGATAAAAAGTTACTTTACAAGGGATTTAAGATTGTACCTTACTGCCCTCGTTGCGGAACACCACTTTCTTCACAGGAAGTAGCACAGGGATACAAATTGGTAAAGGAGCGTTCTGCGATTGTTCGTTTTAAGGTTGTAGGAGAAGATGCATATTTCCTTGCATGGACAACAACACCTTGGACATTGCCATCAAACGTTGCACTTTGTGTGAACCCGGATGAGATGTATTGCAAAGTAAAAGCGGCAGATGGTTATACGTATTATATGGCAGAAGCACTCTTGGATAAGGTTCTTGGTTCTTTGGCTAAAGAGGGTGCGAAGGCATATGAAGTGCTTGAAACCATGAAAGGACAAGATCTTGAATATAAGGAATACGAGGCGCTGTTTGCATGTGCAGCAGAAGCCGCTGCAAAGCAGAACAAAAAAGGTCATTTCGTAACTTGTGATTCTTATGTAACTATGAGTGATGGTACTGGTATTGTTCATATTGCACCTGCTTTTGGTGAGGATGATGCCAATGTAGGACGTAAGTATGATCTTCCATTTGTACAGTTCGTTGATGGCAAGGGTGAGATGACAGAAGAAACACCTTATGCCGGTAAGTTTGTAAAAGATGCAGACAAGGATGTACTTGTAGACCTCGACAAAGAGGGCAAATTATTTGCTGCACCAAAATTTGAACATGATTATCCACATTGTTGGAGATGTGATACACCATTGATTTACTATGCAAGAGAATCATGGTACATCAAAGAAACAGCTGTAAAAGATGATTTGATTCGCAACAACAACACGGTAAACTGGATTCCGGAATCAATTGGTAGTGGACGTTTTGGTAACTGGCTTGAAAATATTCAGGACTGGGCAATTTCACGTAACCGTTACTGGGGAACGCCACTCAATATCTGGGAATGTGAATGCGGTCATCAGGAATGTATCGGCAGCCGTGCAGAACTAGCAGAACGTGCCGGAGATCCAAAGGCAGCAGAAGTGGAATTACATCGTCCACACATTGATAACGTGACTTTCGTATGTCCGGATTGTGGAAAGACAATGCATCGTGTACCAGAAGTTATCGACTGCTGGTTCGATAGTGGAGCAATGCCATTTGCACAGCATCACTATCCATTTGAAAATAAAGAACTTTTTGAGCAGCAGTTCCCTGCACAGTTTATCTCAGAAGCGGTAGACCAGACACGTGGATGGTTCCATTCTTTGATGGCAGAATCAACCCTGTTATTCAATAAGGCACCATATGAAAATGTCATTGTCCTTGGTCATGTACAGGATGAAAACGGACAGAAGATGTCAAAGTCTAAGGGAAATGCAGTAGATCCTTTTGATGCATTAGAGACCTATGGCGCTGATGCTATTCGTTGGTATTTCTATACAGCAAGTGCACCATGGATTCCAAAGAGATTTTCCGGCAAACTGGTGCAGGAAGGTCAGAGAAAATTCATGGGAACTTTATGGAATACCTATGCATTCTTTGTACTTTATGCAAATATCGATGCTTTTGATGCATCAAAGCATACGTTAGATTATGAAAAATTAGCAGTCATGGATAAGTGGATTCTTTCACGTTTGAACTCTGCAGTGAAGGAAGTAGATGATGACCTTGCAAATTATCGTATTCCGGAAGCTGCAAAGGCATTGGATGCTTTTGTGGATGATATGAGTAACTGGTATGTACGTCGTAGCCGTGAACGTTTCTGGGCAAAGGGAATGGAACAGGATAAGATCAATGCCTATATGACACTTTATACCTGTCTGGTTACCATCTGTAAGGCAGCTGCACCAATGATTCCATTTATGACAGAAGAAATCTATCAGAATCTGGTTCGAAGCGTAGATGCGAATGCACCGGAAAGTATTCATTTGTGTGACTATCCGGTTGTTAATGAACAGTGGATTGACACAGAATTGGAAGCAAATATGGATGAGCTGTTAAAGATTGTTGTTATGGGTCGTGCATGCAGAAACACAGCAAATATCAAGAATCGCCAGCCAATCGGTCAGATGTACGTTAAGGCAGAAAAAGACTTACCGGAATTCTATCTGGATATTATTGCAGACGAGTTAAATGTGAAGAAAGTCAGCTTTACAAGTGATGTGGAAGCGTTTACCACATATACCTTTAAACCACAGCTTCGTACCGTAGGACCAAAGTATGGTAAGTTCTTAAAGGGTATCCAGCAAGCACTTGCAGAGTTAGATGGTAATGCAGCTATGGCAAGCTTGAAGGCAGATGGCGTATTACGTCTTCCAGAGGTAGATGCGTCCATCGAACTTAGCGAGGAAGATCTTCTGATTGCGATGACTCAGAAGGACGGCTATGTGACAGAGAACGATCCAAGCATGACGGTTGTTTTGGATACAAATCTGACAGAAGAATTGCTGGAAGAAGGATTTGTGCGTGAAATCATCAGCAAAATCCAGACAATGCGTAAGGAAGCAGACTTTGAAGTGATGGATCAGATCGCTGTATATTATCAGGGTTCTGAAAAAGTTAACAGCATCTTCACAAAGAATTGTGATACAATCAAGAAGGAAGTTTTAGCAACAGAAATTACTTCTGGCGACCAGGGAGAATATAAGAAAGAATGGAACATCAATGGCGAGACAGTTACTCTGGGAGTTTCAAAAAAATAATGAGATTTCTACGAAGAAAGGAGCCGGAAAAGATGGTTCATACTTTTGACAAGAAAGCATTTAAGAAGCAAATTAAGGAAAATGTCAAGCTTTTGTATCGTAAGGAGTTTGAGGAAGCGAATAATCAGGAGATTTATCAGGCAGTAGCCCTTGCAGTGAAGGATGAAGTAATTGATAACTGGCTGGCAACACAAAAGACGATGGAAAAAGAAGATCCAAAGACAGTTTTCTATATGTCTATGGAGTTCTTGATGGGAAGAGCACTTGGGAACAATATGCTGAATCTCTGTCATTATGATGAGATTTCAGAGTGCCTGGATGAGCTTGGCTTTGATATGAATGCAATTGAGGATGAGGAACCAGACCCAGCACTGGGAAATGGTGGATTGGGCAGACTTGCTGCCTGCTTTATGGACTCGTTGTCTACACTCGGATACGCAGCCTATGGCTGCGGTATCCGTTACCGTTATGGTATGTTTAAACAAAAGATTGAAGACGGCTACCAGAAAGAAGTGCCGGATAACTGGTTGAAAAATGGGTATCCATTTGAAATCAAACGCCCGGAGTATGCACATGAAGTGCATTTTGGCGGCTATGTGAGAGCAGTGCAGGGTGAGGATGGTAATATGCGCTTTATCCATGAGGGATACAGTTCTGTGATTGCCGTACCTTACGATATGCCAATCGTTGGTTTTGATAACAATATGGTAAATACCCTGATGATTTGGGATGCAGAGCCAAAGGAAGTATTCAGCCTCGAATCGTTTGATAAGGGCGAATATGATAAAGCGGTAGAAGAAGAAAATCTGGCGCGTAATCTGGTAGAAGTCTTGTATCCAAATGACAATCATATCTATGGCAAGGAATTACGTTTGAAACAGCAGTATTTCTTTGTTTCAGCAAGTTTGCAGCGTATCTTGTGCAGATATAAGAAGCACCATACGGATGTGCGCAAATTATATGAAAAGGTTGCCATCCAGATGAACGATACACATCCAACACTCGCAGTTGCAGAATTGATGCGTCTGCTTTTGGATGAAGAAGGCCTAAACTGGGATGAAGCATGGGAAGTGACAACAAAGACTTGTGCATATACCAATCATACCATCATGGCAGAAGCTTTGGAAAAATGGCCAATTGAAATTTTCTCAAGATTGCTTCCGAGAGTCTATCAGATTGTGGAAGAAATCAATCGTCGTTTTGAGATTGAAATCAGAAATCGTTTCCCGGGAGACGAGGAAAAAGTTGCGCGCATGGGTATTATCCGAGATGGTCAGGTTAAGATGGCACATCTTGCAATTGCAGCAGGCTATTCGGTAAATGGTGTAGCAAAGCTTCACACAGAAATCTTAAAGACCCAGTCTTTAAAGGATTTCTATGATATGTATCCGGAGAAGTTTAACAATAAGACGAATGGTATTACACAGCGTAGATTCCTGTTACATGGAAATCGTCTGTTGGCGGATTGGGTGACAGATCATGTCGGGAAAGAATGGATTACCGATCTTTCACGGATGAAACAATTAGAACTCTATGCAGATGACAAAAAAGCCCAGCATGAATTTATGAATATCAAGTATCAAAACAAGCTGCGTCTGGCAAAATATATTAAGGAACACAATGGCATAGAAGTGGATCCGAGATCTATTTTTGATGTGCAGGTAAAACGTCTGCATGAATACAAGAGACAGTTACTTAACATTTTACATGTGATGTATCTGTATAATCAGATTAAGGAACATCCGGAAAAGGAATTCTATCCACGTACCTTTATCTTTGGTGCTAAGGCAGCAGCTGGATATAAGAATGCAAAGCTTACCATTAAGCTGATTAACAATGTGGCAGAGGTCATCAACAATGACAGAAGTATTGATGGTAAAATCAAAGTTGTCTTCATTGAAGATTATCGTGTGTCAAATGCAGAATGGATTTTTGCAGCAGCAGATGTGTCAGAGCAGATTTCAACAGCCAGCAAGGAAGCATCTGGTACAGGTAACATGAAGTTCATGCTCAATGGTGCGCTTACCATTGGAACGATGGATGGTGCCAATGTGGAGATGGTAGAAGAAATGGGCGAGGACAATGCATTTATCTTTGGCATGAGTGCGGAAGAAGTCATCGCACATGAGAAAAACCGTGACTACAATCCAATGGATATCTTTAACAACGATCAGGATATCCGCAAGATTTTAACGCAGCTGGTGAATGGTTTTTACAGTGGTAGCAATTCGGAATTGTTTAGAGATTTGTATAATTCGCTTCTGAATACGCAATGTACACAATACGCAGATACGTATTTCGTATTAGCAGATTTCCGCTCTTATGCGGCTGCACAGCAGCGTGTTATGGAAGCCTATATGGATGAAGCCGGTTGGGCAAAAAAAGCTATTCTGAATGTAGCAAATGTAGGCAAGTTTTCGTCTGACCGTACGATTCAGGAGTATGTAGATGATATCTGGCATTTGGATCGCATCAAAGTGAATAAATAATTTCTAGTAATATGACAGCGGTCACTTTTGTGGCTCGCTGTTATATTGCGTATTATAAAAAGGTGTAAAATACAAAAATTCGAGGTGCAAATTTTATGAAAACGGGTTTGATTGTCGAAGGAGGAGGCATGAAATGCGCATACAGTGCAGGTGTTTTGGATGTCTTTTTGGATGAGAATATTACCTTTGATTATTGCATCGGTGTTTCAGCAGGAGCGGCAAACAGTGCATCGTTTCTTGCGGGACAGCGGGAACGCAATATGCGCTATTACACGGAACATGTACAGGATCCCCGTTATATCAGTGTACGCAGTCTGTTAAAAACAGGATCACTTTTTGGACTGCAATATATTTATGGAACTATGACAAATGAAGGAGGCAAAGACCCACTCGATTATGATGCATATCATAACAATCCGACGGAGACATATTTGCCGGCAACGGATGCTATGACGGGACTGCCACACTATTTTAATAAAAATGAGATACGAAGAAATGAATACCAGCCGTTTATGGCAACATGTGCACTTCCGGTCGCCTGTCGTCCGATTTCGTATGAAGGACATGTTTACTATGATGGTGGTGTTTCAGATTCCGTACCGATTGCACATGCGATGGAGCATGGGTGTGATCGCGTGATTGTTATTTTTTCCAAACCAAAGGGCTTTCGTATGAAACCACAAGGTGGAAAATTGGCATATACGCTTGGATTACGTCACAAATATCCAAAAATCGTAGAAGATTTAAATCATAGACACGAGGTGTATAATCGCCAGATGGATATGGTGGATACGTTAGAAAAAGAAGGAAAGGTTATGACTTTTTGTCCGTCAGCAGATATCGAGATAGGTACTTATACAACGGATCCTGCAGTGATGATGCAGTTATATGATAATGGTATACAGGATGCGACAGAACAGATGGGTCAGATAAAGGAATTTTTATATGGAAAATAAAGTGTCAAATATGTGGAAAAGTTTTTTGCCAAGCATTGTTGTTTTTGCATTGCAATTGGCATTTTCTTATATCGGTATGTTTTTAGTGTTTTGCCTGCAGGCACATAATTATACAGGCGGAGGATTTAAGAAGTTTATCCAGAGCTATTATAAAGTAGTTACTTCAACGGATTTTAATGTGCTTGTGATGCTCGTTTATGCGGTGATTGCGACAGTTTTGTTTTCCCTATGGTATTACAAAAAAGTGCGTGATAAGGAAAAAGACCAGCCGGCTTTTGCAGCTTTTCAGAAACAGCCACTTTATTTTGTTGCAGGAGCACTGTTGTTAGCGTTTGGCATGCAGTATTTATGCACGTATCTGAGCAACGTGGTAGCCATGTTATTCCCGGATTGGTTGTCTACGTATGAAGCATTGATGGATGGCATGGGCATGTCGGATGGACTTACCATTCCGCTTATCCTTTATACGATTATTCTTGGTCCGGTATGTGAGGAACTTGCATTTCGTGGGTTGACCTTTACTTACGCAAGACGGGCTATGAATTTTTGGGGAGCGAATGTTGTGCAGGCATTTCTATTCGCAGCTATGCATATGAATCCTTTGCAGGCTGTATATACATTCCTGTTTGGTCTTGTGCTTGGTTATTTTGTGGAAAAAGCAGGAAATCTGTCGATTGGCATCTGCTTGCATATTTGCTTTAATGCAGTTGGTGTTTTGAGTGGTGGACTTGCGATGGGCGGCAATGGACCGGTGCAGTTCTTCTGTATATTATTTGGGTCTATGGTGGCTACCTATCTGGGATTTTTATTACTCAAACGTTGTGTCACAAAGGAAGAAAATAACTAGAAAACGATTTGGAGGTAGCGCCATGGAAGACAAAAGATATGCAATTCTTTACAGCAGTAAGACAGGAAATACACAGAAGCTCGCAGAGACGATTCATGCGGCATTGGGAGAAGAAAACTGTGCGTATATAGGAAATGGAGCAGGTGTTTCGGTACAGGCAAAACGCCTTTATATCGGATTTTGGACAGATAAAGGAACTGCCGATGCGGAAACGCTCGAGCTGTTGAAAACATTAAAAAATAAAGAGATTTTTCTGTTTGGAACCGCAGGTTTTGGTGGGGATGTTTCTTATTTTGAAAAGATTCTTACTGCGGTAAAAGAAAATATTGATGAGAGTAATACGGTGATCGGTGCATATATGTGTCAGGGTAAAATGCCGATGACGGTCAGAGCACGTTATGAAAAAATGAAACAGGAGGCAAATGCTATGCCAAATGTGGATATGTTAATTGAAAATTTTGACAAAGCACTTACACATCCGGATGCAGACGATTTGCAGAAGCTGCGTGCATTGGTGCAAAACGAGAAGTAAAAGAACCGCGATTGGATTCGGAAGAAATCACGAGAGGAAAGAAGATGGCATTTGTACATTTGCATACCCATACGGAGTACAGCCTTTTGGATGGCTCCAATAAAATAACAGAATATGTAGCGCGTGTGAAAGAATTGGGCATGAATGCTGCGGCAATTACCGACCACGGTGTGATGTACGGTGTGATTGATTTTTACAAGGAATGTAAGAAACAGGGCATTCGTCCCATCTTAGGATGCGAGGTATATGTGACACCCGGTTCCAGATTTGACCGTGAATTGTCACATGGCGAGGACCGCTATTATCATCTGGTTCTTTTGGCAGAAAACAATACAGGTTATCAGAATCTGATCAAAATTGTATCCGCCGGATTTGTGGATGGCTATTATTATAAGCCGCGTGTGGATATGGAAATTCTGCAGCAGTACCATGAAGGGATTATTGCGCTCAGCGCATGTCTTGCCGGAGAAGTGCCGCGTTTTTTGCAGCGTGGTATGTACGACGAAGCAAAAGAAATTGCGTTAAAACATCAGGAGCTTTTTGGAAAAAATAATTACTTTTTAGAATTACAGAGTCATGGAATTGATGCGCAGGAATTGGTAAACCAGCAGCTGGTGCGTATGAGCAAAGAAACAGGGATTGGACTTGTCTGTACCAACGATATTCATTATACCTATGCGGAAGATGCGGCACCGCATGATGTCCTCTTGTGCATTCAGACAGGTAAGAAGTTAGCAGATGAAGACCGTATGCGCTATGAGGGTGGCCAGTATTTTGTGAAATCAGAGCAGCAGATGGCAGAATTGTTTCCATATGCACCACAAGCACTTGCAAACACACAGCAGATTGCAGATCGTTGTAATGTTGAAATCGAGTTTGGTGTAACCAAATTGCCACATTATCAGGTGCCGGAAGGGTATGATTCCTGGACATATCTGAATAAGCTTTGTTTTGATGGTTTGCAGGAACGCTATGGAGAGAAGGCAGAGGAATTAAAACCGCGTCTGACATATGAACTTGAGACCATCCAGAAAATGGGATATGTGGATTATTTTTTGATTGTCTGGGATTTTATCAATTATGCCAGAACACATCATATCCCGGTAGGACCGGGAAGAGGAAGCGCGGCAGGAAGTCTTGTGTCTTATACCACAGGCATTACAAATATCGATCCGATTCGTTATAATCTTCTGTTTGAGCGATTTTTAAATCCAGAACGTGTATCCATGCCCGATATTGATATTGATTTCTGCTTTAACAGACGTGGCGAAGTCATTGATTATGTTATTGAGAAATATGGCAAAGATTGTGTGACACAGATTGTGACGTTTGGAACATTAAAAGCAAAAGGTGTCATCCGTGACGTTGGACGTGTTATGGATATGCCATACAATTATGTCGACAGTATTGCAAAAGCAGTGCCGGATGATCTTGGGATGACGCTTACACTGGCGCTCAAGATGAGCCCGGATTTGCGTAGAATGTATGAGGAAGACCCACAGGTAAAGGTGCTGATTGATACGGCAAAACGTCTGGAAGGGCTTCCGAGACATACCGGTATGCATGCAGCCGGTGTCGTGATTTCCCAGAAACCAATGGATGAATATGTGCCATTATCGCGGGGCGGTGATGGAACGATTACGACACAGTTTGTCATGACAACCATCGAAGAACTAGGACTATTAAAGATGGATTTTCTGGGACTTCGTACACTTACCGTTATCGATGATGCGGTACAGTTGATTAAGAAGAATTATGGTGTGGCACTGGATATGGACCATATTGATTATGGAGATAAAAAGGTGCTGGATCTGATTAGTTCTGGTAAGACCGAAGGTGTTTTTCAGCTGGAAAGTGCCGGTATGAAAAACTTCATGAAGGAATTGCGTCCGGAGAGCCTTGAGGATGTCATTGCAGGTATTTCACTGTATCGACCGGGTCCTATGGATTTTATTCCTGCTTACATCAAAGGAAAAAATGATAAGAGTTCGATTGTGTATGACTGCCCGCAACTAGAGCCGATTTTGGCGCCGACCTATGGCTGTATCGTGTACCAGGAACAGGTAATGCAGATTGTGCGTGACCTGGCAGGATATTCCATGGGGCGAAGTGATCTGGTGCGTCGTGCTATGTCAAAGAAGAAGACACAGGTCATGGAAAAAGAGCGCCAGAACTTTGTTTACGGAAACGAAGAGGAGGGTGTAAAAGGCTGTATTGCCAATGGAATCAGCGAAGCCGTGGCAAATAAGATTTATGATGATATGATTGATTTTGCCAAGTATGCATTTAACAAATCACATGCAGCGGCCTATGCGGTAGTAGCATATCAGACTGCCTTTTTGAAATCCTATTATCCGGTAGAATTTATGGCAGCATTGATGACATCTGTTCTTGATAATGCCGGTAAAGTGGCAGAATATATTGTCGTTTGTCGGGAAATGGGAATAGAAGTACTGCCACCGGATATCAATGTCGGAGAAGGTAATTTTGCGGTAGCGGACGGAAAAATCCGATACGGCATGTATGCCATCAAGAGCATTGGACGTCCCGTGGTTGACTTTATCGTTACAGAGAGAACGGCACATGGCGATTATAAGACGATTGAGGATTTCTTAAAGCGTGTAAATGGAAAAGAAGTGAATAAGCGCGCGGTAGAAAATCTGATTAAGGCTGGGGCGCTCGATGGATTAGATGGCAACCGGCACCAGATGATTACGGTATTTCCGTCGGTCATGGACCGCATCAGCAGTGATAAGAAGTCTTCTATGGCAGGGCAGATGACGTTATTTGATATCGCGTCGGATGATGTGAAGGAAGAATTCGAAATCAAAATGCCGGATTTGCCGGAGTATGACAAGGAAGAGTTTCTTGCTCTGGAAAAAGAAGTGCTTGGCGTGTACATCAGTGGACATCCATTGGAAAAATATACAGAGATTCTAAAAAAGAATGTGACAGCCGGTTGTCGTGATTTTATGCTGGATGAAGAGACTGGTAAAGTTGCTGTTGCAGACGGTGCTGTAGTCATTGTAGGCGGTATGATTACAGATAAGACAATTAAATACACGAAAAATAACCAGACGATGGCATTTATTACGATTGAGGATCTTCTTGGAAGTGTAGAAGTTATTGTATTTTCCAGAGAATACGAAACTTATCGTTCGCTTTTGGAAGTGGATGGGAAGGTGTTAATCAAAGGAAGAGCACAGGCGCAGGAAGAGCAAAATGCAAAATTAATCTGTATGGAAATGCATGGATTTGACGAAGCGCGAAAAGAACTCTGGATACAGTTTCCGACGAAAGAAGCATTTGAAGAACAACAGCAGACACTATTTAGCACGATTGCAGATATGGATGGTGATGATGGTATTGTTGTATATATATCCTCGATCAAAGCAATGAAACGCATGCCTGCAAATTGGAACATTTGTGTGAATGAGGACTCCGTGGGTAAAATCTCACAGATTTTCGGGGAACAAAATGTAAAAGTTGTGGAAAAGAATGTTGAATTTCAAAGAAAAAGATATTAGAATAGGGTTTGAGTGAATGGATTAAATGATTAGGAGGAAGTTACGATGGCAAAAGAAGTAGAGACAATTGGCGTCCTGACAAGTGGTGGAGACGCACCGGGTATGAATGCTGCCATCCGTGCAGTTGTGCGTCAGGCAATTGCCAGAGGTAAAAAAGTCAAAGGAATTAAGCGTGGATATGCCGGACTTTTGCAGGAAGAAATTATTGATATGGATGCGCATAGTGTGTCCGAGATTATCCAGCGAGGTGGTACGATTTTACAGACAGCCAGATGTTTGGAATTCGTAGAGCCGGAAGTACAGAAAAAAGCTGCAGATATTTGTAAAAAGCATGGAATAGATGGACTCGTTGTTATCGGTGGTGATGGTTCTTTTAAAGGTGCGCAGAAGTTGGCTGCACTGGGTATCAATACCATTGGATTGCCTGGAACCATTGATTTGGATATTGCATGTACAGAATATACGATTGGATTTGACACGGCGGTAAATACTGCCATGGAAGCAATCGATAAGGTACGTGATACATCGACATCACATGAGAGATGTTCTATTATTGAGGTAATGGGACGTGGCGCTGGCTACATAGCACTTTGGTGTGGTATTGCCAATGGTGCTGAGGATGTATTACTTCCAGAGCGATATGATTATGATGAGCAGGCATTGGTAAATCACATCATTGCCGGCAAGAAAAAAGGTAAAAAACACCATATTATTGTCAATGCAGAGGGTATTGGTCATTCTGCTTCTATGGCAAAACGTATCGAAGCTGCTACAGGCATTGAAACAAGAGCAACCATTTTAGGTCACATGCAGCGTGGCGGCAGCCCAACCTGTAAAGACCGTGTTTATGCATCAACCATGGGAGCGTTAGCAGTAGATTTGCTTTGCAAGGGAGCTTCCAACCGTGTCGTAGGATATCGACATGGCGAATTCATAGATTTTGATGTGGACGAGGCTCTTGCAATGACAAAGGGAATTGATGAGTATCAGTTTGAAATCTGTAATAGTTTGTGCAATTCATAACATGAAAGGTACAAGGGTGATGCCGAGATGGGTGTCACCCTTTTTTTGAGGAAGGGACACTATGATTACAAGTACATCCAATAAACAGGTAAAACATATTGTGCAATTGCAGAAAAAAGCACGCATGCGCCGGGAAGAAAACGTCTTTATTGCAGAAGGACCGCGCATGGTGATGGAGACGCCAAAGGATATGCTGCAGGAGATTTATGTGGCTGAGAGTTTTTCTGAGAACTGGGATGGACCGGTAGACGAGATTGTCAGTGATGCGGTGATGAAAGCAATGTCCGATACGCAGACGCCACAAGGGGTGCTTGCAGTTGTGAAACGACCATCCTATACATTAGAAGAGATTCTTGCAGTGCGGCCGGCACATTTACTTCTGATTGAAGAAATTCAGGATCCGGGAAATCTGGGGACAATGTTTCGAACAGGCGAAGGCGCTGGTATTACAGGTGTTATTATGCATAAGAATACAGTAGATCTGTTTCATCCGAAAACGGTGCGTTCAACGATGGGAAGCCTGTACCGTGTGCCATTTTATGTGGCGGAAGATTGGGATAAAACAGTGCGCGAAATTGCACAGGCGGGTGTGAATTTATATGCGGCACATTTGCAAGGCACGAAAATGTATGATATGTTTGACTATAGGTCTGACTGCGCTTTTATGATTGGAAATGAGGGAAATGGACTGACGGATGCAACGGCATCTTTGGCAGATGATTACCTGCGTATTCCGATGGAGGGCGCTGTGGAATCTCTGAATGCGGCAATGGCAGCAGGGATACTGATGTACGAAGTCAGCAGACAGAGAAGACAGTAGGAGGATGCGACATTGCGTATTTGGTTTAAGCAATGGAAAGATAGTCGTATGTTACGAGATCTTGTGATAGAAGACGACTCGGACGAGACAAGAACACACAAAGTTTTTCAGGCACTGGATACAGCTTGCTATGAGATGGATCTGGGAAGACCCTTGTGGCTGGATGTAACTGTGCGTGATTTTAAGCGCCAGGCAAAGGCGAGATTTACCAAAGATTGTTTTATGGAAGATGTTCCGTTTGATTATTTAGAGATTGATGTAATTGAGGAAGATTAAAGAAAACAGGGGGTAAAATAGTGGAACGTATGTTGATGCAGGATGATTCCGTGTTGTCATGGAATACAGCAATGTTAATTTATAATTCGGCATTAAAAGAGATGGGGACAAAGGTTGAAATTTTAAATGATGAATTTCAGCATGTACACCAGTATAATCCAATTGAATATGTAAAGACGAGACTGAAGACACCGGAAAGTATTGTAAAAAAATTAAAGCGTTATGGTTATGAAGATTCCATACAAAATATGATTGAATACTGTAATGACATTGCAGGCATTCGTATTGTATGTTCTTTTACATCGGATATTTACCGATTGGCAGATATGATTGGAAAGCAAAATGATATTACTGTAATATCCATTAAGGACTACATAAAGAATCCGAAACCAAGCGGTTACAAGAGTTATCATATGATTGTGACGATACCGATTTTTTTGTCAGATCGTATGGTAGACACAAAAGTTGAAATTCAGATTCGTACCATTGCCATGGACTTCTGGGCAAGTTTAGAGCATAAGATCTATTATAAATTCGAGGGGCATGCGCCATCTTATATCAGTCATGATTTGCAGGAGTGTTCAAAAATTGTATCGGAACTGGATGAAAAAATGCTCATGCTAAATGAAGCAATTTTAAAGGCAAAAGAAGAACAGGAAAAAGAAGAATAGGCACAGGCAAAGGAATAAGCAAGTGAAAGACACCCGGTTGGGTGTCTTTTTGTATATTGTTGTTTTTTGCATACATAAATAGGTTGAACTCTTGGCAAGAGAATGTTACAATGAGGATTGTACTAAAATAAATACATCGTTAACCGATGAGGAGTTTGTATGGACGAGATGACAGTGAAGGCACTTGCCAAAATCAACATTGGATTGGATGTGACAGGAGTACGTGAAGATGGCTATCATCTGGTGCGTATGATTATGCAGACGGTTCACATGTATGATCTGGTTACCGTGTCTAAAAGCGCAGAAGCAGGTATCACAATGAAGAGCAATGCCAAATACCTGCCGACAAATGATGATAATTTATGTGTAAAGGCTGCAAAGTTATTGGCAGAAGAATTTGATCTGAAAGATGGAACACAGATTCGATTGAGTAAGCGTATTCCAATTGCCGCTGGCATGGCTGGCGGAAGTTCCGATGCAGCAGCTGTTTTATATGGAATGAATCAGATTCATGGCTTAGGGCTTTCCAAGAAACAACTGATGGAACGTGGTGTGCGTATTGGAGCAGATGTGCCATATTGTCTGATGCGGGGAACGGCACTTGCAGAAGGGATTGGAGAAGAACTGACTGAACTTCCACCAATGATGCGCTGTCCTGTTTTGATTGCAAAGCCACCGATTTCTGTTTCGACCAAATATGTATATGAACATCTGGATGCGATTGAGAATCCAAAGCATCCGGATATAGACGCGATGATTGCAGATATTACTGTGGGGGATTTACATGCGTTGGGCTCTCATATGGGAAACATTTTAGAGGATGTGACGATTCAGAAATACCCGGCGATTGCACAGATCAAGGACCTGATGAAAGCAAATGGTGCCATTGTATCCATGATGAGTGGTAGTGGCCCGACCGTATTTGGTTTTTTTGAAGATGAAGCAACATTGCAGAGAGCAAAAAGCGCGGTAGAGGCATCTGGACTTGCCAATCGCGTACAGTGTACGACAATATATAACAATAGGAGATAAATATAATGAGTGAAGAATTACAGTTGGATATGGATTCCTATTTACCACTGCGAGATGTGGTATTTAATACATTGCGCAACGCGATTTTACGAGGAGACTTAAAGCCTGGTGAACGATTGATGGAAATGCACCTGGCAAATAAATTGGGGGTAAGCCGAACACCGATCAGAGAAGCTATCCGTATGTTGGAACAGGAAGGGCTTGCTGTGACGATTCCGCGTAAAGGTGCGCAGGTTGCAAAGATGACGGAGAAAGATTTACAGGATGTACTCGAAATTCGTGATGCACTCGATGAACTTGCGGTAAGTATGGCAGCAGAACGCATGACACCAGAACAATTATTAGAACTGAAGGACTCCATGAAGGATTTTGAAATTGCGACGAGATCAGGTGATGTACGCAGAATCGTAGAAGCTGACGAAGCTTTCCACAATGTGATTTATCGTATGGCGAATAATCCAAAGCTGGAGAACATCGTTAACAATATGCGTGAGCAGACATATCGTTATCGTTATGAATATGTAAAGGGGAATAGTACCTACCATCAGCTGGTAGAGGAACATGCAAAGATTATTGATGGATTTGAAAAGAAGGATACAGATTACGTGAAGGAGATTATGCATCAGCATTTGGAGAATCAGATTGAAGCTGTGCGTGTTGTTATTCAGGAACAGGCATAATTTACAATTTATAAGACATACTAGAGACAGGCGAAAGCCTGTCTTTTTTTATAGCAACGTATAAGCTGCGTCGGGCGTCCTGTGTGAAATATTAGAGGACAAGGCATGCGCAACTTCTGTCGGGCTGGGGCAGGCGAAGGATGAAACTGTCGACATCGTTAAAAACTCTGAAAAAGAAGGGAATGCCTTTGTCTATAAAAACTGTTCTTACAAGGTTCAACAGGTTTGGGAGGGGGTTCGCCCATGTGCAGATATGAATGCACAGTGAGTTAGAGATTCTAAGAACATGACATTATATTTGCAACGAGGGCACACGGACGTGCCCGAGAGGCGCAACCGCACATGGATGTTCGTTTGCGCCGGTTGCAGCACTTTGCATTTATAGAAGGTCACAAGTTCATAGAATCTCTTAGGAACGACGCCTCTGAATATCTGCATGTGGGCGGACACCCTCCCAATACCTGTCGAAGCCGCGTAAGAACAATTTAACATCAGGCATTCCTCTTCTTTTCGAGTTTTAATAACGTCGTCTCCAAAGTTTCATCCTTCGCCTGCCCCAGCCCGACAGAAGTTGCGCGCACCAAAGTATATACCACTTCACACAGGGCGCCCGGCGTGGGGGAATGAGGTTTGGATGGAGCAAGACTATTCGTTTACAGGGGAGATTACGAAAGACAAACAGGCATTAAAGCAGATTTTTTCGCATTGCGACGATATTTTGCAGCGGGAAATGACCCTGGGCAGAAATCAGGGCATTTCATGTTTTTTGATTTATATTGAGATTACGATGTCATCCGTGATGTTCGAGACGACGGCAATTGGACAATTTTTAAACCGCTTGTCATCTATGCCGGAAGAAGAAATCTATAAAAAACTGGAAGAAAACGGCGAAGGGATTTCCGATTTTGTCCTTTATGATGATGCAAGGCAGGCAGCAGCAGGACTTTTGACTGGAGATGCCATTCTGCTGATTGATGGCTTTGCACATGCAATGAAAATACCGGACAAGGGATATCCAGGCGCAGCCGTGCGTGATACGGATTCTGAAAAAGTGCTGCGTGGTTCCAACGAAGGGTTTCATGAGAATGTGAAAATTAATACCGCTTTGTTGCGAAAACGTCTGCAATCACCGGATTTGAAGATGGAGAATTTAAGTCTTGGTGTGCGGACCAATACGCTTGTAACTGTCGTATACATGGAAGGAATTGTGAAAAAAGGTCTGGTAGATCATGTCAAAACACGTCTTTCTGACTTTTGGATTGACGGTATTTTAGATAGCGGTATGGCAGAACAGTTGACGGAAGAAACCTGGTTGTCTCCATTTCCACAAGTGCAGTCTACGCTGCGTCCGGATCGGGCAGTGATGGCTGTTTTAGATGGGAAAGTGGTTGTTTTGTGCAATAACTCGCCAGCTGCACTGGTTGTTCCGGCGGATTACAATTCTTTTATCCAGACGGCAGATGATTATTACCAGAGACCGATTGTGGCATCTTTTGGTCGTCTGCTGCGTTACGTAGCCTCTTTTTTAGCAGTGGCTTTACCGGGTCTGTACCTTGCTGTGACGAATTTTCAGACAGGGATTTTGCCAACAACACTTTTAATGTCGTTTGCCGCGGCAAGACTGGGCGTGCCGTTTCCTGCTGTGGTGGAAGTGCTTTTGATGGAATTATCTTTTGAGTTGCTACGCGAAGCAGGGGTGCGATTGCCCGGGGTTATGGGAAATACGATTGGTATTGTAGGAGGACTCATTATTGGACAGGCGGCAGTGGATGCAAATATTGTCAGCCCAATTGTTGTTATTGTCGTTGCATTTACGGCATTGTGCTCTTTTTCTATTCCAAATGAAGAGTTTGCCGGGGCATTTCGTCTGCTTAAGTTTTTTGTTATTTTTATGAGCGCCTGGCTGGGATTTTTTGGATTTTTATGGGCAATGCTTGCGATATTGATTCATTTGGCATTGCTTAAAAGTTTTGGACAGCCTTACCTGCTTCCTTATATTGCAGTGCGAGGAGATGCCCAGACGCGTCATAAAGATACGTTGGTTCGTTTTCCTCTGATGAGTCTGCTTTATCGCTCGGTGCATGCAAGGTGGGAACAAAAACGAAAATTCCGAAAAAAGGAGAATACGCTGCATGTGGATGAAAAATGAGAAAATATCATTGCGTCAATATAAAAGACTACTCTTTTTTGATATGGTGGGCTTGGGACTCGTATTGCTGCCGGATCTGATTGCGAGGAATGCCGCAAATGCCGGCGGTATGGTGATCTTTCTTGGGGCATTGCTTGCGAGTCTGTATGCCAGCGCTCTTTTACAGCGCATGCAAGGTGGCGTTCGACCAAATAGTTTCTGGTATCTGCCCTATGGTATCTATTTGCTGATGGTGGGAGCCTACGGTCTGTTTTTATTGACAGACCTGGTGCATACATTTTTGCTTCCGGAAGAATCCGTCTGGATTTTGTCTGTTATGATTCTTTTGCTGCTTTTATATAGCAGAAGGGCAGGATTAGAAGGGCGTGGGAGGACGTTTGAGGTACTTTTTGTTCCCATGCTTGTTCTACTGCTCATTCTGCTTTTGCTTGGGACAAGCAGCCTGCGAGGAATGAATTTATTCCCGCTTCAGCTGAGAAAATATGGTTTTTCTTTTATGGGGTGGTATCCGGCTTTTTTGGTATTTTCTGCCTGCCAGTTTGCTTTTTTTATGGGCAAAGGTTTAGAGGAGGGCGTGGACAAAGAAAGTCTTTGGAAAGGCACGTGCGAAATTATTTTTTTGTCAGCTTTCATTTTGTTTCTGACCTATGAAATGCTACTGGGATCTTTTGGCAGTCAGGCGCTTGGAGCAGCAAAAATTCCGATTATGATATTTACGAGTAATATTGTGATTCCCGGAGGTTTTTTGCGCAGGCAGGAGGCTTTGGTTGCGGGCATTTGTTTTGTGGGACTGATTGCCTTTTGTGGGAGTGGATTACATTACGGCATTTATTGTTTGAAACAGGGGTTTACAAAAGAAATGCAAAACGTTATGCAGGAGCATAAGTGCGTAGATGTATTTGCATCTCTGGGAATGCTGTTTCTTGGACTGGCGCAGTATTATTATGGCAGTCGGACGAAAGGGCTTGGGGTGTGGTTGCTATGGATTTCTCCCGTTGCTTTGTGCCTTCCCTTTTTGCTGATGGAAGGAAAGTACAAAAAAGAAAAAAATAAGTGGAAGATTGCTGCTATGTGTTTTTTCTTTTGCATTTTAGGGTGTGGTTGTAGTGCACAGGAATTAGAAAATAAAAGTTTTCCGATGGTTATGACACTAGGTGCTGAAGACGGGGAATGTGTGCTCACATATAAATATATGGATTTGTCGCGTGTTTCCGAAAAAGAAAAAACAAAGCAGGGGAGTGATGAGTTGACCGTGCACGCGTCCTCTGTGGTAGGAGCCATTCGCAAAATGGATGAAAAAAACGGAAAAATCATGGATTTAAATCATGTGAAGGTGCTTCTTTTAGAGGAAAGTTTTTTGGAAGATGAGATGTTGATGATGCAGTTGGTAGAAAAAGGGAATGGCGGAGTGGAATTGCCTGGGAATATGCTTGTATTTGTGACAAAAAATGTTGATGCCATCAGTCGTTTACAAGGGATGATGGACGAAGACCTGGGAAATTATCTGGCAGAACTTTTAGAAGAAAATCCCAATTATAATGATACGAGTGACGCAACATTTAAAAGTATGATATGTGACTGGTACAATGGCGGAGGTAATACCATTTTGCCGAGTCTGGGGGTTCAGGATGACTTACCGGTTGTAGACGGGTATTATCTGATGCAGACAGATGCAAGTGGCAAAAATCAGGTGCTTGAGAAGGTAAATGTGGAAGAGGGGCATGTGGCAGGTATGTGTAGTGGTGCAGTTGGCAGGATAGATATGGATGTGGATGGCGGGCAGATTCATTTGGAAAACGTAAAGGCATCATATGAGTATACGGCGCTGCGGGACGGCGTGGAGTGCTATGTGACGATTCGTGGTGATATTATGCAAAAGGAAAGTGCGCCAATGGAGGCGGAGAAACTGAAAGAAGAAGCCGCAGCATATTTTTCGGGAATGATTCAAAACGCATATGAAAAAAGAGGCATGGATTTGACGAATAGCTATGGGCATTTGCGGTGCCATGACTTGGATTTATATGAAAAGTACGAGGATCAGGTGATGAATTACCGGAAAGATTTATGCCTGCACACAGCATATCGATTCCGGGTGGTAGAATAAATTTTGAAAAAATGATTAAACGAAAGAAAAGGTTGCATACTGTGAATAAAGACATCTGGTAATAACAGATGAAAAATGTTTGAGAAAGAATGGGAATGAATGGAATGTATGCAAGAAGAAAAAATATAAGAATCTGTGTAGTGCTATTATTTGTAGGGATGTTTGTGACGTTGGCACAGCAGCATCATCTGCAGCAGGATTATGCCAATGAAGTGTTGCGTTTTCATGTGATTGCAAACAGCGATGAGGAGGCAGATCAGGCATTAAAGCTGCAGGTGCGTAACTGTGTGGGAGCTTATGTCAGTACCTTGTTAAAAGATGCGAGAGACAAGGCAGAAACAGAAGCAATTGTGAGCGCACATCTGGATGATATTACAGCTGTTGCAAAAAAAGAAATTGCAAAGCAGGGATATACATATCCGGTGTGTGCTGCAATTGAACAAGTGGATTTTCCTGAAAAATTTTATGGAAAATATCATTTGCCGGAAGGGACCTATACATCTTTGCAGGTGCGTATTGGGCAGGCCCAAGGAGCAAATTGGTGGTGCGTGATGTATCCGAATATGTGCTTTCGCGACAATACATATGAGGTTGTCGGAGCAGATGAAAAAGAACAGATGTATGAAGTGTTTACGCTTTACCAGTACAAAAAATTAATTGAATCTCCACATAAGGAAATACGTTTTCGTTATTTGTAGGTGATTGACTGTGCATTTTATAATAAAAATAGAGATTTAAACTGGGATTTTCGGGAGGGTTTAGTGGCGATGTTGTTATTGAAATTATGACGGTGCGCCAAAAATAAAATGAAATTCTATTGACGCAAACAGAAATGCAGTTTATACTTTGCTTAATAAAGAATTATGGGGGACAGAATGATTATAGCAATGGATTTTTCGGAATATGAACCTAACGGAAAGTATTATGGTGGGTCTGAAAGAAAAGAAGGAATTACTATTGATGAAGAAGATTATATGCTTAAGTTTCAGAAACAAACAGCGTTTGGAAAAAGGAATAATCATATATCTGAGTTTATAGGATCACATATATTCGAATTGTGTGGTTTTGAAACACATAAAACATATCTTGGATATAGAGATGGGGAGGAGGTAGTTGCTTGTAAAGACTTTAATCTTCCAGGGAGGCAATTTGTGCCGTTCAATGATGTGGGAGAGAGTACATTAGACCAGGACAGGGAAACATATCAGTATAACTATGAGGATATCATGGAAATGTTGCAAGATAACTCAAAACTTACAAATGTACAAGAAACAATTTCAATGTTTTGGCGCATCTATGTTATGGATGCTTTACTTGGGAATTTTGATCGACATGGAGCTAACTGGGGATTTATAAAAGAAAACAATCGTTATAGGCTCGCACCAGTCTTTGATAATGGCTCATGCTTGTTTCCTAATCTTGTTGATGAGAATGACATGCGAGCGATTATAGCGTCTGAAGAGGAAACTGATAAGAGGGTTTTCAAATTCCCGACATCACAGGTAAAACTTAATGGAAAAAAGAGCTCTTATTTTGACGTGATAAATAGTCGTCAATTTGATGAATGTAATGATGCATTGAAGTATGTAATGTCAAAGCTGGATATGGATAAAGTTGAAGAGTTAATAGATGCGACTCCTTTGATTTCAGATATACAAAAACAGTTTTATAAACACATGGTTAACGCAAGATACAACAAAATTTTGCGGGAATCATTTGAAAAATTGGATTAAGAGGTGGAGAATGAGAGAAATAGAAACGCGAGGGGATATTTGCTTAAAGGATGATTACAATTTTACATATAAGGTTGCTGAGATCGTTTACACTGAACGGGAGGATGAAAGTTTTGTATATGAAATATGCCCAAACTATAGTGTGATCGGCCTTTTGGATTCTAAAGATTTTCAAGGTATTCCAGGATTAGATATGGATCTCAAGAAAAAATCTTATGTAAGAAAAAATGTTATTCCTGTTTTTATTAGTGAGCGTACTCCTGCAAAAAACAGAGAAGATTTATGGGAATTGCTTAAAGAATGTGATATGCAGTACTTAAATCAGTTGGAATGGTTAATAAGAACAAATACAAGGTACTCAGGAGATAAATTGTTTGTGCAAAGACCCCAAAATAAGGAAATCAAAGTAGAGTCAATTAAAATGTTGGGAAATCGAAGCGCAGTAATTTGTCGTAAAATGTTGGAAACAATTTGTTATGGTGATGAAGTGATATCACAAACACTAACCATTAACGATAGGAACCGAAGGCAATATTTCGATTTGTTACTGGCTTTATACAGTACAGAACGAAAATATTTGGATGCACAAAGAAGCAATGGAATCAAGCAATCTGTGAAAAAAGGAAATTATAAAGGGCGACGAAAAATTAGAATTGATAAGCTTGCTGCGCAGGAAATTTTTTTGGATTATCAAAATAAGAAAATTAATAGTGCAGAGGGTGCTGAACTTCTAGCAGTTAGCAAATCAACATTTTTAAGAAGATATAGGGAGTTTAAGGAAGCGCGTTAATAAAAACTAATAATTTGCATTGAAAATCGCATCGGAAAATGGAGTGGAGCAGATGAGAGGAATAAGGTACAATAAAGGACAAAGAAACAAAAGAAAGACGAGAAGATAGCAATGGATAATCGCATCATCATAGAGATGACAACAACACAAACAGTGGATTTGCAGGAAGATAGAAACACACAGGAATATCATGGTAGATATCGGGAAATGGATGATAAGGCGGTCCTACAATATATGCATGTAGATGAAATTGGGCGTACCCAGAACCGTTTGGAACTGGCGGAGCAACAGTGCTGTATGATTACCAAAGGCGATATGGAACGTGTCATGGAATTTATACCGGGCAAGCGCACCACGACCTCTATGCGAACGCCGTTGGGTGTTATGGATTTGGATATTGTGACGCATGCCTATACGCTAGATGTGTATAAAGCAGAAGAACCACATATGAAAGTGGTGCTCGTGTACGATTTGTATAGTGGTGGCAACCTACTTGCAGAAAACAGGCTGGAGGTCAAGGTGAGACCGGCTTCTATCGTAAAATAAAAAAGGCTTGTCCGAGCTGGACAAGCCTTTTAACGTATCATATTATTTGTCTTTGCTGGCATTGAGTTCTTTTTGCTTGCGAAGTGCCCAAGCGCGAAGTCCCTTTTTCTTTTTGCCATCATTAACTTCTGTCTTACCATGTAAACCACGAACGCTTACAATGTAAAGTCCGCTGACTCTGGCTTTTACTTCCTTCTTTACAGGAATATCATCAAAAATAGTAGCGTCACAAATCAGTGACATAACCTTTGGACCAACCTTTGCTTTAACGATTGGCAATTTGGACATCTTTGCATAGAAAGGTGTCTGTGCGATAACCTGTTCTGGCAGACCAGAATCTTTCATACGTAATTTCTTTTTGTCGATGATAAGCATGGTTACATTCTGTGCAGTTGCTTCAACCTGAGCATTTTGTTCTGCCTGTTTTTTCTCTGCTCTTTTGCCGAGAAAATACAAACCAATCATTACAGCTACGAGAACGACCAATACAACAATCAATACAATAAACCCTGTACTCATTCCGTAATCCTCCTAAAAATATCGGAGTTTATTGTAGCATTATTCGAACGAAAAAGCAATGGATGAGTCATATAGAAAGTGGGAATTGCATAAATATTAGATAGACAAAACCATTATGTGAGGAAAAAGCTAGAAAGGGGAGAGTATGGAACAGGCAAAAGTACAAAGAGGATGTGTGGTTCGCAGCCTTTTGGTTATGTATATTTTGAGTGGGTTACTCCTAATGCTATTAACGGTGGTGGTATCCCGTGTAGAAAAAGAGGATATGGTGGCACAGATTGGCATTATTGTCATATATGTATTTTCTTGTGGCATGGGAGGTTTTATCATTGGAAAATGGAAAAAACGGCAGAAGTTTTTATGGGGGCTGTTGGTGGGCTTTTTATATGCATTGACATTGTTTGTTGTGGCTCTTGCGATACAAAAAGGAACCATGCCATCGCTGCCACATATCCTGACGGCTGCGGCAATTTGTATTGGATCCTCCATGTTAGGCGGAATGCTGAGCTGATATGGCAGAAAAAAGGCTTTTCCTTTGGGGGTTGGTATGCTATAATATAGCGTAATCAAGCAGTAAAGGAGAGATAGTTACAATGAAACATGTACAGACATTAAATACAAAGAAGTTACAGAATACAGTAAAGAAGGGCGGATGTGGTGAATGCCAGACATCTTGCCAGTCTGCATGCAAGACATCTTGTACTGTAGGTAACCAGAGCTGCGAAAACAATCGCTAATCAGATATTTGTACAATGAGGAGCGTCCTACATATGTGGGATGCTCCATTCTGTAGTTAAAACAAGAAAAAGTAATACAACCGTACGCAAATTGCGTCCGGTTTTTGTGCGTTTATAGAAGGAGGACTATTTTGGTTCATCAATATAAAATGGGTGGTTATAACATCGTAATCGACGTGAACAGTGGAGCGATTCACGTGGTAGATGATATGACTTACGATATGATTGAGATGTATGAGAACTCAGACAAAGAAAGCATCTTTGCTGAGATGGCAAAACGCTATCCGGAGCAACAGGACGATATCGTAGAATGTTGGGACGAGATGCAGGAGCTGATTGCCGCAGAAGAATTATTTACAAAGGACAGCTATGAGCCGTATATTACGGATTTTGCTAAGAGACCTACCGTGGTTAAAGCATTGTGTTTACATATTGCTCACGATTGTAATCTTGCATGCCAGTATTGCTTTGCGGAAGAAGGCGAATACCACGGCAAGCGCGAACTTATGAGTTATGAAGTCGGAAAGAAAGCACTGGATTTTTTGGTTGCAAACTCCGGCAATCGTCGTAACTTAGAGGTAGATTTCTTTGGCGGAGAGCCACTGATGAACTTCCAGGTTGTAAAAGATTTAGTTGCCTACGGAAGAAGTCTTGAAAAAGAACATGATAAGAATTTCCGCTTTACATTGACAACGAATGGTGTGTTATTGGATGACGACATTATGGAATTTGCCAATAAAGAAATGGGCAATGTCGTTTTGAGCATTGATGGTAGAAAAGAAGTGCATGACCGTATGAGACCGTTCCGCAAAGGGGCAGGCAGTTATGATCTGATTGTGCCGAAGTTCCAAAAATTTGCAGAGAGTCGTCATCAGGACAAGTATTATGTGCGTGGTACCTTTACACATAACAATCTTGATTTTTCAAAGGATGTGCTTCATCTGGCAGATTTGGGCTTCAAACAGATTTCAGTTGAGCCGGTAGTGGCACAGGATACAGATTCCTATGCAATTCGCGAGGAAGACCTGCCACAGCTTATGGAGGAATATGAAAATCTTGCGCTTGAGATGGTAAGACGTCATGGAACAGAAGAGGATTTCAATTTCTTCCACTTTATGATTGACTTGGAAGGCGGTCCATGTGTTGCAAAGCGTTTATCCGGTTGTGGCTCAGGTACAGAATATTTGGCGGTAACACCGACCGGCGATCTTTATCCATGTCACCAGTTCGTTGGAAACACAGATTTCCTTATGGGAAATGTGGATGACGGTGTTGTAAATACAGAATTACGTGACGAATTCAAGTCTTGTAATGTATATGCAAAGGAAAAATGTAGAGAATGTTTCGCAAGATTTTATTGTAGTGGTGGATGCGCGGCAAACTCTTATAATTTCCACGGAGATATCCACAATGCATATGATATTGGATGTGCACTTCAGAAAAAACGTGTGGAGTGTGCCATTATGATAAAAGCAGCATTGGCTGCAAAAGAAGGAGAAAAAGAATGAAAAGAATGAAAAAAGGACAGGGCATAGCATGGCTCGTTGTGTTACTTGCCTGTATCGTTGGATTCGGTTACCTTGCCTTTAACATTGTGACAGCAACCGTTTCTGACAAGGATGATTATGATATCCGTTTGGGACTTGATCTTGCCGGTGGTGTTAGTATCACATATCAGGTAGTAGGAGACAAACCATCTACCGAAGATTTGAATGATACGATAACAAAGTTACAGAAACGTATCGAAAATGAATTGGGATCTGATAGTTCTACAACAGAAGCTAGTGTATATCCGGTTGGAGACGACAGAATCACGGTTGAAATTCCGGGTGTGAAAGATGCAAATGCTTTGTTAGAAGAATTAGGAACACCGGGTTCCATCTACTTTATTAAACAGACAGATGCAAGCGGTAACCAGAACTATACATACGATAGTTCAATTGGAAATTATAAGCTGAACTATGAGTTAGACGATTTGATTGCAAATGGTTCCGTTATTTTACAAGGGTCTGATGTTAAGAGTGCAACCGCAACAAATCAGCAGAACCAGACAACAGGCGCAACACAGGCAGTTGTTTCTATCTCTTTGACAGATAAGGGTACAAAGGCATTTGCAGATGCTACAACAGCAGCTTATGCAGCAGGCCAGTCCATTGGTATTTACTATGATGGACAGTTCGTTAGTGTACCAAAGGTTAATGCGGCTATTACTGATGGCAAATGTGTGATTGAAGGTATGAAGACATTTGATGAAGCAGACAGCCTTGCATCGTATATTCGTATTGGTGGACTGAATCTGGAATTAAAGGAATTACAGTCTGAGGTTGTAGGTGCACAATTGGGTAGCAGCGCACTTTCTACCAGTTTACTTGCGGCAGCCATTGGTCTGATTATTGTTATGGCATTCCTGATCTTTATGTATCGTGTACCGGGAGTTGCAGCATCTTTGGCATTGGCACTTTATACAGGACTTATGTTATTTGTTCTTTGGGCATTTGACATTACACTCACACTTCCTGGTATTGCAGGTATTATTCTTTCCATTGGTATGGCAGTGGATGCAAACGTTATTATTTTCGCCCGTATTCGAGAAGAAATTGCAGCAGGTAAGAGTGTTATTGCAGCGATTGAAATTGGATTTAAGAAAGCACTTTCTGCTATCGTCGATGGTAACGTTACAACTTTGATCGCAGCAGCAGTACTTGGCGTATTGGGTTCCGGTACAGTTAAGGGATTTGCCATTACATTGGCAATCGGTGTTGTCCTTTCCATGTTTACAGCACTTGTCATCACAAGAATTCTTATGAATGCTTTGTATGCAGTAGGTGTACGTGATGCGAAGTTCTATGGTAAGGCAAAGAAAATCAAAAATGTTGATTTTGTTGGTAAGAAGGCAATTTTCTTTACCTGTTCTATCCTTGTTATCTGCGTTGGTATTGTAGGTATGGCAGTGCATGGTATTAAGGGAGATAAGTCATTAAACTATAGTCTGGAATTCTTAGGTGGTACTTCTACAACAGTAGAATTTAATGAGGCATACTCATTGGCACAGGCAGATGATGAAATCGTACCTAAGATTGCAGATGTCATTGGAAGCAATGATATTCAGACGCAGGTAGTAGATAATACAAATCAGATTATCTTCAAGACAAAGAGCCTGAACCTCGAGCAGAGAGAAGCATTCAATACCATGTTAGAAAAAGACTACAGCGTAGATGCATCTGCAATTACTTCATCTAACATCGGTTCTACCGTTAGTGGAGAGATGCGTTCACAGTCTATGCTTGCAGTTGTGGTAGCAGCATTCTTCATGTTGCTTTACATCTGGTTCAGATTTAAGGATCTTCGTTTTGCAGGCAGTGCAATCATTGCCTTGATTCATGATGTGCTTGTAGTATTAGCACTTTATGCAGTAGCACGTATTTCTGTTGGTAGTGCATTTATTGCTTGTATGTTGACAGTTATTGGTTACTCTGTCAACGATACCATCGTTATTTTTGATAGAATTCGTGAAAACAAAAAAACATTGCGCGATGAGTCGCCAGAGTCTTTACGTGCATTGGCAAATGATAGTATTACACAGACACTGTCAAGAAGTATCAGTACATCCCTTACAACGGTTGTTATGGTACTTATGCTGTTAATCCTTGGTGTTACAAGCATCCGTGAATTCGCATTACCACTTCTTGTTGGTATTGTCTGCGGTACGTATTCCTCAATCTGCATCGCTACAGAATTATGGTATGTGATGAAGGTACACATCAAAGGAAAAAAGAAAACAAAATAAGAATAAGAATCCATAAAACATGCACATCATAAGGAGGATGAGATGTACACATTAGAAGATATTAAAGCAGTTGATCCACAGATTGCAGATGCCATTACGGCAGAGTTTGATCGCCAATCCAGTCATATTGAGCTGATTGCTTCCGAAAACTGGGTGAGTCCGGCTGTTATGTCGGCAATGGGAAGTATCCTTACCAACAAATATGCAGAAGGTTATCCGGGCAAACGTTATTACGGTGGCTGTGGCTGTGTAGATGTGGTAGAAGATCTGGCAAGAGAACGTGCAAAAGAATTGTTTGGTTGTGATTATGTTAATGTACAGCCACATTCCGGCGCACAGGCAAATATGGCAGTACAGTTTGCTGTGTTAAAACCAGGGGATACCGTCATGGGTATGAACTTAGATCATGGCGGACATTTGACCCATGGATCACCAGTTAACTTCTCAGGAACATACTTTAATATCGTTCCTTATGGTGTGAATGATAACGGCGTAATCGACTATGATGAGGTGGAACGTATTGCAAAAGAATGTCATCCAAAGATGATTATTGCTGGAGCATCTGCTTATGCAAGAGCTATTGATTTTAAGAGATTCCGTGAAATCGCAGATATGGTAGATGCAGTTCTTATGGTAGATATGGCGCATATTGCCGGTCTGGTCGCAGCAGGTTTACATGAGAGCCCAATCCCTTATGCAGATGTTGTTACAACAACCACACATAAGACACTACGTGGACCACGTGGTGGTATGATTATGGCAACAGCAGAGGCTAATGAAAAATACAACTTTAATAAGGCGATTTTCCCAGGTACACAGGGTGGCCCTCTGATGCATGTGATTGCTGCAAAAGCAGTATGTTTTCAGGAAGCATTACAGCCAGAATTTAAGGTATATATGAAACAGGTTGCAGATAATGCACAGGCACTTGCTAAGGGGTTACAGGATAGAGGCATCAAGCTTGTTTCTGATGGAACCGACAACCACCTTATGCTTGTAGATTTGACACCATTTGATTTGACAGGTAAAGAAGTTGAAAAATGGTTGGATGATGCACATATTACTGCAAATAAGAATACAATTCCAAATGATCCAAAGAGTCCATTTGTTACAAGCGGTGTGCGTTTGGGAACACCGGCTGCAACAAGCCGTGGATTAAAAGAGGATGATTTTGATCAGGTGGCAGAAGCAGTAGCAACCGTTATCAAGGAAGGCGAAGCTGGCATTGCTAAGGCAAGAGAAATTGTTGCTGAATTGACAGCAAAATATCCATTGCATTAAGAAAATACAGATAGTGGAAGGATAAAAAATGATTGATATTAAGTTTTTAAGAGAAAATCCTGAGATTGTAAAGCAGAATATCAAGAATAAGTTTCAGGATCATAAACTTCAGTTAGTAGATGAAGTAATCGAGTTAGACGCAAAAGCAAGAGCTGCACAGCAGGAAGCGGATGAGCTTCGTTCTAAGAAGAACAAGATTGCAAAGCAGATTGGTGCGCTCATGGCACAGGGAAAGAAGGAAGAAGCGGAAGCAGTAAAGGCAGAAGTGGCTGGAATTTCTGCAAGATTGGCTGAACTTGAGCCGGAAGAAAAAGAATTACAGGAAAAAGTAACACAGATTATGATGAACATTCCAAACATCATTGATCCATCTGTTCCAATTGGTCCGGATGATTCTTGTAATGTAGAAATCGAAAAATATGGAGAACCAGTTGTTCCTGCGTTTGAAGTTCCATATCATACAGAAATCATGGAACGCTTTGATGGCATCGACCTTGAGAGCGCAGGAAAAGTGGCTGGAAACGGATTTTATTATCTGATGGGCGATATTGCACGCCTTCATTCTGCTGTGATCTCTTATGCAAGAGATTTTATGATTGATCGTGGATTTACTTATTGTGTACCACCATTTATGATTCGTTCAAATGTGGTTACCGGTGTTATGAGTTTTGAAGAGATGGATGCTATGATGTACAAAATCGAAGGAGAAGATCTGTACCTGATTGGAACATCTGAGCACTCTATGATTGGTAAATTTATTGACACTTTAAATGACGAAGAAAAATTACCATATACTTTGACTTCTTATTCTCCATGTTTCCGTAAGGAAAAGGGGGCACATGGTATTGAAGAACGTGGTGTATACCGTATTCATCAGTTTGAAAAGCAGGAAATGGTTGTTGTTTGTAAACCAGAAGAATCTAAAATGTGGTATGACAAGTTATGGCAGAACACAGTGGATTTATTCCGCAGCTTAGATATTCCGGTTCGTACATTGGAATGCTGTTCAGGAGATTTGGCAGACCTTAAGGTAAAATCATGTGACGTAGAAGCATGGTCACCAAGACAGAAGAAATACTTTGAAGTAGGTTCTTGTTCAAACTTAGGAGATGCACAGGCTCGTCGTCTTAAGATTCGTGTAAAGGGTAAAGATGGAAAGTACTTTGCACACACACTCAACAATACAGTTGTTGCGCCACCTAGAATGTTGATTGCATTCTTAGAGAACAATTTAAATGCAGATGGTTCTGTTAATATTCCAGTTGCATTACAGCCATATATGGGTGGTAAGACACAGCTTGTACCAAAGCACTAGAGAAAGAAACTTTATTTTGCGATAGAAATAGAATGATTTGTGCTATGGCAAGATAAGTTAGACGATGTAGTATACAAGAAAAAATGAAACATGAGAAGCATAGCGCAGTATCATCATGGCTGTGCTTCTTTCATGTGATAAGAGTATAAGTGATTGGGGAAGAGTTATTTGCGGCGCTAGACGAAACGGTCAAGATATGAGTTGTCGATAGTGTCAGAAGAAGTAATTCGAATATGAAAAGTATCTAGTGAGAGCAGAGAGGGAGCATACTTTTGTTATATATTGAAAAATATAACTAGGTGAGATAAGAAAAAAGGAGAGATTATTATGGTAGTAGCAGTAACGTATGACAAGGAAACAGGAAATGTAGGTCAGCATTTTGGACATGCTGATTTCTTCAAATTATATGAAATAGAAGATGGAAAAATTATGGATTCTGCAGTGGTTGCGCCTTTTGGACAAGGACATGAAGCTGTAGCAAACACAATGGAAGATTATTCCGTAGCATTAGTCATCTGTCAGAGTATTGGTGAGGGCGCAATGCAGGCACTCAGCCAATATGGCATTGCAGTATGCCCAAACGTGGAAGGTTCAGCAGATGATGCTATTCAGGCTTTTATGGATGGAAAACTTGTATTGGAAAGTGTTTCTAATTGTGATTGCGATCATGGCGCAGGTTCTTGCTGCGGCGGCGATGCCGGTTGCGGCAGTGGTTGTGGAGGATGCTGCCACTAGATATAAGATACAAGCTGGCTTAGAAATAAGATACTATATAGCTTGGAATTGACTTTTTTATAAAAAGGGTATGTATGTTATATTTTGGCGTACATACCCTTTTCTTTATTTTGGATATTTGTTTTCGTAGGTCGGCGTGGGTATGGAGGCGGAAAAATAGGTGTGATACCCAGACAAGTAGGCTATCGTGGGTAAGGAGCAGGAGAAATAAGCGTGATACCCAGACAAGAGCAGAGTAGTGGGTATGAGAGCAAGAAAAGTAAGCAAGATACCCAGGCAAGAGCAGAGTAGTGGGTATGAGAGCAGAAAAGTAAGCGTGATACCCATGCAAGCAAGTCATCGTGGGTATGAGAACAGAAAAGTAAGCAAGATACCCAGGCAAGAGCAGAGTAGTGGGTATGAGAGCAGAAAAGTAAGCGTGATACCCATGCAAGCAAGTCATCGTGGGTATGAGAACAGAAAAGTAAGCAAGATACCCAGGCAAGAGCAGAGTAGTGGGTATGGAGGCGGAAAAATAGGTGTGATACCCAGACAAGTAGGCTATCGTGGGTATGGAGCAGGAGAAATAAGCGTGATACCCAGGCAAGAGCAGAGTAGTGGGTATGAGAGCAAGAAAAGTAAGCGTAATACCCAGCCCAAAGCAGAGTAGTGGGTATGAGAGCAAGAAAAGTAAGCAAGATACCCAGGCAAGAGCAGAGTAGTGGGTATGAGAGCAGGAAAAAACAAGCGTAATACCCAGACAAGTAGGTCAACAAGAGTCATGGGAAGGTGTAAACTCAGAGAAAATAGAATGAGATAGCAAGAAGTTTCAGAAAAAATAAAAATAAATAAATAAATTACAGAATTTTCCGAAAAAAGAGTGGCATTCTGTCCTTCACATTGTTACAATAATAGTATCTGAAAATCGAAGCGAGGAGGACATGTGACATGAAGGTTTTTACAACGGACAAAATTCGTAATGTAGTTGTTCTGGGACACAGTGGGGCAGGCAAAACAAGCCTGGTGTCCGCAATGAGCAACATTGCTACCGGTACAAAGGTGCGTACGACAGAACCAGCTGCAACAACACAGACAGTGGTGCAGCCGATTCTTTGGGAAGATCACAAGATTAATATCTTAGACGCACCTGGCTCTTATGATTTTGTGGGGGAAATCGAAGAGGCTGTTGGCGTAGCAGATGCAGCAATTATTGTAATATCTGGTAAAAATGGTGTGGAGAACGGAACGCGCAAGGCATGGGCTATGTGTGAGAAATATCATTTGCCACGTATCGTATATGTTAGTGATATGGATATTGACGATGTTTCCTTTAAGAATGTTGTATTGGGATTACAGGAATTGTATGGTAAGTGCATTGCACCATTCCATTTCCCATTGCGAGAGAACGAGGAATTTGTTGGTTACGTCAATGTCATTCAGGAGCGTGCAAAACGCTGGCAGGCAGACGGTACCGTTGCAAAATCAGAAGTACCGGAATATTCAATGGAGAATCTGACCATTTATCGTGATGCATTGATGGAAGCGGTAGCAGAGACAAGTGATGAATTTTTGGATCGTTATTTTGCAGGAGAGACATTCTCTGAAAATGAGATTCGTCAGGCACTGCGCGTTAATGTATCAGAATGCACCATTGTTCCTGTTTTGATGGGATCTAACACATTAGAACGTGGTATGTATACATTACTTGCAGATATTATTAAGTATCTTCCTTCACCAGACCAGCGCAGCGCAGTTGGTATGAATCCACTGACGCAGGAGTTGTTTGAGGCAAATTATAACTTCGCAAAAGCAAAGTCTGCCTATGTCTTTAAGACTATTATGGATCCGTTTATCGGCAAGTATTCTTTATTTAAAGTAATGTCCGGTGTCATCAAAGCAGATGATGTACTTTATGATTATGCGAAGACACAGGAAATCCGCATCAGTAAACTGTATGTGATGAATGGTGCGAAAGCAGAAGAAGTTGAGGAATTACATGCCGGCGATATCGGTGCACTCAGTAAAGTGGCAGGTCTGGCAACACAGACGTCACTCTCATCCAAAGCAACACCGGTACTGTATCCACCAACCGTGATTTCTACACCATATTGTGCAATGCGTTATTATGCAGCAGATGCAAAGGATGATGATAAATTAACACAATCTCTTTTAAAACTGGCAGAAGAAGACCGAACACTGCGCGTGGAAAATGATAGTGAAAATCGCCAGACATTGGTACGTGGTATCAGTGAACAGCATTTGCAGGCAGTGGCAGATCGTTTGAAAACAAAATATAACGTTGAGATGAAATTGGAGCCACCAAAAGTTGCATACCGTGAGACCGTTCGTGGTAATGCAGATGTGGAATACAAGCATAAAAAGCAATCCGGAGGACATGGACAATATGGTCACGTTAAGATTAAAGTTTCTCCATCAGGTGATTTGACGACCGCCTATGAATTTGAAGAAACTGTAGTAGGTGGCGCTGTGCCAAAGAATTACTTCCCGGCAGTAGAAAAAGGTATTGCCGAGGGTGTATTGGCAGGACCGCTTGCAGGATATCCAGTGGTTGGTATTCATGTAAATCTATACGATGGTTCTTCTCACTCTGTAGATTCATCAGAGGCAGCATTCAAAACAGCTGCGGCTATGGCACTAAAGGATGCGCTTATGAAAGCTGATCCTGTACTTTTAGAGCCGATTGCTTCGCTGCAGGTTATTGCGCCTGAGGATAAGGTAGGAGATGTTATGGGAGAACTTAGCAAACGTCGTGCAAAGATTATGGGCATGAATCCGCAGGATGGAGTACAGGTTGTGGATGCAGAAATCCCATATGCAACATTGTATGGATTGGGTACTGTTTTACACTCAATTACGGGTGGTGAAGCATCGTACAGCTATGAATTCCTGAAATACGAAATAGAAAATAAGGGTTAACTTAAGAAAGTCTTAAAGAGTTCCCTACTTGGAAATTAAATGATGAACCGCTACAATATGTATATGATTAATCAATACATGTTGTGGCGGTTTTTTCATGTCATAAGACAACAATTGTCATAACAGTAATTCTCTGGAGGGCGACATGGTAAACGTACTAGTTTGTGATGATGAAAAAGATATTGTTTCTGCATTGAAGATTTATTTGGAAAGTGAGGGATATGCGGTTTTTACTGCGTATGATGGAATCGAAGCACTAGAAGTTTTAGAGACAACGGAAATCCATCTTGTCCTGTTAGATGTGATGATGCCTAGAATGGATGGGATTCAGACGATGGCAAAAATTCGAGAGACCTCGAACGTACCGATTATTTTACTTACCGCAAAAAGCGAAGATACCGATAAGGTGTTAGGTTTAAATGTTGGTGCAGATGATTATGTGACAAAACCATTCAATCCGGTAGAACTGCAGGCAAGAGTAAAATCCCAGCTGCGTCGCTATATGCAGCTTGGTGGAAACCATACCGTGTTTTCTGACAAAGATGGTTTGATTACCATTGGTTCAATTGTGTTAAATGATCGCGCAAAAGAGGTGACGCTTGACGGCGAACTGGTCAATCTGACCAGAACAGAATATGATATTTTGCACCTTCTTATGTTGCATCCGGGAAAAGTTTTCTCACCGGCACAGATTTATGAGCAGGTCTGGAAGGAAGATGCCTTTGGAACGGAAAATACAGTTGCTGTACATATTCGGCATTTGCGCGAAAAACTGGAATATAATCCGGCAGAACCAAGATATGTAAAAGTAGTGTGGGGAAGAGGTTATAAGGTAGAAGACAAATAGGATTCGTGAGCCAAAAATGTCAGTATGAAATAATAGAGGAAGAAAAGCGAGGACAATGATATGAAAAATAATTGGAAAGGAAGAACGGGATTTAAGATAGCAGCCCTTGTTGTTGCGGTTATCACTGCTCTGACGACAATGCTAGGAGCAGGCATGATGTTTTTATGTATGGGTTTTCGCGGAGAATTTGGAAATCATCCAGACGTCATGGCAGAAAAATTGCAGGGACAGATGGTATCACATTATGCAGCCTATCTGGTAGAACAAGTAAAAGAGGACAAATACGAGGCATGGGAAAAACTGGAAGGATCGTCCTTAACCTACGCTGTGGAGCAGATTACGTTTGACGTTGCCGGTGAGGGAGAGGCAATCCGCGTGGACCGCAATAACCAGTTTGTGTATGGAGAACAATCGTTGATTGATTGGCTGCAAGCTGGTGGCGGTGCAGAAAAAGGTGTTTATCAGGTGGTTATAAGTGCAGCAGATACATATAATTATGACGTGACTTCCTGGCAGACCATGGTCTTTCATGAGGTATATCGTTATACGATGGATAAGGCATTTTATCTGAGTGAAAATGCCGGTGGAGATGTTCTGCAATATTTTGATTACACGGATGAGGACGGCGAAGATGTAGAAGATATCAGCGAACCAGTGGAAGATATTCTGGTGGATCGCGAAGAAATGACAGATTATGTCAATGAAAGTCAGACAAATGAAGCAACTTTGTCGAACGATGCAGGAAATGAAGGAAATAGTGCAGAAGGACTGCTCAAAGGAAACGTCCCTCCAGCGGGAACGTATACATTCTATCGTATTTATATGATTCCAAATGTGGAGGACGTATTAGAAAAAACAGGCGATATGGAGCAGTACGGAGGGGAATCCTGGTTAAAAGAAGATTATGATCAGGTTGCAAGGACTGTGGTCGGACACGGCTCTTATGTCTCCGGAAAAGAAATCATAGACAGCGCGAATCCTATCAAGTTATTTATGATGATGTATCATTTGCAAACAGATGCGGATAGTGTGAGTTTTATAAGTGGTCTAAGTGATTATCTGTGGATACCATATGTACTGACTGGCATGTTACAGACGATGCAGAGAATCTATTTACCATTCTTCTTGATATCATTGATTCTCTTTATGATTGCGTTTGGACTACTCATGACAATGTCGGGACATCGAAAAAATGATAATGAGATTCACCTTAGACGGGCAGACCGTATTCCATATGCTATCTATGGCTGTGAGGCTGTCGTTGGCGTAATGCTTGGAATTTTAGGTGATATGGGAATCGTCTATCTGTTTTCAACAAATAATCTGCAAATGGGTGAGATGATTACACTTGCCATCGCTGATGCAATACTTTGGGAGCTTTTAGCATTTGCTTTTTGTATGAGTACAGCAACACGTATAAAGTCAAAGAAGTTCTGGGATTATACGGTGCTGCATTATATTGTAGCATTCATTCGCCGCTGGCTGCTTGATCCGATCAAGAACATAAAACGTATGATTCAGGAAAATGTAAACCTTTCTGTCAGACTTGCCGTAGGACTTCTGATTCTTGGTCTTGTGGAACTTTTTGTACTGGCAGCTGTCGGTATGATGAGTCCGGGATTTTTCTTCTTCTTCCTATACAAGATCGTAGAGACTTTTGTTATCTACTATTTGGTTCTTATGGCAAAGAAATTAAAAGACGGCGGCAAACGTGTGGCAAACGGCAATTATAATGAACCGATTGATACAACACACATGATTGCGCCTCTGAGAGAGCACGGCGAAGATATCAATCATGTAGGCGAGGGAATTGCGATTGCAGTAGAAGAACAGATGAAGAGCGAACGCCTGAAAACGGAACTGATTACCAATGTATCTCATGATATTAAGACGCCGCTTACATCCATCATCAATTATGTGGATCTGATAAAAAAAGAAAATGTTTCAGAACCAACGGTAAGGGAATATGTTGATGTTTTAGATCGTCAGTCAGCGCGTTTGAAAAAATTGATTGAAGACTTATTAGAAGCCTCTAAGGCATCTACCGGCAATGTGGAAATGCACATGGAAGCTTGTGATGCGACTGTTATGATTTCACAGATTGTAGGAGAATATCAGGAAAAACTGCAAAAGAAAAATATTGATATTGTGGTAAATGAATCCGAAGTACCTGCGAATATTATGGCAGATGGCAGACATTTGTGGCGTGTTTTTGACAACATCATGACAAATATCTGCAAATACACACAGGAGCATACAAGAGTCTATGTGGATGTGACAGATGCTGGTGATGAAGTAAACATGACATTTAAAAATATTTCAAAATATCCACTGAATATTACAAGCGATGAATTAATGGAACGGTTTGTCAGAGGAGATGCCTCACGAAATACAGAGGGACATGGTCTTGGACTTTCCATCGCGCAGAGCTTGACAGAACTTATGGGAGGACAGCTTTCCATTGCAATTGATGGAGATCTCTTTAAAATTACAGTCGCTATGAAGAAGCAGGCTTAGAAGGGCTTGACAAAATACTTGGAATAACGTAAATAATCACTAAAATATTTACAAAAAAGCATAAATAATTAATAAACCAGAAGTGCAGTGTCTGTTATAATGAGTGTAACAAATAGCAGAGACTGCACTTTTTTGAATGTTCAAAAAGCGCGGAGATAGGAGTGGTATATGTCATTTACAGGGAAAATGTTTCGATTGACGGCAGGAAAAGCAGATGCTAAGCGGGATGCCAATTTAGTCGCACCGGAAGATGTGACGGCAATCTATGATGTTTCTTATGCGGGAAACGAAGATAGTTATAATCTATTGGATGTCTATTATCCTAAGGATACGCAGGGATCTTTGCCGGTAATCGTCAGTGTCCACGGCGGCGGTTATGTCTATGGAACGAAAGAGGTTTATAAGTTCTATGGTATGTATTTAGCCCAGCAGGGATTTACCGTTGTCAACTTTAATTATCATCTGGCACCGAATGCCAAATTTCCGACGCAGTTGATGGAAACCAATATGGTGCTGGAGTGGATGGTAAAACATGCCGAAGAATATCACATGGATTTGAATAATGTCTTTATGGTGGGAGATTCGGCAGGAGCGCAGATGGCAAGCCAGTATGCTGCCATTGTGACCAATGCGGACTACGCAAAATTATTTCCATTTACAGTACCGCAGACAATTACTATACGCGCCATAGGTCTGAACTGTGGCATGTATGTCCTTACGATTGTGGATAAAGATGGCAAGGTGAATAAGATGAACAAAGCCTTATATGGCGATTATCTGGGAAAAGATTTTGATCTTTCTGATGAAAGACTGGATGTGCTTGGACATATTACAGCGAGTTACCCACCGACCTATGTCATGACGTCCTATTATGATTTTTTGAAGGAAAATGCAAAGCCTATGTATGATTTTTTGACAGACAAGGGCATTGCCTGTGTGCAGAAATGCTATGGCACAGAGGATAAAAAATATATGGCACATGTCTGCCATGTCAATATGAATCTGGAAGAGGCAAAAGAGATTAATCAGGATGAATGTGCATTCTTCCGAAAATATATGGTGTAGAAATTTGGACTACAAGAAGTCTTATATGAAAAGAAAAAAGGAAAATGAAAGACGGATACGTTTGGAAGACCAGACGTATCCGTTTTTTATACACTAGATGTTCCAATGGTATAAAATATATACACTAAGCATAGAGATAAAAGAAAATATACAAAAAACATGAGGAATTATGCAAATTTACCATATTTATGTATATAAATTACTTGAAAAATACCATACACTAAGCGCTTTGACGATAAAAATAGGTTGTGGTAGATTTCCTATTGTATAAAGTGTATAGTTTTTCTTGTATATACAGTAAGAAAGAAGCAGAGGAGATCCGCTTATGAAATCAAACAAAGAAAAGATCTATGACTTTATTCAGATGCATGATACGGCAGAACAAGAGGGAGGTGTGTCAACGACATATATCGCACAGGCGCTATCATTACAGCGAACCAATGTCAGTAGCCTTTTGAACGCCCTCGTGGAAGAGGGAAGGGTACATAAATCCAATGGCCGACCGGTTCTTTATTCTATTGCCGGTGTCAGCCGGGGGGATGAGGAAGAATGTTTTTGCAAGATGACAGGATGGCAGGGCAGTTTACAGCATCCGATCCAGTTAGCAAAGGCAGCAATCTTATATCCGGGCAGAAGCCTGAATATCCTGATCGTGGGAGAAAAGGGAACCGGAAAGAAAGAGTTCGCACACCTAATCTACGAATATTGTCTGGTAAAACAAATTTTCTCAGCGGAAAGTCCTTTCTTACAGATGAATTGCAGGGACTATCAGGGCAGTGCCAAAGATGCCAGGGAAAAACTCATGGGCGAGCGACAGAGTGGCATGTTAAAGGATGCAGAGAGTGGTATCTTATACATGGATAATGTGCAGTATCTGGACGGTGGACTCTTACGGGAGATCGCCTCCTACAGCGGGAAGCCCGGCAGAAAAGGGCTTTTGATCGCCAGTTGCACACCGGACGCACAGCCGGCACAGGAGGAGTTCCAGAGTGAATTTCCAATCGTTATTACAATGCCGAGAATTACAGAACGACCGATCGAAGAACGTATGGAAATGATCCAGACACTTTTTTCGACCGAAGCCTCGCGGGTAGGCAGGGAACTGGTTGTAAAGGAAGAATTGATGCGTTGTCTGCTTTTATATGAATGCCCTGAAAATTTTCAACAGTTGAAGCGGGACATCAAGATCGGTTGTGCCAATGCATATGTGAGGGAATTGGCAAATGACCGGAGGATCGCCCTCTATGTCAGTGACTTTGAACCGACTATCCGTCAGGGCATATCGCGTTTCGGACAGATGCGGGAGGAAATCGAAAGATTGATCCCGGAAAACAGCATCTTTACCTTTGACGGTAGTCGGATGCGTGTTAGTGAGACAGAGACCAAAAATATTTACAAGGAGTTGCGTCAAAAGGCAAAGCAACTGGAGTCGGAGGGCATTGAGGATGAGGATATCAAGATGTTGCTCAGTACCGAAGTGGAAAGAGCCTTTGGCAAATATCAGCAAAAACTGATCCATGAAATCCGCAGCCGGAAGGAATTGGAACTCATTGTGGATGAGAAACTGATCGACCTGGTGGAAAGATTTCTGGCGAAAGTGGAGAACGCAAGGAATAAAAAGATCGATGATGCTGTCTTCTTTGGACTTTGTCTGCATATGAAAAATGTAGTGAATGGTACAAAGACGACAGAGTCCATGGATCGGCTGGAAATATCTGAGGTCGTTACCAGATACAAGCAGGAATATATGCTAAGTCTTACTTTTGCGGAGGAGGTACAGGAAGTCTATGGCAGACAACTGACCATAGACGAGGTCATTCTGATCACTATGTTCTTGTGCTACGAACCGCCAAAGCAGACGGACAAGGGGCAGACGACTATCCTCTATGCCTTTTATGGCAAGGATATTGCAGCATCCATTGTGCGTACGATTACAGAAATCACAGGGTTTGACCATATTTTTTCCTTTGAGGTATCACATCGGCAGAACGAGGCACAGATCTATGCGTCTTTGAAAAAATGTATTTTGGAGATCGAGCAAAAGCAGGGAGTTTTCATTGTCTATGACAGTGATCTGGTATCTAAGTTGGCAGAGGAGATTTCCGCAGAGACAGGTATTATGATCCGTCTTTTCCCGGCACCGGTGACGACTATGGGGATCGAACTGGCGCGAAAGGCAATGATCTCATCCAATCTGGATGCCGTCTATCGGGATGCCATGAAAAGTGTGGGAGATTTTGCCACCAGCCATGAGAAATATCTCATTACTTTATGCACTACGGGCAAGGGTGGCGCGGAGGAATTAAAGACCTATATTGAGCGCTACGGTCACATGGAGGATGTGCAGATCATTCCTTTATCCATGAGCGATCCCAAAGCTTTGCAGGAGACATTTCGTGACCTGATGCGGCGAGGAACCATACTATGTGTGGTAGGAACTTTTGATCCTAAGTTGTATGGCATTCCCTTCTGTTCGATCACGGAGGTCTTTATGACACCAAAAGAACGTTTGCCGGAACTTTTGCGAAAGACCGAGTCCAAGGATTATGAGGTCGACCATCAAGAAGTTTTCAACTATCTGTCCGGGCAGTTTAGCCATGTGGAGATCAAAAAGGTAGAGACATCGGTAGAAGCATTTTTACAGGAGGTCGATCAGAAATTAAAACATATGACGCAGGATGCACAGACGGGACTCCTGGTTCACACCGCCTGTTGTATTGAGCGTTTGGCATCCGGGGAGACTTCTCCCGAAAATCCAAAGCGCAAGGCAATCCTGCATCAATATCACAAAGAGTTTCAGCAGCTGCTTCGGATGCTAGGACCGATGGAAAAAGCCTTTCATATCATTTTTAGCGACGACGAGGTGGCAAACATACTGATGATCATATATCAGATATAAAACAAAGGAGGTTACTATGAGCGAAGAATTACAGGAAGCATTGGAAGAGATTTCCATGTTGATCATTGCCAATTCTGGGGCAGCCAGATCGGCGGCATTTGAAGCCTTACAGGCGGCAAAAAAGAAGGATTTTATCCAGGCAGATCAACTGATGGAAAGCGCGGAAAAGAGTTTACAGACAGCCCATGAGGCACACCGGAAACTCTTGCAGATGGATGCAAAAGGCCAAGTGGACAGCGTCAGCATTCTGCTTTGCCATGCACAGGATCATCTGATGGGAAGTGCATTAGCCGGGGATCTTATCAAAGAAATGATCCTTTTATACAAGGAAAAATAAGGAGGGGCATATGGAAAGGAAAGTGTTATTGATATGTGCTGGGGGCATGTCAACAGGAATTCTGATGAAGAAGATGGAAAAGTATGCAGAGGACAAAGGCATAGATCTCAAGATTGATGCTGTGGGGATGTCCGCATATGAGGATTCCTACAAAAATTATGATGTCATTCTGTTAGGACCGCAGGTATCTTACAAAAAAGATGAGATCGCGCAGGTAACGCAGATGCCGATCGCCGTGATCGCAGCCTACGATTACGCCATAGGTAATGTAGAAAACATTATGAAACAGGTGGATGAAATCTATCCACAGTAATATCTGGTAAGGGTTTTTATGGAAAGGAAAAAGGAGAAGGATATGAGTAATTTATATGAAAGCAAATTCATGCAAAAAGTAAAATCCATAGGCGAAAAATGCGCGGGAAACAAAGCGATTGCAGCAGTATCTGCCGGTATGATGATGGCAATGGGGATCATCCTGATCGGCGCTATCTTCCAGTTGATCGCGATCATCCCGACTTTCTTTGGGGCTTGGACGACCGATGATGCGATCTATAGCATCTTATTGGTGCCGTATGATCTTTCTATGGGACTGATCTCTGTTTATATGGCATTTACCATCGCCTATTCTTATGCCAAGTCGCTCAAGATGCAGGCACTGACCAACGCATTAAATGCCATGCTGATTTTTTTGGTTGTTGCAGGACCAATCAAGACCGTAGAACTGGCAGATGGAAGCAGTTTTACCGGTATTGACAACTCCTGCCTGGGTGCAGTCGGTATGTTCACAGCCATCATCATTTCACTTTGCACCGTCAAGATGGCGCATTTTTGTGAAAAGCATCATCTGATGATCAAGATGCCGGATGCCGTGCCGAAATTTTTGCAGGACACCTTTGCATCTTTGATTCCACTGGTTATCAACATCGCGATCTGGCATACGATCGGAAGCATCTGCTTGAATGTCATGACGATCTCTCTGCCATACGCGATCTCTTATCTCTTATCTGCACCGCTTGGTGCACTGACCAGCGTACCGGGTATCATCATTGTCGTATTGGTCGCAAATGTCCTCTGGACTTTTGGGATCCATGGAACAATGGTTGTTTATATCGCTATTATGGCACCGCTTATGGAGTACATAGCCAACAATGCTGAGCATGTATCTAAGGGGGAAGCTCTTGTCTTTGTACCGGTCGCTCTGTTTGGTATCATGAACTGCTGTGGCGGAACGGGAAACACCTTGGCACTTTGCGTCATGGGGCTCTGCTCCAAGTCTGAGCAGATCAAGGCAGTCAGCAAGGCGGCAGTGGTACCGGGTATCTTTAATATCAATGAACCGGCGACTTTCGGTTATCCGATCATGTATAATCCGACACTTGCCATTCCATTTGTGATCAACCCATTGATCACCATGATTATTTGCTACTTTGGCTATATGGTCGGCTTCTTTAAACCGGCATTTACCATGATTACAGCGACCCTACCGGTTGGCGTATCACCATACCTGTGTACCTTATCCTGGACCAATATCCTGATCCCGGTCATTGCCTTTATCGTGGCATGGGTGGTATATCGACCATTCTTTAAGGTATATGAGCGCGATCTGATCGAAAAGGAGCAGGAAGCAAAAGAGGTGGCTTAATGAATGCAGATTTTTTATGGGGTGGCGCGATCGCTGCCAACCAGGTAGAAGGTGCATGGAAGGAAGATGGGAAGGGAGAGTCGATCTCAGACCATATCACCGCGGGGACAAAAACGTCTCCGCGGCGATTTACCAAGGAAGTGCAGGAAGGAGAGTACTATCCCAGCCATCATGCCATAGACTTTTACCATCATTATAAAGAGGATATTGCCCTGTTTGGGCAGATGGGATTTCAGGTACTGCGTTTGTCTATTGCGTGGACACGCATCTTTCCAAAGGGGGATGAGGAAACGCCAAACCAAAAGGGATTGGATTTTTACCACGCCGTATTTGCTGAGTGTAAAAAATGGAACATCCGTCCACTGGTGACACTGTCACATTATGAAATGCCTTATCACCTGTGTCAGGCTTATGGCGGGTGGCAGAATCGTAAAGTTATAGATTTCTTCCTGCGTTACTGCCAGACGGTTTTTACAGAGTATCAGGATGAGGTCGATCTGTGGCTGACCTTTAATGAGATGAATACCTTAGTCAGTCGTTTTGGAACACTTCTGGGGGCAGGAATGTTACCGGAAGATGGAACAGATATGTTTGGGCTCAGCCGCATGCAGACGCCGGAGACGAGCGAGGAGATGCAGGCGCGTTTTCAGGCACTTCACCATCAGTTTGTGGCAAGTGCAAAGGCGGTAGCCTTAGCCCACGAGATCAATCCGAAAAATCGGGTGGGCTGTATGTTATCTGCGGCAGGGGTCTATCCTTATACCTGTGCGCCGGATGATATGTTAGAGGCACAGTGGCAGATGAAAAAAAGCAACTGGTTCTGTGGGGATGTCTGCATCCGCGGGGAATATCCTTATTATATGGAGCGTTTTTTTGAACAAAATGGAATTGCCATTGTCAGTCAGACAGGGGATGCTGACATTTTAAAAAAAGGCTGTGTGGATTTTTTCAGTTTCAGTTATTACACCTCGCGCTGTGTGACGCGGGATAAAGAGGTACAAAAGACCGCCGGAAATATGATGCTGGGTGTGCAAAATCCTTATTTGCAGGCGAGTGAATGGGGCTGGATCATTGATCCTAAGGGGCTGCGCTATCTGTTGAATGCCATTTATGACCGTTACCGGATCCCGATCATGCTGGTAGAAAATGGTCTGGGAGCGATTGATCAGCTGACAGAGGACGGCTGTATCCATGACGATTACCGGATCGCCTATCTCAAAGCGCATATTGAGCAGATGAAGGAAGCCATGAAAGATGGTGTCAATCTGATCGGTTATACGCCGTGGGGCTGTATCGATCTGGTCAGTGCCAGCACAGGAGAGATGAAAAAACGCTATGGCTTTATCTATGTGGATCTGGATAATGGGGGCAAAGGATCCGGAAAACGTATAAAGAAGGATTCCTTTTACTGGTATCAGAAGTGTATTGCCAGCCATGGCGAGGACTTATAGAAATAAGAGGGTGGATAGTATGGTTACAAAACAAGTGGAATTTATCAATAAGACAGGACTTCACGCAAGACCGGCATCGGATTTTGTCATGCTGGCAAAGAAATATGAGTCAAAGATCACCATCTGCAAGGAAGGCGGAGAGCCGGTCAATGCAAAATCGGTTGTACGTCTTTTGGCAGAAGGAATCGGGCAGGGAACAAAAGCTGAACTTGCAGCAGAAGGCGTGGATGAGGCAGAAGCGATCGAGGCTTTGGCTGCCTTGGTTGCCAGTGGATTTGGAGAATAAGGGGACTGTGACTATGGGCGAGAAACAGAAGTTTTTGTGTGGAAATGCCGTATCCAAAGGCATTGCGATCGCAAAAGCATATAGATATGAACCATTGGATCTGAAGGTCAGCAAAAGCAAGTGCGACAAGGAGAAGATAGAAGCCGAGTGTCGGCGCTTTCAGTTGGCAAGGGAGCAGGCAAAGGAGGAATTGCAGGTACTTTATGCTGCTTTGGAGAAAGAACACCCGGATCAGGCGAAGATCTTTGTGGCGCATCAGGAAGTTCTGGAAGATGAAGAAATGACCGAGGAGACGGAGAATGTCATAAAAGAGGATTGTCTGACGGCTGAAAGTGCAGTTGATACAATATTCAACCAGTATGCCGATCTCCTAAAGCAGGTGGAGGATCCCCTGATCGCAGGCAGAGCTGCAGATCTTTTGGATGTTAAGGCGAGAGTGCTTCGTCTTTTACTGGGAAAAGAAGAAAAAAGACTGGATCATTTTGCTGAGGATGTGATCGTGGTGGCACATGACCTTTTGCCGAGCGACACTGCCAATCTGGATCGCGACCATGTCAAAGGTCTGATCACGGAAGTGGGTGGTTCCAATTCGCACTGCGCGATCTTAGCCAGAAGTTTTTCACTTCCGGCGATACTGGGAGCAGAAGATGCCATGATGCAGGTCCAGGACGGACAAAACCTGATCCTGGATGGTCTGACCGGTCAGATATGGCTGGATTTTTCCGAAGAAGAAAAAGAGCAGTATGAACAAAAGCGGCAGTTGTGGAAAAAACAGATAGAGGAGGAGCAGACCTATTTGCTTCGTCCGGGAGCAACCAAAGATGAGGTAAGGATCGCACTGGGGATCAATGTGGGATCGGACGCGTACGATATAGCAGGGGCGGCATATGATTTTATCGGTCTTTTCCGGACGGAATTTCTGTATATGGAAAACGACCATATGCCGACGGAAGAAGAACAGTTCAGTGTCTACCGTCGCATCTTAGAAGGTGCAAAAAGAAAGCCGGTAACCTTGCGGACGCTGGATATCGGAGGGGATAAGACACTGCCGTATTTTTCCCTGCCAAAAGAAGATAATCCATTTCTGGGAGAGCGGGCGCTGCGTTTATGTTTTTCCCACATGGAGATCTTTGAGACACAAGTGCGTGCGGCACTCAGGGCATCTGTCTATGGAAATTTACAGATCATGTTTCCAATGGTAGGCAGTATGGAGGATATCCGCAAGGCAAAGGAAGCGGTAAGAAAGGTCATGGACGCATTGGATCAGGAGGGGATTGTCTATGATCCAAAGGTTAAGATCGGTGGCATGATTGAAATCCCAAGTCTGGCTTTGCAGGCAGATCTTGTCGCGCAGGAAGTGGATTTTGCCAGTATCGGGTCGAATGATCTGACCCAGTATGTATGCGCGGCAGACCGCATGAACGCGGCTATGGAGACATACTATCAGACATATGCACCGGCGATGATACGGCTCTTGGGCTTTGTTTTTGAAAGTTTTCAGAAGGTAAACAAGCCGATTTCTGTCTGTGGTGAGATGGCAGGCAATCCCAAGGGGGCGGCACTTTTGGTCGGACTTGGCGCTAGAAAACTCAGCATGAATGCTGCCATGCTGGCTGCGGTAAAAGCAGAATTGGCAAGGCACACGATAGACGAATTAGAGAAAATGGCAAAGACCTGTCAGGGACTTTGTACAGAAAAAGAAATCAAGGAGCAGATGGAAATGTAAAAGAAAGTTAAGAGGTTTTTATGAAAAGAAGAATAGCAAGCAGATGTCTGGCTGGTTTATTAACACTTATTTTTACAGTGACGACTTTGGGGACATCTTTGGTCGAGGCGTCTACAGGGGACATTGATGCCACAATCGTAGCGGAATCTTTACAGGTGGCAAAGCAGGTAGAAGCAGAGGGCATCGTTCTTTTGAAAAATGAAGATGGGGTGCTGCCACTTGCAACAGAGCAGGCGGTTAATGTCTTTGGAAGTGCAGCAATCGATCCGTATTATGGCAGTTCCGGTTCCGGTTCGATCAAGTCTGATACCATGATCGGATTTTATGATGCGCTTTCTGCGGCAGGTATTACATATAATGATACCCTCTATCAATCTTACCAGACTTGGTATGGAAAGAACGGCAATCATAAAGAAATGCCGGTCAGCGAGTTGGATATGACCCAGGCAAGGGAATATGCCGATACAGCGATCCTTATGATCGGAAGATCCGGGAGCGAAGGAGATGACCTTACCCTGGAAGAATTGCAGTTGAGTGCGGATGAAAGCAGTCTGATCGATGCAGTGGCAAAGACTTTTGATCATGTGATCGTATTGTTTAATATTGCAAATATTATGGAGATGGGATTTTTAGAAAATTACCCATCGATCCAGGGAGCTGCGATCATATGGACACCCGGTGAAGCGGGCATGGAATCGGTCGCACAGATGTTGGCGGGGCAAATAAATCCATCCGGAAAACTACAGGATACGATTGCATATCATGTTTCGGATCATCCATCCACAGCAAATTTTGGCGATTATACTTATGCGGATCAGAAAGCCAACTTTGTGGAGTATGAGGAAGGCATTTATGTCGGCTATCGCTATTTTGAGACCTTTGGGATTCCGGTCCAGTATCCGTTTGGCTTTGGACTTTCTTATACAGAATTTGCATGGAGCGATATCAGCTTTGATAAAAACGGAAGGGACTGTCAGGTAGCAGTGACGGTGACGAATTGTGGAGGGCGTGCCGGTAAAGATGTGGTCCAGATTTATGTCAGCCTGCCATATCAGGCAGGAGGCGTGGAAAAAGCGGCGACACAGTTGGTAGCTTTTGTCAAAACGGAGCTTCTGGAGCCGGGAGCAAGTGCACGCTATACGGCAACCTTTGACATATGGGATTGTTCTTCTTATGATGCTGACGGTGAACAGGCATATATTTTAGATGCCGGTGATTATACGGTGCATGTGGCACATGATGTAAAAGATAGTGAGTGTGATTTCTCTTATGCACTTGGGGAAAAACTGGTAAAGAAAACGGATGAAGTATCAGGTGCAGAGATCAAGAATTTGTTTTCGGATGCTTTCTGTGATCAGATGACGGTTCTGTCAAGAATAGATCCGGTGGGGACTTATCCAACCACACCTGTCAATGAGACCTGTCCGGTTGATATCAGTGATATGGATGCTGCTGTAGCACCGGAAACGGATGCGGATGCCGTGGCACCGACGAACGGAGCAATTTATGAGGATAAGATCATGCTGCAGGAAGTGGCCGTGGATCCATCGTTAGAGGAGGCATTTTTAGATCAGTTGACTTTGGATGAGATGATCGATCTGATCTGTAACTGTGGCTATAAGACACCGGGCGTAGATCGTCTGGGAATTCCAAAGACAAATGATAATGACGGACCGGCTTCCGTAAAAGGAGCAGGCGGTCTTTTGTATCGGGACTCCGGTGTGGCATGGCCGGCAGGGGTATGTCTTGCCTGCACATGGAATGTAGATCTTGCCTATGCACATGGCGTGCGCTGTGGTATCGAGGCAAAAAATATAGGTACAAATATCTGGTATGCACCGACGGCAAATATTCATAGAAACCCAAAGGGTGGACGCAATTTCGAATATTTTTCCGAAGATCCAATCGTTTGTGGAAAGATGGCAAGCGCCATTGTGCAGGGGGCACAGTCGCAAAATCTGACAGTTACAGTAAAACATCTGGTCTTAAATGAGCAGGAGAAAAACCGTTGGGGGATTTTGACCTGGGCGGATGAACAGACGATACGGGAGATATACCTAAAGCCTTTTGAAATAGCAATTAAGGAAGGCGGAGCAAAAGGTGTTATGTCTGCCTACAGCCGTTTGGGAAAGACCTGGTGCGGCGGAAATGATGTATTGTTAAAAGATCTTTTGCGTACAGAGTGGGGCTATTCTGATTATGTGATTTCAGACTTTTCCGTACATGGTCTGTATGGAAGTTATATGAATCCTTTACAGGCAACATATGCGCAGAATGATGCAAATCTGACAGGTATTTATGCAGTCCAGTTTTTATCTATCAAAAAGGCGATGAAGCAGGAGTATAAAGAAAATCCGGCAGCTTTTGGTACAGCCATGCGGGCGTGTGTGAGAGACATTATCCATATGAAAATGGCATCCAGTGCATTCTCTAGGCAGGTGGGCACATCGGAGAGCATACGCATTGAGGGTGAGACAGCAAAGGTTAAGGGCAAGTCTGTCAAGAATGCCGGGTTTACGGAAAAAGCAGATGGTGCAAGTCAGGGATATGTGCTCTGCAATCTGTCCAAGAAAGGCAATGTGGCAACATGGACATTTGATGTAGCGGAAGCAGGAACCTATGATTTGAATATGGCATTGGCAAGTACAAATCTGATCGGGAAAGATGTGGCGTTAAGTAAGCAGATCAATATGCAGGTCAACGGCGTGGAAACGGATGTATCGGAGATAGAAATTCTGGGTAGTGGTGTTTTGAAATATAATCAGTTCGCTACATATGGTCCATTGCAGGTAGATCTGCAGTCGGGGACGAATACGATCACTTGGACAGTGATAGGGTATTCGGTACCAAATGTAGACTATGTGGAATTATATAAAGTAACAGAATAATTAGGATGCTAAGATCATCCATGGCGGATCAGGCAGATGCTTTCCGTCATGGATGCTTTTGCCATTTCGGTAAACGCATCTAAGGACAATTCCGGATTGTCCTGGCGGAACCAGTAGGCGTACAGTCCCATGATGCCATTGGCTATGTATTCGGTATAATACTCCTTTTGCTGATCCGAAAGTGTACTGTCCGGATTGGATGCGAGGATACAGTATTTGATGGCAGCGACACCATCCTCAAAAAAGGCAGAGCAGCTTGGCTCTGTAAAGATCACGCGGTAAAAATCCATTTTGTCCCGCACGACATTGGTCAGCCCATCAAATAATGTATCGAGCTGTACGTTTTCACAATTCTTTAACTGTTCTGCAATCATGTCGCGTGCGATTTGCTGCATTTCTGAAACGAGGTCTTCAATACATTCATAATGCAAATAGAAAGTCCGTCGGTCAATATCTGCTTCACGTGTCAATTCTGAGATTGTGATTGCATTGTAAGGCTTTTTTTTGAGTAATTCTACGAAAGCATGGCGCATTGCCTGCTTTGTTTTTTCGATGCGACGGTCTGTTTTTCGTGCTTTTTTTTCTTCCATGATAAAAACTCCCCCAATTTAATGCACACAAAACGATATGCTGTGCATTTCTACTCATTTGTATGATGGTTGGCGATTGTTTTATTCGCCCATATGTCTATATAATAATAACATAAAAATGCACAAAGTGTGTAAAAATTATTAAGGAGGGGTTTGGTATGGGTATTTTGTACAATGTACCGGATTTAAAGACCTGGGGCTTTATGGCGTTTGTTTTATTAGCACTGATCGCTTTTAATGAACTGGGCAGAACAAAAAAATGGGGAGGAATCTTATTATTTGTTATTGTACCATTGGTGCTTACCATTGCAATCTGGCCTACAACGGCTGCACCGGGTAATGAATATGGAACAGGTAACTGGTTTAACTGGGTTAAGACTTACTCTGCACTGGCAGGATGTATCGGCTTCATGCTGATTCGTTTCTGCCCAAAGATTGAGCACAGCAAGTTTGCTATGTACTTCCCACCAATTATTTTGGCAGCCAATATCTGCGAAGCGGTTATGCGTGATTTCCAGGTATTCTCATGGGGATTGACAGAAGGCGGATATGTTGACAACTTATGGACAATTTCCGGACCTTGGAACGTAATGAATGGTATTGCAGGTATCTTCAATATCTTATTGATCTGTGGTTGGTCAGGAATCTTCGTATCAAAAGAAAAATCTCGTGATATGATGTGGCCAGATATGGACTGGATCTACATTTTGACCTATGATTTGTGGAACTTTGCATATACGTACAACTGTATTTCAGACCATTCTGTATACTGTGGAATGTTGCTTCTTTTGTCTTGTACCATTCCTTCATTCTTCATCAAGAGAGGGTGCTGGTTACAGCACAGAGCACAGACATTGGCACTTTGGATTATGTTTATCATGACAGTACCTACTTTCGCAGATCGCGTAGCACCAGTACCAACAACACACAATCCAACAGCATTCTTTATCGTAAGCTTCCTTGCACTTGCAAGTAACGCTGGACTTTTCATCTATCAGGTATACGTTATTCGTAAGAATAAGAAGAACCCACTTAAGGATGAACTTTATACAGAAACAGCACATTACAAGAAGATTGTTGCTGAAAACTAAAATTTCATAATTTCACTTACATAGCTGAGCTGCTGTTTTTTGGTGGCTCAGCATTTTTTGCTTTCATGGTAGCGGTGTTGTGAGGTTTCTGATTTTGAACAAAGGAAAGCGTTTTGCTCGTGTTATACTTGTATAAAATCGAAAAGTGCATCTATACTAAATGGAGGATAAAATATGAATCAACATGTAGATAAAGCAATGGAGTTAAGAAACGAGATGCCAATGGTAAATAACTGCGCACAGACTATCATGCGCGTTTACGCAGATGAACTTGGCATGAATGAGGAACAGGCGGCAGCCATCGGCTGCAATTTTGGCGGTGGCATGAAATGCGGTGGTACTTGTGGAGCAATCACAAGTGGACTGATGGTGTTAGGCGCTATGGGCATAGATTCGCCAAAAGTCGTCGGAGAATATCGCAAACGTATGGCAGATATGCATGATGGATTGACAGACTGTGCGGCGTTATTGCAGGAAAATGCCAGAAAAGGTGGCGAGAAAAAGGTACATTGTGATAATATGATTAAGGAGTCCATCGAACTGATTGATGAACTCACAGAGAATAAATAAGGAATGGAGCATCAAAATGGATATTTTTGATAAGATTGAATTACAGGATTGCCCAATCTGCGGAGGCGCAGGATTGTTGGAGGAGGAGAATGGCAACAGCTTTTATGTAGCATGTATGGACTGTGGCAGCCGTTCTGTAAATATTGATTACAAAGAGGAAGCAAAACGTGAAGATGCAGCACAGCGCGCTGCAGACTTGTGGAATACCGGAAAAGTAATCTCCAGTCATCCGGGAGAATAAAAAAAGAAGCCGCGAGGCTTCTTTTTTATATGCTTTATATGTGCCTTAGCTATTTTTTATTGTATAGCATTATGCAGCAGAGTAAGCACTGTATTTACGTCATCAACATTCATTTGACCAGGGGCAGAAGTTTTATTGGCAGCGGCAAATGTCATGGAGGAACCGAATACCTCACCGCAGAGACGGCTGAGGACACCGGTATCTGCCATAGACATGGTTATAATTGGACTTGTGGCATGACAGCGTGTCATTTCTTCTGTTGCGGAGAGGAGTGTCAAAACATCTTTTTTGCTTTGTGGCATGACAGCGATTTTGGGGATATCAGCCCCCATGTCCTGCATTTTACATAGACGCTGGAGGATGTCCTCTTTGGAAGGTGTTTTGTAAAAATCATGATTAGAAGCAATGACTTTTACACCAACAGCGTGCGCACCGGCAATGATTTCGGATACTGTATCATCACCAATAAAAATCTCAACATCAATAAGATCGACATTACCGGTTTGGGACGCATGAATATTTAATTCTTTATAGGCATCAACGGAAATAGATTTTTCGCCACCTTCTGCGGAAGTCCGGAAAGTCATGAGCAGTGGTGTTTCACCAAGGATGTTACGAAGTTCTTTTAATACATCTTCTACTTGCGTAAAGTCAAAGACGCCCTCAAACCAATCAGCACGCCATTCTACTACATCAAGTGGAATGGTATGAAAGGAACGTGCTGTAGTAAGAATTTCTTCCTTTGTCACACCGACGATGGGAACGATAATCTTTGGCATTCCAGTACCGATTTCGATATTTTTTACTTTTACAGGATTCATAATGTATTCTCCTACTATAATATGCATGTAAAACCTAACTATAATGAATGTACTCGTTGTTTTGCATAAATGCAACTGCCTTTTGATAAAAAATGACTTTATCACTTTAAAGTCAAAGAGTACTTGAATTCAGACCTGCCATACGTTATGATGGAAGAAATTCGTGAAGTCATGTAGATATCTGTGATTTTACATAAAAGAAGGCAGAGGACTTGAAAAATGAAAGATTTGGAGAAGTTAGATTTTAATATTTTTCTGATTGGCTTTATGGGTGTTGGAAAAAGTACAGTTTCAAAGGCTTTACAGCGTATGTTCGCCATGGATGTGGTGGAAATGGATGAGATTATTGCAAAACGCAATGGCATGAGTATATCAGAGATTTTTGAGTTACACGGAGAGGAATATTTCCGTAACGAAGAGACTGCGTTTTTGCGAGAAAGTCGCGAAAAAAAGAACATGATCGTGTCGTGCGGCGGTGGTGTACCGATGCGCCAGGTGAATGTGGATGAGATGAAAAAGAGTGGTAAGGTAGTGCTTCTTACAGCCAACCCGGAGACGATTTTAGAACATGTCAAGCATAGCCATGACAGGCCGCTTCTGGAAAATAATAAGAACGTAGATTATATTGCAGAACTGATGGAAAAGCGTCGGGAAGCTTATGAAGCAGCTGCTGATATCGTCATTGCTACCGATGGTAAGAGCGTCGATGATATTTGTGAGGAAATCATTACAAAGGTTAATGAGTAGCGTATGATGCTGTTGAAACGAGAATAAACTACAACATATAGAAAAGAGGAAAAAAGATGGGAAAAGAGATTACAGGACATACAGGGCTTTTATGTTTGCTTGGAAGCCCGGTGGCACACAGTATATCGCCGGCAATGCACAATGAAGCATGTAAGCAGTTGGGATTGGATTACGCGTACTTAGCGTTTGATGTGCCGGAAGAGAAGATGCCGCAGGCGGTAGAGGGACTTCGTACCATGGGAGCGCGAGGTTGGAATATTACGATGCCGGGAAAGAGTATTATGTGTAAATTAGCAGATAAGCTTTCGCCTGCATCTGAGATTTCCGGTGCATGCAACACCATTGTTAATGAGGATGGTGTGCTGACTGCATATACGACAGATGGCGTAGGTTTTATGCGTGCTGTTAAGGACAAGGGTGTAGATATCATTGGAAAGAAGATGACACTTCTTGGTGCCGGCGGAGCTGCAACAGCTATTTTGGTGCAGGCAGCGCTTGATGGTGTGGCTGAGATTCAGGTATTTAATATCAAGGATGCTTTTTGGGAGCGTGCGCAGGATATTGTGAACCAGTTGAATGAGCGTACCACGTGTAAAGTGACGCTGCATGATTATGAAGACCCAGAGGTGCTTCGCGCAGCCATTGCGGACAGTGCGATTCTTGTCAACGGCACATCGGTTGGCATGGCTCCAAAGACGGATGCAACCATTATTACAGATACGACAATGTTCCAACCGGATCTTTTCGTATTTGATGTAATCTACAATCCAAAGGAGACGAGACTTCTGCGCGAAGCAAAGGCAGCAGGATGTAAAATATCCAATGGTATGTATATGCTTTTGTACCAGGGAGCAGCATCTTTTGAACTGTGGACAGGACAGGAAATGCCAGTGGACATCATAAAAGAAAAGTATTTTTCATAGGACGCTGTGAAAAGCATGGAGGGAGTTAGTTATATGAACACAATGCCAATAGCGGAAGTTATTGATCATGTTGCAACTATTTGCAAGAAACATGGATGCAAACGATTAGATTTATTTGGATCATTCGCGACAGGAACAGCAGTACCTACGAGTGATATTGATTTTGTGGTGTACGATTGTGATAATATAACAAAATTGGAAGAAGATTTGGAGCAGATTGACACATTGCGAAAGATAGATATCTTCGATTATAATAGTATTCACAATGAGTTTTTGTTGGAGGATATTCGTAAGTATGGAAAACAAATATATTAATCGTTATCGTACATTTTGTAAATGTATAGATAATCTGAAAAAGAGCAAAAATGCAAATCCAAGCGAAGATTTCGTGCTGGAAGGTACGATCATGAATTTTAATCTTACTTTTGATATTGCCTGGAAAGTAATGAAAGATATATTGGTGAAGCAATTGGGGATTCTTGATTTTGCGATAGGATCTCCGAGAGATACGTTACAGCAGGCATTTACCAATCGCATTATTGATGATGATAAATGGATGCAGATGCTTCGCATTCGGAATCAGTTGGCGCATGATTATGATGGCAGTCTGGCGGTAAAAGAATTTGAAGTTATTGTAAATGAGTATATTCCACTATTTGAACAATTTAAGAATAATGCTCAGAAATATTATAAGTAATGGAAAGGGAAGAACAAAAATTAAGATTGACATACATTCTTAAGGTAGGTAATATAATAATAACGACAGGCAACTTGAGTGTCTGTCAAGCGCGAAAGTAAGGTGTTGTGCCAGAATGCAGTGCCTTATCAGCTTTATACGGGTTTGACATTTACCACAATCTGGCTAGAAACTATGTGTTTTCGAAAGAAAATGTCGGAGGCTCTGCTATCATGGCAGAGCCTTTTTTGTAAATGAATTTTAGCAATAGTAAATTTATGATCCTTGTAAGTTGATGCAACGCTATTAATGAGAGAGTCTACAAAACGTAGACCGCAATTTGAGACGAAAAGACTTGTTTTTTGACAATACACAACATAAGATGAAAATAACATCGGAGGATTGGGGATGGATAGCAAAAAGATTGGTGCTTTTTTGGCAGAACAAAGAAAACAAAAGGGGTTAACACAAAAAGAATTGGCGGAACAACTTTGTGTAACAAATAAAACAATATCAAAATGGGAATGTGGAGTTTCCCATAGTTAAAGATACCACACCAAATATGATGAACCCACGCTTATACACTACCAGCTATAATAAACCGCAAGGACAGCAATTTGATGATACTGCTGTCCTTTCTTTTATAAAATTGCAGTACACATAAAAAAGCTGTAAAATGATAAATATATTTGTCCTTGTAACAATTCTCGGACATTTGCCTGTTATACTATCTACAAAAAGCAAAGGAAGTGAGGATATGAAGCAGATTTTAATTGTCGAGGACGACAG
>URCQ01000003.1 GCA_900546435.1 uncultured Pseudobutyrivibrio sp. | reverse complement strand
AATATATTATCTATATTATCACATCAATATATGCATAATAATTTATAAGTTTATAAGCAAATCGTCCCGTATGGTTCCCTTCGTGATTCCACCAATGGCTTTCAAATCAACTTCCTAACGACTGGTATACGTCTTAATATTGCTACAATACTGTATGCCACTATAAATATACAAATCACCCATATAATGCACGCTGGGAAGCGACCAATTACAGGAGATAGTCCATCATATATAAAAGATGAACGTTCTCTTATTGGCTGCTCTATTAGATAAATACCAAAAGCACACTCTCCCATAGAATGTAACATTTGATCATATTTCATCGAATGTTGTTTCCTCAAATCAAAATATTTGACGAAATAATAAATTCCTACATCCAATAACATCGTAAAGGAACAGGTATATAACCCCTTATCATACGTTGTAAATTCTTCATAAGGTAAACCACACCATTGCGTCATTGCTATAAAAAATAATACGACGACAGCCATGCATAGCCCCACTATAATATTTGTTTTTTTATTGTAGTAGGACTCTTTCATATACTGTTCCAAATAATACCCCAAAAGGGGGTAAATAATAATTGGGTTTAAAAATGGTATTGAGAAAAAATAGTTGGTTCCACCAATGCCTGCCAAATTCAGTACCATCGGAAGAAATCCTTCAACTAATAGCAACAACGCAAATAAGTAAAAGTAATCCTGCTTTGACATAACCTCTGCCACTTTACGCAATATCGGAAGTAAAAGAAGATACGCAATATAAGCATATAGAAACCAGTACGATGGTATTACTCCATCCTGCAAGACTGCCTGTACCACAGCTTTTCGCGAAAATGTCACACATTCTTCTAATAGAAGCAGAACATACTGTATCCCAGAGAACACCAACAGCACTAACACCATTTTCAATATTCGTTTTTGGAATAATTATTTTAGCGATTCCTTCTTTGGCAAAAGCAATGCACCAGATATCATAAAAAAGATTGGCACAGCTGTTGCCGCAAGTGTTGCAATGCCAATATAAAAATCCTGACAGATTCGCGCGTCCGAAAACGCATATAAATAGTAACCACGTCTATTGGTATGATTGTACAAAACACCAAAAATAGCCACTATTCTTAACGCATCTATATATGTTTTTCTTTGTTGCATGATGCTTTCCATTTCTAATACCGTTTCATCTTGATTCTTTACAATTTCTATCTTATGAACTCTTCTATTTGTATCCTATATCTCTCCATGTCATGGTTAAAACAAATGGTAAAGAAAGTAATAAATAAAAACTATAGCGATAAATCATAGACGCAGGACTTGCAACCATCATACATCCCCAACACAAATACAGTGGCAGAAACGTTAACATTAATTTATATCGCTTGTTTTTCCAAACAATACATGTGCACAGATTTAAAAGTAAAAACATAATTCCCGGCGTAAGCCACAGGTTCCATTCGCATGCATCTTCATAAAATCCTTGAAGCAATTCCGTCATATCATTCGGCAATAAAGAATAATTTTTTAAGGATATACTTGCTAAGTATTCGCCCCATATACTAGTATCCCCTGTATTATTATTAAGTTTTAGAAAAATCGATTGCGTCTTATCAACCGCGTTCGTATTGTATGCAGCCAAACTCCAATTTCCATACGTATGATACAGATATGCCTTCACATAGATTGTAAGATTCTTTTTTAACATACTTGCCCATGTTTGCAAAAATTCTTTTTTGTGCGCGGCTAGATAAAGGGTATCAAAATGCTCGTCAAACTTTATTGGATCCACAAACGCAAAAGCATAATTTTGTCTCCACTTTTCTTCTGGCAATACCGCATACAGCACTTCTTCCTCTTCTTCTGATATGTTTCCATTCCACACAACAGTTGCAGCCATTTGGACTAATGGTACACTCATAGATTCTCTAAACGACTCATCATATCCTCCAAATCGAACATTCTTTGCATAATTCAAGCCACTATTCAATACTACTAATGAGATTAGAAGTATCGCCAAATGTTTTCTTTGCCTTTTTAAAAAAATAAACAATACTACCATAATCGGCACTAACACCAATTTACCATTAGAACGAGAAAACCAAACAAAGAAAACTGCCACAACAATCTGCCACCAGCATGTTTTTTCTCCGTGTATCAAATCGTAAATGTTCGGTAACAACAGAAAAAGCGCATATGTAAACCATGTATCCTTTAATAAAGCAATCGTATAATTCCCTATCAATGGCATAGCCATAATATATATCATATTCAAGATAAGCAACCACTTGGCTATGCCTTTCCTCGCAATCCACCGCAAATAGTTGGCAACAACATAGGATGCTGCAAAAATCTGCAAAATGACAATGATAGCATATGCTATGGTTGCATTTTTACACATAAAAAAGATGCCCTGAAAAACACCATATATAATCACCTGAAACATCGCTGGTTGAAGCGTATTCTGCCAAAATCCCATCAGACAGTTGATTGTATCGTTCATCCCTGTTCCAGGAAAATATAAAAGAAATAATCCACCCCACACAATCAGACACACTGTAAATGTTTTTAAAAAGACGGATCTTTCATTTACAGGATGCTTAGATAAAACAGAACCCCTTTTCCCATATTTTTCAACAAAATAAATGATTGCATATGCCAATATTACAAATACAGCAAACACCAGTAAACCTTTTTTATTCACTATATCAATGTCATATCTTAAAAAATTTATTTTGTCTGTAGCCGCAGGATTAAGTTGATATGTGCACATGGCTGCTATCCCCACGGATATAGCAAACAAAAGGAACTGTAATCTCCCAGTTTTATATTTTTTCATCATGGTATCCTAACTCCTTTCCAATATTACTAAAGTATTCTGCTTGCACCCACGTCCATATTGCTTTCAAAGGTATTATGTCTTTCCATCAGATTTATTTCCATCCACTCGAACTCCAGTTATGACCAAATTATAGATATTTTCCATGGAAAAAACATCACATTCTACCTCTGCATGAATAGCCACGCTATTTCCCAGCAGATATATATTGGATTTCGTTTGTATGGTCTGTTTTCACACATCATCATAAGGAAGATCATAAACAAGAATAGACTAAATATTTTCTTTTTTTCATTTCCTTTACTATTTCCTAGTCATACCCATATTCTACTGTATTTGTTTTTCGACATACTCCATACGATTAAAAGAGTAATGGAGAAAACTAAGATGACATCTCCCAAACTCCTGACTGGTCTCCAACTAATATAATAGCTCGTCAGCCAATTCTGCAATAGCAGAAGTACGATCGTGTGTAGGAAGTAGATCCCCATAGAATAGCATCCTGCAAAGAGCAAAATCCTGTCATACCATTTTCTCACCTGACGTTCTCTCCACATATACTTTAATAAAATAAACACTGCAATAGCCAACCATATGGTTGTCGGCGAGTAATAATCAAATAGTGTATATTCTAGTCCATAGCCTCTACCCACTCGTATCGCCTGTTCGACAATGGATAAAATACATGCGGCTCCTCCAATGATATATATTACATGTCTTTGGCTTTTGGTAAATTCCTTTTCTCCCAGATAGGCTCCTAGCACCACATAACCGGGATATCCATATACTGTGCAAAGATTCTGATTTCCATTTGTCCATGTATTCAAGAAGGAAAATGGCGCTAGATTAGAAAGTCCATTAATCAGACTAGCCAACATCCATAAACCCAAAAATGTTTTTACAGCCTTTTGAGAATGATCCTGCGTCGCTATCGCTCTCAAAATAGGTAGCATAAAATAAATAGGAATCAGCGCATACATAAACCAAAAAGAAAATTCTAATTCTCCCGTGATAAATTTTTTCGGATATGAGAGCAACAGTTCACCCAAACTCCATTTTCCATACTGTCCTAAGAAAAAACGTATAATTTTATGTAAAAGTCCATAAAGAAAAATGGCGACGAGAAACCTTGGAATGTTTTTCGTATATAATTTATGGATATCCAGTTCTCTGTCTTTTCGCAACTGAATTGCACCCATACAGACGAAGAACATAGGAACACAATAACGGGTCAAGCCAAGAAAAATAATATGCCATATACTCGCTTCAACACCTCCCAACATACTGACAACGTGTATCAATACAACACCAATAATGGATATACCTCTTAATATATCTATATACTCCAGCCTCTTCATTGATTTTTCTACTCCTCATTGACACAGATCACATCGTTCTTCTTCTTCCAGACCGATGTGATATCTAGTTCCCATTCGCTGTTCCCGGCTGCATCACATGCTACCTGTGAAAATCCCATCTTACCGTAGAAATCCTTTACCATCGTATTTTTTGCAGTTGGATAATAGAACCCGCGGATTTTCTTAATCCCCTTATTTTGACAAGTTTCTACCAGACTATCCAACATAGCATATTCCATATCTCTTTTTAGGACGCGGCAACTCATGATCCACAATTCGATATGACATTCTTCTTGAACCCTCTTGCCTATGACAACAGATACAATGCCATTATCGCCAAATTTATCCTCTAATTTTCCGTATAAGGTAATATAGGCCTCATCTTCCGCCCGCATTTCCATCTCGTCGCGCGTATAGCGTCTCGTCGTCAGATTAAACTGGTTGCTCTTGTTCGACAACTGCGCCACACGGTTCAAGGACATCTCATCAAATGGTAGGATTGTTCCTTTCATCTGCAAGGACTCCAGATACGCATGGTAGTCTGTAAAGGCATGCTGGCTTTTCTTTCGATCTGCATTGGCACGATACATCTCATTACGTTTCTGATCATCCTCGGACAAAATCGTTGTCTCAAAAAATCCGTTGCGGTCTAAGATACGAATATAATCTCTCGCATCCCCGATCTCCGGCGCGCATACCCCCTCTAAATTTTGCTCCACAATGCTACGCTCTGCCGGGTTGTCATCTACAAACACCAGGCTTTCTGGTAACAAATTTAGATCTTCTGCAATTTCCCTGAAATTCTGATCTTTAGGCTCCCAATTTGCTTTTATTTCAATGAAATCTTCCATGCAAAATGCACTGTCCGGATGTTCTATACCCGCCTTGGCATTTTCAGGATCATTCTTTGAATCAATGTTTAAAATCACACCCAACTGTGTCTGCTCTTTCACATAATTTTGAAATTCGGAATAGATCTGTCCCTCTGCGACTTCCTGTCCCAGTGCAATATTTTCCACACCATCATCACCGATAACACCGCCCCATAAAGTATTATCCAAATCAAGCACAAGGCCTTTCTTGTTTTTGCCAAATACAGATTTGATGATATTCGCCACGTTAAATGCCAGATACGGGATGGCATTGACATTCAAAGCATATTTATACATATGATAAAAAAATGGATCAGACCATTCTGCCAGTCCATAGTCAGCAGAAATATAATTGATATCACAGATATAAAAATTTTCATGGCTGTCCGCATAATCGTAGAACATCATATTGAGTCTGGTCAAAAAATTAACCTTCCCATGCATATCACTGGCATCCCGATTACCCAGCAAACGATACATAGGCATTTCAAAGTTGTTCTGTATGATTGGGCAATGGTATTTAGCAGAAATACTTTCCCAGATCGTACAATATTTCTGATATTCTTCCTCCAATAAGTCCATGATCTGACTTTTGGAATCGCTAGTTTGTGGATAACGCGTAATATTTCGATTGCTTGTGTGGATATAGATCAGATCCGGCGCAAATGTCTCTAGTTTTGCATTATCAAAGACTGCATCCTCATAATATTTATTATATTCGGACTCATAAAAACTTGGACGGATCCCCTGATTTAATAAAAACAGTTCCAGGGTCAGTTTAATATCATTTGTCGTAGAACCGCCCAAAATAGCAATCTTCTTATCAACAAAACGCTCGCCCTCTGCCAATAATTCTCTTTTGATTCTTTTCTTTTTTGCTAAAATATAGTTTGCGTCAAACGGATACAGTAATTCTTTTTTCATGATCATTTTCCTCTACTTTTTTTCTTTTGCACGAACTGATATCCCAATAATGGCACGCCAATGCCCAGCAACAAATAGACCGGCCACATATAATCAAAAGAATGTGGCAAAGCCAGATACAGTGCCCGATCCGGGTCTCCTATATGCGCCGCCCAAATACGATCGATGATCTTGATTAGCGGAAAGTGCACTGTCATGATCCAAAAAGATGCCTTTCCACAGGACGCTACAAAAGATCCGATCTTTTTTAGATGGCTGAGATATTTTGCCAGAACCATACACACATATATGCCTGAAAACGCCACCAGATACATTCCTGGGTATAAGATACCATAGATCAGATCTAAACAATGATGAAAACGAATAAAATAAATAGCTAGCGCCAAGATTATCGCCGCACAAACAGACAGGTACTTTTCTAATCCCTTGCCATAGTTTCTGATCAGATAGCCGATCCACAAAAATGGCATGACCGTAAGCGATACCTGAATATTGGCAGGCATTAAAATAGATATGACAATGCATCCAACAAGAGAACATAACAGGATAACTACAAACTGAAAAGCAAATTTGAGATAAGAGTTTCCCGTTTTCTTTTCGATTTTCCGACTGATCGTAACAAGAAATCCTAGGAATACAGATGCCATACAAAGTGCCGGGACAAACCACAATGTCCCTCCCATCAATTCGTTGGCGGTACCCAAAACCACAAAAGCACAGGCTTCCGCTAAAGTCCGCAAGTTAAAATATTCTGTTCCGATTGGCATAAATCCCCAGCGAATTAGGGAATTATGTAATAACATGATGATCCAATAAATGATAACATATTTAATCCAGGAAGATTTAAAGCGGTTAATCACATTTAAGTAGGGATCATCCCCATATTTTTTTTCACTATACATAAAGCCAGAGATAAAAAAGAATAAGGGAATATGAAATTCATACACAAAGTTATGCGCCCAACTACATGCATGTCCCAGAACAACGCAAAGAATCCCGATTCCTTTTAAAATATTCCAATATCGTCGATCCGGCATGATCGGATTTTGTTCTATCATTTGGCAGCTCCTTTCAACCGTTTGTTCCAAAATGCCTGTAGCAGTAACGGCAAACCGATCCCCAATAATAAATAGAGTGGAATCAGTATATTATGATTTCCTAAATAGTGTGCATACATCATGGAAATATCCTGATGATAGCCTGCATATACACGGTCAATCCCGCGAATGATCATAAAATGCGTTCCCATCAAAAGGAAGGATGCCTGTCCCATTTTGACAAATAAACTGCGCAGGTAATTGCCCCTTTGCAAAACACAAATGCCCTTAGCCAGACACATACAGACATAAAATCCCAGAAATGCCATGACATACATGATCGGGCTGACATAGCCATCTACCAGACTATACAAATGATCTCTACTGTAGATCGCAAGAAGCAGAAACAGGATGATACCCGCCCAGTATTTTATGTACTTTTCCAAGTCCGGCATATAATTTCGCAGGAGATAGCCTGCCCAGAAATATGGTTGTACCGCCAATGCGATCTGCATATGTGCAGGCAGATCCCAGCCATAGGCGATCATGAGATAGCCCACGATACTGCTGCATCCTATGACAATTCCCTGAAAAATGAATTTGATCTTTTTACTTTTAAACCGATCTCCCAGCATACGGCTGTAATAGATGACAAAGCCCATGAAGGCAGAGCCGATCACAAGCACCGGAACAAACCACAGCGGACCTGCCAGGAGTTCATTTCCGTCTCCAATGACAGCATACGCCATTTGTTCCACCATCTGTGCTTTTGTATAAAGCGGCTCGTCAATGCGCAACATATCAAAATGCCCCAAGATATTATGGAGTAAAATATAAACGATATACAAAGCAACATATTTTACCCATGACTTCATACGGCCTTTTAGATTGTCATATGGGGCATCCCCATATTTTTGCTCATTATACATATAACCCGAGATAAAAAAGAAGAGCGGCACATGAAACAGATAGACAAAGTTCTGCACCGGCATGGCACAATGTCCCAGTACAACGCAAAAGGCTCCAATCCCCTTTAAAATATTCCAATAGTCCCTTTGCAATTTTCCATTTTCATCCATCATTACATTATTCATTGTTTTTTTCCATTTCTTCAATGCGAGACAATAATCTTTCCTGCGTTTTTTCATAAATGCTGTCTGTTGCTTTTTTATGATCTGGCAGTTCGTACTTTTCTTTCAGATAGTCTGCCATGTAATCTGTAATCTTAAATGCACCACGGTAATTTACATGCATATTCTCGTTGAAATCCGTTTCATAGTCCAAGCCAATCTCATCTACACAATCGTTCAGATCCAGCACTTCATAGCCTCGATCCACAAGTTTGTTCTTAATATAATTGTAGTTGGCAAATTTGTCTTCTTCCAGATTATTCGGGGTATTTGTAAAGAGAACATTTCCATCGAAAGTATCCAGATAATCTAGCAATTCCTCTAAATACTGCTGATTATCACTTGATACTTCCAGTGGCTTTGCACTTCTTCTTGCCAGTGTTTCCTGTTTATCAAAAGATTCTGTCTCATCGTAAATATAATAGCCCATAAAACTATCCGCGTCCTTGCCAAAATCAGCCGACGTCAACTGACTCCAACGATTATGATAGAGTGTAAAACTAAAATAATAGTCAAATGCATTAACACTGGCGCCCGTTTTTTTCTCCAATCGTTCCACCATATCTTTTATGGCATGTGCCCGATTGTTCGAAAATCGCATAGAATCCGTGACACGGCGAATATAGTTGTCACAGAAGATCTCATTGCCCATCACATCATAGTCATATGCCAACATACGGATATCGATCAGATAAACCTTTGGATCCTGTGTCTTTTGCACTTCCTGTAAGAGATATTTCGTCAGCGCGACCGGTTGACTTGCCGTTCCAAGCCCATACATCTGCACACCATTATGAGCGCAGGCTTCTGATGGTATAAAGGACGACTGTACCGCACTGGCACCGATCCATACGGCATCCAGGCTATTTTTATCCAACCTGTAAAAGGTATCAAATTCTGCTCTGGAATGTGTATCATCAGAAATCCTAAACACCTGCGCCGCTCCCCCAAAGAGAAGTGCAGCCACCAGAAGAAATGCAAGGATTTTTGTTATGTGTAAATTTTTCGTTTTCAATATATACTCCTAGAACTGTCCATATATAAAGGATGATGCATCATAACCCGGACCGTAAACACCACAAATCAAGACGGCAAATAACAACGCAAGATAAAACATCCAGCGGATGAGTAATGCCTTCTTTGCCACATATGTCCGAACATCCTCTTTTTGCTTACCATAGGAGATCCACCATACAATGACAGATCCGATAAAAAGAAGGATCCAATCTGCACACGGTGCCAACGGCAAAAGGGATGAAAGGTTTGTCGGTTTAAAACATCTTGCCCACATACGAAAACCATCTTTCATACTGGCAGACCAACTGAACGATATGCTGGCAGAAAATAATACAAAGGTACGGATCCGCTGCCAGAGCTTCCATCCAAAGCTCTGTGTCTGGATATGCATCTTCTCTATACACCATTTACCAAGCGGCTCTAAAATCTGCCCACCAACAATCATAAGAAAGAAAAACAGACCAGATCCAAAAACAAAGGTCCATGCACCGCCGTGCCAAAGACCTACAACCAACCAGGTAAAAAACAGACCAATCCATGTCGTCATTTTCTTTCCTATTTTCTTACCGTATTTCTTTTTCCACTTCTTGGATAATGTTTGTAAGCTTTTTGTCTTCAGGATAGGATACATGACATAATCTTTTACCCAGGCTCCCAAGGTAATATGCCATCTTCTCCAATATTCGGATAGTGAAGTCGCATATAAGGGAGTGTTAAAATTCTCCGGAAGCCGTATGCCAAATAATTCCGAAGCGCCCAACACAACATCCATACAGCCGGAAAAATCCATGTATAACTGCCATGCATAGCCAAGTACCCCGACCAGTACACAGACGCCATAAAACTCACCCGACCAGATTGCCTGTATGATCGGTGCCATGCGATCTGCAATCACCAGTTTCTTGAAAAGCCCCCACAGGATACGCTGTAACCCAAAACAAAAGCCCTGATAATCTGCTCTGTTTCCTGCATACAAATTCCGTTCCATCTCTTGATAGCGAGTGATCGGACCAGAAACCATAATAGGAAAATAAATGCCGAAAAGGCAAAACTTCAAAAAATTCCTCTGCGGTCTGACAACACCCCAATAGACATCCAAAATATACGCGATATAACTTAAGGTGTAATAAGAAATCCCCAGTGGTGCCACTATCTGCCAAAAGGATAAACTACTTTCCTTTCCCAGCAGATGAAGCAGGATATTGCCATTGGTTACAAAGAAGTTCATCTCTTTGTAATAAAGCAAGGCGCCTATCTGAAAAAGCACTGCCAGACAGGTAAGGAGCCCTGCCGTATTGATTTTTGCGGAAACGTTCTCCTGCCGTTGCTTATCCGTCCAGATCGCTACACCATATGCTACCAGGATCTGTAAAAGTGTGACGATAAACAGGCGAAAAGACCCACAGACCACATAAAAGAATAGACTCGCCCCAAGTAAAACCAACCAGCGTTTTTTTCGCGGCACAAAACAGTACAGCAAATATATGCCTGCCAAAAAAGCAAAAAATTTAAGTGACGTGATTGCCATGATCTTTCCCGCCTACTTCGTCGCTCTCTCGATGATAATGTCCACCATCTCGCCTACGTTTTTCATTTCATGCACTTCACCCATGGTAAATTTCATGCCAAACTGGTTTTCAATCTCAACCACCAGATTGATGTGTTCCAGGGAATCCCAATCCTCAATATCATCCGATGTGGTCGCATCCGTCAGTTGGATATCTTCATCATCAAAAACATCCCAAAAAATCTCATGTAATCTCTCAAAAACTTCTTCTCTACTCATTTGTCTATTCTCCTTTTCTTTATCTCATGCCACCAGTAATGGCAATATTTTGTCCTGTGATCGCTTCCGCCTGATCTGATAACAGATAGGTTATCATCGGAACCACATCATCCACTTGCAGGTTGCGTTTCAATGGGCTTTTGGCTGCATTTTCCTCCACAATCAAGTCTGGAAGATCACTGAGGAATTTGGTATCGATCATCTCCGGAGAAATTCCATTGACCGTGATACCCTTGCTATCATATTCTGTCGCCAGGGCTTTCATCAGTCCCAGCAAGGCATACTTGGATGTCACATAAGCGCTCTGATACTTGGGCGGCACGCCCAGACAATAAGATGTCAGCATCAATACAACCCTTCCATACTTTTGTTTGCTCATATGTGGCATAAAACTCTGTAGTATATGAAAAATAGATCTAACCGAAACTTCAAATGTCTGATCTAAGCTAGCTAGGTCCATCTTGTGAAAACGCTCGTTCATAGTCTTTGGCGCTGCTAGATGCACGATATGATCCGGCAACCACTTCTCTTTTATCATCCCATCGATCATCGTCTGTACTTCTTTGGAATCGGCCAGATCTGCTTTGACCTTTTGGATCTTGCCCGGGAACTTTTTCGCAAGACCATCAATATCTTCGTGGCTATGACAATAATGTGCCACGATCGTGTCATACTGATCTGCTATTTGCAGGATCAATGCCTGTCCGACATCGGATGATGCCCCCGTGACAAATAAGACCTTTTTCTCTCTGCTCATTACTCCATACACCCCGCTTTCAAAATGCCTTTTGAAACAATCTTACCTGTTTGATTCTTTATCACAAACTTAATTGTCAAGCGCCTGACAGATTCGTGTATTTCCTTCACCGTACCACTAATGGTCAGCTTATCTCCTATATAAACCGGACGTGCAAAATCAATCTCCACACCATGGATCAGGCAATATTTTCCCGGCAGATAGACACCTCCCAGCGTAGATATCTGCGATGCAATCAACATACCATAAACTACGCGGTCTTCATATCCTCTGACTTTGGCAAATTCTGTATCGTTATGCAACGGATTGACATCACCGGATATATCCTGAAACTTATCCATCATTTCTCGGGTGATCTCAACTTCAAAAGATTCACTCAGTCCCAGACTTATTTCTTCAAACCGATATTCTTTCATCTGTTTTCTCCCTTAGTAAACTCAAAACCAAAACACATGCGGCAAACACGCTGACTACCCATTCTCTCCACTCCAAATGTGGATGCAATGATGCATGATTATTGACAACCACATACCAGAGGATTGGCGAACATGCTACGAGAAATGAAATAAGGACTGTTGTCTTTTGAAAAATCGGTTTTTGCTTTTTATACAGCATATACACAATCACACCGACTAGGAAGATCACTCCAAGCAGGACTGTTGTCCATCCGACAAAAGCATGAAAGTTGATGCGGAGTGCCGCCATTGGACCAATCGCCATTTCATACTGATTGTCTCCAAAGTTGTCGCCGGTTCCTGTCCTTCTAAGTACATTGATCCAGCCGTCTTTTAAAATATTCTCATGGGTAAAGGCGGTTGCCCAGGTCCACTTCATAAACCACAATCCGGCATAACCGATCAAAAAGGAAGTCCCCTTACCAACGATCTTCTTTGCATTCTGTAAAAATCCGTCCTCGCGATATAATAGATAGTAAGTCAGAACCGGAATGGCAAAAGCAACCAGTGGATAAGTCAAGAAGTCAAAGAATGCCACCAACATACCATCAATCAGGAATATGTATGGGATCTGTTTTTCCTTTTTGCAATACAAAAGTAAGAGCAGGGTCAACTGCATGGCATAGTAGATGGTAGACAACTGAAAGGACTGCGCAATCGCAACCGGATTCATGGCAATGATGGATACCGCATACGCAATACAATATTTTCCCAATCTCTTATAGAGCAGGCAGAAGATCCATCCTGTCAAAAAGACCATGAGCATGGCATGCAGATAATAGATATCCTGCACACCCATAAACATAAGAAGTGGTTTTAAAAATATCAGATAGCCATGCCAATACCTTGCATAATTGACATAGGACAGATCTCCTTGCGTATCATTTGCATAGTTCATCAGAGTATCCGCCCAATCTCCCCACTGGTTTTGAAAATAGTCGCCTGATGGGCACAACAAGGCATCCTGCAATGTGCCATTTATGTTTGGTGCGATAGTCTCCAACAACATGATAATGTTGGTATCCGTATCATAAGTATCAAAATAGTTAGAAATTTGCATGTTATAATCATCATTTTGCAGACGAATCGTATTTTCTGATTCAACAACATGCTCTACCATGCGATTCCTTGGCAATTTATAGACAAAGCATAAAATCCCCACCAATACTATACTGCTAATAGTTACAATCCCTATCATTTTGATCAATACTTGGATGTTTTGTTTCACTTTCATCTTATCTGCACTCCACTGCTTTCTTTCTTCTATCTACCCAGAACCATGCCAGCCACATCAATGGTGCAAAAACAGCCACCAGCCATTCTCTCCATTCCAGATGCGGATGTAAGGAACAATGATTATATAAAACTACAATCCATGCAATTGGAACGATTGTTAGCAATACAAAGATCACAAACATCCCCAATGCCCGCTTCGTAAAGCCAACCTTATGCCGGATCATATAAACGACCAAGACAACCGCAGCACATAGGAGCAGTAAGGCCATGATCTTGACCGGTCTTGTGCCAAAGGCACGCAGATTTTCACGCATAGCTGATACAGGACTGATCTCCACGTTAAATGCGCTGTCTGCTCCTGTTGCATCTCCTTGACCCGTACGGTGCAGGACACTTTCAATGCCCTCAGCAACCACGTTCTCATCCGTAAACAAAGATGCCAGAATCCATTTGCTTACCCACATTCCGGCATATCCCAGTAAAAAAGCTATGCCATAGCGAATGCTCGCCAGCAGATTATGTAACAGAGCCTGCTGTGAAAATACCAGAACAAAACAAAGCGGAACAACAAATGCCACCGGCGGATAGGTCAAGAAGTCCAAAAACGCCAGAATAATACCATCGATCACAAAAGCATAAAGGAAAAGATGTTCTCTTTTCTCCCGATCATCCCAACGAAGTACCAATAAACTCGTAATGATCATTGCATAAAAAACGCTTGAAAGTTGGAATGATCTTGCAATATACGGCGGATTAAAAAGTGCCAACAGGATAAGAAACGGTCCTACATATGCCTTTTCTTTTTTATAGATCAACAGCAGAGTGACAAAACACAAGGCACATATGATTAAAGTATTGATCTGATAAATCTCACCCAGGTTAAAGAAAATAAACATGGGTTTCAAGAACAGTACAAAACCGTGCCAATAACGTGGATAGGTCAATTTATTATCCTCACTATAGGATTTCGCATGAGCATCATTTTGCAGGGTATTGACCCAGTCCCCAAAGAAATCTCGTGTATAATTGGAACTCGGTGCCAGCAAGGCATCTTGGAAAGCCGTGTGCTCTCTCGGTGCAATCACCTCTTCTAGGGTAATGATATTAGTCTTGGTATCATATACATACCCATCTAAATTGGCATTAATATTGTGATCATCGCATAGAGCATATAAAAGGCTTTCTGATTCTTCTATGTGCTTCACAAAAAGATCACGCGGTATCATATACGCAAGCGTCAACAAGAGTATTGCTACAATGGCGCACCCTATCACAAGTCCTATTAATCTGATATAATCTTTGATCCACTCTTTCAATTTCTTTACCTCGTAAATTCTATGATCGACTCTGCATCAATGAAATCGTTTGATATCATCCAAAATGTCAGGATGATCAACGGATAGATGACAACGACCGGTTCTAATACTACCTTTTCTTTGATCCATAGACGAAATGTATTCCAGGATGTCTGAAAATCCACATCCTGACAATATAAGATCAAAAGTAGCAAGAGATAATATGCAAAAGCATAAATAACTGCCCTGCAATAATCTCCCAGATAAGCCCACAGTAAGAAACCCGGAGTCGCACCCAGTCCACATAAAAAATATGCTAGTCTGCTTTTCCCATCCGTCTGTTCTTTTATCAAAGAAACAAAAAATTTGAGGATGGCATAAATATATGGCAGGAATAAAAGAACAATAACCAGAAAACGTTTTCCGGAAATGCGCCCCTGCACATCTGCTGCAAAGCCATATGTCCCCTTCGCCAGAACAAATGCCACCAGAGCCATAACAACCATACCAGCCGCCTGCACGACATTTCTCTTGTTGTCCTCACGCAAGCCCTTTGCCAACATTGCTATAAACAATATGGCGCCACCGGAAAATACGATCATCGGACAGATATATGCAGCAAGCAGGATACCTGGCAGGACAATACCATCACATCTTCCGTCAAAAAGTGCCACAATACATAAGAGTATGATGATCCACGCGTATAAATCTGGTGATCCCATATAACTGTCGCAGATAAACATAGGCATCAGAAATACGGCAAGCAGCGTTGCCATATAATAGATTCCGCTTCTATTTTCTTTACTGACCTTGCGCAGCGCCTGCCCTGCCACTCCAATCAAAATCAGGAAAAATACTGCTGTCGTCCCCTGTATGATACGTCGGTTTCCCAGAATGGATAGTGCCCACAAGTGCTGCATCATATTTCCATTATAATATCGCATCACACATAAAAAGCCGAATCCTGCCAAAGCAAGTAAAAACATTTTGTCACTTTTCTTCAATATATCTTTCATCTGTATCACCTCATTGCTAGTAGAACAATATAGCCTTGCTTTGCATAAAACGCTGTAGCCATCGCACTAACATATCTATATCTACATCCATATAAGGAACTGTAAGCACTACTAAGGTAAAATATATCAACCACGCTGGATGTTGTTTTATTCCATCCACAACAACTTCCGTCTCTTCTGTAACTAGCGGATCTCTTAGAACCAACATTGCCAGAATAATAAGCAGATAGTAAGTAACCACTGCTAGAATCCAGCGCCCATAATCTACTTTCAAGAGCATATCCGGCAAAATAGTCAGGGAACCGACCGCTACCGCAAGATATTTTAACTTGGCAAACAAGTCGTCCGCTTTCTTGATGATCCTTACAAAAGCCCTTGCCAAAACAACGATCGCCGGCAAAAGTATCAGCAGATAAAGGACTAATTGCACATGGTTCATATATACAAAATCCGTCTCCGCACCGGAAACATCAATGCCTAAGACCTCATGATACAAGAGAGTCGTATGATAGATTCCCTGATAAGATACATTGGTCGCATCCTGCAATACAGTCTCAAAAATATCATTTCCATTGGTTCGGCTGAACAATTCAAACCACAAAAACATACCGGATCCTATCAGAAAAGTCAGGAAAAACAAAATGGTATTTTTCTTATTCTTTCGTGTCATCATATAATAAAACTGAATTACAAGGATCACATTAAAATACATGAGAACGAAGCCCTGATGAAACATAATCCCTAGTGCCGCAAATAGCAGCGACAGCCATTCTGTCTTTTCATTCATCAATGACATAAAGCCCAGTAACATCATCCATACCATGCAAAAATCTACACGTAGGAAATTGTAAGCATAGGTAAAGGTTGCTACCATGGCAATATGAAATGTCAACAGAATATACTGTTGTGCTTTTGTCACTACTTCCTGCGCCTTGTCGCTTTTCTTCAACACATGGTACGAAAAATACAATAGAAATACGATAAACAAGACCGTTATAACATTGGCAAATACTATGGCATTTTGATATTGCATCATATCTACCGGTATCACCGCATCAAGAATATGGTAGATGGTTCCAAGCAGGGATCTTGATGTAAATCCATATTCGTAGGACAGCGCAAGCATGGTCGTGTTGTAGGATCTGACCCAACCTCTGTAATTTGTAATAAAGGTTGCTAAATCTACAAAAGTCAGCATCATGATAAACTGTCTTATATTGTAATTTTCTTTTATAAGTTTCTCTTTCATTTTCTTCTTGTCTCCTATACCACTATCTGATATATCGTTTTCCCACTAGTTTCCGAAAAGCCTTGATACGATCCCTGTCACAAGATCACATATACGGTAGCCTCTGAATGGAACAAACATAAACAGATAGCATACTCCTGCAACGCTCCATATCTTATGTTGTAACAGAATGTTTTTCCACTGATTCACAGTTTCTAACATATTCTTTTCCTGCATAGATATATAGCACAATGTCATTACAATATAATAGAAGCATATAGCAAACATATATCTGCCATAATCTACTTTAAGAATGATTTCCGGTAATAATGTTAATGGCGCGATCAAAAAGGCGGTTGCCAGCCATTTATCAACTTTTGTATGACATTTCTTGACGTAACTATAAAAAAACTTAACTGCAAGAATAATATACGGTAAAAACAAAACTAGAAATATAGGCGTGTCCTCCCTATTCCATCTATGATGCTTTTTTTCCATCCCTGCAATGTCTATTCCCATGATCTCATGCATAATAACCTGTTTGTGATATGTTTTTCCATCTACCGATAATTTCTTAGCTAGCGCTATTGTTTCTATATAAACGTCGCGGCCAAAATGATGACTAAAAAATTCAAAATAAAGAAAAAAAACAGACGGAATAGCAAACGTCAGCACCAACAAAGCAATATACTTTACCTTTTCTTTTTTCCCTTGTTGGGTTAATGCTTTATAGAATAGTAGTACCAGTATAATATTCAAATTCATGAACACAAAACCTTCATGGATCAAGGCTGCCAATGCCACCGCTGGAAGAATTAAGACTTCAAATTTTTCTTCTAAAATCAATATGATGCAAAAAATAGTAATAATCATCAAGTAAACATCCAAGCGTCCAAAATTATCTGAGGTCAGAAACATCGGCACTGCAAATATCATAAGACATCCTAAAAGTATTTTAGTCTCTATCTCATGATTCTGACAATGCTTTAAAATTGTACCTGTCAACCAAAGCAACATAATAAAATACACAAGCGTTGCTGCTTCAGAAATCTGATAAATTGTATGATATGACATTAGATCAACGGGTGAATATGTATCCCATATTTCTAAGAATGTTCCAAGAACCCCTCTTGCCACCAAGCCATGACGATAAGAAAAAGCATATACTGTTGTATTCATGATATCCAGTCGCTTTTCAAAATAGACTACCACCGATAATATCATGAAAAGCACTATTCCAATCATGAATTTTATGTCATTTTTCTGTTTTGTGTCTAACATATTATCCCCTTTTATATAATAACGTAGGTCCCAAATATGGGATTTTTTCTATTCCTCTTTCAATCACCCATGACACTCCCAAAACAGATATATAGGTAATAAACATCTTGCCGTATAAACCAATCTTCCATCCTTGTATCAAATGAATCATAGATAGTGCTATCATGTTATGTATAAGATATATTCCAAAGGAATCCCTTGATAAACTAACAATAATTCTGTTATTCGTATGAATATCTAAATTGCATATGATAACAAAAATTCCCATTGCCATAACCATTAAAAAAATATTGTCATACCATAAAGATACAGGTTGCCTATGCATATATTGTATTCTCAAAAATATTTCATTCCCTAAAAGACCAATACTTATCAGCAGACTGCTATATATACTAATCCTCTTTTGTGGTTTTCTAGCACATTGCTTAACATATCCCCCTACCAGCATATAACTGACATATAATACCAGTGACGCACTTTCTGTCAACACCAAATGTATCCTACAACCAACCTGTAACAAAAGATTAATACCTATCAAGCACACCATAAGCCATCTCTTCGTCCTATAGGATTTGCATTTTTTTACAATTTGCGCAATCAATGGTATCAGTAAATATAGCTTCAATATCATTGGGAGATACCACGCATGTGACAAGACTGGTTCCTCTATAAATAATAATCTAAGAATAAAATCTTTCCATACAAAAGGTTTCCCTTGCACGCAAACAGCAAATACTTCGTAAATAGCAAACCATATTTCTGTTACCAGCAACAAATATAACCATTTATGTAAATAGAACTCTTTCCATTTTCCATTGCTATAGTCTCGATCCAGCAGCAGATAACCTGTAATCATAAGAAAGAGCGGCACACCACATCTGCCAAAGATTAACAAAGTATATATGATGATCTGTCTTGCACCAGACATCTCCTGATACCCCAACCAAAACAGGCAGTTAACATCAATCACATGACACATGATAACCATCAGGATTGCTAACGCACGGATATGATCAATAAATAAAATTCTTTTCTTTTTCATTTTTATCTTTCATCCATATCACTCACATTTACAAAAACATTTTCCGAATCAGCGGTACCCTGCTCACCAGACCAACCACAACGTAACATACAAACGCTACTGCGAATGCTTTTATCAAATTCATGCCAACAAAATAATGGGTCTGCAGCCATGGGAAACAGGTTGTCCATGAAAATACCGCCAGTAATATGTAATGCAAATAATAAATTCCCAGTGTATTTTGTCCTATGTATTCTCCTATGATTTTACTTGCCAAATTCTCGCGGTCAGAAAACAAACTCTCACATATACCATACAGCCCTATTGTAACCAAGGCTGTAGATAATCTGACATAGCCAAAACTCAGATACGTATCTCCCCATATCAGTAAACCTGTCTCACGGTATTTGATAAACACAAGCCCCATAAGTCCGATTAACAGACATAGCCCCGACAAAGGCAGTCGCCATTTATAAATCTGTCCACATCCTCTTCGATCAGTGTGTTGCTGATATTCCAGTAAAAATGCTCCCAACAGGAAATAAAACAACAAATTATTATTGTTGCCAAAAGTCAATACGCTATTCCATACTTGCAAGGGCAGTTCCCTTCCATGTGTAATCTGGCCAACCAGCCAATTCACCGACGGGAAAAGGATACCTGTCAAACCGGATAGAATCATGACAAAAAATGCAATCTGCCTCCCCCGTGTACCACCGGTAAACAAGAAATAGGTAATAGGATATACAATCATAAGCCCCAGATAAGCAATCATGTACCACATGACCCCTGTATCCACGCCTTCGTAATCCTGTAAAAAGAACAAATATTTGACACCTGCCCAAAAGGAAATCCCAGTAATTTTTCCTGCAATCCTATAAACCGCTAAATAAAGTAAACGCCAACAGACTAAGGTCATATACATAGTTCCTAAGCGTTTTCCGTGTTTTTGCCAAGTAAAATGCTTGCTCTGATGCAACACTGCCCCCGATGTCATAACGAAACAAGGAACGGCTCCCCAGGCTGTGGTCATCATCAAATTTCCAACCACAGAATGATATGGTAACAATACGCTATGGCAATAAATCACAAAGAACATACTGACACCTTTTAACACATCCAAATATGCAATTCGATTCGTCTTTTGTCGCATAACTTTTACCATAACTTCTACCGCATCAATACCTTCCGCAGCCCTGTCATCTTGTGTCCTGTCTTTCCTTCCACAAGCCCGATCAGTTTTTCCATGAACTCTTTATACTCTACCGTTCTGCCATAGAGTACCATCAACAGGACATTATACATAACTGTACATACAACAAGTTTTAAAAATATCTCCAGTAATCCGCCCATGGCAATAAAACTACAGACAAAGTAAGTGAAGCCACCGACTGCCACCGCAGACGCCGTATAGACAGAAAACATCTTAAAATAATGGCTGACATTTTTTTCAAAACCATGCTTGTAGGTAACCAGTGCTTCTACCCAGAAACATACTCCCACAGTAGAAACTAACGTTCCGATCAAAACACCAACCAGACCATACTCAATGACCAGCACAATAGAAACCACAAGATTTACGATCACTTCAAAAATCGGTTTATATCTGTCGTACCAGTACAGCCCCATTGCGTCGCGGAAATTCAGTGTCACCTTACGCATACCACTCATGTAAAAGTTTAGTACGATCAAAAATACAACACTCATTGGGAAAAGATAATCTTTCCCTGCCCAGACCTCAATGAAAGGATTAAACATGACAAGGAAGGTTACCGCCACATAGGAATGGATCCAGAAGCCAATAAAATTCAAAGTCTTATACACATGAAAAACGCGCTCTTTATCATCTGTAACACTGAGATTTCCAATACTTGCGACAAAAGAACCCAATATACCATTGATAGCTGTATTGACACTTCCCAGAAGCATGCGGTAATTATCAAAAATACCAACTGTCACCAGTCCAACAAAAGCAGAGATAATCAGGCTATCCGTATTATTCACCATCACATCACCAAGCTTATGCATGAACATAGCACTGACATTTTTAAAGATACTCTTCTGCGTCTCCTTAGAAGGTAGCGACTTACGATCTCTTTTCAGATAAGGGTACATACGGTCACATTTGAGTGCCAGAGAAATATTCGTCAGAATGTTACATATAATCTGTATCAGAAGATAAATAATAAAATTTTCAAACACCAAAAGAACAACAATCTGTGCAATGAACTGAATGGTCATAAAAGCTGTCACATAAAGTGTGCTGATATACCCCTTTTGGTGTCCATCGATCAGTGCCCTTTTATATCCCCATAAATAAGAAACGATTGTATTCAACAAGTATAAAAGATAGATACCGGTCAATCCGGCAATTCCCGGATTATCTGCGATCAAATATTTCAGGAAAGGAACCAGGCATAACCCTGCTATCGTAATAAACCCAGCCACATAGGAATACAGCTTACGATACAGATTCATCAATTCTGTAATTTCTTTTTCATCTTCACGTGCAATCGGTCCATACATGTGGTAAATCATGGCTGTTCCGATACCAAGCTCTGCCAGTGAAAGAACAGAAAGAATATTACCAAACAGTCCTTGCACACCCAGATATTCCTGTGATAACACACGAATAAAAATCGTTCGTGCCACGAACGAAAGAATTAAATTTACAACATATGAGCCCGAATTTGCCAGGGCATTTAAAAACGAATTTCTAGTTCTCATTTCACCTATCCTTATGTGCTATGGGCATACTCGTCCTAGCATATTATTAAATTATATTTTATCTTGATGTAAAATTCAACATTAGGTATGATTATCCTATCACTATAAGGGATTTCGTCTGAAAAGACGAAGATGGGGGTTCTTATGTCAAATATAAATACTACAATGAAAATTAGCGTCATTGTTCCTGTGTACAATACGCCAGAAAAATATTTAAGACCGTGCATCGAAAGTTTATTAGCACAAGATTACACGAACTTCGAGATTTTAATCATTGATGACGGTTCTAATACAACCTGCCATACTCTTTTAGATGAAATCTCAGCGACAGATTCACGCATCAAAGTATTTCACAAGCCAAACGCAGGGGTCAGTTCTGCGAGAAATTTTGGTCTTGCACAAATCACGGGTGATTTCTTGACATTTATGGATTCCGATGATGTATTAGATTCACATGCCTGGACAACATGTATGCATGCTTTAACACAATACAACGCAGATGTTGTATGTTTTGGTTGGCAGGATCACTTGGCAGACGGAACACGCATTGACCATTGTATTACCAATGACTACTCTATGTCTGTGCCTTACAAGCACATAGAATATATGAAAAGTGTGGTTCCAATAGAGGATACGCATGCCGATGGGACCAAACATGTATACCTTCCACGTACCGATGCAACCAATCAACCACTCCTCTGCGACTCCAAAACACTACTTGCAGAGGTAGCTTCTGATAATATCCATTACGGTGGGGGATATCCTTGGAATAAAGTATGGCGTATCTCTGCTTTGCAAGATCATAATGGTTGTCTCCCACAATTTGATGAGGAACTTACCATATACGAAGATAAACTTTGGGTTATCGAAGCCGTCGCCAGAATTACCTCTGCTGTTCTTTTGCCTGACATCTTTTATCACTATATCTTTTTGCCAACAAGTTTAACACGTAAAGACACAGATATCATTGACCGGCAGCCGCTTGCATATAAAGCCTACGACAAAATTTTAGATTTTCTGGAAACGGATCATCCAGATGCTTATATCGCTGCTTATAACTTTTATTTTGATGTCATTTTTAACGACATTCATATTTTAAAAGACGCATCACACAGCCAAAGCCATCGACAACAATATCGGGAAACAATGAAGATCTACAAGAAACTCTGCAAACGTATTGTGCCGCGCACATTGTATCATCCGATTCGTTCCCCTCAATTTATCAGTTGGTTCAAGGAACATATGCTGCCATAAAGCATATGTTCCTCAAATCTTTTTGTACTACCACCATCCCAATCCCAGCCACGTATTGATATATCCCGCTATCTTTGCAACAACGCTACAAATCGCCACATCCCAGAGTGGCTGAAAAATGAGTGGGTATAAAAGCATCACGGTTGCAGCAAATCTGTGTTTCTTTACCTTCTCTATTTCTTCCACAAACTGCTTTCCAACCGTAACATCTCCCATCGCAAATAATGCAAGCAATACAATGCAATAATATGCAAGAATCGCATACACCCATCTACCAAAATCCACTTTTAAAAGCAGATCCGGCAAAATTGTTCCTGCACCAATTGCCACAATTAAATACTTCCATTTTTCTCTTTTTCCCGTTGCTTTTCTGATTAAATTCTTAAAAAAACGAACCAGCAGAACAATATACGGAAGCATCATAACCACAAATATCGGGAATTGCACTGCATTCATTCGATGATACTTTATTTCTCTTCCCGTCAAATCAATCCCCAGAATCTCTTTATCCACAACATCCCAGTGAATTTTCCCATTTTTGCACAATTTTTTCGCATTTGTCACAATTTCTTCGTAAATGCCATCCCCATTGGCATGGGAAAATAACTCAAACCACAAAAACAAAACCGACGCTACGCAAAGTGACAATGCAAATATTACGATATATTTTTTTCGTTCTTTGCCCTCTGTAGATAAAATTTTATATAGAAGCAAAACCAACAGGATATTCAAGAACATGAACACATTGCCCTGGTGTACCATAACTCCCAATGCTGCCATAGGTATAAGCAGCCACTCTGCTTTTCCTTTGATCAGAAGCATTGCGCCTATCACACTAAAAAGCACACAATATACATCCAACCGTCCAAAATTATAATGGCTGGCAAACATGGGAACTGTAAATATCGTAAAAAACAACATGATGTCACACATGACATTCAAATATTCCGCGCTCGCTTTCTTTAAGCAGAAAACAAAGAAACATAAAACTATCCCATAAAATAATAGTGTAACGATAAGCGTATATCCTACACAAGCCTTATATGTCATCATATTAACCGGCAATATTTTATTTAACCCCTGATAAATGGTTCCAATAAGACCACGGGAAATAAACCCATATTTATAGGAAAAAGCCATCATTGTCCCATTAATCCGATGCACCCATGCCTCATAATAACGCAAGAATAAAAGCGTTCCAAATAACAATTCCACTATGACAAATTCTTTTATTTTTCGATTCTTTTCTGTCACTTCCATCTTTTATCTCTTCCTTGTACTTAATCTTCCTTGCAACATTTTCTCTTTCATTCGTGCCACCTGTTTTCCTACGCTGACCAGATGTTTCTAACCCGGCAATTGCATACCCAGCACTTCCATAACCAGCGTACGCAACTTAGATGTGGCACCAGAGATAATGACATCATAAAACGGCATCAGAAACATCGGATATAAAAGTACAATCCATGGCACCGGTATGGTTGCTTTGATTTTCTCTTTTGTAGTATCAAGTTGCACCGCCACACATTCATCCTTCATAACCATAAACATCATGACCATAACGATATAATAGGTAAACGTCGTAAATGCATATCGCCCAAAATCTACCTTGAGCAAATATTGCGGTAATATGGTACATGCTCCTAACAGAAAAGCGGCATGTACCCACTTGCTCTTACCATCTTCACTTCTTTGAAACAGTCCCTTAAAAAAGTGAATGACAATCGGCAGATACGGCGCATACAAAATAAGGAATGCCGGAAATTCCGTCCGGTTCAATGCATGGTAACGGGCTTCCGCTTCATATACGTCCTGACCCAGAATTTCATGCATGATAATGGACTTATTATAACCTTTTCCATCTTCCGAAAGTGCCTTTGCTGCTGCTACCACTTCCTTGTAAATAGATGCCCCATTTCCATGACTAAAAAATTCAAAATACAAAAATAGTGCAGAGATTGTCGCAAAAAAGCCTACAAACAACATGAGATATTTCCTGCGTCTTTTCCCCTCTGCTGTCAGAATCTTATAAAAAAGTGGCACCAGAATCAGATTTGCATTCGTAAACACAAACCCCTGATGGATACACATGCAAACGATTCCCACCGGAATGATGATCCATTCTGCTTTCTCGTCCAGAAGCGCAAACAGGCAGACAAACGTCAAAATATATAAATATACATCGAGTCGTCCAAACATTTCTTCAGACCAGAACATCGGAAAGAAATATATTGCACAGGCAATCGCCATGTAATACATATTATGTTTTTGGCCAGATGCACATTTTCGCAGGCATTTTCCAAGAAATACGATGACAAGCAGACTAAAAAGCCAGGTAATCCCCCAGTTAAGCCAATATACTGCTTCATACGTCATAAGATTCACAGGTAATAGCCGGTCCAACCCATCCCAAAGAGTTCCAAGCATTCCACGTGAGATGAATCCATATTTATAAGACATGGCAAAAAGTGTGGTATTATATTCTGTCATAACATGCTTAAAATAGCGCAAATAATAAAAGACAGAAAATGCAAACATGCAGGCTATAAATTGCCAATATCTTTTTTTCTCTATTTTTTCGTACTGTTCTGTCATTACACTCTCCTACCACAAATTCAAAAACGTTTCATTCATTGGATTGCTGATACCACGCAGTAGACCATTGATATGCACATCCCAAAATGGTGTCAAAAGTGCCGGAAGTAAAAGCAGCAAAATAGCAAACGGATATTTTTCTTTTATCTCCGTAAACATTTTTGTCAGTTCCTCCGTTACATACCGATCCCCCATAGCAACAAGTGCCAGGAATACAATACAGTAATAAGAAATCAGTGCGAACACCCAGCGTGCGTAATCACATTTCATGAAAAAAAGCGGCAGCAATGTTCCTGCTGCAATCGCAACAAATCCATATTTCAAACGCTCCCTCTTTTCTGTTGTCCGTGCCATAATACGATGAAATAATTTCACCACCATCACAATGTAAGGTGAGATGATTGCAATAAAAAACGGTATCTCGATCCAATTCATCACGCGATATGGATATTCTACATTCGATAAATCAATTCCAAGAATTTCATGATCAATCAATGTATCATGATATGTCATGCCATTGAATGGCTTTGTCATTGCCTTCGCATTTGCAATAATCTCATCTACGTAGCGTGCACCGTCTGTGTGGCTAAAAAATTCGAACCATAAAAACAACGCAGCACAGCCAAGCAGACTCATTACTAAAATCACTCCATAGTACACACGGCTTTTTTTATTTTCTACAGACAGCAGGCGATAAACCAACAACGCTAACAATACATTATAAAACATAAAGACATAGCCCTGGTGATACATAACACAAATAATAGAAAATGGGATTATAAGCCATTCTGCTTTTTGCGCGATCAGGCACATAACGCCCATTACCGTAAATGCCATGAGATACAGATCCAATCGCCCGAAATTTCGTTTATAAGCAAACATAGAAACGACAAACACCGCATAAAACAGAATCAGATATTGAACTCTGCCCAGATATTTTCCCTCGCATCGTTTCATACACTGATAACAGAATGCAAAGAAAAGAGCATAAAATGCGATCGTTACAATCAAGGTAAAACGCAGCACCATATCGTAAGCAATCAAATTCACAGGCAGTATCGCATCCAGCCACTGATAGATCGTGCCGGCAAGTCCTCTTGATATAAATCCATATTTATAAGAAAAAGCCAATATGGTTGAATTATATGGCAATACTCTTTCGTCATAATTCAGGAAAAAGATTGCGCACGAAAGCAGTAACAGCATCCACATAAAACGTCGAATCTGCTTTTCTTTTGACATCTGGCCTCTCATCTTTTCTGTTTCCATTTTATCAACTCCATCATCCAAACAACTACAAGTGATACGACAACATGCATCGCCCACACAATAAAACTACCATAATTCATAGGCCATCCACATGCGCGGCGAATCAATTCCAGCATCACATCTGTTGCCATATTCCATAAAAAAATAGGCATACACATATTTCCCAACCAGACAAACGGTTTCCATGCAAAGATTTTTTTTAAAATATCTACCTGGCAAACCAGATAAAGCAAACTTGTCCACACAAATGCACTAACATACCAAAACGAAAATAGTTGTTCCCATTTTCTAATCAGCATCAGACTTCCCAGAAAAACCAGTAGTGCGCCTCCACACCGGATGTTCTTTTTTTCATCACTTGTTTTTTCCATCATCTGTGCCAGCATGATACCGGCAAAAAAGCTAAAATACCCTCGCCCATTGGTACTATATAAAAGCGGCAATTGCAATGGATGCATCATCAGAAGCAGTCCAAGCACCATCATACCAACATAGCAAACATTCTTCACACTCTCTTTTTTCACATAACGCGTCAACAGATAATAAATCACATAGCATATGAAAAATATACTGACAAACCAGCTCGGTCCATTCACTGCCAACGTATCATTATCCGAAAACCAGCCACTTTGTAATCCAAGCAATGATACGAAAAGTGCCCAGATCGAATTGCGTACTCTAGCTCCATCCGGATGCAAGACATACACTCCATAAATGATATGCCCCATATTCTGTAATCCCCAGGTAATAAGCGCCGTCACCATCATCATTGGATAGATTTTTTTCATTTTAGGCAATATAAATTGTCCCAGCGTCAAAGCTCCATCCGCTATTCGCGTCTGATAAGACCAATACAGTAGCATTCCGCTGAGCATAAAGAAAATTTCAGACATGCAGACACCATATTTTGCTAATGTTCCCATCAAGGTCACTTGAAGCGGAAAACATTCCGGCATTGCGTGAAACAACTGCGTATAGTGGAAAATGTAGGCTATGATGCAGGCACTCAACCCTCGTAGTCCTGTAATTTCATCTCGTCTTTTCTGATTCATGATTTGTTTTCTTCCCCCAAATCCACTCCTTTAGTACAGTACGCGCAGCCACTTCACTTTCTTTTGCAGCAGCAAAAGTAACTCTGCGCATCCGATTGTCACAGCCAATACCACAAAATATAACACGGTCGTATTCCATTCTCGCATCGTATATTTTTCCATCCCAAATTGCAGTAATTCCATGATGCCATAATGTATGGCAAAAATCATAATACTAAGGCGGCGCAAATGTGTACAAATCTTCGACTTTTCATTTAAAATCTCTACAGATAATAGCCATTTCAGCAAAAAATAGCTGGTAGGTATCAAAAAGAGCATTGCCCCATAGCTCTGCCCCAGATTTTTATCTCGTATCACATGTGCTTCTACGATAAGAAGCAAAAAACTAATAAGAAAGGGCAGCCAGCCATCTGTATTTTTGATTTCCATTTGCTCTGTTTCTGCTGCATCAAAAGTCTTGCTTCGCTTATATGCAATCCACATACCAAGGGCGCAAAAAAAGAAGCCGTAGGTCAGACCATTTGCATACCAGCCAAAGACACCATAAATCGCATGGTCACAATATGCCATCGCTTGCCAATGATCTGTTATGCTGCAGTATGCCATACGTGCCACGGTAAGAAGAAAGCATGGCGCCGATAAAAGAACACATATGCCAGGTCCTAAATACTTCGTAATCAAAAATGTCAGCGGCATCGCCAAAAGCAATGCTGTCATAAACCACATGGCTCCATAATATCCACTAAGCCAGTATTTACGCAGCAAAGAAAGAACCACACGCCCCATCCCCTGCAGATTACAGGTAATCCCCAGTTCCTGCACCGTCCGATAACATACCACAGGAGCATACAGAATAAACCATGCCGTATACAGTTGTAGAATACGTTTCATGTAATGGCCTAGCTTCTGCCAGGATAACGTCCTTTGATACCAACCGCGTTCCGACATCCGTATATCCTTATCTTCCCGAAAGACTTTTTCAAAAAATAAGAATGCCGTAATCTGAAAGAATAGCGGATCCGCAACTCGCGCTACGATATCATCATATACAAATGCCGCTTCTCCTGAAAATGGGCGCACATGTATCGCAACAACAAGAATTGCCATGACAAATTTTGCGATATCAATCGTGACATATGGTTTTTTATTTTCGTTTACATTCATATGATGATCACGCTTTCTCCCATCCTTGCTGTTACAGTTACTGAAATTTAAATTTTGTACAAATTCTATCGATGACTCGTCTCCAAAGCGGAGCTACAAACTTTGTATAAAGAGCCTCTGCCGAAACACCAACGATCAAACAACTAAGTAAATAAATCAAAAGCCAGCCCCAGAATGCTCCCACAGAATAATATGGATATTGGCCATCGATTTTTCCAATATACCAATACACACCCATCACTGTCTCATGCAAAAGAAACACAAAAAATACACTCTTTGCAAGATGGTTGATGATTTGTGATTGCCGCAGCTGCACATCGCGAAAGAAAAAGAATACCGCCAGCCCCATCACAAATTGTAGTGGAGCGTATTTCCCAATCAAATGTTTCACAACCAGATTTGCCGACGCATCATCTGCCATGACGCCTGGCATTTTTACATACCAACTAACGAAAAAGGTAACAAGGAATCCAAGGAGATAGATCCCTGCCATCCATCTTTTCTTCGTCGGTAAAATCCACCTCTGGTAGTTTTTTCTGCGCAAATATCCCATCATAACATAAGTAAATAAAAATGCGATCAGATCATTTACAAAATTCATCCGAAGGGTGATGCTATTTGCCACAAAACATATGCCCAATCCCAGACATAATACCCTATGCCAACACAGGGACATCTTTTCCATCCATTGATTGAACCATGGATATAGCAGAAGCATAACCATATACGGAGCCACAAACCACCAGGCTCCGCCCAGGATATAATCTTCCACAAACCAGTTGCCGGAATCAAATCCCCACAGACTACGAATAACTGCGAAGCGAATCACATAAAGTGTCAGCACCTGCGCTCCAAACGTCAAAAACCGCCGGATAATCGGGCGGTCTTTGGTTTCCAGTAAAAAATATGATGTCAAAGCAATAAATGCATAATCTGCCGTGATTGCTCCACCACTGGATAAGAACAATCCCGGCGCTACATTTTTGTGATAGTCCATATAGAATACACCATTGTAAAGCATCAGATGATATACCGGAATGGTGAGCATCAAAAGAAGGCGCAGTAATTCAAAATTTGTTTGCCGTTCCTTTTTCTGCTGTATCATTTATTCTGCCTTTAACTTTGCTTCTCTTTGTGCAAGTTCCAAATCGTGCTGTGCCATAATACGACACAACTCTTCATAACTGGTCTTCTGTGGGTTCCATCCAAGCTTTGTTTTTGCCTTTGTTGGATCTCCCCAAAGATTCACGACATCTGTCGGGCGGAACCACTGTGGGTTTACGCAGACAAGCATCTTTCCTGTTGCCTTATCATAACCCTTTTCTTCCATACCTTCGCCACGCCATTCCAGTTCAATACCATCATTTGCAAATGCAAGTGTTGTGAATTCACGAACGGTATGCTGTACACCGGTTGCGATGACATAATCATCCGGCTCATCCTGCTGCAAAATCAACCACATACATTCTACATAATCTTTTGCATAACCCCAGTCACGCAAAGAATCTAAGTTGCCAAGCTCAAGATGATCCTGCAAACCACATGCAATACGTCCTGCTGCAAGCGTAATTTTTCTTGTAACAAATGTCTCCCCACGTCTCTCTGATTCATGGTTAAAAAGAATACCATTGCATGCAAACATGCCATAAGCTTCTCTATATTCTTTCATCATCCAGAAACCATACTGTTTTGCAACTGCATATGGGCTGAATGGATGAAATGGAGTGTTCTCATTCTGTGGTACTTCTTCTACTTTTCCATATAATTCAGATGTCGATGCCTGATAAATACGGCATGTCTTATCCATGCCAAGCATATGTACTGCTTCCAAAATACGAAGCACACCAAGTGCATCCACATCCCCTGTATACTCTGCTGCATCAAAAGATACACCTACATGACTCTGCGCAGCCAGGTTATAAATTTCTGTTGGACGAACTTCATTTACCACACGAATAATGCTTGAGGAATCCGAAAGGTCTCCATCATGTAATGTAATCGCATCTTCTGCAATCAGATAATCGATACGCTCTGTTGTAGAAACAGAAGAGCGACGGATAATTCCGTGAACCTCATATCCCTTCTCCAATAAAAATTCTGCCAGGTAACTTCCATCCTGTCCGGTAATACCGGTAATCAGTGCTACACTCTTACTCATCTTATTCTCCTTTTCATCGCTTCTATGCGCACATGGCGCTTTCTTTTACACATTCTGCAATGCTATACTTTTCACAATATTTATATATGACCACATTCCGTAGTATCATATCATAAAAAAGGTCATTTCTCTACCCCTATCACATAGCCATCTGCCTCAAAATACTGTAATTCTGTCTCTTTCGCGGACGGAAGTTCTGAAATATCAAAAAAGATATATATGATATTTTCAAACTTGTTTCCTTTTTTTCTTTCCTCAAAATGCTGATACGTTTTTCTGTCTGCCTGCGCGCTCATATCGCGGCTCATATATGTCACATTAAGCGACATGTGATGGGCAAGCGCATACTCTTCAAAAACACAAGAGGTCTGCGGATCACATTCTATACCAAACTGTGTCGGTGGGTAAAAAACAATTTCATCCTTGTCTTCTCCCAACGTATCCCAGACAGACTCTGTTAAATATTTTTGATAACCTGCCGTCATTAACTCTGTCTTTGTCTTTTTCGTATTTTTTTCTATGCCAGCCGATGTATACGCATACGCTTCCTGTTTATACAGCATCCCCGGCATCAAATCATACATTTGCAAAAAAACAAGGCCAATCCATAAACCATATACATATGTTTTCTTCCAGTTTTTTGTCAAATGAACCATGCCGTAAAGTCCAAGGGCAAGCAGCCCATAATAAACCGGCCAGATCAGACGCCCCGTAGAGCGGAATACACTAAGTGCCTGATATATGATATCCGGATAAGCAATATGATATAGCGTCTTTATTCCGCATGTCGCCGTTGGAGACAATGCCAAAAACGTAAAGATGACCATTCCAAGAAAAATACTAATTTCCCAGGAAGCTCTTATTTTTTCTATTCCTCCGCGCAGCATCTGCATGATGCCATACATGATACATAATACCAGTAAAAATATTACGCCAACGCCCAGATAAGCAAATCCCTCTTCCTGCCACCCGGAAATTGTCGGCAATGTCGGCAAAAGTGCAGAATAATTCTGCGTCGAAAACAAATAATTTCTATGATGAATGACACACAAATCGTTTCCCGGATTCACAAACTGCAGCAAATTAAAAGACAGATTTTCCAGTCCTGTTGTGGCAGCAGATACATCTCCGTAAAAATATCCCATCAGATAGCAAACCAATAGCAAAAAGCCAAGCGCCACAGGTATCTGCACCAATATTTTTCGCAACAGAGCGATGCGCATATCTTTTGATTCTGCCAAAAATTCCTGCAGCATACTGCACAGCCAGATGCCCAAAATCATTGGTGTAAAATATGCATTGATCATCGCAGACAAGCACAATAGAATGGTCCAATGTAGCGTATAATGCTTTCCTTTTTTTCGCAGAGCATCTCTAAAGATCCACAGGCAAAATGCAGCGACAACCAGAAAATGTGCAGATAGTGCCGTGTGATAAAAGGCTCTTTTTTGCATAACCGGAGATATCACAAAAAAGAAAGCTCCCAAAAGACAAAAGCTGCTTTTCTTAGAAAATGCCCGCATAAACAGTGCGCCAAAGCCTCCCATCAGGGCATAGCACATCCATTCAAACAATCCAAAATATTGAAACTTTGCCGGAAGTAGTGGTGATAGAAGTTTACATACAAACGCAAACAGCGGAATCGAATCCGTATATACGATGGATACCGGCTCACTATAAATGCCATCCATAAGTCCTAACGGGAAGTGCCATGCACTCTGCCGGTAAAATTCCCAGCCCAGATAATGCTGCGTCAGATCCCACAGTCCTTCCGTCTGCGAAGAATCTAATAACCATGCGATATTGGTAACTTTTATAACGTCAATGCCATAAATCCATACAAAAACCAGGCTGCCCAAAAGACAACCCAGTCCAAATACAACATATGGATTTGACCACTTTTCTCGTATTTTCATCTTCCTATCTTTGTTCTCACACCGTCCCGCACAGCGTACCTTCAGCAATCGCTTCCTAACGCATATATTCTATCATGTCTGTCAGTGTCTGGCGCAGCGGAATCTCTGCCTTCCATCCAATATCCTGACAAATCTTTGCCGCAGAACCGATGACCATCTGATTGTCTCCCGGTCTTACAAAATCCGGATTCACTCTTGTTGTAATCTCTACACCAACAATGTCTGCTATTTCTTTTACTACGTCTGCTAGAGAAACACCTTTTTCTCCACAAATATTATAAACTTCACCAGTCTTTCCCTGCATCAGTAACTGATAATACGCGCGAACCACATCACGAACATCTACAAAGTCTCTTACAATAGACGTATCGCCCGTCTCAATCTCTCCGCTTTTTGCACCACTCTTTTGAATATCTAAAATGCGACGCACAAAACTTGGAATAACAAACCGTTCATCCTGAAACGGTCCCATATGATTAAACGAACGCGTCAACATAATCTGCATCCCAAAACTGTCTGCTAACACTTTTGCCATCATTTCCTGTGAAACTCTGGCAACCGCATATGGATTCACCGGAACCAGCGGCATATCCTCACGCAGTGGCAATTCGTCCTCTAAGACATTTCCATATTCTTCCGAAGATCCCACCGATAATACACGGCAATGGCACAAATCATGCTTGCGTAATGCTTCTGTTACATGCAAAAAAATACTGGTATTGTTGCTAAAGCACTCTGCCGGATGCTGCCAACTGTATGCAACACTCGAAAACGATGCCAGATGCAAAATATAGTCTGGCCGAAATGATGCAATCATTTCCTCCACGGCTTCCTGATCCAACAAATTAACCTGCAAAAATGACATAGAAAGTGTAGGCTCATATGCATTCATTGCAAACTTTGGTGGATTGACATCTACGCCTAACACCTCATATTCCAGCTTATTTTCATATAAAAAGTTTAAAAAATGACGGCTTACAAATCCGGAAAAACCGGTAATAAGCATTCGCTTCATATCTTGTTATTCTCCTTTAGCCTGTCCATCTTTATTTTCCAGGAAGATTTTTCTTGTTACAAAGTTGTACACCATAACAACTGCTGTCGCCACGATTTTTGCTCCTGCTGTCGCAAGTGTAGCACCGATGAGATTGTGCAGCCACGCCCAATTTACATACACAAGATCAATACAAAACAGAATAATGAGTTCATTGATTCCCAATCCGATGATACTCAATACCACAAAGATAGTAAATTCTTTTTTTCGGTCCAAATCTTCACGACGCTCAAACACATATTTCATGGAAAGAATATAATTCACAATCACAGAAATAACAAAACCGAAAAACGCACCAACAAGTGCTGCCTGTGATGTTGTCATCCCCACACTAGTACGAAGGAGTGTAGAAACTGCCATCGTAATCACAAAATCCACTATAAAAGAAATGATCCCAACTACACCAAATTTTAAAATCTGGTCTATTAATTTTTTCATCTATGTATTACCTTCCTACTTACGATGCTATCGCATACGTATAATTTCTCTACTGCACAAATATCTATATCCTACTTATGAAATGCATCCTGAATGCGCACACCGATCAAACGGAACAACGTCTTGATATAGCTGATGATAAATTTCAGCAATTGACGCTTTGACTCACCATACATACGCTTTTGGAAATTGATTGGCACTTCACCAATTTTTAATTTCTTGTCGCGCTTATTCAATTTCAAGCGGAGCAATACTTCTTCCAAAACATCATAGTTTTCGCAGGTAAGCTTTACCTTCTTTAATTGCTTGGTATGATACATACGGTAATCCGTAGACAAATCATTTGCATGTAAGCCCAGGCAAATACGGAATGCAAAGTTAAGCATATGCGACATAATCTGTGAAGACTTTGCATCGTTTGTCACGCCACCTTTTACATAGCGGGAACCGATCACAACATCACATTTGTCCTCAACAAACATTTTATGGATTGCCGGTATGCATTTTGGCGGATGGGAACCATCACTGTCCATGATCAAAAACTTACTCTTATTTGCATATTTGATTGCTGTACGGAAAGCACCGCCAAATCCCGGTTCTTCCTGGTTAATATAACGTGCGCCATATTCTTCACAAACGCCCTTGGTATTATCCAATGGCTTCATGGTATCTACAACAAGGATTTCATATTCCTCGTTACACTTTTCTACTTCCTCAATAATCTGTGGCAAAAGAACACGTAAGTTTTCTTCTTCTTTGTATGCCAATAAAACTACACTTATTCCCATAATTTATATTCCCTTCTTTTATTTACAGGTTTTTATTTCAAACAATGTATAACAAATTTTACACATACACTGCTATATTCTACCATCACTTCCAAACTTTTTCCATAGCTTTTTGTTCGTAAATCCCTTGAAAAATGCCCTATTTCAACACATAAAGCAAAAGTTCGCTCACAACCACACGCTCTGTGTTATACTAAGTTTATGCTGACGCTTAACGTGCCTTGTTTCTTTTGGTCAGCAAAATCATAATAAAGCATAAGGAGTATCATCATGGGAGAACGTTTAACACCATCCGATGTAGAAAAAATAGAAAAGGAAATCGAACACCGCAAACTGGTTGTTCGAAAAGAAGCAATTGAAGCTGTAAAAGAAGCGCGTGCACAAGGAGATCTTAGCGAAAATTTCGAATACTATGCTGCGAAGAAAGATAAAAACCAAAACGAAAGCCGCATCCGTTATCTGGAGCGCATGTTAAAAAATGCAACCATCATTGAAGATCACTCTACAAGTGACGAAGTCGGCATCAACACCATTGTTACACTCTACATTCCAGACGACGACTGCGAAGAAACCTACAAACTTGTTACCTCTATTCGTAGTAGCTCTTTACGTGACATGGTCAGCATTGAGTCTCCTCTTGGAAAGGCAATCCGAGGCAAAAAAGTAGGAGACACCGTAACCGTCGAAGTGGACTCCTCTTTTTCTTATGACGTTGTCATTCGAAAAATCGACCGCAGTGCCGGTGACGAAGATGATCAGATCCGCCGATACTAGTTCACTTTTTCTGCGCCATGACTGTGCCTATTGATACAAGCAGTAAGGAAAGAAGCAGCACGCCAACATGTAAAGAATCTGCCTCATGTAACAATAGCGCAGATAACAATACGCCAAAAATTGGTGTTGTGAATCCAAATACTGCGATTTTCGATACCGGGTTGTACTTTAACAGTACGCCCCATAAAGAATATGCCACTGCCGACACCATAGCCAGATACAAAACAATGGCACATCCTTTTACCGTTACTTGAGCAAAAACGCCTGTTCCCATACTTTCTGGGAACAGCACACACAGTATGACCCCAAGCAATACCAGCGTAATGCCACCTACCATAAACTGATACCCGCTTAAAACAAACGGCAACTCCTGTTCAGAATACTTACGCAAATAGACGGAAGAAAAAGCATATGCTACCGTCGAAATAAAAATGCAAAGTTCACCCACGCCAATTCCGGCAAGGCTTGCACTGCCACCGCGACTTCCCCAGAGTTCCATGATAAACACACCTGCAAATCCTAAAACAGAACCCAGAATTTTATTGCGTTTCAGCTTTTCCTGCCGAAAAAGAAGGCATGCCACAAACAGAGCAACAAAGACATTTAAGGCTTCAATAATAGATGCTTTCACTCCGCTTGTTTTTCCAAGTCCAATGTAAAAGAAGAAATATTGCAGTGTTGTCTGCAGCAGGCTCAAATGCAAAATCGGTTTCCATGATGTCTTTTTGGGCAAAAGAATATGCTTATATGCCACACTTCCAATTACAAGCGCCATGACACCGGCAAGGAAAAATCGCATACCGGCAAACATAATCTGTAAACCTGTCTGGTTGCCTTCTATTCCAAAGATTTCATATCCAATTTTAATTCCAGGGAAAGCGCTCCCCCACAAAAAACAACATAGAAGAGCTACCACGCATACCACAATGGCGCGATTCCATGGAACGTTTCTTTCTTCCTTCTGTTCCATTATTTCCTCCCAATCTAAACATCTTTTTCCAAAGCATTTTGCTCCAAAACAGTCGTTTCTTTATTATCTGATGATGCCGGCAACAACTCCAACGGTATCAAAAACGGCAATATATATAGCAGCGGCATAACATAACGTGTATTGCCATTATCCGGTGATACCATGCAGATTGCAATCGTAATGAGCGGGATCAGTATCAGCGCCTGCTCATCCTTTTTCTTCCATTTAAGATTATAAAGAAGCGCGAACAAAAACAGCCACGGCCATAATCCAATTGAAGCAAATATATTTACAATTGGTACTTTTTCTGTAAACAACACCAGTTGATTGATTGCATAACGCTGTTCTAAATATTCCTCTTTATTTTCAATATATAAATCGCTATATTGCCCTTCATCATCATGCAATTGCAAGTAATCATTGAATTTATAATATACTAGGCTGGAAATCTTATTGATATCATAGTACTGATATGTATTATGCAAAATCGATTCCACATAGACTTCCGGATGCTTCCAGAACATCTTTCTCCACACTTTAGAATAAGCTTTTAAGTCCTGCTTTGTAGCTTCCTGGTTATAATATTTTTTCACCGGATCCGACAGTTCCGGATTATATTTTTTCGCCAGTTTTTTATATGGCAAAATTTGATTGATTGCCTTTTTCTCTGCTGCTGTTACTTCATCTCCATATTCCGTAACATAGCGCGCTGTCTGTTGAAACGGCACCGATAATGCTTCCTGCAAACCGCCCGGAGCAACATTTAGCGCCGGCAGAAGCATACCACAAAATACAAATTTATATAAAACAACCGGTAACATGACAGACGCGATAATCTGTACAAATTGCTGACGATATTTGATGAGATAAACTGCGCCAACAATCAGTAAAATATACATTGCATACACTTTTGTCAGAATCATCATACAAGCCACGAAAAAGAAGCTTATCGTAAACCAGACATTCCGAAAAGCCTGCCCCTTGCTTCTTGCAACATAATGCATCATTAACATAAAAATCAGACAAAACGTGGCATAAAAAGTATCTTTTAACATGCAAATGGCATACATTGGAAATACCGGGATAAACATGAACAACAACAACGTCCCTATCATACGATTCCTTGTCACACCGCAGGCATGAATATAATAAAGTCCACCGGCATACACAAGTGCTAATAACATCATTTGTATGAGAACATAACACGCCACACCCAACGCAGCATCCCCGAAATGCTGTCCTAATTTGACAAACCAGGAAAACAAAATCGTCAAAATATACGGATGATGGTTCGTAATAAAGATATCTTCTCCCTGTACAGTCGACATTGACTGAATATAACTCGGTATCTCGTTATATTCCATAAGCATAATAACGGTATCCTCGTTACTTGTTCCCGGATAAAAATAGACAAAATATGGAAGCCATGCGACAAACATACAAAGCGCCATCATAAGAATCTGCACTGCAGGATGTATTCTTTTTCCATATGTTGTAATACGTATCTCCTGCTCTGCAAATTTATGAAAGAAATGCAGCATGACTGCTACCAAAAAGTAGCAGATCAAGACGTACGAAGACCATTTCATAAAGATGCGATACTTCTGAATCTCGGCAACACCAATTTCTTCCATAACCTCCATCATGGCATACCAGCCGCCCCATTTTTTAAAAATCATGGCAACCAATTGACCACTTGCAAACAGAACAGCAAAAAGTAGTTCTGCCACTCGTTCTTTATAACTCCGTTTGATCTGCAATGCCAGATAGATGAATAGTCCAACAATCAGTGCAAACAAAAAGCTCCGCAATCGATTGGCAGAAAAAGAACGATACATCGTTCTCGTATATAACATAATCGGGCTTGTCAAATCAATGTCCGGACTATTATCGATCGTTGCTTCCCTCGAAAGAGAAATAAATGCTCCCATGGCAGCATACATACCAAGCACAAGAGAAATCCAGAAATCTCTCGTCCTCACTTTTATTGTAAATTCTTTCATATTCTTCCTATCTTATTTTATTATTTATTTTGTAGTACCTATCATTCTTTATTGTGCATGCAATAGGTACACCCTCTCCCCACTATGCACATTCAACTTATAAGTATAACGTAAACGCCAGGAAAGAACAACCTGCCCTTATTACATAAAAATACCCATCATAGAATATAAAAACAATCGTCTATGATGGGTATTTCTCTTATGCTAAGATATCCTGACGCACCAGAGCTCGCTTTAATGCAAGTTCAGCTCGCGCCACATCCAAATTAGCGTCTTTTCGATTCAATCGGTCTCGGGCTCTGTCTTCTGCCCTTCTTGCCCGATCCAAATCAATTTCATCCGGCCACTCCGCCACTTCGGCTAAAAGTGTCACTTTATCTCCCAGGATTTCGGCAAATCCCGCATGCACAACGGCACGTTTGGCCCCCTCAGGTTCTGTAATCGTAACAATGCCCGGTGCCAAAACCGTAGTAAGCGGAATATGATCTTTGTATACGCCGATTTCTCCCTCCGTCGTTGTAAATTCGATCATGCTCGCATCGCCATGATAAAAAATGCGATCCGGCGTTATAATCTCGACTTGAAACAAATTATCTGCCATAGTCGCCTCCCTTACTGCATCCGGGCGCGTACTTCATCAATTGTTCCGGCATTTAAGAAATGTCCTTCCGGCACGTCATCATGCTTGCCTTCCAGAATTTCACGGAATCCTCGAATCGTCTCAGCGATTGGTACATATTTTCCTTCCAATCCGGTAAACTGTCCGGCTACAAAGAATGGCTGTGATAAAAATCTCTGGATTTTTCTTGCACGGCTTACGACAAGCTTGTCATCCTCAGATAATTCGTCCATACCAAGAATCGCAATGATATCCTGTAATTCTTTGTATTTCTGTAAGATCTCCTGCACACCACGAGCCACTTCAAAATGCTCCTGACCAACAATACGTGGATCAAGAATTCTGGAAGTTGATGCTAGTGGATCTACCGCCGGATAAATACCAAGCTCTGCAATGGATCTTTCCAATACCGTTGTTGCATCCAAGTGTGCAAATGTTGTTGCTGGCGCCGGGTCTGTCAAGTCATCTGCAGGCACATAAACGGCCTGTACCGATGTAATAGATCCGCTCTTTGTAGAAGTAATACGCTCCTGCAACGCACCCATTTCTGTCTGCAATGTAGGCTGATAACCAACGGCTGATGGCATACGTCCCAAAAGTGCTGACACTTCAGAACCAGCCTGTGTGAAACGGAAAATATTATCAATAAAGAGAAGTACGTCCTTTCCACCTTTGTCACGGAAATACTCTGCCATGGTAAGTCCTGTTAAACCTACACGCATTCTTGCTCCAGGTGGCTCGTTCATCTGTCCGAACACCATACAGGTCTTATCAATAACGCCAGATTCCTTCATTTCATAGTAGAGGTCATTACCCTCTCTTGTACGCTCTCCAACACCGGTAAATACAGAGTATCCACCATGTTCTGTCGCGATATTATGAATCAACTCCTGGATAAGTACGGTTTTTCCTACACCCGCACCACCAAACAAACCGATTTTTCCACCCTTCTGGTATGGGCAGAGCAAATCTACGACCTTGATTCCTGTCTCTAACATTTCTGTAGAAGTTGCCTGCTCCTCAAAAGCTGGTGCTTTTCTATGGATTGGCATATATTCCACATCCTTTGGTGCGTCAATTTCATCAATTGGTTCCCCTAACACGTTAAAGATACGTCCCAATGTCTGCTCGCCAACCGGAACACTGATTGGTGCTCCTGTTGCAACAGCATCCATTCCACGTACTAATCCGTCAGTGGTACCCATGGCAATACAACGCACAGTATCATCTCCCAGATGCTGGGCTACTTCAACTACTAATTTTTTTCCATCTTTAGTCTGGATATTAATAGCATCATTGATCTCCGGCAGTTCACCTTCGGAGAACTTGATATCAAGTACCGCACCAATGATCTGAGTGATTTTTCCTATATTTTCTTTCGCCATATTTGTCACTCCTAATTCATCAAACTTTATTCTTCGCCTTCTCCCGATTATAGATTAGGAAATGGCTTCCGCACCGGCAATAATCTCTGTCAATTCCTGTGTGATAGAGCCTTGTCTTGCACGGTTATATTTCAGTGATAAGTCATTGATCATATCTTCTGCATTGCTTGTTGCAGAGTCCATCGCCTGCATACGAGCACCATTTTCGCTGGCAACCGCCTCGACAAGTGCACCATAAATCAGGCTTGTAATATATTTTGGAATGATCATGTCCAGCGCCTCTTCTTCGTTTGGTTCAAAATTCATCAGAAGATCTGTATTTTCTGTTGTAAGATCTTCCTCATTCACCTGTACAGGCAACAAACGAAGTAATGTCGGTTCATGACTGACTGTATTCTTGAAATGTGTATATGCTAAGTAAATCTCACCGATTTCACCAGCAGCATATGCCTCTAAGACTTCCCTGCTAATTGCTTGCGCATCTTCATACATCGGTGCTTCCATAACATCCGAATAGTCTGTCTCCATCGCATAGCCTTTACGCGCAAGTGCTTCCTGACCCTTGCGACCCACGGTGTAAATTCTGGCATCTTCCACCGGAATATCACTGCCTGTAATCAAACGGACAATGTTGGAATTGTATCCTCCTGCCAGACCACGATTGGATGTTATTACAATGATTCCCTTTTTATCAGAAGCGCTTTCTCGCAAATAAGGATGGTCAATATTCCCCGCTTTTGCTAACATCGAGCATACCGTCTGATACATATACCGGAAGTAAGGAGTTGTCTCTTCCGCTTTATTCTTGGCTTTTTGAAGTTTTACGGTAGATACAAGTTTCATGGCTTTTGTAATTTGTTGCGTACTTGAAATACTTGTTTTTCTTCTTTTAATGTCCCTCATTGAGGCCATTTCATCTCACCGCCTTTGCTATTTATAGCTTTTTTTACATTCTTCAATTGCCTGAATCAGCGCTTTTTCTGTCTCCTCTGTAAGCACCTTTTCTGTGCGGATGGATTCCGGAATCTCCGGATACTTCGTATCCACATATTCAAATAAGGCTGCCTCAAATGGCAATACATCTTCCACTGGAATATCCAAAAGATATTTCTTGGTTGCAGCATAAATGATCATAATCTGATATTCTACCGGCATTGGCTTGTACTGTGGCTGTTTTAACATTTCCTGAATACGTTCTCCTTGTGCCAGTTTTTCTGTTGTATCAGCATCAAGTTCTGATCCAAACTGTGCAAAAGATGCAAGCTCTCTATACTGTGCCAACTCCACACGAATTGGTGCTGCAATTTTCTTCATCGCTTTAATTTGCGCAGAACCACCTACACGTGATACGGAAAGTCCTGCATTAATTGCCGGTCTAAAGCCCGCATTAAAAGCTTCTGTTTCCAGATAAATCTGACCATCTGTGATAGAGATAACGTTTGTCGGAATATATGCGGATACGTCTCCTGCCTGTGTCTCAATAATTGGAAGTGCTGTAAGCGATCCTCCACCTAATGCGTCATTCAAACGGGCTGCACGTTCCAACAATCTGGAATGCAAATAGAATACATCTCCCGGATAAGCCTCACGTCCTGGTGGACGACGAAGCAGCAAAGAAAGGGTACGATATGCCGTAGCATGCTTACTCAAATCATCATAAACAACGAGCACGTCTTCTCCGTTCTCCATCCATTCTTCTCCAATCGCACATCCTGCGTATGGAGCGATATACTGAAGTGGTGCCAATTCACTAGCGGTAGATGCAACTACCGTTGTATAACTCATAGCACCAAATTCTTCTAATGTATTTACAATTGTTGCAACAGTAGAAGCTTTCTGGCCGATAGCAACATAAATACATTTTACGTTTTGTCCTTTTTGATTAATGATGGTATCAATGGCAATCGCTGTCTTACCGGTCTGACGGTCACCAATGATCAATTCTCTTTGTCCACGTCCGATTGGAATCATGGAATCAATCGCTTTAATACCTGTCTGTAATGGTGTGTCAACTGATTTTCTGGAAATAACACCGGATGCTACACGTTCGATCTGACGGAATTTATCTGTCTCGATCGGTCCTTTCCCATCAATTGGTTGTCCCAACGCGTTAACAACACGCCCTAACATTGCATCTCCAACTGGTACTTCTACTACACGTCCTGTTGTTTTTACAGTGTCGCCTTCGTTGATATTGCGATTATCACCAAGTAAAACCGCACCAACATTATCTTCCTCAAGGTTTAACACCATACCATATACTTCTCCAGGGAACTCAAGAAGTTCTCCCTGCATAGCATTTTCCAGTCCATGTATTCGTGCAATACCGTCAGCCACCTGTATAACCGTGCCGACATCTGCCACTTGAAGTTGCGCTGCATATCTTTTCATTTGCTCTTTAATCACTGAGCTGATTTCTTCTGGTTTTAAATTCATGAAGCGCTTTCACCTACTTTCAACTGTATTTTAGATAATTCTCTGGATAACTCTGCCAGCTTGGTGCGTACACTACTGTCCACCACGCGGTCTCCAATACGAATTATCATACCGCCGATGAGCTCGGCCTCGACTGCATAATGCATACGAAATGATGTATATGCAGTTGTCTCAAGCAAACGATCTTCGATCTGTTTTTTCTGTGCATCCAATAATTCCATCGGTGTGCTTACATAAGCAATACCGACTTTTTTCTCTTCCAGTGCACGGTCGATAAAAAAGGTTAATACTTCCTGCATTTTTGCGAAATGATCTTTTTCTACAATCATACGCATCAGGCCAACCAATTCATCCGATACTCTGCCTTTAAAAACAGTCTCTACCATCTGCATTTTTTCTTCTTTTATGATGTTGGGATGAGTCATCATCTGACTAAATTCCTGATGATCCCGAAGGACATCAAGAACACCCTGGCTCTCCTCCAGATACGCATCCAGTCGACCTTGCTCCATCGCCAGTTCAAACAATGCTTCACCATACACATTTGAAACTAACTTTGCCATGTAGCATCACCCATTTCCTTCAACGTTTCTTCTACCAATTCATTCTGAACCGTAGTGTCTATGTTTGCAGCCACGACCTTACCAGCCATCATAGAGGCAAGTGAAATCATTTCCTGTTTCATCTCATCTGCCACACGCTTCTTTTCAAGAACAGCTTCTTCACTGGCTCTTGCAATAATACGTGCCGCTTCCTCTTTGGCATCCGCTATGATCTTGGCTTCATTCTTGAGTGCCTTCTGTCTTGCCTCTGCAAGAATTGCCTCAGCCTCTTTATCAACATCTTTTAAGCGTTGTTCATATTCTGCTTTTGCTTTTGCAGACTCTTCCTTATCCTGTGCCGCACTGGCAATATCCTGACGTATCTTCTCCTGACGATCCCGCAATAACTTTCTTGCCGGATTGAACAAAAGATATGACATAATCAGGAACAGAAAGAATACGGAAATACCTAAAGATACCGCATCAAACAACAACTGAAAATCTAAGTCAAATAGTCTTGTCATAACTTTCCTGTAGTTCCTCCTTTCCTGGGAAATTCCAAACTACACGTATTAACCTACTAATGGTTTTACGAAAAGCAGAAGCATAGCAACCAAAAGTCCGTACAGACCTGTTGTCTCGGCAACTGCCTGTCCAAGTAACATTGTTGACATAATCTTACCCTGCGCACCTGGGTTTCTACCTACAGCTGCTGCACCGTAACCTGCTGCAATACCCTGACCAATACCAGGTCCGATACCAGCGATAACAGCCAGACCAGCACCAATTGCAGAACATGCTAAAATCAAATCTTCTCCTGTGATATTCATAATACTTTCCTCCTAATAATAAAATATAAATTATTCCTCGTCCCCATAGGACTGTGTGATGTATGTCATTGTAAGCATACAGAATACGTATGTCTGAATGGCTCCGGAAAACAGGTCAAAATAGACATGGAGCACAGCAGGCCAGACATATGCAATCTTGGCCAACAGACCGTAAACAAGGGCCATCATTACGGTTCCTGACAATACATTCGCAAATAGACGCAGTGATAAGGAAATTGGCACTGCGACCTCGCTGATCAAGTTGATCGGCAGCCATAGCGGAAACCATGGCGGTAATGGAGAACACATATCTGTCCAAATCTGTTTTACGGACTGGTGTTTCCATTTTGTGATGTGAATCAGTGCAAACGTAATGATACCAAGGGCAAATGTGGTTCCATAGTCCGCTGTTGGCGGTCTCAAACCAAACAATCCGGATATATTACTAAACAAAATAAATACGAATATAGTACTAATATAATTCGTAAATTTTGGTGCGTGAGAGCCCATATTGCCCTCCACTACTCCGGATAATTTTTCTACCATTAGTTCCAGAACGTTCTGAAAGGTATCTGGCACTTCTGTTGCATGTGCTAATTTCCGATTGGCTACAATAGAAAATATCACAAGTACTAGCATAACAATGGCAATACACACATGTGAAGTTGTAATCCACACCTCCTGGCCAAATAATTCAAAAGAATACAGACCATGTATCATAAAGTCAATGTTATCTGCAGAAGCCGACATTAGAATTGCTTCATTCACAATTTCACCTCCTCTTCCTGTTCATTCGTTGATTCTTCCGGCGCGATGTCCTTAAAAATCATTTTATGCATAAAAGGTTGTACATATGCACTCACCTTTAGCCCCAAAACTCCAATAAATGCACTCACCAGGTTACCTAGGTGAAAATACATCATAACAAAAAATACCAACACTACAACCAGATAGCGTAGTACGGATTTAAACGACAGACGTCTGGTACCGCTTTCTCCTACGCGTACCGCTTCCTCTATCACCATGGCGAGGTGAATACCCATACCCATCGCGCAGGCAATACCAACCCAAAGCCCTGTCGTATAATGTAACTTATCGGAAACAAACCACATGCCGATAAATTGTACTAAAAGTCCATATACTGCTATGCCCAAAAGTAGTCCCGGCAAAGCCTCATTTAGTCTTTTCAATGCTTTTATCATGCGATATTCTTTCCTGTTCTTCTTTTTCTCTTTGCAATTCTCCTGGGGATTTTGTCTCTTTTAGATATTTTCTGACCAGCCGGTATACATTCTGAAATCCGGCTATCGTTCCTAGAATAAACCCCAACACACCAATCCATCTGGTCTGAAACTTATGATCTAACCATGCACCGCCGATACTACACATTAAAATTGGCACCAGCATCGTCACCCCGATCTGCACGATCAAAACCAGTGTATTTGCCACCTCATTGCTCTCTTTTTTCAAATCTTCTCCTAAAACTACAATAAAATAGAAATTTCACGCCCCGTATGTTCATACTTGTAAAACTCTACCCCTGCCGCACGCAACATACGCTTAGATGCCATAACTGCCGGCGTATGCTCATATTTATCCTGATCATACACAATACGGCGAATTCCTGATTGAATGATTGCCTTGGCACACTCATTACAAGGGAACAGCGATACATAAAGGGTAGAACCATCTAGACTACCACCGCGATAATTTAAAATGGCATTCAATTCGCTATGCGTTGTATAAAAATACTTGTTATCGTATGGTTCTCCCTCTCTACACCACGGGAAATCATCATCCGAACAGCCCATCGGGAATCCATTATATCCCATGGACAAAATCTTGTGGTCATCACTGACGATACATGCTCCCACTTGTGTATGTGGATCCTTGGACCGCATCGCAGAAAGCATGGCTACGCCCATAAAATATTCATCCCAGCTGATGTAATTCTCTCTCTTATCGCTCATTCCGCTCCCCCTTCATCCATATGCTGTAACTTTACCAATAGCTTTTCTATTGATTTTTTTAGCACCTCAAAGCAAAGTCCATATGTCTGTAACGACGCGCCATAAGGATCGACTACTTCAATCTCATCTCCTACAAACGTAGAAAGAACAAATGTGTTTTCCTCGTTTGCTCCTGCTATTTCATCTATCACTTTACGTCGCTGTGACTCTTCCATGGTAAGAATCAATGTATCCGGTATGATATCTGCGTCGGTCAATTGTTCCGCTGCGAAATTATCCGGTGCGATGCCATTACTAATCAACACCGCTTCTGTCTTCTGATTCATCGGTTCTGGAAAAAGTACAACAACGCCTCTTGATAAGACATCGATGCCCATTCCTTCTGCCATCTGCTTCATGATTGCTGCTGCCATTGGTGCTCTGGATGTCCCGCTTCCCGCAGCAAAAATCACACGTTTTATATGCTCCATAGTTGTTTCTTCTCCCAAAAAGTATCCCTTATACAAAAATCCGTTTATGGCCTGCAGCCTTGAGCAAACGATTCATAATTGCCTGTCCTACGCCTGCTGCAACAAAGCTTTCTGAGTAGATGAGATCTACCTGTAAATCGTCGAATTGTCGCAGCACATCAAATAAATGTCTGGCAATCTCTGCCTCATCCTGTCTCTGTCCAATGACAATCACATGATCTGCTACATAACGATCTTTATTTTCTTCCGTTGCAAGTACCCCCACAGACTTCCCCATTGCCTGTGCTTCTCTTGTCAACGCATTGATCTTAGAAATAACCTCTTCCATGGTTCCCTCTACCAAGGTAAGGTCCGCCTTTGGTGCATAATGGCGATAGCGCATCCCCGGCGCTTTCGGTGGCTGCTTGCTATTTTCTGAAGCAAGCCCCGGATCCATACCAACATCACCTAATACAGCCGACAGCATCTCTTGTGTGATAAATCCCGGTCGCAAAATCATCGGTCTTTCTTCTGAAAGGTCAACAATCGTCGATTCAATACCAATGCCTACCGGACCTCCATCCAAAAGGATTTCAATCTTTCCATGCAAATCTTCCCACACATGCTGTGCCGTCGTTGGACTCGGTCTTCCAGAAGTATTCGCACTCGGTGCCGCTATCATACAGCCACTATCCTGCAAAAAAGCTCTTGCCACCGGATGGGATGGCATACGAATCGCTACCGTATCCAATCCGCCCGTTGTCTCATAAGGAATCACATCATTTTTACGCAAAATCATCGTAAGTGGTCCCGGCCAAAATGCTTCCGCCAGCTTCTCTGCTTCCTGTGGTACTTCTGCCACAATATTCCTCAACTGCGAAAAATCTGCTATATGAACAATCAAAGGGTTATCCGATGGACGACCCTTTGCTGCGTATATCTTGCGAGAAGCTTCCGGATTCGTCGCATCGCCTCCTAATCCGTATACCGTCTCTGTCGGAAATGCAACCAACCCACCACTACGAATCACTGCCGATGCTTCCTTAAGTTCCTCATCTTTTATGTAATTGTCTCGAACCACAAATACTTTCGTTTCCATAGTCCCCATTATATCACTTTTCATGAATTACACAACAAAAAACGCTATCCACCATTTTCCATTTGCACATAGCGAATCATCCCCTCATAGATTGCCTTGACAATTTTTTGCTGGTACTTTTCATCCTGTAAATTTTGACATTCCTTTTCATTGCTCAAAAATCCGCATTCCACAATTACCGTAGGACTGATCGTTTTTCGCAGCATATAGTAACTATCATTTGCCTTTGCTTTTCTATGATTGGATGCATCAACCATTGCCACCAATGTTTCTTGTATACTCTCCGCTAAAATTCTGCTCTTTTCCGACGTACTGTAATAAAACACCTGCGCCCCACATACAGATGCATCCGGGTAACTATTCTGATGAATGCTGATTGTCATATCCGGCTTACAGTGTTCCACAATCTGACATCGCTTTTGCAAATCCCGCGCTTTTTTACTTCCGCCCTCCTCCTGACAAAGTGTACAGTCGCTCTCGCGTGTATAATACACGTCTACGCCATGCTTCTTTAAATATTGTCCTAAGGCAAGTGCAATTTGTAAATTGACATCTTTTTCCATTGTTCCATCTACCGCAACTTTTCCGGGATCACTTCCTCCATGACCGGGATCAATGACCACGCGCAGGTTTTTTGCTGTTTTCTTTGCCGATACCACAGATACACCCCATACACTTGCCATAAGACTAATGGCAATAAAAAAGACTGCCATTACCATTTCTATTTTACGTTTCATATCATCACCCGTTTTTTTATAATATATGGTGACAAAATAGAAATATGTAATGACAATCTCATGTTTTATTTGAAGTAATTCTCGATGGTCTGCCAGACATCCTTTGATTCAAATCCCAACTTCCAGAATGCCGCTCCCGCTAGTTTATTCTCCTTCATAACATCTAATTTCTTAGAAAGAGAAGTGGCATCTTCAGTCCATGCCATATAGGTTGTACCCTTTTCTGTAAACTCAGCATAATACTGACCATCTTCCTCAGACCAGGTACTTGTCGCCTGATTGCGCTGTAAGAACGCCTGCATATCTTCCATGCCATATGCTGAACTTGTAATTCCGGTTTCTGACGAAGCCCAGACACGCGCATAAAATGGCATTCCCAATATGATCTGTTCTGCCGGCACTTCATCAAGTGTATCTGACACACCTTTTTCTACAAATCCAATAGACGCCACAGAGCCTGCCTCATCCCCACCGGCATAATGTTCATCGTAAGCCATAACTGCAATATAGTCTGCGTAATCTGCTTGTACACTTCGATTATAAAATGCTGTGGAATCCGTCGGCACATAATTATCAACCGATAAAATAATGTCATTCTTTTCGCACTTGATTGACAGTTCCTTGATAAATTCAATATAACCATCTTTTGCAGCAACGCTCAATGCTTCCATATCCACATTGATGCCATCCAGATTATACGAAATTGCCTGTGTAATTAAGTTGTTGACCAAATTGTCACGATACGATGTTGTATTGAGCACGGTTGTTGTATCTACATTTTTATTTTCCAGATTACTGACCAATCCCCATACCTGTATATTGTTTTCATGACAATATGTCACATATTCACTGCTTGCCAGACTTCTGATATTTCCCTGATTATCGCTGAGTGAAAACCACGTCGGCGAAATAACATTCAAATCCGTTCCGGCAACCATCTTAGACACATTCCCATTTGCAGCCTGGCTTGTCACCTGATGCCATCCCATAATAATCGGATCTTTTACGGTAATGTGGTGATAGGTACGTTCCTCGAGATTGCAGGCAACCGTCTGTGTTTCCGCCTTTGACATACGCTTATTCTGTACACATGCCAAAACACCATCCTCTGTCAACACATGGCTCCACTTGCCATAATCTTCAAGAACGGTAACCCGATCTCCCTTGCTTGCGTCCTTTAAAATCAAGCTTTTTACACCACCAAAACGTCGCAGTGCAACATCACGCTTTAACGTTGCCACCTTCTTTTCATAGCCTGCTGTTTCTATAACCACACGATTTGGGTTCTCAAACAGTTCATAGGACATATCCGTGTATAATTTCACAAAATCCGCGGATACAAAATATGCTCCATTTTGTGAAACCACAACATCTTTTCCCAGACTCTCGCGTGCTTTCCCAACGGTATATGCTTCACTATTCAAAGACGCTGAAATCACATCCTGATCTGTTACATAACGAAGAACACTTTCTGTTGTGTCATAAACATATCCATCGTCCAATGCCGCTTTCAAAAAACCAATCTCCAGGTAAACACCCTGATCAGTTGCAATTGCATGAATGGTATCATCCGTTTCCGTCACTTCCTTGTATTCACCGTTTAAGATAACTGCTGCCTCATTTTCTTCTTTCAAAACAAAAAATTCCGACAGACTCATATGCTCCCGTGTTGGTGTATATCGGCGAATCAGAAATACCATTCCAAGAACCACAAATAATAAAATAGCAATTGCCAGCAAATAAATATGATTAGGAATCTGCTGATTTCTGCGATTACGTTTTGTCCCTGTACCTGTTGTTCTTTTTCTATTTCTCTTGTCCATGCCATCCTCCAATGGTATTTGTCTGCATAATTTGATTTATTATAGCACATTTCGACGACAGATGTCATCATGCAGCGCCGATAGAACGCACAAAACAGGGCGCATCTACCATAGATACGCCCTCATCTTTTTTCGTTTATAACCTTAAATTAAGCATTGTTGTTTCCTTCCAAACAAAAGTAACATCTTTTTTCAACGTGTTTCTTATTCCTTTTTTGCTTTATCTCCTCCTTTTCCTGCTATTTTGTGCGTAACCATTGTTCTAAAAAAACAATATCTTTTTTCTTTAATGCAAAAGGATCTGCTATCTGTGGCACCGGACGTATCCACACATGATGTTCTTTATAAAAGGAGACCTGCAACGAGCCTTCGACTTGCCTGCTATAGTATTCCATTTGCGCCATGTCGTTTCTTTTTTTATTCTTATTGATACAGGTTACATATACCTCATGCTCCCATCGCTGTATACCTCCCAGCACCACATTCCGCTGACAGATACCTTGCAGTTTTTTTAATGTTTCTCCCCAGACACCAAAGTCAATAACTACTATGCCGTCAAACTTCCCGCATTGCCGCATCGCTTCTTTTTCTGTCGGGCAAATCAAATACTGCACACCAAGATACGGATAAAGAATCACATCTTCGTATGCTACCAGCTGTTGCTGCATCAATGGATATAACTGACTGAATTTCCCCATTTCCAGATACAGTACCTTCCATTTTTCTACAGAATGCAGGTAGTTAGCCACGCTAAGTGCCAGATGCGTACATCCAACACCTTCTTTTGTTCCGTAAAACCCCATAATCTTTTTATGTATCCATCTGCTTTTCTTTTTCACATAACAACTCCTTTTTTAGCATGCTTGAAAAAAGTCTTCGTACTGCCCATGTTGCATGAAACGGATCCGGCTGATAAGGAAACAAATACACACGTCGTTTCCATACCCGTGCACATGTTTTTGCATCATAACGTGAAAAATGATTTCCTACGATAATTGTATTTTTTCGTGTCGCCCATACCGCATCGGATGGTCGTTTCTGCCAGATTCTTCCACTGCAGACATAGATAGTCGCACCTGCCATGTCATCCTCTTTGCATCCTCGATCCACAACTTGTATTCCTTCCAAAAGTTCACTTTTTGCAACTGCTGGGCCATAGGTAAGACAGCCTCGGAAAAACTCGTGATATATAAATCCATCCTGTCTGATACAAGCTATATCCTGTTGCAGCATGCGCTCTAATATAGGCTGTTCTGACTCATTCTTGTAATACGCGTAAAACCCCGCCTGGTTCAAATAGCAGACCAGCGCCACCGCCACATGTGTACAACCCACACCTTCTTCGTTTCCTACAACGGCAATACGTTTTAAGAGATGCTTTTTGTTCTTCTTTTCTTTTTTGTTTTTTTGCTGTATCCTTTGCAGGCGATTCTGTAGGCGACTTATGCTTGTGATGCGCCTTTTTTTATCGTAGCAAAGAGTCCTTGCGATCAACGGAAAGCATACGATTCTACTCTTGATTGGCAAAAACAAAAGCATATAAGATAGGATTTTACCAACGGCATAAATATCGGTTCTTTCGTCCACCGCACCTCCGTGCCTTTGTTCTGGTGCAGCATATTTTTTTGTTCCAAAATTTTGGAAATCATTTCCCGAACTGGTAAGAATCTTTGCAATGCCAAAGTCGATTAATTTCAACTGGTTGCCGCATACTATAATATGTTCCGGTTTTAAATCCAAATATAAAATTGGATTTGGATTTCTTGTATGCAGATATTCCATGATATTGCACAACTGCATGGCAAATTGTAAAAATGTATCCTGGGAAATGTGTTGATGATAAAGCAAGTACTGATCTAAAGAATCTCCATAAATATATTCTTCTACAATATAAAAAAACGATGCGTCTTCTTGTGTTTCATGTAGAATGGGAATTCCAGGATGATTCAAATCCTGTAGCAGACTTGCTTCAAGAAAAAAATGTTCCGGTGTGGCCGGGTCCTTTCTAATACCCTTGATAACATATAGATCACCGGTATCTATCGTCTTGACGAGCACGACCCGTGTATATGTAGATTCATACAAAACGCGTATCGTCTCATACCGATCAGATAGAAAATATGACATTATATTGCTCCTCCCTAGAACCGGAAAAGCACCTCTTGCATACGTTATAGCAAATTGAATTTTAAAAAGCAAGGCATTTCTACATTGTTTATACTTTTTTAACAAATTTAGACATTTTTAATACTTGCTTTCTTTACTTTGTTTTTTTCATTGTTTATAATATGTATAGGTATAAGTTTACCTAATTTTCTGTAAAGGATGTGATCTTATGAAAATTGAAAAAGTAAACGATAACCAGATTCGCTGCACACTTACGAGAGAAGATCTCGATAGCAGGCACTTAAAATTAAGCGAACTCGCCTATGGCACAGAAAAAGCTAAATCTCTTTTTCGTGAAATGATGGAGAAGGCCTCTTATGAATTTGGCTTTGACGCAGAGGATATTCCTTTGATGATTGAAGCTGTTCCACTCACTGCTGACTCCATTTTATTAATAGTGACGAAAGTAGAATATCCAGATGAATTAGACACCAGATTTTCTCATTTCTCAGAAGATATGGATGAAGATGACTACGACATGGATGATTATGTTGACAACATGCCGCATCCGCCAACCGCTGCAGACGATATTATATCGCTGTTTTCCAAGGCAAAATCGGCCGCTGCACGCGTCGGCAAATCTGCAGAAGCTAATCTACCGGACGCAGAAGACATTGAGGTTCCCGTAGACATCATCAAATTATTTGCTTTCTCTTCTCTGGATGATCTGATCCGATTGTCTCATGTACTCGGCGATTTTTATCATGGTCGCAACACATTATACAAGAGCCCTTCGGATGATATTTTTTATCTTGTCATCAGCAAGAGTGAACACACACCTGCTGAATTCAACAAAGCCTGCAACATCCTGACGGAATATGGTTCACAGGCAGATTTTTCTGTCGGACAGGATGCTTATTTTAAAGAACACTACACCTTGATCATCCCAGACGATGCTCTTGGTATGTTAGCGAAACTGTAAATGCAAAAGGTGATGGATTTTTCATCCATCACCTTTTCTTTATCTACTCCCTCCTCACAAGTGTGTTCCATATATTCCCTGTCAAACCAGCCTCCAATACCAAAAATCCTATGAGAATTGCTCTCAACTCCAGATGCTGACCCAGATCCATATACATACACATAACATATACAAAAGTAAACATCAATCCCCAGGCTATCATTATCACAGGAATACATTTAAAGATTGCCTTTTTGATCTTTATCTGTGCAAATGCCAGCGTTTCCCGCAATGCCTGTTCCGTATTTTCCGCCTCATCCTCCGTCTGGCATATCCGACACTCCATCAATTCCTGCAAGCTCAGGTCTAACACATCTGCCAATCCTTCTACATTTGCTATGTCCGGTAGTCCTCTTCCATTTTCCCATTTGGAAATTGCCTTATTGGTCACATGTAACCGTTCTGCCAGTTGTGCCTGTGTCATACCCAGTTCTGTACGCCTTTTCGCTATAAACATTCCCAACTCTTTTGTCTCCATAGTGTGCCCCTCCTCTTATAAGAAGCGTAACACAGGACTTGGTTCCGAGCAATCTACGTTGCGTAGACTGCTTTCGTACACGAAAAAAAGACGCCCGCTCACGCGGACGTCTTTTACTTTGTCTGTGATATGTAACTATCTTAGGATTACTCCTGAGAGATAGCACCTGTAGGACAAACACCTGCGCATGTGCCACAATCAACACAAGCAGATCCATCGATTTCGAACTGGCTGTCTCCCTGAGAGATAGCTCCTACTGGACATTCAGGTTCGCATGTTCCACAGCTTACACATGAATCAGAAATTACGTATGCCATTGTTAATTCCTCCAATCACCTTATCGCATATTATTCAGCATTCTGCTGTAACCACATAATAAATCAAATAATTTGAAAAAACAAGTTCTTATTTAAAAACAAGATAATGAATTGCAAAAGGCAAAAAAAGGCATTATAATAACACCATCGAAAATAAGGAGGATAAGAATCATGGCTAGAGTAAATAAGTCAACTATGATTGGTGAATTATTACAGATTGATCAGAACGTAGCACCAATTTTATTAAATATCGGCATGCACTGTTTGGGATGCCCATCATCCCAGATGGAGACCATTGAGCAGGCTGCTATGGTACACGGTATCGACCCTGACATGTTAGTAGACGAAATCAACAACTTCTTAGAAGCACAGGGTTAATGTTTACAGGAAAAGCGACGTAATGATTTTTCATCACGTCGCTTTCTTTATTTTTCTCTATTCTCTGATTTTCTTGTCGGAAGTATCCATTTAACGCCACGGCTTCGCTTTTTTCGTAAATTACTACGAATCGCTTCATCCAATTTCTTATAATGATCCTCTTCCAGCTGATAATGTTCCTGCATGAGATAATTCATTTCTTTTAGAATACGTTCTTCCACGTGCGTTGTCAGCACCTCATTGTTCTCACGCATGGCATTTGCCACAATCTCTGTCATCAACTTTTGAAATTGCTCTACTCGGATACGCGCCTGTTCCTGCGTTTCGGCAGATACCTGGCTTTCTTCTGACCTGCTGATCATATGCCCTGCATCTGCTGCTGTATCTGCAGCCGTATCTATCGCACACTCCGAATCGACATCTTCTCCGAATCCCAATTCCTTGGCAGAGGTCAGCGTTACAAATCCATCCAAGTCCACATGCTTCTTTCTGGCTTCCTGCTCTTTTTCTTCGTTGCGCTTTTCTTTCTTTAAATACATACGGATTGCCTTGAGCTGATATCCTTTTTCCCGCAGATCCTTAATACGAAGAATTTCTTTGATATTATCATCTGTATAGTAACGATGCCCCATTTCGTTGCGTGGGATATCGAGCTGCAGTTCATCTTCCCAATAGCGGAGCACATGCTGCTCTAATGCCACCATCCGTGCTGCATCCGAAATCATATATCGTACTTTTTCCAAAAAACCAGTCCTTCCTGTATATATACTGCTCTCTTTTATGTATAGTTTAAGTATATACGCTTACAGAAAGGCGGACAAGCAAAACTAATCGTAAGATTTCGACAGTTTATTGCTGCGTATGATCTAAATTGCCAAACTTCGTGTATTCCGGCAGCCATGCAAGATTAATCGTACCGATCGGGCCGTTTCTTTGCTTTGCCACAATAATTTCAGAAATATTTTTCAGGTCTGTATCTTTATTATAATAATCGTCACGGTAAATAAACATTACCACATCGGCATCCTGCTCGATCGCTCCGGATTCACGCAGATCTGAAAGCATCGGTCTGTGATCCGGACGCTGTTCTACCGCACGGGATAACTGCGATAAGGCAATTACCGGTACATTTAATTCCCTGGCAAGTGCCTTTAAAGATCTTGAAATCTCTGAGATCTCCTGCTGTCTGGATTCCGAACGACCAGAGCCACTCATCAACTGTAAATAGTCGATAATAATCAGACGCAAATCCTGATCCATTTTATATTTACGACACTTACTGCGGAGTTCTGATATGCTGATACCCGGCGTATCATCAATGATCAGATGAGAATTACCAATAATACCTGCACCCTCTATCAGCTTTTCCCATTCTGATTCCTGTAAATTACCGGTACGCAATTTCTGCGCATCCACGCGCGATTCCAAAGAGAACAGACGGTTTACGAGCTGTTCCTTTGACATTTCCAAAGAAAAAATTGCTGTACATAAATCTTCATGAAAGGCAACATACTGCGCCAGGTTCAAAACAAACGCTGTTTTTCCCATAGAAGGACGTGCTGCAATCAGAATCAGATCCGATGGCTGCAATCCAGCCGTCTGATAGTCTAAATCGATAAAGCCCGTCGGAATACCGGTGACAGCACCTTTCTGTTTTGATGCCTGCTCAATTTTATGAATGGCATTCATAACGACCTGACGAATCGGAACATATTCTGCATTTCCATGGTTCTGTACCAATGCAAAAATATCATGCTCTGTCTTTTCTAAAATCTCTGTCACGCCTTGTTTGCCATTATAGCAGTCATTTTCTATTTCCTGATTAACTCTAATAATCTGACGAAGAAGTGCCTTGTCCTTGACAATCTGAGCATATGCTTCTGTATTTACGGTAACCGGAATAGCCGCTACTAAGTCACTGATATACTGCACACTACTTACTTCCGGTGGTACATCCTTTTCACGCAGCTTGTTCTGCAAAGTAATAACATCCACTGCCTGGCCACTGTTGTATAACTCTACAATTGCTTCAAATATCTGACCATATTGCTGATGGTAAAAATCTTCTTTGATCAAAATCTCAGATGCGGCAACAATCGCATCACGATCCATAATCATAGAGCCAACAACAGATTGTTCTGCCTCTAGGCTGTTCGGCATCACTCGTTTGATTAACGCTTCTTCCATACTATTCTCCTGATACGTGTACACGCATCACAGCGGTTACCTGTGGATGCAATTTTACCTTAACTTCGTAGGTTCCCTGTGCACGAATTGGTTCTTCCATGTGTATTTTTTTCTTATCTATGGTTTCCTTGTATTGTGCCTTGACTGCCGCACAGATTTCTTTAGAGGAAACAGAACCAAACGTTCTTCCGCCTTCGCCCGTTTTGATCTTTGTCTCTACCAGCCATTCCTCGATCTTTTTCGCCATAGCCTGTGCCGCTTCTAAATTCTCCTGCGCCACTTTATCTGCATGCTGATTCTGTAACTTCAAATCATTTAAATTCTTGCTGTTTGCTTCTACACCTAATTTCTTTGGTAACAGCATATTTCTTGCATAGCCTTCACTTACATTAACAATCTCTCCCTTTTTTCCAAGGGACTTCACATCCTGTAATAAAATCACTTTCATATTTTGATTTCTCCTTCATCTATCATCATATCTAAAATATCTTCAATCTTACGTTTCACTTCATCTACCGTACTGTTCTCAATCTGTGCACCCGCTACATTCAGATGACCACCGCCACCCAAACGTTCCATGATGTGCTGCACATCAATTTCATCAATCGAGCGGGAGCTTACATAGATTTTATGTTGAAACTCTGTCAAAACAAACGATGCCTTGATCCCTACGATATTTAAAAGTTCATTTGCTGCTTTTGCACCAACAACCGTCGGGCTTTCTAATTGTCCTGATTCACAAATAGAAATTGCAAACAGTCCTCGATATACTTCCGCATGACGAATCACTTCCGCTCTCGCCTTGTATGCCGACATATCTTCACGCAAAAGCTTTCGCACACGCGTAACCTCGGCACCACAACGCCGCAAATATGCTGCCGCCTCAAATGTACGCACACCCGTCTTTGTCATAAAGTTATTCGTATCAATCAAAATTCCTGCATAAATACAATCCGATTCATTCGGATGCAAATGCACTTTTTCTGAAAAATACTGCAGTACTTCTGCAATCATTTCACAAGCAGAAGACGCATATGGTTCAATATAGGAAAGAATTGGATTTACCACCTGCTCACTACCTTGTCTGTGATGATCAAATACCACAATCGATTTGCTGATTTCTAACAGTCTTGGGCAATCCGTATAGCTCGGACGATTGGTATCTACCACAATAACCAATGTCTGTGCATCCGCAATCTCCTCTGCCTGTTCTGATGTAATAAACATATCTTCCGGGTAACCGGCAGCTTCAGAGAAAGATTCCACGAGCGGTCGCAAAGAGCTTGTCACCGTATTGAGTACAATTTTTGCATTTTTACGAATCTCGCGCGCTGCACAAAACAGACCTATCGCCGCACCAAAAGAATCGACATCCGCAATTGGATGACCCATAATAATAATCTCTTCTCGCGTTTCCATAATCTCACGCAATGCCTGTGCTTTCACACGGGCTTTGACGCGCGTATTGCGCTCGATTTCCTTACCACGCACACCATAATAAGAAACATCACTGTTATTCTTAATAACTGCCTGGGAACCTCCACGTCCTAACGCAAGGTCAATAGCTACGCGGGCAAACTCTGCATTTTGTACATAAGAATTGCCACCAATACCAAATCCCATACTGAGCGTAATCTCCAGCTCATTTCCCGCCTTAGTAGATTTGATATCTTCCAGAATAGAGAACTTGTCCTCTTCCAGCCTTTGCATATACTGCTGCTGAAAAAGTACGATAAATTTATCACGATCCAGCTTGCGCACAATCGCATCCATATTCTGAAAATATTTGTTTACCTTGCGATCAATAATCGCGGTGAGCAAAGAACGTTTTACTTCTTCAATGGAATCAAATACTTCTTCATAATTATCAATATGTACGAGCGCAACTACAAGTTTTTGCTTTTCATTTTCTTCTTTATAGTAATCCAGCTCTGTCTGGTCAAATAGAAGAAGTGCAATCAACGAATTAAAATTGTCTGCTTCTGTCATGATTTCCATGGCATCTACATCCTGCTCCTCGTTGAACTGTAAACGCTGCATACTAGCTATATACTTACGATCGCCAAACGGTAGTGCAATCTCAAAATTATCATTGCCTGCTTTTTCAATCTCTTCTCGCGTAATTTCTTTGAAAATAGATGTAATCGACTTATTGTAATTCTTATCTCTTCCTGTCACACGAGAAAATTCTTCATTTACCCAAAGAATCTTACCCGAGTAATCCATAAGAGCATACGGCAATTGAAACTCATTTAACAGCTTTTTCTGAACCGTCCCATAATGCGTGGCAAAGTGTATGATTTCCTCTTCTAATTTTGCAGAGCAACTACGATAGAACCACAAAACAATGGCCGCATAAACAACAATGCAGATAGAAAAAAGCGCACCCACTTTTATGTTTTGCAAGAACACTAACACATCTCCGGCAACAAACAAAAAAATCATATAAATCGGTGCCTGAAAATAACGCTGCAGCTTGCCGGTATATTTTATCGTTTCCATATTATTCTCCCTTAACCGTATCTGCTATCAACAAATTGATGCTTTGTTCTATAGTATAACACATTTTTTCTATATATGGATAGAGGGTAACGCAATAATACCCCCGGAGTATTCCGAGGGTATCATCGTATAAGATAGGAAGATATATAAGAAAAAGATTAATTAGTAATAACCAATTCTGTATCTTTATCAAAGAAATGTGCATGCTCCATATCAAGCGCAAACTTGATATGATCGCCCTGTTTTGCATTTGTTCTTGGATCTACACGTGCTGTTACCTGTGATCCTGCGTAATCGAAATATAAGAACACTTCTGCACCAAGCAATTCATACACACGAATATGTGCTTCAATCACACTATTTGGTGATGTTTCGATAAACATCTGTGAATCATGAATGTCTTCCGGACGAATACCAAGAACAACGGTCTTTCCATCATATCCGCCATCGATCAAAGCTTTTGCTTTCGTAGCTGGAACAGCAATCTTAGACTCACCAACCTGTGCTGTTACATTCTCTCCATCTACAGAAATCTTTGCATCCATAAAGTTCATCTGAGGAGATCCGATGAAGCCGGCAACAAAGAGATTCTGTGGCTTATTGTATAAGTTATGAGGTGTATCAATCTGCTGAACAACACCATCCTTCATAACGACAATTCTTGTACCAAGTGTCATAGCCTCTGTCTGATCATGTGTTACATAAATGATGGTTGCACCTAAGTCTTTATGCAACTTAGAAATTTCAATTCTCATCTGCACACGTAATTTTGCATCCAGGTTAGAAAGTGGCTCATCCATAAGGAATACCTTAGGCTTACGAACGATTGCACGACCCATGGCAACACGCTGACGCTGTCCACCGGAAAGAGCCTTTGGCTTACGATCCAAAAGACCTTCCAAGTCCAAAATCTTTGCTGCTTCGCGAACTTTTTTATCAATCTCAGCCTTTGGCAGCTTACGAAGCTTCAATCCAAATGCCATATTGTCGTATACTGTCATATGTGGATATAACGCATAGTTCTGGAATACCATTGCGATATCACGATCTTTCGGTTCTACATCATTCATGCGCTTACCATCAATTAAAAGGTCTCCACTTGAAATATCCTCAAGTCCGGCTATCATACGAAGGGTAGTAGACTTACCACATCCAGATGGTCCTACAAAGATAATAAATTCTTTGTCCTCAATATCAAGGTTAAAATCTTTCACTGCGTGAAAACCATTTGGATATACTTTGTTAATGTTCTTTAATGAAATACTTGCCATAATAAAATCCTCTCTTGCTACATAAATCCTTTGTTATTCTTTAACGATAAATTCATCAATTGCTGCCAATACAGCATCCACATTATCCTCTTTCTGGATATTCAGTGTCAGATTCTTTGATAAATCCAAACTGAAAATACCCATGATGGACTTCGCATCAATGACATAACGATCACAAATCAAATCAAAATCATTATCAAATGATGTGATTGCATTGACAAAACGTTTTACCTTATCAATAGAATTGATATTAACTGTAACTGAAGTCATACGAATTTCCTCTCTTTCTGATTGGTATAAGTACGATATGCCAATTCATGTTTTTATTATAGAAAAATCTTATTTTACTGTCATCGTTAAACTAACCAAAATAACCAGCGGATGTTCGTCATTTTAACTCTGTTGACGAACCCCTCGCGAAAACGTTAAAATAACGGTATGATTTGTGTCTTTCAAACAAGGAGAATAGCATGACGATACAAGAACAAATAGAAGAATTATTAGAACAGATACAAAACCAGACAGGCATTCTTTTTTCCATCACCGACAGTCAGATTGACGAAGAAGAAATGCTTGTCACATTAAAAAATATGTTACGAGCCGGTCATAACAGCACTTCAAAAGAGGGTTTTCTCCGTGGTCTTTTGCTAGGGCTTTTAAGCGAACAGGAAATTCACGAAGGAATCCATCGTTTTCATCTGGAAGAAAACGGATATCTCTTTCCAGTCCTTCTAGAAACCAGACAGCCGATTTCTTCCATGGAGCAATCTGTTTTTGCGCAGTTCTTTTCTTCCGGCGCAGATACACTCATTCAGACCGATGATTTTCATGTAGCATTGATTCGCCAACTGCCGATGCAGCCATCATCCGAAAGCTTACAACAAATGCTTTTTGATATGCAGGGAACACTGGAGGCAGAAGCCATGATTCCTCTGCGTTTTGCCTACGACCGTGTCGCAACTTCTTATCAACAGCTGCCTTGTATTTTTTTACAGATATCTACAGCTATGGAAATTGGTAACATTTTTTCCGATACCGAGCACATTCACTGGACACAAAACCTCGGCCTTGGCAAACTCATATATCATTTGCCAACCGAAATATGTGAAGAGTACTTACAGAATCATTTCCAAGGCCTGCATTTATCTGATATTGATGAGGAAACATTGCATACCATCCACACATTTCTTGACAGTGGTCTAAGCATCGCCGAATGTGCACGAAAACTTTATTTGCACCGCAATACACTTATCTATCGTCTAGATAAAATCGAACAATTAACGGGGCTTGATATCCGTCAATTCGACGATGCCATCGTATGTAAAATTGCGCTTATGATCTCCACATATCTGACATACCAGGAAAATAACATTTAAAAAATCCGGCAGATGCTTTACATCTGTCGGATCTTTTTTTCATATCTAAACGGTTCTTCTTGCACCGTCTCCAATATCTACTACATAAAATTCCGCTTCTATGCCGGTCTTCTCTTTATATCCTGCGCCAACCTTTTCCATGAAATCTGCAATTGCATCATTTTTTACAATGCTGACAGTACATCCACCAAAACCACCACCGGTAATGCGGGATCCAATAACACCATCTACTTTCCATGCAAGATCTACCAAAACATCGATTTCTTCACAAGAAACCTTGTAATCATCACGGAGAGATACGTGTGACGCATTCATCAATGCACCGAATTTCTCCACATCATTCTGCTTCAATGCAGCAACTGCTTCAATCGTACGCTGGTTCTCTGCAACAGCATGACGTGCGCGCTTTTGGCATTCTTCATCTGTAATAACATCTTTGTATTTCTCAAAGCCTTCATTATCCAGCTCACCAAGGCTGTTGATCGAAACAACCGTCTGCAATTGTTCCAATGCCTTTGCACATTCCTCACGACGCTTGTTATACTGACCATCTACCAGGCTATGCTTTACTTTACTGTTTGTAATTACAATCTTTGCATCTGAAAGCGCAATTTTCGCATATTCATAAGACAAATCACTCGTATCCAAAAAGATGGCACAATCCTTTTTTCCCATAGCAACTGCAAACTGATCCATAATCCCGCAATTACACCCGTTGAAATTATTCTCTGAATACTGACCAATCAGAGCAAGATCCGTCATCGAAAGATCATCAAAACCATATAAATCACGCAAGATCGTTCCAGTAAGCACTTCTAAGGATGCAGAAGAAGAAAGCCCGGAACCATTTGGTATATTACCCCAGATTGCCATATCAAAGCCCTGTGTAATCTTCTTTCCCTTTCCATCAAATGCCCATACAACGCCGAGTGGATAATTTGCCCAATTATAATTTTTCTTATAACTAAGATCATCCAGTGAAACCTCAACCACATCACAATCAGCCAGGTTTGCAGAAATAAAATGTATCTTATCATCCTCTCTCTTACGGGCCACACCATATGTTCCTATTGTGAGTGCACATGGGAACACATGACCTCCATTATAATCCGTATGTTCTCCGATCAGATTCACACGTCCCGGTGCAAAATATTCGCGGATGTCTCCGCCATCTCCGTAGATTTCCACAAATTTTTCTCGCAAATTTGTTGCATCCATATTCTTATCCTCCTTTATTCTTCTCTTATCTCGCAGATTTACCTCTTGCTTCAAGATAATACATGTATCTTATCCGGAGAAATTCGCCGCATCGCTTCCAGCAAATCCTCGCCCGGCTCAAATAAGATCTTCATCTCATTTCCCATCTCAGGATCACGTATAATCATTGTATAATATGAAACTTGTGGATCATGGGAAAGACAATCATATGTTTTCATATGACGTCCAATATACGGCTGTACTGGCTCCGTTTTCGAAGGTGCCACTACAACAATATCTTTCATTTCACAGGAAATCAGCTCCTGTCGCTTTGTTTTACGCTTGATTTTCGTAATTTCTAATTCACCATTCGTATATGTATAGTCAAAATCCACCTTTGTATTCTGTATGACAAAATAACTGGCTACGATCATGGCAATCAGCGGTATCCCAAATACTTTATAGTCAACAAAGACAAAATTAAATGCCACAAATAGTGTAATTCCTATCATAATCACGTTGTATATTTTTGTAATCGCCGGTGCCTTTCTATGTACGGATTTTTCAATATATACATCCTGATAAATCACTTTTTCTTCCTCCGTAAAATAATCGTCTCGTAAGTGGAAATTTTACCACTCCTACTGCCCAAAAGCAACTCTCCTTCACCCAATTCCACATGCTGGTTCATCGCTGAATAATTCTGCAAAATCACATAGTCATAGCCATCTTTGCTGCGTGTTGTAACTTCTACCCCTTCCGGAATATAGGAAATCGGCACTTTCACTCTGGATAAAGCAACAATTCGTTTGTACAAATCATCATAACAGCTTTGTTCCACATCTGCACCTATATAATATCCATAGCCCATACCATAAGGCTGGAAAGTCACAGCCGGCTGTCCCTGGTAAAAATCAGTACCATATGTCATCAGCACCCTCGCACTTGTCGCATCAATCAGCTGACATAAATTTCTACTTTCATATGAAATTTGTGTTGCAAAAATACTTCGATCCTCCGGAACTAACTGATTGCTTTCTCCATCATACAAACCATCTATTTCTGTCTGACGCAGACCTAACAGATCGGTAAGTCCTGCTGGTGTCGCCCCCAGATAACAACGATCATTTTCATCCACGATACCAGAATGATATGTTGTGATAAAAATGCCTCCTTGTGCTACGAAATTCCGAACTCTTTCCGCAAATCCATCGCGGTACATATATGTCATCGGCGCTGCTAAAATCTTATATCCCTTAAATTCATGGTCCATATTGATGACATCTACATTCAATCCCAGCTTACGAAATGCACAATACGATTTTTGAACCGTTTCTTTATAATGTAAACCAATATTTCTCGGTCCTTGTGCATCTTCCATCGCCCAACGATTCTCGATATCATAAATAACAGCAACTTCTGATTTCACCGTACTTCCTACCATCTCGCGAAGCGCCTCCAGCTCTTCACCAACTTTTGTCACCTCACGATATACCCGCGTATCTCTGCCACCATAATGGTCAATCACAGCTCCATGAAATTTTTCCGATGCACCTCTGCTCTGGCGGATTTGGAAATACAATACACTGTCAGACCCATGTGCAATTCCCTGCATAGATTGTGCATCTAACATGCCTGGGCGTTTTAATTTGCTGACTGCCTGCCAATTTGTACTGGATGGGCAGGATTCCATAACCAGATATGGCACATTTTTTAAGGAACGCATAAAATCATGCCAAAATCCATTATCCATCGCTGTTACGCTGTCTGACTGTCTATGCCAGGTCGGATACGTATCCCAGGATACAATGTCTACGAATTTAGCAAGCTCATGATAATTCAATCCCCCATAATTGTACATCATATTGATCGTCGTCGGTATTTCCGAGCCTGTTTCGCGAATAGCACGGATTTCCTCTGCAATAAAATCTCCCGTCTGTTCACTGACAAAACGTTTCCAATCGAGATTCAGTCCATGTAAAAAAGTCTCTCCCAAAGTAGACGGGCTCTCCACCTGATCAAAAGACTGGTAGGTATGACTCCAAAATGTTGTACACCATGCCTGATTTAACGCATCAATTGTCTTGTATTTCTTTTTTACCCAATTACGAAATGCTTCCTGGCAAAGCGGACAATGACATTCTCCACCAAATTCATTCGAAATATGCCACAAAATCACTTGCGAACGTTTTCCATAACGTTTTGCCAGTTCCTGATCTATCGCACGTACTTTTTCACGATAAACCGGGGATGTATAGCAATGATTGTGGCGATATCCATACAATGCTCTCTCACGCCTTTCATTTACACGAAGCACTTCTGGATATCGATCTGCCAGCCACTTTGGTCTTGCCCCAGATGGTGTCGCAAGAATGACCGAAATCCCCGCCTCTTCCAACTGATCCATAATCTCATCCAACCAGCCAAAGTTGTATTTTCCTTCCTCTGGTTCTAACGTAGACCACGAAAAAACCCCCAGAGTCACCGTATTGATGTGTGCATCTTTCATCATTGCAATATCTTCTTTTAAAATATCCGGTCGATCCAGCCATTGCTCCGGATTGTAATCTCCACCATATAAGATTTTGTCCAACTCCATTTGCCTCTCCTTTCGCTTTCCCCAAACCGCGTTCTTAAAAATCAGATAAAACAAATGCCCTCATCTTTCATGAGAGCATTTGTGAAAGACTCTTTCTTAATTATAACTTAGATACCACGGAAAGAGAATGTTAATGTTAACTTTTTGCTATTATCAATAAGATATTCCGGATGCGTAAGTGCACCCCACGTATCATCTCCGGCAACACCCATTTGCTCTAATCCCACACGGATAAATGTGTAATGTACCGGTGGAAGTTCTGTCATATGCAATGCATTATCCAACTCGTGTGGTGAATAAGGTAATGCAGAAAAGTGCAACTGATCTCCTTGAATCAAAAGACCTCTGCCATGTTCGTCTGTGACCTTCGCATAACGGACACCTGTTTTATTGCCGCATTCCTGCGGAACAAGATATTTTGCCATATTATCTGCCACTTTATTATGATAAAGTCCAAGTTTTGCATGACATTTATCTACATACGTCTCCTCTGGTCCAAGACCATACCAACTCAGATGATCATAATCTGCATCCATGATAAACAACATACTATACTCCGGCAATTCTCCTACTTCTGCGGAAGGATCCATCGTCATCTTTACTTTGACTTCTCCATCGCCATAAACACTGTATGCCACTTCACAATCCATCTGTGGTCTTACCGGCAAATGATATGTGTAGGTTACTGTAATATGATCTTCTGCTTCTTCCAAAACACAATCTGTCGCCGCCCGTCCATGATTATATTTAAAGGTTGAAAACATACTTGCAACTTTCCACTGGCCTGCGCGGAACGGTAGAAGATTTGCCACATCATTATCTGTAAGTGCACGCCAGAAATTAGGTTTTGGAATAGCCTTGAGCATTTCTACTCCACCATATCGATAGGATACAAGTCCCCCATGCAATATAGAAAATAACACTTCAAAATCTTCACCTTTGACACCGATATTATGCCAGCCCTTTGTAACGGTATACGGTTTTTTCGAAGGCTCACGCGCTTCCATTTTACCGATAACTTCCTGTCCATACGCGATTTCATGGCCACGTTTTGCCCACAACGTATCTTCACGCAATACAAAAGATAAGGTTAGTACATATTCACCATTATCTGGTATTTCCATCTCCAACAAAACATTTTTCTTTTCCAACGGCTCTACATCAATGGTTAAAATCTGCTGTTCTACCAGTGTTCCTTCTTTTTCTAATGTAACAACCGCATCATAGACATTTGTATTTGTGAACAAATTCTTATTATGGATCGTTGCCATGCACTGCTTGATCTCAATCGCAATTGGCTGATAATTATATTTTACTTCCTGCATTTTTGGTGATGGGTCTCTGTCTTTTCCATAGCAGATGCCATTTCCACTAAAATTATAGTCACACGGACGCTCACCAAAGTCACCGCCATAAGCTTGGAATTCCACGCCATAACGATCTTTTTTTGTCAACGATTGGTCGATATAATCCCAGATAAAACCACCTTGGAAAAGTGGCTCCTTTTCCATAAGATCTGTGTATTTGTGCATTGCTCCGCAGGAATTTCCCATAGCGTGTGTATATTCACAAAGAATATATGGTTTTTCACGATGTTCCTTTAAATATGCCTCAATGTCTACTGCAGGTGTATACATGGTACTGACCATGTCCGTTGTTTCCGGATAACGTGGATCCCACCAGACACCTTCATAATGAACCAGACGCGTATCATCCCAACGGTGAAACGCCTTACTCATCTCCAGAATATCCTTTCCACCAAAAGATTCATTTCCACAAGACCAGATTACAATAGAAGGATGATTTTTATCGCGCTCAAACATACTCTTTGCACGGTCTAAAATCATTTCCTGATATTCCGGTCTGTCTCCCGGAACAACAAAATCGCGATCCACCAGTCCCATCTGATGCGCATTCCATGTACCATGTGTCTCTAAGTTCGTCTCATCGATAACATAGATTCCATATGCATCACAAAGCCGATACAATGCACTCTGATTTGGATAATGGCAGGTACGGATTGCATTGATGTTATGCTGCTTCATGGTAATGATATCTTTTAATATCTCTTTTTCCGTGATGCATCTGCCACTGTCTGCACTAAATTCGTGACGGTTTACGCCATAAAATGCAATACGTTTGCCGTTGATATGCATCATTTGATTTTTCATCTCAAATTTACGGAAACCAACATGTTCTTTTACAACTTCTTGCAAAACGCCAGCCTTATTCTGCACACGGATTGTCAAATCATAAAGATATGGATCCTCTGCGCTCCAAAGAAATGGCTCTTTCACAGGCATTTCTATATGGTTATGTCCTTCTTCTAACGCAACCGACATTACCATTTCTACATCATCATCCGCCAGACAAACCTCTGCTTTTCCGTCGGCATTTGTCTCTAAATCTAACTGTAATACCGCATCTTTGTAATCCTGATCCAGAATCGTCTTTAATTTCAGATCACAAATGTGAACTTTTGGAATGGTATAAAGATATACTTCTCTATAAATACCAGAGAATCGGAAGAAATCCTGATCTTCACACCAGCTTCCTGCGGTCCATTTATAAACCTGTACGGCAAGTTTGTTAATTCCTTTTACGAGATATGGTGTCAAATCAAACTCTGAAGGAGTAAAGCTATCCTCACTATATCCCACATAATGTCCATTAAGCCACAAAGCCATGCCGCTTTCCACGCCTTGGAAGGAAATAAATACTGGACCCTCTTCCATATTCTTTGGTACTTCAAAATATTTCACGTAGGATCCCACCGGATTAAATTCTTCCGGAATTTCTCCCGGCAAAACCGCTTGTCTTCCATCCCATGGATACTGGGTATTTGCATATTGCGGTGTGTCATATCCTTCCATCTGGATATGTGCCGGTACTCTGATGTCATCCCATGTCTTGCAATCATAGTCTGCTTTTTCAAAGCCTTCGATTGCAGATGCTATATTTTTTGCATATGAGAATTTCCACACACCATTTAATGATACTTTAAAATCGGCATCGTTTGCCGCTGCACTTTCTTCACTGCGGTAAAACGCATGATCGGAATGTGCCGGTAAACGATTTTCCATAAAAATTTCAGGATTTTTAATTATACTATATCGAAATTCTGCCATATTTATATTACCTTCGCTTTACTTTCATCAAATATTATGGCAGCTTATCTGCCATTTATTATTTTACAGAACCTGTAATACCTTCTGCGAACTGCTTCTGCAATACAAAGAAGATAATCATTGTAGGGATGGAACAGAAAAGCACGCCCATCATAAGCATTCCATAATCAACGGTATATCCACTTGCCAGGTTTGCAATCAACATTGGCATGTTCTGTGCTCTCGTATCTGCCATAACAACTTTTGGCCATAAATAAGAGTTCCATGCATTCATAAATGTAATAACCGCTGCTGCTGCATAGGTCGATTTCATAACCGGCATATACATACGGAAATAAATTTGAAACTCTGATAATCCATCCAGACGCGCTGCTTCCATAATATCAATCGGGAAGTTACGTGAATTCTGACGGAACATCATAATCAAAAACGGTGTTGAAATACTTGGTAAAATAAATGCCCACACAGTATTCAAAAGCCCTGCTGATGAAATCATCTTAAAAAGTGGAATCATAGTTGCCACCTGCGGAATCATCATTGCAAGAAGCAGAATAGAGAACACTTTATCCTTGCCCTTATCATGATATAATTCAAAACCAAATCCGGCTAAAGAGCAGATAAATAAAGCAATGATTGTCTGTACAATGGCATAAAGGAAAGAATTACCAAGTGCTCCCCACAAATCTGTCTGTGCTGTCAGATGCTGGAAATTTTCTAACGCATACGAACCAAATGTAATCTTACCCCTTGCGACATCAACCGATTTGTTTGTCGCTGCTGCAATCATCCAATATAACGGAAATACCGAAATAAAGGATACGATAATCAGAAAAATATATGTTGGTATCAATCTACGCTGAATCGCAGAACTGTTCTTTTTCTTAGTCACGATTATCACCTACTTTCATACTGATTGCAGAAAGGATTGCAACCAAAATAAAGATAAAGAATGACATGGCTGATGCATATCCAAATTTACCAACACCCAGTCCAAATGCATTATTGTAAATGTAATGCGACATGGTCATGGTGGAATAAGCCGGTCCACCCTGTGTCAGGTTTACAGATTCATCAAACAACTGTAATGTACCATTGATTGACATAATCACTGTCATAACGATTGTTGGCATCAAAAGTGGTACCGTAATCTTCCAGAATGTCTTCCATCCGTTTGCACCATCAATCTTGGCTGCTTCGTATACGGAGTATTCAATGTTCTGAAGACCTGCCAGATAAAATACCATGTTATAACCGGTCCATCTCCAGATCAGTGCTATGATGATAATGGCTCTTGCACTTCCTGTATTTCCAAGGAAATTGTAGTTGTTTTCAAAGATTCCCAGATTTACAAAAATCGTGTTAATCAAACCATCCAATGCAAAGAGTGATTTAAAAATCAATGCATAAGATACCAGTGCTGTTGCGCATGGTAAAAATACCATTGTTCGGAACAGTCCACGACATTTTAAATCACGGTTATTTAGCAGTTGGGCTAAAAGAATTGCCAGAACTAACATAACCGGAACTTCAATTGCAAGGTAAAGGAATGTATTTCCTACGGAACGTAAGAACGTCCGATCTGCAAACATTCTTGTATAGTTGTAAATAATAGGATCCGCTACTTTCTGGTTAACACCGGTTCCTGTTGTAAATGATGTGATGAATGCCTGAATCATTGGCCAAAAACTGAAGATTGCGATCATAATCGCTGCTGGCGCCAAGAAGAACCAGCCGGCTCTCTGCTGTTTGCCCTGTATGTTCAGACTCTTATGTTGCTTGCTCAAGTTTAGTCCCCCTTTTTTATTTCATTGAGGTTTTAAGGAAAACGGGGAGTCGGAAGATCCGATTCCCCGCTTTTCTAAATATAATGTATGGAATTACTCTTCCATTGCAAAATCGATATCATCCTGTGTCTGCTGGATTGCATCCTTAATAGATGCTCCATTATGGATGTTTGTAATTGCTGCGGATAACTTCTCACGAAGTGTATAGTGGAAATCGCTCTGCTCTACTGGCTTAACGTTTGCACCCATTTCTACAATCTTAGCGTAGATAGCCTGATCGTTGAAGTATGCAACACCTTCCTGGTACACTTCTGACTTACCAGCGGAAATACATGTTGTAATAACACCACCATTACGAAGTGCATTGTCATATGTGTCAACAGCACCTTCACCACCACCAAATGTGTATGCTAAGAAGTCTTTTGCAAGATCTGTCTTCTTGCAGTTTGCTGTGATATAAAGTGATGATCCACCGTTAGAAGCATATCCTTCTTCACCGCCAAGTGTTGGCATAGAAGTGATTTCCCACTTACCAGAGTTCTCTTCTACCTTTTCGATGGTAGGGATAATCCAGTTACCATTCATAACACCTGCAACTTTATCCTTCTGGATATCGTTTGTGTAACCTTCCCAGTCATTCTCAAGAAGCAATACGTTCTTTTCCTGCATTCTCTCGATTACATCTAAGATTTTCTCTAACTTGTCGTTACCAACTAAGTTTGCCTTACCATCCTTGAACTGTGAAACACCTTCTGCCTGAAGCATCATGTAAGGAAGGTCATTTCCGCTGCCGTCCATAGAAAGAAGGTATTTTCCTGTCTTGTTGTAAACCTGCTCACCAATTTCAATGAACTTATCCCATGTAATTCCTGTGACATCATCCATGGTGTATCCACATTCCTGTAAAAGATCAACTCTGTATGCAAATACAACCGTTCCGTTATCTACAGGAACACCATAATGCTTACCACCGATGGTAGAGAATGATAATTTTTCTTCACCGAAATCACTCCAGTCAATGTCTGCATCATTTACATCCTGCCATGCATCCGGGTAATTTGCCTGATACTGCTGAATGTAGTGATCCTGGAATAATACGATATCAGGTAAGTTACTGTAATCACCAGCTTCTGCTGCAGTTGTTACAGCATTTTCAATATCCTTTGACTGTGACTGCTCAATGATTTCAATCTTAGCATCTGGATTCTTTTCCTTATATGCTTCTGCTGCTGCTTCAATTGCCGGAATGTTAAAACTTGCATCCCATGCTGCAATTGTCAACGTGTTCTCATCGTCTGAGGTATACATTGCAGCTGCACTGCTGTCATCTGAACTTCCATTCTCTGTTTTTGCATCACTGCTTCCCTTACTTCCACATCCTACGAATGTCGACATTGCCAGTACCCCAACCAGCAATAAAGAAACGACTTTTTTCTTCATTGAAAAATCCTCCTTTAACTTATCATCGCTTATTTGGAGGTTCACATGAGTGAATGTTTTTTGAACCTCCGTTGCTTGAATCTAATTTTATTATAGCAAGTGAATTGATTATTTGTGGTTAAATCCATCCCTCTTTTTTGCATATTCGACCTTTTTGGAACTATTTTCATTCGCTCCGTTTCCCGTTTTGAACAATTTGTAGAAACGCTCCCCCTTTCTTTTTAGCACTTTTCACAAATATGTATTTTTTCATGCCTTGCAAAAACAGCTCCCTTTTCTTCAAAAAAGAAGGCTGGGAATTTATGCTTCCCAGCCTCTTAATGCACTGATATGATAATTTTTCAAAATACCTTCCTGATAGTTTTCTTTCTTTTTCCATTGTTTTGGACTATATCCTGTCAATCGCTTAAAATTACGATTAAAAGTAGATTGCGTCTGATATCCCACACGATAGCTCAATTCTTCCATGGAAAGATCTTTTTTTGCCATCATGCCGCAAGCCTTATCCACACGCACCATATTCACATAATCCAGAGGTTTCATGTTCATTACCTCTTCAAAAACACGACGAAAATGGCTTTCACTCAGCCCACTCGCCTCCGCAATATCTTCTACGCGCACCTGCTCCATATAATGCTGATCGACATATTCTAGTGCATCCCTGATATATTCATTCAGGCGATGCCCATGTAGTGCACGGTCTCTTTCTTCTGCTATGCGCAACATCTCTATGACAAGAGCATGCAGATAACCATGCACACTCTCCTCATAATACATCGGTTTTTCACGATATTCGCGTATAATGTTTTGTATAATATCTGACATCACACCATGATTTTCGCATGTTTTCATCGTACCACGATGATTGATAACGCCAATAATGCGTTCCGCCCGCATCGAATCCAGATGCATTTCTGTGTGGATAAACCGCTCAATATCCACAAATAGATATTCCCACTTACATATATGACCAGGCACACTATTTGTTGTATGAGGAATATTCGCCGGTATCACCGAAAATTCACCACCATGATAATGATAGACACGATCCTCAATAATCAATTCTCCATCTCCGTGATAGCAATACCCTATTTCCATGTAATTATGAAAATGCAGCATATCGCGGATACCTACGCCATACTCCTGCTCCCATCCTTTACCAAGCAAGGGTAACACATAAGTATCTTCCGGTATTTCGTAATAACGGTATTCGATTCTTTTTTTCTTTTTTGCCATAATGCTCCCCCCTTTTCACATTTTCTCGTTTCCATTAATATAACCGTTCTCTTATGATCTAACTACTGCTGCAGTCCCCGATAAACGCTTGGCGAGCATCCCATCTGCCTTGCGAAAGCATCCGAAAAATGACTTGCGGAACAAAATGACAGTCTCTCCGCGATCTGTCCGATATCCAGATCTGTTGTCCGCAGCAACATAGCCGCGTATGCTATCTTTTTTAGTCGGATGTAGGACGGCAGACGTTCTCCCACTTCCCGGTAAAAGAGTCGGGAAAGATAATAATCCGAATACCCTACCACTTGCGCCAGAGCGGTCACATCCAACCGCTCACATATGTGCAGATCAATGTATTCCAGACAGTCTTTGATCTTGGGCGTATAATTTTCGTTTTTCCTATGCACTTCATGAACACGCCTCAGGTAATCCTCGTAGATTCTTCCCATAAGATGCATAATCTCCACACCGGACAGGTCTTTTTCAATCTGTCCCATATAAGAATCTGCCATCGCATCTGCGATCTCCGGACTCAGTCCGCCGGCTACTGCTGCATCTGCGCATTTTCCAGTAAAAATAAGTGCGGAATCCTTGAGTGTACGCAAGGGTTCCCGAATGCCTGCTGCATTGGAGGGAAGTATCACAAAATCCGTTTTCTGTACTTCCGGCTTTTCTCTTAGCACAGACAGATCTCCCATCTGCAGATGTCCCATCATTTCCGCTAAAGACAGCCGGCTTTTTCGATAAAGCGTCGGTAAGGTTTGCCTATTTTCATCCACCAGATCTCTAACATGGGAGTTGACTTGTCCATAAGACAAGCGCCTTCCATTTACCACCTGATCCAACATCAGGGCATAGTTTGTAAAATATTTCTGAAAGATCACCGGAAGATTTTCCAAAAAGCCAATCAGTACATGGCGGCTGTGAAAAGACATCCCCTGTTTCTCGTAATCCTGCAGGAAAAGTTCTAACTGTTCCCTTCCCACAGGTGCGAAAAAGACCGGTCCTATGAGATAAAAGCGCTCCAACTTATCTGCCTGCTTTTTTAGCACAACAAACCACTCCAAGCCCATAAACATGCCCATCGCATAGGGCGCATCCGATGTCCTGCTGTAATCCCGTATCTTTTCAGGAAATGCACTCTGCAAAAAGAGTGCATGCAGTACCTTTTGCATCTCCTCCGGCGCATTGGCATCTAAAATCGTACCGTCCGTCTCACATTCCCAATAATAAAGATTCTCCACCACAGAAATCATTTCTTTGAAATCACACGCCGTCATTCCCATCTTACCTCCGATTGTACCCTGGTCACCGCTCCTATTATCTTGAATTTTACTAAAATATGACAACAAAAGCAAATATACGAATATACAAGAAGCCCATTTGCTTGTATGCTGACCATAGAATCAAAAGGAATAGGAGGTTTTTACTATGCATATTTTTTGTAACCCGATCAATTTCGGATACCGCTATCAGTTTAACAAAACACCGGAAGGTGGTATCATCGCATCGCGTGAAGCGGCAGATCCATCCATGATCTATTTTAGGGGATGCTACTATATCTTTCCTTCCATGACTGCCGGCTTTTTGTATAGCAAAGACATGGTAAATTGGGACTTATTTTCCACATCCCATCTGCCAATCTACGACTACGCACCGGATGTCCGCGTTTGTGGTGATTATATGTATTTCTGCGCTTCCAGTCACGAAAAGGGTGTCTACTATCGCACAAAGGATCCGTTTTCTGATGTCTATGAGACTTTCGACGGAGCCTTTCCTTTTTGGGATCCTAATCTCTTTGTGGACGATGATGGCAGATTCTACTTTTTCTGGGGTTCTTCTACTTCCGAGCCTCTGTATGGTATTGAACTAGATTCAAAAACCATGCAACCAATCGGTGAAAAACAGGCGCTTTGTGCGATTGATACCAGTATAAAAGGCTTTGAGCGTAACGGCGAAGACCATAAGGCCAGCCACAGTCCGGAGGAAATATGCGCAATCCTCAAAATGATCGAAAGCCAGCCTATGCCGGAAAGCATGAAAGAAGCCGCTAAAAATTATCTGTTGGAACTCCCTTATATGGAGGGTGTCTGGGTCAACAAACATGATGGAAGATACTATCTGCAATATGGTACACCTTCTTCCGGTCATAATATTTATGGTGATGGTGTCTATATCAGTGATGCACCACTCGAACCTTACAGACTGGCTCAGAATAATCCTTACTCCTACAAGCCGGGTGGATTTTTACCGGGTGCCGGACATGGTTCTACTATGGAAGATGCCGAAGGACACCTCTGGCATACCTCAACCATGCGCATCTGCAAAAACCACAATTTTGAACGTCGTATTGGTCTGTGGTCCGCAGGATACGATGCCGATGGTGACCTTTTCTGCAACCAGAGATACGGCGACTGGCCACAGGATCTGGATGCCTTAAAGGAAGACCCTTGGGCGAATCCAAAGTGGATGCTTTTATCCTATGGGGCCAAGACCAGTGCTTCTTCTGTTGCAGAGAAAAAGACGGAACTTGATGCTAGCGCACAGAGAATGGGAAAAAAGGTAGAAATCGTGACCGATTATATCCCGGAAAATGCCACAGACGAAAATGTCCAGACCTGGTGGAAGGCTGATGCAGACGATGTAAGACCTTGGCTGCAGATCGATCTCGGAAAGGCCTATGATGTTCATGCCATTCAGATCAACTTTGCCGATGATGGACTAGCTCCGGATTTACCAAAGGACTTTCAATTAACAGATGCCCTCCTGCAACAGCGTTGGATTGATACAAAACCACAAGTAACACGCTGGCTATTGGAAGGCTCTGTTGACGGCACCAACTTCTTTGTGATCGCAGATAAACAAAATACAGATACCGACCTACCTCATGATCTGGTCGTCTGCGAAGATGGTATAGAAGCGCATTTTCTCCGCCTGACCATCACAGAACTGCCTTATAATCAGACACCTGCTGTCAGCGGACTTCGCGTCTTCGGACTGGGAGATTCTCCAAAACCACAAAAAACCGCCGCAGTTACGTTTGAACTTGCGACGGCTCTTGATCTTTGGGTAAATTGGGCGGCATCCGATGACGCCAGCGGACATGTCGTCAACTGGGGGTATGCGCCTGATAAACTTTATCACGCTTATATGACCTTTGACGACTCAGTAGAAATTGGCGGACTCATGAAAGACCAATCCCTTTTCCTGCGCGTGGATGCCTTTAACGAAAGTGGTATCACGACAGGTGACATCTTAAAGGTTCACTAATCCGCATATCTGCCTGTACCTTCTGCTATAAAACAAGAAGCAGAAGGTGGGCAGATTTATGGAAAATTATTGCGGTTCACTTCGTTCTATTTCCATTTCCCTATCCTCATCCGACATATATACGAAAAACTGTCGACCAGACGCATCGCAGACGCCCTTGGTTTTAGCGACTCTTATAAAAGCCACTGGAACAACCATTACCAAACACCAAAGGAATGGAGAAGCCAGGCCGAAAAGATATGATGCGTTCTTCTGCCGGATTTTTTATTCCGTCTTATCCCTTCTCGGTTTTCTCATACGCTCATATGCGATATGAATATCACTTTCTGCCATTTGCTTCTTTAAAGCTTCTTCCTCCGCCTGATCCACTTCTTCCTGCAAATGTTCCTCCGCTTCATCAAAACGTGCCAGCGTATGATCCCATTCCTTTTGTGTGTATGCCTTACCGCCAATCATGACAGCATCTGCCTCATCAATCTCACCCTTGACTTCCTTAATCTTTCTTTCCATCATAAGGGCATTTAAGATTAGAAACTGGTCTTTGGCATTAAACATGCCAATCGCATCGGACAACTGTCCTAAATTATCTTTATTAACAATCAGGTATCCTCCACCGGACAATTGGATATTTAAACACTGAGACTTATCCGAGGTATCTCCCAGCTTCAATTGGTTCTGCTTGGTGTCTAGGCGGAAGATAACACCATTGTAATCAATTTCCCCATCTTTTGCCAGATAATCATATGGTGCATGTCCTTCGCTCATATCGCGATTTGGCAGCTGAATGGTCTCTGCGAAACTATCATCCTGTCGCTTGGCGCTCTTTAAATTTTGAATGTTTTGTGTGTTTCTGATGTCGTTGATCCCTAAATCCATACCTTCTCCTCTGTGCCGATTACTATTATCACTACTAATTATATCGGCAGAAAAGACGAAAAATGTAGTTTGCCACCCGTTTTACCCTGCAGTTACTACAACTTTCTTCCCAGAAAAAGCAATTCCTAATTTCATCAGTTCCTTCGTTCCCTCATTTATCATTTCATCTGCATAATGTTTCGCATCAATCTGTATCAATGCCTTTTCCGAAAGACTTTGCAACTCCCTCTCTGAAAGATCTCTTGCCCATTTCAGTTCCATGATAATGCCCGGATACTTTTTCTCTTTTGGAATCAGCCCAATATCATAACGCCCTTCACCCGCTTCCCGGTTGGAACGTATCTTGTATTGATTGTCCAATAAAGCCATCAAGCCTAATAATAAACCATGATAGAAACCTTCTGCCCCTGCATCATAGAAACTGACCGTTTTTTTCATGTATTCCATAATTGCGGTTTGCAGTTTCGCAATGTCATTTGCATACAGACTTTCCGCGATTTTATTTGCTGTAGACTGTGTAATAAGTCCCACTTGTAACAAATGCGAAAGAACCTCTCCTTTATATACCGCTGCAATTTCCTTATTGGGAATCGAAATCTGACACATAAATGCTCCGTCCGGTTGTAATTCTTTTTTGACCGCCTTTAAATATCCGGCAACCATCAACAGACTATAGACATTTCCCGGGTCTTCCGTTAGCGAACGATAGACAACATTTTGATTGATACATGCCAATACCGTTTCCCCTTGCAAAAGCGCATACAATTTTTCCTCAATATCATCTGTGGATTCCCGCAAAACATCCGCAAGTATCTCATTCTTACCTGTATTTGCCCAATACGCCTGTGGTCTGCAGCCCTTTGCAATATAATTGATGACCGACCATGGATTGTAGATTTCTGTATTGCCAAACAGATAGCCGTCATACCATTCCTGTAACTCAGCCTTTTTCCCCGCCACATGATAATATGACAGCATCTTATCAACCTCACTTTCTGTAAAGCCGAAGAACCTATCATATTCCGCATCCATCACAGAATTGACTGTCAGATTATTGAGTCCGCTAAAGATACTCTCCTGCGCAATCCGCAAAATTCCTGTCAAAAATCCGTAGGAAAGACTTCTGTTGTCCTTAAAAGCCCCGGAGAAGAAATTGCGCATAAAGCCAACAATATCTTCATAAAAATCCTTAGCATAGCCCTCTTGGATCGGGGTATCATATTCGTCAATAATAATGATCGGGGCAATGCCATAATGCTTATGCAACATTCTGGAAAGGTTCTCCAAGGCTGCGGTCAATTCCACATTTCCTGCTGTCCCCTGTAGGACTGCCCGAAAATAATCACGTTCATATTCTTCTATCTTTTCACTTGCCAGAAGTTGACTGTGCCTTCCAAACTCATCCTGTAAAAGTCCGCGGATCTTATCCATCGTGGCATTCCACGAATCGAATTTAACATCTTTAAATGTCAGAAAGATCACCGGATATTTTCCCTGATGCTTGATATATGCCTCTCCTGCCTGCCAGATTTCTTTATCCCTGAAATAAAGACTTGTATCCTCCTCTGATATTTCAAAGAAAACCCGAAGCATATCCATATTCAAGGTCTTTCCGAATCGCCTTGGTCTGGTAAACAGCGAGACAAGTGGCTTTCGATCAATAAATTCTTTGATCAGCATGGTCTTATCGACATAGTAATATTCTGCCTGTGCTCTTACATAATCAGAAATACCGATAGGAAGTGGTTTTTTCCTATCAGTTTTGTCGTTATTTTCTACTGTCGCTTTCCCTCGCCTCAAGTCCGCAGGTCGAACCGCATCATCCGGGATCTGCCAACTTTTACCGACCTTTGTAGCACCGGCAATACGTCCCTGTTTACATAAATTTGCTACACTACGCTCCGATATCTTCCATTCCTTAGCGATTTCCTTGCAGGTTTTCATAATCCTCACTCCGTCTCAATCCTATATAACACTAGTTTATATCCTTATATCGCAAATTATACCTCACTTTCCGCAATATATCAATTTGTAGTTTGCGGAATCCGTCCTATACTTTGCGGAATAGCAATTATAGTTTGCGGTTTGCGAAATATAACATCATAATTGCCAAAAAGAGGAGAGCAATTCTCTTTGCCCTCCTCTCATTCCATTTTGGAGTACTTTATACAATCAGGTCTACGTGATTAACAGTGCCTACCTCACCACTGCTCTCCCGCAGGTAGATTCCCGTCTTTTTAATCTCTCCATTTAACTTATGATCGTCATCCTTTAAAGAAAACTGTGTATCCGCATTTCCAAGATATATGGCACCAACGTCGGCATCCTTTAGACGAACCAGCCTGTCATTTCCCTCTTCATCTTTCGTCCAGATTTTTAACTGGGAGAAAACAGCATCATTTTCATCGATCCAGCCATTGCCATCCTCATCATAGGCTGCCAGATCCTTGAAACCGTCTCCGCTCTTGGTTCCAAATAATTCGGATCCGTCATTAATCTTGCCATCACCGTTGCGATCCAATGCCAGAAATCCACTACCCTTGCCTGCAAAAGAAATCTCTTCTTCCTTGCCATCCGCATCCAAATCAAAAAAGAACTTTTGGTCTGAAACACTTCCAATATCCGTATCCAGATTGATTATAAGCGGGTCTGTCTTGATGTAAGACTCTACTTCCAGGCTGTTGATACTTGCCGTAAATGCCCGCGACATGGAGATTTCCATGTTAAAATTAATATCCCTGCCATCTGCCGTACGCACAATCCCCGTCGTTGCAAAGGTCGTAGATTCTGCCTCCGTATAAAAACCAGAAGTTGCCGTAATGCGTTGCCATATGGTACCACTGCCTGTTGTTCCAATGACAGGTAGTTCTGCTCCTGTACTGCTGCCATCACTGTCGCTTGAATTCCCGGCATTTTCTGTATCCTGATTACGGTAGAATGGGGAACGCAGATCCAATACACTGTTGGAATCCGAATTGACAAGCCCAGAATCCATAAGGCTCTTGCCCTGGCGCAAAAGTTCAAACATTCGCATAATCAGTTCTAATTTTATCTTATACTGATCTGACATTTCGAACCGTCCACACGAATTGGTCTGGTTCGTATTTCTTGTCCGTTCCAACATCTCCTTTGCAGAGCGTTCTTCATTTTCCTTACGTTTTTGTGCGGCTTCCTGCTCCTGCTGTTTCTTATATTCCAGCATACTAGTCCTATAATCTGCGCCGTCCATTTCCTCGGATTTTGTAAAGATTGCCCCCACAAGGTTTTTTGATGCTGCCGCTTCCATGGTCATAGACTGTTTGTAGGAAAATTTCGTTTCCTGATGACTGGATGCCATCGCCACATCGCTGCCTGCTATCCTCATATTATCGCACCGCCTTTCCGTTTCTTCTCTCTATAACGTACATATCGGCGTATGGTGCGATTTCATTAATCTAAGATTTTGTGATTCCTATAACTGTGCTTCCTTAAATCGTTTCATCATTTCGTTGGTCAGGCTGAACTCGCCCGGCTGCAAAACAATATCCTCTCTTTGCACCCACGCGGCGTATTTCAATTCCCCAGAATCCATGGTGATCCTATCATCTCCATCTACATCACAGTAAAAACCAAGCAAAATATCATTCGCGGACCCCCACGGCTGTGACTTATAGTAACGGATATTCTTTACCTTGATGCCTGCCTCTTCCATCACTTCTCTTTGCACGGTTTCTTCCATGGTTTCACCAATTTCTGTAAAACCGGCAATCAGAGCATTGTACCGAAATCCTGTGCGATAACGCGTAATAAGCAACCGTTCTCCATTCGTTACACCTACAATCACTGCCGGCATAATACGTGGATAAGCCGTATACTGACATACAGGGCAAACCATAGCTCTCTCTTTGTCCGAATGCATCATTTCATGTCCGCACCTTCCACAAAATTTTGTGTCCCGATACCAATCTGCTAAATGCTTCGCCGTAATTGCTGCAAAAAGATAATCTTTTGGCCCAAGACCTTCTTTTCTAAGGCTCTTCTCATCGACATAAATATACGATCCTATAATTTCTTCAGCCTCCAATGCGCAGGCAAGCAAAAAATATCTCACCGTATCGATTGCAAATAAATATCGATATTCGGCTTCCTTCTTTCCAGTTATATCTTTCATTCGTGGAAAAACCAATTCATTTTCTTCCCAGCGTTTTTCCTGTACTAAAATTTTACCATTTACAATGCAAAGTACGATATCTTCTCGCTCAATCTGTACATGTGGAATATAATGATTATTCAGTTTATGCGGATATATATCCTGTATCATCTATATAACCTCTATTTCCCAGCGTCGCTTTTATAACGGCTGGCTTAGATACTTTCTTCCTGTTTCGTATTCTGCCCCGAGCTTTTCATAAAAAGCAAGCGACGGTGTATTCCAATCCAGACAAGACCATTCCATCTCTGCATAGCCTTCTTCTTTTGCTCTCTTTGCAACAGCCTCAAAGAAAACTCTTCCAAGTCCACGCTTTCGATATGATTCCTTAATATAAAGATCTTCCAAATGTATATTTGCGTGTGCAGCAAAAGAGCCAAACACCGGATAATAAATCGCATATCCTATAATTGTATCTTCATATTCTAAAAACAATGCCGTCGCAACTTTTCTATCAAAAAGCCAATATTCCAGTTCTTCTTCTGTTCCTGTCATATCCTGTGGACGTCTCTCGTATGTTGCCATCTCCTTGATTAATTCTTCCAATAAAGCAATGTCTGTTCTCTGTACTTCTCGTATTGTCATTTTTTCTCCTGTTATAATATTTTGTATTTCATGCTAGATGATACATAACTACACAATTTTAAAAATCTCAATCAAAAATAGCCATGCCAGACCATAATATGTAATAACTGCAACCAAATCGTTGACGGTCGTGATCAATGGGCCTGACGCTACCGCGGGATCTATTTTCACCTTGTGGAAAAGCAGGGGAACCAGCGTACCCACAAGGCTTGAAATAATAATTGCAACAAGTAAAGATATACCAACACATCCGGAAATAAGTAGTGCGGATGCAAGACTATAGCCCTTAAACAGCGTTATATACAAGCCCAGACAAACAAGCGCCAAAATGCCTAACAATGATCCATTACAAAATCCCACTCTCATTTCTTTTCCTACCAGACGGAATTTATCTTTTCGGTCTAGATTCTCGTCCATCAAAACGCGAATGGTTACCGCAAGTGACTGTGTACCGACGTTTCCTGCCATATCCAGAATCAAAGACTGGAAGCAGATCACAACCGGCAAGATTGCAACAACACCTTCAAATGCACCTACAACAGTAGATACACCCATGCCGAGAAATAGTAACACAACGAGCCAAGGCAAACGTTTTTTGATACTTTCCTTTGTTGTTTCATTGAGATCTTCCTCTGCTGACAAACCAGCAAGTTTTGCATAATCTTCACCCATCTCGTCGTCGACTGCCTCGACAACGTCCTGCGCCGTAATAATACCAACAATTCTCTTATCTTCATTTAATACCGGCAAAGAATCCTCTGCGTAATCTTTGATTTTTTCTATACTTTCAGAAATCTTTTCATGATCCATTAAATAAGGATATGCATAACTAATCAGACTATCCAGCGGCACATTTTCTCTTGCAATAATCAAATCTTTTAAGTCAATTGCTCCACAAAAACGCTTGCTGTCATCAATGACATATAACGTTGTAATATTGTCATTTTCACCTGCCTGCTTTACCAGCTCATGCATTGCCTGACGTATGCTAAGATCTTTTCGGATACGAATGTAATTCGTTGTGATCAAACTACCCACTTCATCTTCATCATAGGAATTGATCAGACGGATATTTGTCTTTATTTCATCGTCAATCATGGGGCGTAACTTGACTTTGACACTTTCATCAATGTCTTCCCATAAATCAACAGCATCATCTGCTTCCATTTCATTGATAATCTCTGCGAGTTTTTCAATCCCGATTTCTTCTACATACATCGCCGGATTATCAATATAAGAAATAATTTCTGCCATCCATTTGGCATCTAACGCACTATATAGTAGGTTTCTTTCTGCGCGATTTAAACATTCAAAGCTTTGTGCGATATCATTATCATGATAGTCTCTTAATTTTTCTCTCATTTCTTCCATAGAATGAGAAAATTTTATAATACCTACGATTTCTTCTACAAAAACTGGTTCTTTTAGAATTTCTTTTCTCATAATAAGCCTCCTTTTACCCTAAAAAAGAGCATAAAAAATCCACCGTAACAAACAATGTCACACACTTTTTGTACATTTGATATGAACGATGGATTCAGACTTATATATGAAAATTGGCGCGTTTATAGACACTTGGAATCATATCCAAGTCTATATCCATCGTTGTATGTACTTCGACTCGGACTATCGCAACTGTCCATATCATTCGCCTCCTTTAAAAATCTATTTACGCGGTGATTATAGCATCTTACGTATGTAAGTTCAAGTTTTCACCTCTAGAATCGTACCTCAAACGTCGTTCCACCAGCTTTGTTATCTTTGATTGTGATCTCTCCGTCATGAACCCGCACAATCTCATGAACAAGTGCCAATCCTAGTCCTACTCCACCGAGTGCGCGACTTCTGGATTTATCGACACGGAAAAACGGATCAAACACACGCCCCTTGAGTTCCTCCGGAATGCCATTTCCGGTATCCTCTACCCGAATACAAGTACGATCATTTTCCTCTGTTACCGACACCGTAACGGTTCCGTCCAAGCGATTGTATTTGATTGCATTTTCCACAAGGTTATATACTAACCGGTAAATCAGGATATCACTTCCCATCATACTTACCGGCTCACATGTTTGAACCAGCTGAATGTGTTTTTCCTGTGCAAGCGGCTCTAAATCAGCAAGCACTTCCTCCACGAGTGCATCCAACGCAATTTCGTCATCTCTTGCCACTGTTTGAAGTTCACTCATATCTAGCAATGTTTTTACCATTTTACTAAGACGTTCATTCTGCTCTGTAACCATCTGAATTGTCTGGGTTGCACACGCATCATTATCTGGGTGTTCAGAGGAATTATATACATCCAGTTGCACCTGCATCACAGCAAGGGGTGTACGAAGTTCATGTGCAGCATTGGCCGTAAACTGCCTTTGTGTTTCAAATGCTTCGGACAAGCGCTTTAACATCCTATTATATGATACACTGAGCTGATTCAATTCCTTGACATCATTTTCTTCAATCTCAGAATCTGCCAGATTCTGTGCCTGTACTTCTTCTATTTTCTTTGAAAATTCGTTGAGCGGTTTCAATGCGCGTCCACAGATAAAATAGGTGATAACACCACCAAACAAAGCCATCATCACAGAAAAGACGAGACTCTTTCTTTTATAATCCGCTTTGTTATTGTAAACCTGCACAGAAAAATTGCTCGCAAAATCATCCCAGGTATCGTCAGGAATACCAATAAAGATTTCGTTCGGCCCTTCTTCATCGTCCTGACTCTGCGCATCCACTGCCTCCTGCAAAGAATCCATATAATAAACACCACTGCTATAAATATACATGGTAAGACATCCGCAGATCATGGCAATAAATAATGTAGTTATAATGGTAAGCCTCCATTGAAGCGACATTTTTTTCATTCCACCACTCCTATCTTGTATCCTTCACCTACTTTGTTCACAATCGGGTCATACCCAAGAACCGCTTTGAGTTTCTTTCGGAGCGATGACATATGTACACGAATGGAGCCACTAAAACTGTCAACCGATGCATCCCATACATGTTCAATCATTTCCTCCTGGCTGACTGGTCTGCCCTGATTTAAAAGCAAATATTCTAAAATTCCATTTTCTTTTCGCGTCAAAGATACCAGTTCGCCTTTTGCATATGCCGCACGTTCGCGCGTATTAAAACGAATATCTCCACACTGCAGACAGACATCTTTTTGTACAAACTTTCGTCTGGTAAGGCTTCGGATTCTTGCTTCCAGTTCCTGCAGATGAAACGGCTTTTCCATATAATCGTTCGCCCCGGCATCAAGACCTTCCACTTTATCCGCAATCTGGCTTCTTGCAGACAAGATAAGAACCTTCGTTTCCTCATTTTTCTGCCGCAGCTCCTTCAAAATATCCATGCCATCCATGCCCGGCAAATTCAGATCGAGAACAATCAGATCATACTCCTCTGTCAGAATATAATCCAACGCTTCTTCTCCATCATAGCAGGTATCTACTTCATAGCCACTATCATATAATACCTTTGCAATGGTATCGCACAAATCTTTCTCATCTTCTACAACTAATAATCTCAAAATACATTCTCCATTTTCTTAACAGAAATTTTACACCCTCTATTGTATAATTCAAAAGTCGACAGGTCAACAAGACCACATAAGAAAGAAAGGAGCTATAAAATCTTGAAAAGTAAAAGAATACCACAGTTCGCTTTACTCGGTGCCGGAATCCTTATGATTTGTTATGGTGCTATGCGAGGTGAAGCTGCTGTTGTGCTTGGTAAAGCAATAAAATTATGTTTGGAGTGTGTAGGAATTGGATAAGAAGAAAACTATAATATCAAAACAATTAGCCCGCTTTCGCGGATGGATTCAAGCCATTGCTACATTATTTACCAACATCCATATCCCAAATTTTTGGAAAGGCAAAATATATCAAGGCAATGGAAAAACTGTATGTGTACCAGGATTAAACTGTTATTCCTGCCCTGCCGCCTCTGGCGCCTGCCCTATTGGTGCATTTCAGGCTGTCGTCGGATCATCAAAATTTAAATTTTCCTATTACATCACCGGATTTTTCATTTTACTCGGTGTTACACTCGGAAGATTTATTTGCGGCTTCCTTTGTCCGTTTGGATGGTTCCAGGATTTACTTCATAAAATACCAGGCAAGAAATTTTCTACAGAAAAACTGAAACCTTTGCGGTATCTCAAATACGTCATCTTGATCGTTTTCGTTATCCTCCTTCCAATGTTAGTAACGAACGCACTTGGCATGGGAGATCCGTTCTTCTGTAAGTATGTATGCCCACAAGGTGTTTTAGAAGGAGCCATTCCTTTATCCCTTGGTAATGCCGCAATCCGCTCAGCACTTGGCAAACTATTTTCATTTAAAAGCCTTATATTAATTACCGTTATCGTATTGAGCATTTTATTTTACAGACCTTTCTGTAAATGGATTTGCCCACTGGGTGCTATTTATTCCTTATTCAATAAGATTTCCTTCCTCAGCATTCAGGTAGATAATGATAAATGTGTTGGCTGTAAACAATGTACAACAGCCTGCAAAATGGATGTAAATGTTTTAGAAAGCCCGAACCATGCGGAATGTATTCGCTGCGGCGCTTGTATAAAAGCATGTCCAAAAGATGCTATCCATTACCAGTTTATGGGAAAAGAAATGGGTAACCATAAGAAACAAGATAAACAATAAAATCAAAATATTATATAACCAAAGGAGATTATTACTATGAAAACAAGAAGAAACATGATTGCAATCCTCACACTCTGCGCAGCTTTATCACTTACCGCCTGTGGTGGCAATAACGCCGGAAAGAAAACGGCAGACGCTGATACCAAAACAGAGACAAATGCATCATCCAGCAGCTCAGACGATGAAATAAACAAATTGTATGAACAGGAAAACCAGTTTTTTGCAGATCACAAAGAAGTATGGGACAAGGCATTTCTTATGATGCAAAAGAGTTCTGCAGATCCAAGTGGAAATTACGCTGATTATTTAGCAGAAGTCATTGAAACCAACAAAGATTCTTTTACAGAAGATGAGCTCAAAACCTTACACGAAGATATCGAAGCTATCCGTAAAATTGAAGAAAAAATCGCAAAATTAGAAAAAGAGACGAATGCTTCCTCTTCTAAATCTGATAGTAAATCCGATGATGCCAGCCCTTTCCATGATTTTGCTGGAAAAGACTTAGATGGCAACGAAGTTGATGAAACACTATTCTCTAAAAATGCTGTAACTGTATTAAACTTCTGGTTTACCGGATGTAAGCCTTGTGTAGCAGAGTTATCTAAACTCAATGACTTAAATGAAGAAATCAAGTCTATGGGCGGCGAAGTTGTTGGTATCAACACAGAAACATTTGATGATAACGAAGCTGCAATCGCAGAAGCAAAGAAGATTCTGAAAAAGCAGGGTGCTGCTTACCGCAACATTTCCATTGCTTCTGACTCTGATGCTGGTAAATATGCTTCTACCATCATGGCATTTCCTACCACGATTCTTGTAGATCGAAACGGAAACATTGTTGGAGAGCCTATGCTTGGAGGCATCGATAACAAGGAGAATTACGACAGCCTGATGAAGCAGATTCAATCTGTAATCGACGCAGACAACGCTTCAAAGTAAAAAATTCATTTATATATTTGAATCTATTCGTCCCTGACAGAGTCTATATTTCTGTCAGGGATTTTTTTCTAAAGTTTCTTTGACATAACATAAAAAGACCATACACCGCATGGTGTATGGTCTTATATTTGGAATACTATATATTATTTACGAATCTTATTCGCAAACGTAAGGCATAAGTGCTACGTGACGAGCTCTCTTGATTGCTACAGTTAAAGCTCTCTGATGCTTAGCGCAGTTACCTGTGATACGACGAGGAAGAATCTTACCTCTCTCTGAGATGTATCTCTTTAACTTTGCTGTATCCTTGTAATCAATCACGTTGTCCTTACCACAGAATACACAGACTTTCTTTCTTCTGTGCATTGGTCTTCTTCTTGAACCATCTGCTGTCTTATTGTAAGCCATGACGCTACCTCCTAATTAATACTAATTGAATGGCAACTCTTCATCAATGCCATCCGGAATGTTCATAAATCCATCCCCTGCGTTTGTATTCGGTGCCGGAGTTCCCATGTTACCGCCAAAACCATTGTTGGCCTGTGCACTTTTACTCTCTGCAAATTCTACATTGTTGGCAACGATTTCCATACCGTATACCATCTGGCCATCCTTGTTCGTGTAGTTGTTATTACGCAACTCACCTTGAACTACAATTTTCGTACCTTTGCGAAGATATTTCTCAACAAATTCTGCCTGTTTACCAAAGGAAACAAGGTTAAAGAAATCTGCTTCAGGCTGACCTTCCTGTTTAAAACGTCTATCTACGGCAATTGCATATCTTGCGATTGCTGTGTTATTTGCTCCACCGTAACGAACTTCAGGGTCTCTTGTCAATCGTCCCATCAGAATAATTGTATTCATACGATCTCCTTATCTACTATCTATGCCTCGTCTTTTCTGACGCATAAGAAACGAAGAACGTTATCCATGATACGAATGTTTTCTTCGATCTGAGCAGGTGCTTCAGCTTCAGCTTCGAACTGGATGAAGTAGTAATAACCTTCGCTCATCTTCTGGATGTCGTAAGCTAACTTCTTCTTACCCCATTCTTCTACTTCACTGACAACGCCGCCGAAACGGGTAATATAACCCTGAGCTTTCTCAACGACTGCTGCTCTCGCATCATCTTCGATCTTAGCATTAACTACGAGTGCTAATTCATACTTATTCATGCGATTTTACCTCCTTTTGGTCTTTTGGCCTTGCCTATTGTGGCAAAGCAAGGATATTTTTATATATCACGAATTAAGATAATACCATGATTTCCGCCTATTTTCAAGTGTTTTCTTATTTTTTTACAAATTTTCCCGCTCCACTTTTTTGCAGGCTTTTGTTACCTTTGTCCGTGGCATCATCATCTGGTGTCCGCAACCCAAACATTCCAAACGAAAATCTGCGCCCACGCGAAGCAAACGAAAACGTTCACTTCCACAAGGATGTTTCTTTTTCATTGTGATGATATCATTTGCCTGAAAATCCCATTTTTGTTCCATTTCCCATGTTTCCTTTCGTGTCATTATATAAATCAAAAGGAGACACCCCGTCTGGATGTCTCCTGAATAAATTGCGGGAATAGGATTTGAACCTATGACCTCCGGGTTATGAGCCCGGCGAGCTTCCAGACTGCTCCATCCCGCGTCAACATGATTTATTATAGGCTTGTTATACCAGATTGTCAAATTTATACCCTATATAAGCTTTTGCATAAGGATACATGTGATCGCTGCTACTGTTCCGCCAAGCACCATTCCCACGATAATCTCTGGTATGGTATGCCCCATCTTTTCCCGCAGCGGCTTTTCATTCAATGGCTGCTTTCCTTCCGCCTGGTCTCTCTTGGCAAGACGATTTAAGACCTGTGCCTCACGCCCGGTCTCCATACGTACCCCTGCTGCATCGTAAATCACAATAATGGCAAAGAACATGGCCATTACAAACGGAAAGCCTCCTACACCTTCTACGATAGCCGTCGACACGACAAGTCCTGTTACCGTTGCCGAATGAGAACTTGGCATACCACCACTTCCCGTCAGGCGTTCCACCGAAAAACCATTTTTTATTGTGTCAAAAAGAACTTTTAAAAATTGTGCCACAAACCATGCAGCAACCGTTGCAACCAGAATACGATTTGTAACCAGATCCATGATTATATTCATTTGTACGCTTCCTTATCTTCTATATTATTTATGCTTCCAAGTTTCCCTATATTACTACTATTTTCCTTTTTTGTACAGTTCCTACATCATTCGTCCAATCACAACACTTGCCATGATACCTGCTAACATAGCAATAAGCGCCCCAGGAAGTGTCCATCTTGTCTTACGGATGCCAACACTCATAAAATACACCGACATGGTATAAAAAATGGTCTCCGTACAGCTTCCCATCAAAGAAACAATGAGTCCATTTGTACTATCCGGTCCATATTCCTTAAAAATATCAAGAACCAGGCCTGTTGCAGCAGATGAGGAAAACATTTTCGCAATGGCAGCCGGCAAAAGTACAGAAGGAAAGATTTCATCCGGTATCATTTTTTGCAGCCAGATGCTAAGATCTGTCAAAAGCCCTGAGGCACGCAATACGCCAACAGCACACAGCAGCCCAATCAACGTGGGCAGAATGCCAATCACCGTATGAAACCCATCCTCTGCTCCAATCAAAAAATTCTCATATACATTTTGCTTTGCAAACAATGCATGCATAAGAATGACAAATAAAAAAATCGGTATAATGGCATCTGATATATATAGAAGAAACCGCATCATTTCGCCCTCTGCTTTCCACATGCCATTTTGCAAAACAGGATAGCAACACATGTACTGATCGTCGTTGCTAAAATTGCCGGACCTGTAATCCTAGACGGATTTGCCGACCCATACTGGCTCCGATACGCAATCATATTGACTGGAATTAACTGTAAAGATGATATATTCAAAACCAGAAACGTACACATTTCCCGACTTGCTACACCTTCTTTTTCTTTGCTGATCCTTTTTAATTCCTGCATAGCACGAAGTCCCGCCGGTGTTGCCGCCCAACCAAGGCCAAAAATATTTGCTATAAAGTTTGTCGCAATATACTCTTTTGCCTTTCCTTCCTGTTTCAAGGATGGGAACAGAAAATTAAGAACCGGATCCAGCCGCCGTGCGAGAGCCTGCAGCAGACCACTTTTTTGTGCAATGTGCATCATTCCCATCCAAAAGCACATGACACCCATTAGAGTAATACAAAGAGAAACAGCTTCTTTTGCCGAGGACAACACAGCTTCTGTAACTGCTGCCATCTCTCCTCGTAACCCCCCATACACAATTCCAAGAAGCATCATTCCCGCCCAAAGATAATTCATTACGACTCCATCTCTTTTTTTCAAATGTATGATTTCTGATAAAAAACTATACCACCCATCATATATTTTTTAATAGTACATACACTGTAACTATGAACTTTTCCGGAGGCACATATGGGAAAACGATTTTTATGTTTGATTCTTTCCATTGTAATTGCATGCGCAACCATAGGCTGTAGCAAACAGGATTTGGGAAATGCCACGCTTTTTGACGCAGCAGACCAAAGCACTTCGTCCGCTTTTTCTGCCTTGACCACCGCCTGGTTTTGTCAATCGTTAGAAGATGACCCTCTCTCCTGCCATTTCACTTTACAGGATCCGTCTGTTTATCATATTTCCTTTACAGAACCTTCCCTCTGTCATCTCACATTCGAAGACCATATGCGCACGCAAAAGAAGGCGAACGATTTTTTGAAACAGTTAAAAGATATCAATCGCTCAGAACTGTCTCGTCGGGAACAACTCGTCTATGATGTATTATTGGAATACTACAATTTAGAGGAAAAAATGGAGGATTACTATTATTACCAAAATCTGCTATCACCCACTGCCGGTATCCCTTCCTCTCTTCCCATTCTTTTATCCGCTTATGATTTTCATACGAAGGAAGATATCATTTGCTATCTTTCTCTATTAGAAGATTTTGATATTTACTTTGGCCAACTCTACGCCTATGCAACAGAACAGGCGAATCGACACCTGGCAGAAAACCGGGAATCGTTACAACAAACCATTGATTTTTGTACATCCTTTGCGACTTTTTCAGAAGATCATCTCCTGTTATCGTCCTTTGAAAAACGCATACATGATTGCTCTTTTTTATCCGAAATTGAAAAAAACAGTTATATTTCCAAAAATAACACCGTGATAACTAACGTCGTTTTGCCATCATATTTGTCGTTATCAAACCAATTATCGTCTTTAATTGACAAGTCGGACACAAATGGAAGTCTTTACGCAAAAGAAAAGGGACGTTCATACTATGCCCTATTGGCAAGGCAAAATAGTGGAACTTCCGAAAGTCCATATACTCTTTTTCAGCAAATTTCCGCGAGACGTCAGAAAGACCTTTCACAAATGGCAGACCTTTTTTCGCACAATCCAGCACTTGCCTCTTCGATCTCTTCCTATGATTGTCCACTCAGCACACCAGAAGATATGATGGAGCATTTACAAAATGCCATTCAAAATGATTTTCCGTCCTGTGAACAGGTGACCGTTACCATTCAACAAATCGCACCTCAATTGCAAAAGACTAGTGCACCTGCCTACTACTTCATTGCACCTTTTGACTCACATGGGCACCATTTTATTTTTTATAATCCAAATGCCAATATCGATCAGACCACATTATTTACCACCATGGCACACGAAGGCTTCCCGGGACATCTCTATCAGACTGCCATGTCCTATCAATATGGTTTAGAACCCGTACGTTGCCTGGAGTTCAGACGTGTGCTCTTCCGATCTTAAACCTGCTTATACGGAAGGCTGGGCAACCTATGCTGAATATCTTTCCTACCAATATGCAGGTTTACCAGAAGAAGTTGCTTCTGTCTTAGCCTGCAACGACCGCGTCGTGCTCAGCCTCTACGCCTCTGCAGATATCGGCATTCACTATTATGGATGGAATAAAGATATGCTTCTCGATTTTTTTAAAAAATATGGAATACATGACGAAAATGTCATTGATCAGATTTATCAGCTGATTGTAGAAGATCCCGCAAATTATTTAAAATATTATGTGGGCTATATGAATTTTGCATCCCTTGAGGAAGAATATCGGGATGCAAAAAAACATGATTTTTCATATATGGATTTTCATAAAAAAATATTACAGACCGGACCGGCTTCCTTTGCCATCTTAAAACAGCAGCTATTAGACACACTATAATAATGCCTGGTAAATATCACGTTTACTGACACCACGGTCTTTTGCCACCGCTTTCATCGCATCCTTTTTTGTGTAATCCTTCTCTAAATAAAGTTGCATATGCTCCTCAATCGTAAGATGTTCCCATCTGCTCTGTTCCTCACGGATGACTTCCTCTTTCGATTTGCCTGCAATCACCAAAACGTACTCACCACGCGGATCGTGTTCCTTATAATATTCCAATGCTTCTGCCAGTGTTGTTTTCTTTTTCTCTTCGTATCGTTTTGTCAATTCGCGGCAAAGCGTTATGCTGCGATCCCCAAGTGCCAAAAAGAGTTCCTGCAGCGTAGCGCGCAAATGATGTGGTGCTTCATAAACAATCATTGTACGGGTTTCCTGCGCAAGCTCTTCTAAAACACGCGCACGTTCTTTTTTGTCTTTTGGTAAAAAAGCTTCAAAACTAAAACGTCTGCATGCCTGCCCGGAACTTGTCACCGCTGTGATACATGCTGCTGCACCGGGAACGGCATTGACTTCAATGCCCTCCTCGTAACACATAGCTACCAGTTCTTCTCCCGGATCTGATATCCCAGGTGTTCCCGCATCTGTAATCAGGGCAATGTTTTTCCCTTCTTTTAACGCATGTAATAGCGTATGTGCTTTTTCAATCTTATTAAACTCATGATAACTCGTCATTGGCGTGTCAATTTCGAAATGATTTAAAAGCTTGATGGAATTACGGGTATCTTCTGCTGCAATCAAGTCCGCCTCTTTTAAAATACGGACACAACGATACGTCATATCTTCAAGATTTCCTATTGGAGTCGCACATAGATATAAGATGCCTGCCATATATCAACATTCCTTTCCCTTGTATACCTTTTTATCCACAAAGCAACACATTAATAACCATAAATATCATAGATTTCCGATGTATATTCACCGGGACTTTTGTATACAATCAGTGGTTTTTCGACCGTAATTCTGGATTTTCCATCTCGCATACCCTCAATCAAAACCATATTCGGTTCTTTATCCACATATGGATATACCAACTGCATACGCTTCGGTTCGATCTTATATTGGCTCATCATCGATAAAATCTCAACCAGACGAAATGGCCGGTGTACATAATAACATCTGCCACCTGGCCGAAGCAATTTTGCCGTCTGTGATATCACATCCTCCAAATTACATAATACTTCATGGCGCGCAATCGTCTTAGCATCGCCATCATTTTTGATACCATGTTGATCCGTCATATAAGGTGGATTACAGGTAATCACATCAAAAGAAGATGCACCAAATATGTTTGCTGCATCTTTAATATCTCCTGTCACAATGGAAACGCGCTCTTGTAAACCATTATACGCCACACTGCGCGATGCCATATCTGCACTTTCCGGCTGTATCTCCAATCCTGTAAAATGCTTTCCTTCTGTCTTTGCTTCTAAAAGAATCGGTATGATGCCTGTTCCTGTACCAAGATCCAACACCTGCTCATCGCGCTTTACTTTGGCAAATCCAGATAAAAGCACCGCATCCATACCAAAACAAAATCGCTTTGGATCCTGAATGATCTTATAACCATTCCGCTGTAGTTCATCCAGGCGCTCGCCCTCTCGCAATAACACTTCTGCCATTATTTGTTATCCTCAAGTTTTGCCAATTCTTTTAATTCTTCTTTTGTGACCTTCACATTTTTACGCTTTGCTTTAAATTTTAAATCTGCCACCTGATATTCGCGTTCTTCCTTGGTATCATTTTGCTCAATCAGTACTTTCACCCGCTGACGCAAAACACTTACGGATTTCACCTGACCACGGATGCCTTCTGGTGTTGTCACGGTATCTCCTACATTTGGAAGCTGACTGTTTAAGTACTCATATGTTTCCTGCTCATTCTTCAAACAACACATAAGTCTTCCACAAACTCCGGAAATCTTTGTTGGATTCAATGATAAATTCTGCTCCTTTGCCATCTTAATCGATACGGGAACAAAATCTGTCAAATAGCTGCTGCAGCAAAGTGGTCTTCCACAAATACCAATACCACCCATCATCTTGGTCTCATCGCGGACACCAATCTGGCGCAACTCAATTCGTGTACGAAAAACGGATGCCAAATCTTTTACCAGCTCACGGAAATCAATTCTTCCATCTGCCGTAAAATAGAACAATAATTTATTGTTATCAAATGTATATTCCGCGTCCACCAATTTCATATCTAATTTATGTTTTTTGATCTTTTCCTGGCAAACCTTAAATGCTTCTTTTTCTTTTTCTTTATTTTTTTCTGCCCGCTTGAAGTCATCTTCTGTTGCAATACGCTGAACGGTCTTTAATGGTTGTACCACTTCATCATCCGGCACATCCTTCGATTCTACAGCAACCATTCCCAACTCAACGCCGCGCGCTGTCTCAACAACAACGTGATCCCCTAACTTTAATTCTAAATTCTTTGGACCAAAATAGTATACCTTACCTGCGGTGCGAAAACGCACACCAACAATTTTTATCATGCAATATTCTCCTTTATTGAAAGCAACATCAATTCTATCGCCAGATTATAATTTCCATTACACGCAATACGCCGTCTTGCGGTGCGTTGCGCCTGTATAATGATGTCCAGCCCATGATAAGAACATTCTGTCGCTAATCTTTTTATGATCATCTTTTCATCTTGAAAAGTAATCTTACTTTCATCGCCTGTCGCTTTATATAATAACACATCTCGAAACCAGATGTTCATCAAATCCAAATAATCCTGTATCTTCGGTTTATATGTTTCCAAATCTTTTACCGCCTGAGAAACATCGAAAATATCCATTTTCTCCATGCGGCGCATCAGAGATGTCATATGTGATTTCATTTCGTTAAACTCATCCGACGATGCTAATTTAATTGCCTTTCCCAGATTTCCTTGTGCAAACTGCGCACAAATATCCGCCTGATAATCCGGCATATTGTGATGTTCCATCAGTTCTTTTCGAATGATATCAGCAGCAATCGGCTTTAACTCTAACGTAACACAACGAGATAAAATCGTCGGTAGAAAACCAGCCGCATTTGTTGTCAGCAAAAACAGTATTGCATATTGTGGTGGTTCTTCTATCGTTTTCAAAAGCGCATTCTGCGCCGCTTTGTTCATCTTTTCTGCCTCATCCATAATATAAATCTTATATTCGCTTGCATAAGGCTTAATCACAATATCATTATTAATCTGTTGTCGGATATCCTCCACAGAAATCGTATTTGGCTTTTCATGCGAAACATAACGAATATCCGGATGATTATGGCTTTGACATTGTTTACAGGAATGACACATCCCACAGGCATCTTTTCCTTGTTCCTGGCACAAAAGCGTCTCAGCAAATGCTTCTGCTAACATCATCTTACCTGCATCCTTCTCACCGCTGATAATATACGCATGTGACGTTTTTCCTAATGAAATCGCATTTTGCAAATGTTCTTTTATATCCTGTTGTCCTTTTATGTCTGCAAACTTCATTTCGCACTACTCCATTTTATGTGGAAATATCTAAAAGCAATCCCCGGATTTCATCTACTTTTCCAAGGATGGCAATATGGTCTTTCTCTTCTTTGACCAACTCTCCTGCCAATTCATCCAGATTTTTGTCCACTAATTTTACAAGCCCATATACGCGATGCCGGCCTCTACGATCCAGAAAATTCTCTCTGGAAAACTTGTGAGATCGGTTGACCACCTCATTCATAAAATCCTTAACCAGGCTACGATATTTCTTCATATCACGAATATCCATATGTTCCGAGAGCTTTTTCCCTTGCTCGGTGATCTCATCCATCAATCCGGATAATTTTTCTTTTAACTCGGCATCATCAATAGCACTTGCCAATGTGAACTTAAATCCATCGTCTGTCGGCTTTGTCTGATTGACTTCCTGTGTCTGCGTTACGCCCGACACCTCATTTACCTTCATCTCCATAGGCTGTCTCCTCTAGACTTCCTCACTCATCATCACTTCGCGCATAAAACATACAATCTGTTCCTCTGTGCGCTCCAAATCTTCATTATAGAAGATGCGGTGAATGCCTGCTTCCTGCAATTTCTCTTTGGAAAAATCAGAAGCATCTGCTAAAAAGCGGCGACACATCTCTTCATATTTGGGATGCATCTGGCAGCGTTCACGATCCAACGCCCGTTGCAGACGAATACCATCTTCTACTTCTATATATATCGGAAGAACCGCATCCTCACTAAAGTAATCACGCAACTTCACAAAAGAAGCAATCGTTCCAATCACAAGATAATTATTTTTCTCTAAATCAATGTTTCCATCGTCAACCGTAAAATAATCCCATATTCCGTGACATGTGTGATAACTGCGGATTTCAATCACTTTTCCGGAAGCGAGCAGCGCATCCTTCTTCTCATGCGTACAAAAATGATACTCTGTACCATCTACCTCTCCCGCCCGGATCGGTCTTGTTGTATAGGAAACAATCTGTCGTAACTGCAGATCTTTTCGCTCTAAAATACGCTGATACAACGTATCCTTCCCTGTGGAACTTTTTCCTATGATACAAAAAATCTTACCCATATCTCTCTTCCTGTTTCTTCTATATGTATGTTCACCATTAGGCTTACAGCTTAGTATAATATAGTCCTCATCAAATGACAACGAAAAGCCCCTGTTCCATCAAACCTGTTATCGTCAAACCTTGTTTTTTTGCCTCAGTAAGAAGCAAAATCTGACGGTTTTCGATTTCCTCTCCCGGTACAATTAGTGGTACCCCTGGCGGATATATAGCAACCGGCGCCGCAGCAACTTTACCTTCTGCCTCGTTTAGCATGCATATTGTTTTGTCTCTACTCATTGCCTCATAGTATGGCATAACTTGTTTTCCCTGATGATACAACGTCTGCCCTACACTGTTTTCCATGTGTTTTTTCCCTGCTTCTATGGAATCGTCGATTTCAAAAAGCGCCTGTGTCAATCGCGCAAATCCTTCTTTCGTATCCATCACGCTGCTCATCGCAAGCCCATAGGAAAAAGAAGAAAGTTCTAAAACGATATGATACTTCTTTGCTAAAATCTCCTCTAATGCATGTCCACTCAGATTCGTTCCTACCGTGGATATCACGATTTTCCCCGGATCCTGGTGTAAAAAATGCGATACGTTGATATGTTTTAATGCCTTACACTTTTGATAGAACGCTTCCAAATATGCTGCATATGTGGCAAATGCCTCTTTCCCTTGTTCTAAAAAACGAATACATTGACAAATGGACGTCATCAGAACATACGATGGTGAACTCGTCTCAAAAACATCTAAATACTGTGCTATATCTGTTTCTGATAAAAGAGAATGCTTACTCAAATGTAGCACCGCTGTCTGGGTCAAGGCTGGCAGCGTTTTATGCAAACTCATAATGACAGCATCTGCGCCACTATCTAACGGCGATTTCGGAAAATATGGATGAAATCCCAAATGTGCGCCATGAGCCGCATCCACAATAACAGCTATGCCATGTTCGTGTGCAAGTGCTACTATTTCATCTAGTGGTTCCATCATCCCCTCATATGTCGGCGAAGTCACAACAATTGCTTGCGCCTGCGGATATTCTGCAATGGCACGCTTATATTCCGAAAGCGGCGTCCCCAAAACAATACCATCCTTACTTACCTCAGGGTATGTATAAACAATTTCACACTCACGCAACCAGGCCGCATGGTAAATACTCTTATGGGAATTACGTCCCATGATCACACAGCCTCTCTGTGAAACAGCAGAAAATACGGCTGTCAAATTACCACAGGTTGATCCCCCCACCAAAAGATAACTCTTTTTTGCCCCATACAGCGCTGCCATACGCTCCATAGCTTCTAGAATAACATCTTGTGGATCATGCAGATTATCAAATCCTGGTATCTCTGTAATATCAATGGTATATGGATTTTCCATTGCAATTGGTTGTCTTTTATGCCCTGGCATATGAAACGGATACATATCCGATGCTGCCAACGCTTTTAATTGCTCATCTAACATTTTTCTTTTCTTTTTCCTTTTATCATCTTATAATAGAACCTACACAAACGCGCATTTGCGTATTCGGAGGTTAGTATGAATCAGGCTCTTGTCATTTTATGTGGCGGTGACAGCTCCCGTATGGGAACAGACAAAGCACTGCTGCCATTCGGTGATGAATGCTTATTAGAATATATGGTACATAAATTTGCACCCCATTTTGACCGCATTTATCTGTCCGTAAACCAACGTGGCGATTACGGACATCTCGATTTGGATGTAACAGAAATCCCAGACATCTATCTCAATGCCGGTCCTATGGGTGCCATTCTTAGCAGTTTAACAATGATTATGGAGAACCGGGCTTTTTTCATAACAATTGACACCCCGTTTATCCAACCATCGCTGTGCAAACATTTATTGGAAACATCTGAAAATTATGACGCCTGCTCCCTTGCGCTACGCGATCATTACGTTGACACCATTGCATGCGTCTATTCCAAAGCCTGTATTCCGGCATTTGGCAAATCATTACTTTTAAACAACCGCACAAACAGTCAGATTCAGGCGAAATGTCATATAAACTATCTTCCGATTTCTGATGTTGCCCTTTGCTCAACTATATCCTTTGAGGATCAGTTTTACCGTTTGAGCGACCGCGATTCCTATTATTATGCATTGTTTCACCAATTGCAGGATCTTAGCAGCATCCGCCACTAATCAAAATATCTTTGCAACTGTGGCATCCAGTCACCAAAAAAGATTTTGTCTTCTGTGATATTTTTCCAGATAGGCTCTAAGAAAGCACAAAGAACCGCATGGACTTCCTGCCAGGCAGGTTCTTTTCTTTTTTCTTTTCGAAGCAGTCGATTCCATTTCTTTTCCATATACCCATAGTCTCCATACTTCGACCAGGCATTCCAGAGCGATTCCTGCATTTTTACATATTCCTTACAACATAAGATATATAAATGCTCCTGTACTTTACGCCCTTCCAATGGGCATTTCGTAACGATTTCGTATAGTTTCAGGTACGGCGTCATATCCTGAATCAGTTCTAAGGGTTTTAATATCAGCAACAGCTGCTCTGCTGCAATCTGTTCCATAGGATAGCAGTATAATGTAATGGATTTATCGTTTTCTAAAAACAGACGCACCTTTTCCTCCATTGGAAAAATATGCTCCTGCGTACATTGCTGTAAATAAATGCGAAACGGCACATACATCCCACAGACTTGCAAACCCACACGCAAAACAATGGTTCCTTCTATAGAATCTTCCTCAAGGTGCGTAATCCGCAAATCCTCTTCCTGATACATATCATAAAGCCTATTTATCATATAAACCTTTTTTTCTGTAAAAGGCGCTTTTCCTGTATAACAATAGCAAAGCTGATCCGACACTTTTTTGCGGTAAACATCCAGCCCTATCGCTTCACGGTTGCATAACCAGAAATCTCTCGCTTCTTTATCTGTTGCAAACAGCTGCGCTGTAAGTTCCAATATATAGGCACTCAAAATATGAGAAAACGGAATATCCAACTCGATACTTTTTGTCCTTATCCACGCATCACTTGTCATCGCATCCTCCTACAACCAGATACCGATCATATTTTGTACCTTCTTTAACACTTTTCGTTCTTTGGCATATTCCATTAAGGCGGCAACATCTTTGTCATCATCATTTATATAGGTAAGAACCGCCTTTTTAAAATCGTCGCGTGCCATCTTTTCCTGATACTTCAAACACTCGCAGACCAGACGATCCTTCGTATAAATCTGTATTGTCTCGCCACCCATTTCCATTGTCGTTACCCCCATAGTTAAAACCTTCGGTTCACTATAATAAGGCTGTAAATTCGGATAATCCATGTTAAAACGCGACTTCGATACATTTTTGCTAATGGCAATATGCCATGCAAATGGTCGCTGCGACAAATATTTATAATAATACAATGCAGACTCCATTGTGAGCACACCATCTGGAAACATATGCGCTATCATCTGCTCCTCGGAGCCTTCATAATACTTCGATGTATAATACCCGCTTTTCACTCGTTTGAGATAGCCCTCCTCCATAAATTGCAGAATTCTCCGGTAATCGATTCCCAGTGCTACAATATCCGATGTTTTGGCTAACCCCTGATTTCTTTGTACTAACGCATCGATTCGTTCCAAATCATATGCTTTCTTTTCTTCCCGGCTTAGGTTTGTAAATTCCATTTTCCCCACTCCTTGACTTTACATTAGGTAATTTCCTACATACATATCCTTATTATAAGAACCTGCCTGGTTACTGTCAATTCTATCCACTTACTTTTACATTCATTCCTTTTTGTCTTTTTCCGTAATATTCTGTCTTGTATTCTTTTATTTTTTGTCGTATATTCTATTTAGACACTAATTTTTGTCGCATATCCATTATTTTGTCTTTGTGAACCAGACAAGCTTTGTGCGACATCATTTTTATCACATAGAATAAGGAGAAGATACCATGGCAGAAAATGAACGTACTTTACGCAAAAATCCATCCCGCAAAGAATGTGAAGATATTATTCGCCGCATCCTTATGACAGAAATGTTGGAAAAAGGAAAAAACGAACACTTTAAAACCGCCGCTGATTTCATGAAATACTTTGAATCTCTCTACCCTGCCAGTGACAGTTTGACAAAACAGGTCCAGCGCGCCATCAAATCACTCGGTATGCCCAAGGATGCAAATGGCTATTTTATCATCAATAAAACAGCAGAACAACTAAATCAGGATCATGAACTCACTTTCATGCTCCAAAAGAGTCACGCACATATTACATCTTTAGATAACTGTGAGACGCTCTTTTTGGCAACCGATAGCAATTATAAATCTTATTTGCTGCAACTACTTCAGGAATCGAAAACCTGTCAGGGCAAATACCTTACCATTTTGGACAGCACGAACGGCTTGCTTTTTTATACAAAAAATGCAACCCAATTACGCATCCTTCTAGAGAGCCTTATGCATAAGCAATAAACTTTCTGACAATATTATGACATATCTATAATTATCACACAACAAACCCTCTAATACTAAATGTCTATAAAAGCAAAAACGACAATATACAAATCGTATATTGTCGTTTTTCATATTATAGATATGTTTATTTGTCGAATACAGAATTATCTTGTCCGTTTTCTATGATTATTACTGCGATGAATCGTTTTTCCTGCCGTTGTCGTCTTTGTGCTCTGTTGTGGACGACGCTGCGTTCTTACAGCAGGCGATCGTTTTGCTGCCGCTTTTCTTTTACGTCGCTTACCGCGTCTGATTTTACGATATCTGCTCTTCTTTCTGCGATCCTCATTCTTTCTATGATAATTCAAAAGAATCTGACCAGACATGGCATTGATAACAAGAACTGCCAGCAAAAGCAAACCTATGATACATACCACCAGCAAAATCGTTTTGAAATCAATACGAAAATACTTTACCTTCGATCCGCCCTGATCTGCAGGAATATTATGGAACGGATATGTTGCCTTCGTATTTTTTTCGTAGATCACATTAGCGCCGCCAACTTGTTTTCCTGCATACGTATAAGAAATCTTCGCAACTGCATCCGAATCTTTATCCGCAGGTGCAACCGTCGCTTTTGCATCTGAAAAGGATGCTGTATTTGGCAAAACCACAACACCATCTTTATCTACACGAATCAAATCAATCTTATCACTCAGTGAGCCAAGTGCTGCCTGGTTACTCTTATCTGTCAAATTAACATGATCTGCCACCGGATAAATTGAGAAATTCTGAAAACAGTACTCAAACAAACTCTCCGTGTCATTATAATGCGCTGGTTTACTGCTATTTAAGATTACACATAACAATGTCATACCATTTTTCTCTGCATAGGTAACAAGCGTATTTCCAGCTTCATCGGTATATCCTGTTTTACCACCCAATGCATATTCATATAAATGACTGCTGCCTCGATGGTTGCTGATCATACCATGTGTATTGTTGCAGCTATATGCCTCTTTTTTATTGTCCGCAGGAATCGTATATGCTCTTGTGCTGCTTATTTTACGAAATTCCGGATACTGATATGCTGCACGCGCAATCAAAGACATATCGCGGGCTGTCACGTAATGATCCGAATCCGGCAAACCATTTGGATTTGCAAAATGTGTTCCCGTACAACCCAATTCCTTTGCTTTCGCATTCATCATGTTTACGAACTCGTCCATACTGCCACCGCCAACATGTTCACCAATCGCCCATGCACATTCATTGGCAGATTCCAACATCATACCGTACAGACAGTTCTCCATCGTCATTTTTTCACCGACTTCTCTGGCAATGTTAGAGGTATCGCCCTCATTTTTATAAACAGCCTCTTCCGAAAAGGTAACGACCTCATCCAAATCACAATTTTCCAGTGCCAGAAGTGCTGTCATCACTTTTGTAATACTCGCTGGATAATACGACGTATCCGCATCTTTTTCATAAAGAACGGTTCCTGTCTCTAATTCTACAACAATCGCTGCACCAGACGAAACGCTGATATTATCCGGCCAATACTCTGCTGCCTGTACATTCACCGCACTCATCAGCGATGATGCCACTGTAACAGCTCCCGCCAGACATAACGTTATCCATTTTTTTATTCTATTCATTTTAATCTCTTTTCTATACTTTCTTATATATATGGCTTTTTGCACATACATTATATAGTATAATCGCATCGTTTTTTCAACGCAACAGATTTCTACCACGAATTGTTTATTTTATGATATAATCCCTGTAGCAAACAATATTATACTTGAGATGGAGATTCTATATGAGATTAAGAAATATTCCGGGCGCAGACGAAGCCATTGCGCAAAGTCCATACTGCATACAGGATGCCGCTGCATATGCTGGCAAATGGCATACCCTGTTTCCACAGAAAGCACCTTTACATATCGAAATCGGCATGGGAAAAGGTCAATTTATTATGGGCATGGCAAAAGCACATACGGATATCAACTATATCGGTATTGAAAAATACACAAGTGTTCTTCTTCGCGCCGTTCAAAAAATGGAAGCAGAAGAGACGCCGCTTGATACCCTACGTTTCCTGTGTTTTAATGCAGAAGACATCGCAGAGATTTTTGCTCCGGGCGAAGTTGACCGCATTTATTTAAACTTTAGTGATCCTTGGCCAAAAGACCGTCACGCAAAGCGACGTTTGACATCTTCCGCTTTTTTAGATCGATACGATCAGATTTTAGCAAAAGGCGGCCACATTGAATTTAAGACCGACAACCGCGATTTATTTGATTTTTCTGTAGAAGAAATCAATGCATCCAGCACATGGCAAATCGAGGCTCTGACCTATGATTTGCATAACGATGCATCTATGAATGCCGGTAATATTATGACAGAATACGAAGAAAAATTTTCTTCCAAAGGCAATCCCATTTGTAAATTGATTTGTAACCGCATCAGCGATTAATAAAACACGCCCAAATAGGCACATACCTATCTGGGCGTATTTTTATGCGTTCATATACGAATGCAATTTTTCTTCGTCCAAATGCTCTCCAATAACAATCACAACATCCTGCCCTGCAGCAATCGGGGAAAACGATATCGCATCCTTCGTCGCATTAATCTCCAGCCACGCATTCTGGCCATCCTGCAAAAATCCCTTTACGCGAAAAACGTTGCCGCACGCCGTGTCTGCAAAAATTTGTGACACCATATTCTGTAATGTTTTCTGGTCAAACGACTGGTTCATATAGTAGAGCGACTGAAATCCTTCTTCATCTTCTAAAAACCGCTTCTCATAACTTTTCATTTGATATCCACATGTAGATATTTTCTTGAAATCCTTATCCACAAATTGCAATACACTTTTGCGCCATACATCATCCGAAAACTGTCGTTTACAATGAATTTTCTCTAATGCCTGATTTAAATGTGCAATTGTCTGATCCATCTGCTCATCTGTCGCCTCATCCGCATGTGAAAGCAGGATGCAACCTGCATTTGCAGCTTCTGAAGCCAACAAATATTCCGCAGCCTCCGGCATATCTTCTTCCAGCTGTGCATCCACAATCGTTATCACATTTCCTATTTCATACCATTGATCCAATGGTTCTTCACGCAATACGTCAAAAAATTCATCCACATCATAAATACCAGACGGCTCCACAAGCACGCGATCATAACCACACATACCCATGGCAATCAGTTTTGTCCGAAAGCGTCTTCGGTGACAATCTGCATCGCACCCACCCGCAATCATTTCGAGTTCACATTGCTCTCCTTCTAATTCCCGCAAAAGCATCATATCTACATTAATTGCACCGTAATCATTTTCCAAAATACCTATATGATTCCCCTGCGCCATCAGATATTTTGCATATTCCTTGATAAAGGTCGTCTTACCAGATCCAAGAAAACCGGTAATAAGATCAATTTTTACCATATTCATTCTCCCAATGCGTTAAAATGCCTCTTTTTTATGTTTGCCCCGATAATACTTAAACAATACATACAGTACCATAAGTACAGCACCCAAAACAAAGGATGTCGGATACGTCAGATACACGCCCATAACGCCTTCAATCCGTGGTGTCATCGTCCATATCCAGATCATACGGAACAAGCATAGCGAAATCAAAATAATTGCCATTGGTCCCATCGTATCTCCTGTTCCACGCAATGCTCCTGCAAGCGAGTGTATGACACCTAAGATACTATAAAACGGCGCTAATGCCCAAATACACATCACACCAGACGTAATAACCTCCGGCTCTCTCGAAAATGCAGAAATAATCTGCGTATCAAAGCCAAGCATAATTGTTGTCATCAGTAACGTATAACACAGATTGATTACAAAAATCATAACAGCTCCACGAAAAGCACGCTTGCGTTTTCCTGCGCCAATATTTTGTCCCACAAACGTTGTCGCTGCCATGGAAAAACTTAAAATCGGCAAGATATTAAAACCATCCACCTTCATATACGCTGAAAATCCTGCAACAACATTTGTTCCATATGAATTAACACCTGCCTGTATTAAAATGTTGGAAAAACTGATGACCGCATTCTGAATGGCAGCTGGCAATCCAATGCGAACCACACGCATGGCCCAATACCGATCCAATGTGATTTCCCGGAAAACCACACGATACGGTGCGTCAATCTTTGCCAGATAACGAAAGGCCAAAACACAACTAATTGCCTGGCTAAACACTGTAGCAATGGCAGCACCTTCCACACCCATATGAAATCCACAGATTAATACAAAATCCAAAATAATATTAATCAGTGATGAAATCACCAGATATTCCAGAGATTTTGCAGAATTTCCTACCGCATTTAAAATGGCGGCGAGCATATTATAAAAGGTCATAAAAATCATGCCCATAAAATATATACGCAGATACAAGACAGCCTCCGGCATCATATCTTCCGGTGTTCCCATTGCACGCAATAATTGTGGACAAAAAACAATACCCACAACAGTTGAAACGACACCAAGTACTACAGCAATACCAAGCATATTATGAATCACATGATGTAATTCTTCATGGCTCTTCGCTCCATAAAACTGAGAAATTAAAATGCCGCCTCCGGCAGATGCTCCCAGACAAAATGCAATTAAAAAGAAAATTAACTGCCCACTTGCTCCTACAGCAGCAAGCGCTGTCGCACCTACATAATTCCCCACAACAAACGAATCCACGGTACTATACAACTGCTGCATAAAATTACCAAGAATCAATGGTATGGCATAAATAATAATTGATTTAAATATCTTTCCTTCTGTCATAATTTCCTACTCTAAATCTGTATATTCCAATCCAATCTGCTTACGGATCTGGTCTAAAATGTGCATTACATCGGATGTCGCCTTTAGTGGCACCATCTTGCTTTCCAGCCTTCCTGCCCGGATATCCTCTGCCACAGCATCAAATTCATCCAAATAAGAATTGATACGCGGACCCGGTCCCTGAAAGACTTCCTTGTGAAAGAGATTCTTCTTGTACGTCACCTTATTCATGGCATGGTAAAGGAATGCCTGGATCTTACCCTTTTCACCCGTGATAGTCATCTTTTCAAATCCCTTCATATCCACAATGGAAGCAGATATCCTGGCTGTCAGACCATTTTCAAAGGTCAGCAGAACGTCCTCTCCATAATCAATACCATTCTCGATTGTCCCACTGCTCTCAATCTTTACCGGATACCCCCACAAACGATAAGCATAGGTGATCGGGTAAATCGTGATATCTAAAAGTGCACCGCCAGCTCTCTTTGGGTCAGACACACGTGGTGCATATTTGACGGACTTCATATGATAGGTAAAGTCGGCATCCGTCACCTTTCCCAGCTTGTTCTCCGTCAGCCATAATTTGACCTGATTAGCTGCCGGAGAGAACCAGGTCCACATGGCTTCTGCCAGATAGACGTTCTTTTCCCTTGCAAGCGCGATCAGGGCATCGGTCTCCTCCGCTGTAACCGTAAACGCCTTTTCACACAACACTGGCTTTCCCAGTTCCAGAGCCTCTTTGACATAACGGAAATGTGCATTATGGGGTGTCACGACATAGACACCCTCCACACCATCTGCTAAGATAGCTTTCTCGGCACTCTCATACGCTTTGCAATGAAACTCTTCTGCAAACGCCCTGGCATTATCCATATTTCTGGTATAACAGGACGCGATCTCATGTCTGCCACTGGCAAGCAACTGCCCTGCCACCTGATGCCCCAATTTCCCTGTTCCGATAAAACACCATCTAAACTTTTCCACGGAAAACCTCCTATATTCTAAAATAATAAAGAAAAAAGTGCTGTTTCTATCAGCACCCCACCAAATATAAAAGCCCCTCAATAAAATACGAAAAGCAGAATACGGGAGTCGAACCCGCCTATCCAGCTTGGGAAGCTGGCGCCCTACCGATAGACTAATCCTGCCTGTTCATTCGACAAATCCTATTATAGCACTCCAAGAAGGCAAAAAAAAGGATTACATCATATAAGATTTTTGAACTTACCCGGTCTTTTTTGCATAAAATAAGAGAAAGCCCAAAGACTCTCTCTTATTATGAAATGTTGTTTTTATATACCCTATCTTTATCGTTATTTTCACTGCATGAAGATTAGCAAATGCTTTCGCAAATCTCTGCGCAACCTAAATCACGATTTGAAAAATCTCTTTTGAACGAATGGCATTTATTTCTGCCCATAATATGCATTAGCGCCATGTTTACGATAATAATGCTTGTTTTGTAATTCTATTGGCGCTGGTGCAACTTTCGGATTGATCATTTCGCAATTTGCTGCCATTCTCGCTACTTCTTCCAAAACAACTGCATTGTGCACTGCCTCGTGTACATCCTTACCCCAGGTAAATGGTCCATGATTCTTACAAAGGACTGCAGGTGTTGCTATATAGTCGATACCTCTTGCCTCATATTCATCCGCAATTAAAATACCTGTATTCAATTCGTATGCTTCATCAATTTCCTGCTTTGTCAAATTACGAACGCACGGTACATCCTGATAAATATAGTCTGCATGCGTTGTTCCATAACATGGAATGCTTCTGCCTGCCTGCGCCCAAGAAGTTGCCCAGGTCGAATGTGTATGCACGATTCCTCCAATTTCAGGGAATCGATTGTAAAGAACCATATGTGTTGCTGTATCTGAAGATGGATTGTATTTTCCCTCTACTTTGTTTCCCTGCAAATCTACAACCACCATATCCTCTGGTGTCAGCTTATCATATTCCACACCACTCGGTTTAATTACAAATAACCCGGCTTCTCTATCCATTCCACTGACATTTCCCCAGGTAAATGTTACCAGCTCATATTTGGGCAAAAGCATATTTGCCTCGTATACTTCCTGTTTTAATTGCTCTAACATAAAAATTCACCTCATACTATACTTATCACATATCTCTATCTTTGTCTTATAACTTATCAACAGCGGTCTGCTCAACAGCAATCGCATTTTTAAATCGATTTGCATATGCTTCAAATCCTTCTACATCCTTTGGATCCGGATCCACAGAAGTTCCCACAGCACCTGCAAAGACATGATGTTCCAGATAATCAGCAAGCGATTCTCCTTCTGCCTTATGAACAAGATATGCCGTCAAAAGCGCCATACCCCAAGGACCACCTTCACCCGCTGTCTCCATAACAGAAACTGGTGTATTTAGCGCTGCTGCCAAATAATTCTGTGCCACACCCTTCGTCTTAAAAATACCGCCATGGCCATAAATCGCATCAATTTCTACTTTTTCCTGCTGCAAAAGGAGATCCATACCTACTTTTAATGCACCGAAACTTGCGTATAAATGAGATCTCATAAAGTTTGCCAGATTAAAATGACTTTCTGGTGTACGCACAAACATCGGACGACCTTCTGTACAGTTCATAATATATTCACCTGACAAAAATCCATAAGAAAGAAGCCCGCCACAGTCTGGATCTGCTTCTAAAGACTTACGGTAAAGTGTACCGTACAGCTCATCCCCTGCTACTTTTACACCAAAAGCATCTAAAACCTGACCACAAAGACCAACCCATGCGTTCAAATCACTCGTACAGTTATTTGCATGCACCATAGCAACCAGACTTCCATCCGGTGTTGTTACCATATCAATCTGTGGATAATATTTGCTAAGCTCTTTTTCCAAAACAATCATCGCAAACACAGATGTTCCGGCTGATACATTACCGGTACGCTGTTTTACACTATTTGTAGCAACCATACCTGTTCCGGCATCACCTTCTGGCGGTGCTAATGGGATACCTGCTTCCAAATCTCCACTTGGATCTAATAATTTCGCACCTTCCTCTGTCAAATATCCTGCAGATTCTCCTGCTATGCGAATCTCTGGAAGAATTTCTGCCAAATGCCATGAGAAATGACGATCCGCAATCTGTCGGTCAAATTTTTCTACCATAACAGCATCATACTGCTTTGTCTTCGGATCAATCGGAAACATACCCGATGCATCCCCTACACCAAGCACTTTCTGGCCGGTCATCCGCCAGTGAATATATCCCGCCAATGTCGTAAAATAGGCAACATCTTTCACATGGTCTTCCCCATTTAAAATTGCCTGATATAAATGAGAAATACTCCAGCGTTCCGGTATATTGTATGAAAACAGCTGACTCAGCTGTTCTGCTGCAGGACCTGTTGTACTATTTCTCCAGGTGCGGAACGGAACCAGTAACTTTCCTTCCTGATCAAATGCCAGATATCCATGCATCATTCCACTAAAACCAAGCGCTGCTACTTTCGTTAACTTTATGCCATACTTATCTGCTACATCTTTTTTCAGATTAACATAACTTTCCTGTAAACCTGTCCAGATTTCATCATCATGATAGGTCCAAAAACCGCCTTCCAAACGGTTTTCCCATACATAATCTCCACTGGCAATCGGCTTATGTTCATCATCAATCAATACCGCTTTGATTCTTGTTGAACCAAACTCAATTCCTAGAATTGCTTTTCCCGCAGCAATCCATTCCCCTACGTTTCCCATAAGTACCTCCTCAACCCATTCGCAACGATACGAGTCTATATCATCTAAATTTACATTAAGTATAACACGGGAAATATCATCTCTCTATACGTTTATTAACTATTTTGGTTCACTTTTTTATCCTAGTCAGTGGGATTTGTATTGCCGATATGGCATGAAAATACAGCTTTAGAGGTAAAATAAAAAAGCGCCAAACCTAGACATTTCTAAGTCCGACACTCTTCAAATGCGCGATCAGGGGTTCGAACCCTGGACACCCTGATTAAGAGTCAGGTGCTCTGCCAGCTGAGCTAATCGCGCTTACCTATTTCCGTCGTTCCTGACGACAAAAAATATATTACTACGATTTCACAAAAAAAGCAAGTACTTTTTTATATTTTTTTTATAATTCTTTTATTTTCTTTTTTCATGTCAAAAGAGCCACACTTTTTATCAGGTGGCTCTAGGATGATTCTTACATATTTGCGAATAAAGCAGCTATTTCGTCTGGCGATAACACCTTATTTGTATCTGATAAATCCGACATAGCTGGCTTATCGTCTGCTACTGGTGCATCCATCATAATCGGCTCCGGTTCTGGGATTGTATCCATATTTGGCAACTCGCTTGTATCTTCTTCATAATTTTCCAAATCTGGCAAATCCAATTCGTCTAACTCATCTATGCTTGGCAAGTCATCAACAGACGGCAAATCATCTATGCTTGGCAAATCATCATCAGGCGGTAACTCATCTATACTAGGTAAATCACCCATCATAAGCGGTTCTTCGGTCTCCTGCGCTTCTTCTGCGATTTGCTCTGCTTCTTCCTCCGCTACCGGTCCTTCATCAATCATCGGTGCCTCTTCTTCAATCACAGGCTCATCCTGGCGCATTTGATCCGTATCCGACACTAAACTAGCAAGCATCGCATCAATCTCTGCCTGTGAAATTTCACCATTATTATTTGCAGGCATTTCCTCCACAGGTTGTACCTCTGGTTCTTCCATCACTGCCTCTTCCATAACCGCTGGTTCTTCTGGCATTGGCTCATCCATTACCGGTGCATCATCAAACACTGGTTCTTCGATTGCTGGCTCTTCTGCAGTAGGTGCCTCCACCACAGGCGCTTCCTGTACAGCTTCCTGCGGCATGCGCATCTGTTCCGCGGACGACATCTGACCCTGCTGCCCCTGTCTAAGTTCCAAATCACTGATTTCCTGTTTCATCTGTTCTAATGCCTGATGCAATATATGAAACTGGTCTTGCATACCCTTATTATTAGCCACAAGCTCTTCTCTTGTCTGCTGCAATAATGTCTCCTGCTGGCGAAGCAATGCATCATTATTATCTGCCAATTTTTCTTCAAATCCAAACACGCGCTGTATCAATTCGTCATTGGCATTCATAAGAGCATCTGCATTTTCTTTACTTCTGGAAATTGTAACCTTAGCAACTGCCTTTTGCGCGGTAATAATATCCTCCGCTGGAAAATTTGTATTTTCTTCCAATTGATTCAAGCGCTCATTTAACTCATCAAAATATTTTTTCTGTGCAAGATAAGATGCCTTTTGCGCTTTATAAATATCTGCATATTCCTGACGCTCATTTTCTTTATTCTTTTGGTTCAGCTCAATAATTGATAACACCAAAAAGAACAGAACTGCAACCATACAGATTGCAACGATCAATAAGACCGGAAAATTACCTTTGGCATGTATCATAAAATAAATCTCCAGTAGTAGAAATAATGCCTCTATCACACTGGCAAAAGCGATTGTAATTTTCTCTCTTCTCATGAATATCCCCCATTTTCCTCTTTTCAGACATAATTATACACTTAAAGACATTATACCTTGTCTTGTCCAACTTTCCAATAGAAAAAGCAGCAATGATTTCATAAAAATCAATGCTGCTTTCTTCATCACCTTTAGATTAGACGTTAAACATCCTGCATTTTCTTAAATATTTGAAACAACACTGGTAATCAGACTCTTGAACTGTTCCGCTACGCGATCTGCTGTTTCCTGCACTTCTTTATGATTCAACTGCTGTTTTGACAATCCCGCTGCAAGATTTGTAATACATGAGATACCACATACTTCTATACCCATATGACGTGCACAAAGCGCCTCACAGGCTGTACTCATACCAACAGCATCTCCACCCCAGATTCTGCACATTCTTACTTCTGCCGGTGTCTCATAGGCCGGTCCTGTAAATTGTACATAAACGCCTTCCTGAAGAGAAATTCCCAACTTATCAGCTTCTGCTTTTATAATATTTCTCATACGAAGACTATATACTTCACTCATATCTGGGAATCTTGCACCAAGTTCATCTATGTTTGCTCCAATCAAAGGACTTGGTATTCCTGTCGTAATATGATCTGTAATCAACATGAAATCTCCCGGCTTAAAGTCTGGATTCACACCACCTGCTGCATTCGTAAGAACCAGCTTCTTTGCTCCCATCATACCCATTAATCTGGTAGGAAGCACAACGTCTGTCATCGGATATCCCTCGTAATAATGCACTCTTCCTTGCATAATGACAACTTTTACATCATTTACATAACCAAATACAAATCTTCCCTTGTGTCCTGCAACTGTAGATGTCGGAAATCCATCTATATCCGTATAATCTATGGTTGTTTCAATTTTAATCTGATCCGCATAATCTCCTAAGCCCGATCCTAAAATCAACGCTACTTCCGGAACAAAATCAGTTTTTTTACGTACACTTTCTAAACAGGTTTTGAGTTTATCATACACATCATTCATCGTCTCTTACCCCCATTCTCTATACACTATCAATTTTTTCATTAATAATTTCTTTTAATTTTTTATATTGATCCTGATTAATTAAAATCTGGTTTCCATTTTTTGTTACGAGACCTTCTTCCGTAAATTTCTTGATTGCTCTACTAATACTTTTCAAGCTAAGCCCCGTCTCGTTTGCCATTTCCATGCGGCTTTCCTTAATGCAAAGTAGTCCCTTTTTATTGTATTTTTCATATAAGGTAACATACAATAATGTCAGCCTGTCTGCACCTTCTAAAAATAAATACAAACGATTGCGTCGCACTTCATCCAACAAAGATGCACAGGTATACTTTACTTCAATACGATAGGTATCCGTATCATTATTAATCCATTTTTCATAATAAGCACGCGGCAGTTTTACCAGAATACAATCCGTCTCCGTTTCAAGGGTTGCCCTATAGTACTTAATATCCATCAGCACTTCCATTCCACCGAGCGCAATCATGTTATCTAGCTTTAAAAAATCAAACGCAATACCTGAAACTCGATAATCTGTAGCCTTTACCTTACCTCGTCCGACAAAGATAATGGTGTCCGCAGGTTCATTTTCATGTATAAATACGGTTCCCTTCGGCACATTTTCCGTTGTGAGCGCATCTATTACCCATATGGGAGCACTTTTAAAGTATTCCTCAAACTGCCTCTGTCTTTCACTATCTAATTGACTCAAAAACGGCAACGCAATTTGCAAATAGCTATGTTCCATATATCATCCTCATTTTCTGATCTTACGCAAAACATGTCTTTTATCTGTCGTTATTTACCCCTACTTATATCTTCTGCAAAATAGAGTGGCCAATGGTTCCTTCCGGCATTTTAACGCCAAAATTCTCTGCCACTGAAGCACCAATGATGGCAAATGTATTCTCTGCCTCCAGCGCTCCGCCATTTTCCATGCCTTTTGCATAAGCAATAAATGGCACATATTCGCGTGTGTGGTCGGTTCCGGTATAAGTCGGATCATTTCCATGGTCTGCTGTCAAAATCAAAAGATCATCCTCTCTAAGTACTTCTAAAAGTTCTCCCAATTTCTGATCAAACTTTTCGATTTCACGGGCATAACCTTCTACGTTTCTTCTGTGACCCCACAATGCATCAAAATCGACCAGGTTAACAAAGCAAAGACCTTCAAAATCTTTCTGACAGATTTCTATTGTTTGCTCCATACCATTGACAGAACTTGTTGAATGATACGTCTCTGTTATTCCCTCTCCACAGAAGATATCGTTTATTTTTCCAACACCAATGACATCAAGTCCATGATCTTTTAAAGCATTTAATACCGTAGGTCCTGTAGGTTTTAATGCATAATCGTGGCGATTACTGGTACGTTTAAATTCGCCTTTCTTTTTACCCACGTACGGTCTGGCAATGACTCTTCCGACTCTCCACTCATCCTTTAATGTAATCTCTCTTGCAATTTCACAGCATCGATACAGATTTTGTAAATCAAATGTTTCTTCATTTCCGCAAATCTGAAGTACAGAGTCTGCAGAAGTATATACAATCATAGAACCATTTTTTATTTCTTCTTCACCTAGTTCTTCAATGATTTCTGTTCCACTTGCACTTTTATTTCCGATTACTTTTTTTCCACATTTCTTCTCTAGTTCTGCAATAAGTTCTGGTGGAAAACCATGATCCGTAAATGTCTTGAATGGCTTTTCTGTCTTGATACCCATCATTTCCCAATGACCGGTCATTGTGTCTTTTCCATTGCTTGCTTCACTTAAACGTGCATAACGACCCATTGGCTCTGCCACAGCTTTCATATCGCCACCGGTATGAAGATTAAGCATGCCAAGTTTGGCCATATTCGGAATGGCAAGCGTTCCCATCTTATTCAGAATATGCCCAAATGTATCCACACCAACATCTCCAAATTTATCCGAATCCGGCATAGCTCCAATTCCCAGAGAATCCAGAACAATCACAAAAATTCTGTTATATTTCTTCATTTCCGTCTACCTCGTCTTTCTATTCCTTTTGTCTCATCTAAGCAAGATTTGATGGACCAAATCCCTGAGGCAACAACTCTTCTAATGTGTAAATATCATATCGTTCTTTATCAATTGCAAGAATAATCTGGAATGTTTTTTGGTTACAAAATTCCATCATAACCTGACGACATACACCACACGGCGCCGCATACTCCGTCAAAACACCATCTTTACCACCGACAATACAAATTGCCTGAAAATCACGGACGCCTTCACTTACTGCCTTAAAAAAAGCTGTTCTTTCTGCACAGTTTGTTGGCGTATAAGCGGCATTTTCAATATTACATCCCGTATAGATATCTCCATTTTTTGTAAGAAGTGCCGCTCCTACCTTAAAATTGGAATACGGCGTATAAGAATAATCCAACTGCGCAATGGCGGTCTCAATCAATTTTTCAATGTAAATCTGTTCCATAACAGACACCTCTTTTTCTTTAATATCCAGTTGCCTCTTCGTTTTTTACGATTTTAACAATACGGCTTGTTCCAAGACGATCTGCACCGAGATTAAGGAATGTCTCCGCATCACTGATTGAAGAAATTCCGCCAGCTGCCTTCATTTTTACATTTGGTCCAATATGCTCCGCAAACAATTTGATATCGTCAAATGTTGCTCCTGCTCCGCCAAACCCTGTCGATGTCTTAATATAATCTGCTCCTGCATTTGTTACAATTTCACACATCTTGATCTTTTCTTCGTCGGTAAGGAAGCATGTCTCAATAATAACCTTGAGAATCTTATCTCCGCAGATTTCCTTTAACTTTCTGATTTCATTCTCGACGAGATCATATTTTTTATCCTTCAGCCATCCGATATTGATTACCATATCGATTTCAGAAGCACCATTTTCCAATGCATCCTTTGTTTCAAATGCTTTTGTTTCCGTTGTCACATTTCCATTCGGGAAACCAATAACGGTGCAAACAGCCATCCGATCACCCATATATTCTGCAGCCTGTTTTACATAACATGGTGGTATACATACAGATGCTGTCTCATATTTCATTGCATCATCACAAATCTGTTTGATTTCTTCCCATGTAGATCCCTGTAAAAGAAGTGTGTGATCCACATGCTTTAATATTTCTTTTATATCCATTACATATTCTCCATTCTGTTCTTATTTATTATTTTCCTGATCTGCTTTGATTAAGTTACGGAGAGCACCAACGGCCACCTGGATTGCCATATCAGTATCATGAACCACTGGATTTTCCAATCCTAATTTTTCTCTTTCCTGATTTGCAACAACAAGGAAACAAGAACCTGCTCTGGCTCTCAACTTAGACGCTGCAATAAACATAGCTGCAGATTCCATTTCTGAAGCAAGACATCCTAACATTTTCCATGCTTCCCATTTGTTTATGAGTTCATAGCCTACCGGCATCTTCTCCGGTTCATGCTGTCCATAAAAAGCATCCTTACACTGTACAACACCTGTGTGATGTGTAAAATTCTTCTCTTTTGCAGCTGCAACCAATGCATTTGTAACATCAAGATCCGCTACTGCTGGATATTCAATTGGTGCATATTCTTTGGATGTACCTTCCATGCGAATTGCACCTGTCGCAATTACCACATCACCACTTTTTACTTCTGTCTGCATACCACCGCAGGTTCCAATTCGAACAAATGTATCTGCTCCACATCTGTATAATTCTTCCATGGCGATAGATGCTGATGGTCCACCGATACCTGTAGAAGTCACGCTGACTTTTACGCCATCTAATGTTCCTGTATATGTGATGTACTCTCTGTTATCTGCAATCAAAACCGGATCATCAAAATATTCCGCTATTTTTGCACAGCGCTTTGGATCTCCCGGCATAATCACATAACGTCCGACTTCACCTTTTGCAACCTGAATATGATATTGTCTGCTTGGATCTTCTGAGTAATTTTTCACAATCGTACCACCTTTCTTTGATTTCTTTGTTATTGTACTTTTATCTTTGTCCCTTATCGTACGGAATACCTTCTGCTTTTGGTGCTCTTGAATTCTTTGATACAAATACAAGAACAATCAAAGAGATAATGTATGGGAACATATTATAAAGTGTACTTGGCAACTTTAATGCTACAAGTGCTGGGAATCCTGTGTATACATTGGAAAGAGCACGGAATAATCCAAATAAAAGCGCTGCTAATCCAATATTTACCGGTTTCCACTGTCCAAAAATCATTACAGCTAACGCAAGGAATCCGAAGCCTGCTACACCATTTTCAAATTTCCACTCACTGACGCCGGCTGTAATATAAACCAGACCACCAAGTCCGCCGAGAGCTCCGGAAATTAATACACCTGCATAACGCATCTTATATACATTAATACCTACGGAATCTGCTGCCTGTGGATGTTCTCCACATGCCATCAGACGAAGTCCAAATTTTGTTTTATACAACACAATATAAGAAGCAACCAAAACGAAAAATGAAATTAACATAAACCAGCTAAATTCAAATTTTCCAATATTCACAAGAAATGCCTGTTTTGCATGTCTATATGCTATGGTTGAAGATACATTATCTACACTTTCTGCTGTATTGATCGCTCTTACGATAACAACGGCAAGGGCTGGTCCTAAAAGATTCAGTGCCGTACCAACCAATGTCTGGTCTGCATTGAAATGAATCGACGCAACTCCCAAAAGCAACGAAAATATCATTCCGAAAACAACACTTGCTAATATAACTAAAATAATAATAAATGGTGTTGCTGTACTGCCCGGAAGATATTTCATCATCAAAGCTCCACCTAGAGCTCCCATTACCATAATTCCTTCCAGACCGATATTAATAACACCACTGTGTTCTGAAAAACATCCGCCAAGCGCAACAAGAATCAGAACAGACGCAAAAATTAGAGTATATTGGAGTAATAATGTCATTATTTTGTACCTCCTTTTACTTCTTTCTTCTCATCTTTCTTATTCAAATAACGGTTAAACCAAAGCTTGAAGAAGAATACAAATCCACAAAGGTAAATAATAACCGCTGAAATGAGGTCAGAAATCTGTGTACAATACATTGTTTTATCTACATATGTTCCACCACTGGTGATATGCTGGATAAAATAAGAAGCAAATATCGTTCCGATTGGATCAAGTCCACCAAGGAATGCTGCTGCAATTCCATTGAATCCCATGCTTGGTACGCTTGTCTGTTGTACCATCCATGTTTCAATACCACTTAAGTAGAAGAATGCTGCACCCATACCTGCAAGTCCGCCTGAAATCATCATTGTAAGAATGATATTTCTCTTTTCCTTCATACCACAATATTTTGCAGCATGTTTGTTCATACCAGTTGCTTTTAACTCATAACCAAATTTTGTTTTTCCAAGAATAATCCACACAAGTACTGCCATCAGCACCGATAAAGGAAGACCTATCGTTACAAACTCATTACCTGCAAATAGACCATCAAGTCCACAGTTTGGAAGAAGTGCACTTGTATTTCCACTCTTAAGCGCAACCGTATATGGTGTTGTTTCTGCTTTTACCTGTGTAAGAAGCATATTTACAATGTAAAGAGAAATCCAGTTTAACATGATGCATGAAATAACTTCGTTTACGTTAAAATAAGCTTTTAATACACCAGATAATCCACCAACAAGTGCTGAAATTACGATAGCCGCCAAAAGACATACATACCAAGGCATTCCCAATTTCAATGCAAAATACAAGGAAGCGCCCGCTCCAACAACATACTGACCTGCTGCACCAATGTTGAACAAACCAACTTTATACGCAAACAGAACGGATAAAGAACACATCAAAAGAGCAGATGTTTTTACCATTGTCGTTCCACAATATTTTAAAACAGCTATTTCACTTGGATAGTAAAAATAGTTCTTTAAAATTGCTATGATTGCATCCGATGCACCTTCTGGATTGATAATAAGTAATACGATATAGCCGACAAAAAGTCCAATGACAATACATAAAAGCGATGCGATGATTGTCTGAATGGCATTATTTCGCCAGATGCTTTCTTTCTTTGACTCTTTATTCATTGTTCTTTACCTCCTTTCTCTTAGAACCCGCCATGTAAAGTCCCAGTTCTTCAACCGTTACTTCTTTCGGATCAAACTCTCCAACAATTTCGCCCTCATACATAACAAGAATTCGATCAGAGACATTCATAACTTCGTCTAGTTCTAAACTTACAAGGAGTACACCTTTTCCTTCATCTCTAGCTGCTACTAACTGTTTATGCACATGTTCTATTGCACCTACATCCAATCCTCTTGTTGGCTGTACTGCAATCAAAAGTTCCGGATTCTTATCAATTTCTCTGGCAACAATTGCTTTCTGCTGGTTACCTCCGGACATAGATCTTGCTTTGGTGATTGCACCCTGACCAGAACGAATATCGTATTCATCAATCAGTCGGTTTGCATATTCGCGAATTGCTTTTCTCTTCAAAAAGCCAAGTTTATTTGTAAATTGTGGTTCAAAATATCTTTGAAGAACAATATTATCCTCCAATGAATAATCTAAGACCAGACCATGTTTATGTCTGTCTTCCGGAATATGACTCATACCGGAAGTAAGTCTTTTTCGAATAGACATATTTGTGATATCCACTCCATTCATGATGACGGTTCCACCTGTGATCGGCTCTAATCCAGAAAGCCCATAAACAAATTCTGTCTGTCCATTTCCATCAATACCAGCAATACAAACAATCTCTCCTCTTCTTACCTGAAGAGATACATTATTGACTGCATTGTTTTTATGACGTTTAGAAGCCACTGTCATATTTTTAACATCAAGAACTACTTCTCCCGGCTTTGCTGTTTTTTTATCTACAATAAAATTAACATCTCTTCCAACCATCATGGCAGATAACTTTTCAGGCGTCGTATCTTTGATATCTACGGTACCAATATATTTTCCTTTTCTCAAAACTGAGCATCTGTCTGCCACTTGCATAATCTCTGCAAGCTTATGTGTAATAAACAGAATACTTTTTCCTTCTGCTGCAAGATTTTTCATAATCTGCATCAGTTCCTGAATTTCCTGTGGTGTCAATACTGCCGTTGGTTCGTCAAAAATCAAGATTTCATTATCTCTGTAGAGCATCTTTAAAATCTCTGTTCTCTGCTGCATACCAACGGTTACATCTTCAATAATCGCATCTGGATCTACTGCCAAGCCATATTTTTCGGACAGTTCCATCACTTTTTTTCTCGCTCCATCTTTCTGAAGAAGCCCACTTTTTGTTGTTTCTACACCAAGAATAATATTATCCAAAACACTAAAGCATTCTACCAATTTAAAATGCTGGTGTACCATTCCAATTCCTAAATCATTTGCGTCATTTGGATTTTGAATTTCGACCTTTTTGCCATCCTTATGGATTTCTCCTTCTTCCGGCTGATACAATCCAAAAAGAACACTCATAAGCGTGGATTTTCCGGCACCATTTTCCCCAAGCAGTGCATGAATCTCGCCCTTTTTTAATTGAAGCGTAATATTATCATTTGCAATAATTCCAGGGAACTTTTTGGTAATCCCTAACATTTCTATTGCATATTCACTCATCTACATATCCTCCTTCGTTTTCCGGGTAAAACCGTATACGAAAAATCACTTGTCTAGTTGACAAGAGGAAAGTAAAACAAGCTTTACTTTCCTCTTAAAATTCATCGTAACTGTTTGTTATTTGATGCTACCATAATCATTTACTTTGATTGCTGTCTTTGGCATTTCTGTTGTATCTCCGCTTACTGTAATTTCGCCGTTGTACAACTTCTTAACCAAATCTCTGTAATCATCTTCTGTAAATCCGTCGCCCCACTGTGTTGTCTTAATTGGAAGCTGTACGAAGTTCTCTTCTGGATCTTCAGAAACAAGACCAAGGTTATCAATCTTTCCTACATAATTATTCCATTTTCCATCATTGATTGCTGTAAGAACCGTATCTACAGTTACTGCAAGTCCCTTCATAGCAGATGTAATTGTAAGATCATCTTTGTACTCATTGATAATTCCTGACTGATCAGAGTCAACACCAATTACCTTACCATTTGTCTTAACTGCTGCTTCTGCTGCTGATGTGTAAATTCCACCACCGCAAGCAAATACTGCTTCAACGCCTTTTCCGCCATACCATGTATCCATGTATGCTGTGATATCCGCATCACCATAGAACTGTCCACCACATACATATTCAACAGATACCTGATCAGTAATTCCAAGTTCTTCTGCTGCCTTGTCAGCACCCTGTACAAATCCATAACCAAAACGTGTTACAGCAGGAACTGACATACCACCAAGGAATCCGAGATGCTTGTATCCAAGCTTAACTGCTGCGTATCCTGCCATAAATCCAGAGAACTCTTCCTGGTATGTACAGCAATATACGTTTTCTGTGTTGTAGTAATCACCTACTGTGTAATCATCTGGATTGTAAGTATATCCCTTACCTACACCCTTTTCACAGATGTCTCCTGCACTTACATCAAGTGCTACAAATTTAACGTCTGGATAAACATTTGATTGTTCTACGATTGTTGCGGCAAACATATATCCTGGAAGAACAATTACGTTTGCTCCATCTGCAACGGCCTGATCCACACTTGCGTTACGTGCTTCATCAGAATCGCTTTCTGGTTTGTAATAGTTAAATTCTACATCATTTTTCTCTGCCCATGCTTTACAGGTTTCATATGTTGTCTGGTTAAAACTCTGATCTGTAATATCACCTGAGTCTGTAATCATGGCAACCTGCATTTTACCGCTATCACCTGCATTAGATTTACCGCCGTCTTTGGCGTTTCCTTTGCCCCCACATGCTGCAAGCGAAAGTGCCATTGCACCTGCTAACACCAATGCTATTATTTTTCTCCTTCTCATAATCCTTTTCCTCCTTCCATTTTTTCGGATCTGATATATCCCATTATGACATATGTCTTTTTTATTTATAGGACAGATGTCCCATTTTTTCATTTTTATTTACGATTCATTCACTGTTCACAGTTTGTATCATACTTTTTTGTGCATTATTTTATATTTTAAATATACAAAAAGAGTCACATGTCCATTATACGCTACATGCAACTCTTTTTCACAATGTTTTTATTCCATTTATTTTCTATTTCTATCGTATATTTTTCGCATCTCTTTCTAACATTCTACTGCAACTTTTATGACGCCATCTTTCTTATTCTCAAAAAGATCATATGCTTCTTCGATTCGGCTGAGTGGATAGGTATGTGTAATCAATGGCTCTGTATTGATTTTTCCTTCTGCAATCAATTTTAATGTCTCTTCGCAATCACACCCATCAACACCACCTGTTTTAAATGTGAGATTCTTTCCATACATATCCGGCAGTGGTAATGTCTGTGCTTCATTATACAAAGCAACAATGGTGACAATTGCATTTGGTCTCGCACATTCCCATGCCAGACAAAATGTAGATTCTGCCCCTGCAACTTCAAGAACCACATCTGCTCCACCATGATCACTGTTTTTCTGTACAAAATCCTTACATTCTTCCGGTGAAACAGTAAGCACATCTTTATAATGTTCGTGAATAAATCGCACGCGATTTTCATCTTTTTCACATACAATGATACGCTTTGGTTTTTTTAACATCACACAAAGTAAAGTACAAATACCTGTCGGCCCGGCTCCAATGATTAACACCGTATCATCCTCTGTAATCTCAGAAATGCGGGTTGCCCAATATCCTGTTGCAAGCACATCTCCTACAAATAAAGCCTGTCGATCCGTCACATTTTCCGGAATTTTATTTAATCCCTGGTCTGCAAACGGTACACGCACATATTCTGCCTGACCACCATCGATACGGCATCCTAATGCCCAGCCACCGTTTTCGTCCGTACAGTTATTCACATAACCATTCTTACAGAAAAAACAATCTCCACAAAAAGTTTCAACATTGACGGTAACGCGGTCGCCCGGTTTTACATGCGTTACGGCATCGCCAACTTCCTCCACAATACCTACCATTTCGTGACCAACCGTTATTCCAGGCACAGCACGAGGAACGCTTCCATGCTTAATGTGCAAATCACTAGAACAAATACTTGCCAGTGTCACTTTTACAATAGCATCTCTTTCATGCATAAGAACCGGTCTTGGTTTTTCTCTTAATGCAAAGTTTCCTTTGGAGACATATGTGTATGTCTGCATTGTTTTTTCCATAATTTCCTTTCTCCCTAGATTGTAATTTAAAACATAGAAAGCAAATGTTCTTTTGATTTGAGGCCAATGGATTTATTCTTTATTTTTCCATTCTCCATCGCAAGTACGGTTGGTATGCTTACTATTTGAAAAGCTGAGGCAAGCTCCATCTCCTCATCTACATTCACTTTGCATACTTTGATTTCCGGATGTTCTTCCGCGATCTCTGCAATAATAGGAGAAAGCATTTTACATGGTCCACACCAGGAAGCCCAGAAATCAATCAGTACCGGTTTATCAGAATGTAATACCTCGTTTTCAAAGTTTTTGCTTGTTACGTTTATTTCTTTCATATGATTTTCCTCCGTTTTCTTTGATTTGATCAAAGCATACCGTAAAAAAATCATTTTCTCTGTAACTAAGTCACATAAGAACAAAATTTATAAGATTTTCAAGGAATCTATCTCTTTTAATAAGATTTTACCTCTTTTTAATTCTACAAGTCCATCAGATGCAAACTGTTTTAACATTCTTGCAATGACTTCACGCGCCGTATTTATTTCTACCGCAATTTCTTCCTGCGTCATTATAATTTCTTTTTTTCCTGTCTGTTCATAATAGGAAATCAAAAAACTAGCAAGTCTGTGATCCATGCCCTTGAATAAAATCTGTTCCATGACCCAGACTACAGAAGAAAATCTTTGTGTTAAAAGTTCATACATATAAGCTTTGACATAAATATTACTTTCTGAAAGTTTTTCTAATACATGTGGAGGAACAAGCCAAATCGTTGTTTCTTCTTCTGCTGAAATGATTGTATCGAAGGTAAGTTGGGAAATCACGCAGGAAGCCGTCATTACACAAACCTCTTTTTCCATCACATGAAATAGCGTAATCTGTCTTCCATCCTCTGAAATAATAGAAACCCTGACATCACCTTTTTCCACCAGAATCATTCCTGTGCAAGAATCGGCATTTCCTGATATAATTTCGCCTTTTGAAAATGTCTTGGAAAGCACATTCTTTTTCAGGCGTTCTGCTTCTTCATCGCTTAAATGTTCCATAAAAGGAAAGTATCTCTCTATTTTTTGTAGCTGTTCCATACCACCTGCTCCCATCCTATATACATTTCACGCACATCATATATTTTGCGTAAAGTTAAATGCGATTTAGTCCATCGCTGCAATGAGGTGATTTTTCACGCAATAATCATAAACGCCATCCTCTTCCACAGATTTGCAAATAGCATCTGCTCTTTGCTTAACCTCGTCTTTTGCATTTTCCATGGCAACACCCATACCAACGGCTTCTAACATTTCAATGTCATTTTTTCCATCACCAAAGGCAATGGCTTCCTCTTTTGAAAGACCATAATGTGCAAGCACGGCATTAACAGCATTTCCCTTTCCACAAGCAAGCGGAATGATATCAACGGCTTTATCCCACCATGCTGTAATCTGCGTTTTATTCGTACCCTGCAAAATTTGTTCATATTCTTCTTTTCTGCAGGAGCACATGATCTGGTAAATATCTTCATCACACAAATTATCAAAGTCAGGTGCAATTTTCATCGTTTCACTTCCAAATGCAAAGTATTGCTCCAAATCCGGATCTGTCCCATTGGTAACAATAAAATGTTCATTGCTGATTGCAATTGCACGATTCATATTTTTTAGATTTTCTATAATCCTGTTTTTATCGTCTTGCTCTAATGGGTTTTTGAAAATAATCTTTTCTCCTGCTTTTACATATGAACCATTAAAAGTCAAGAGAACATCAAACGCAATACCTTCAAAATGCGGAACAGATAAATATCCTCTGCCTGTCGCCATGCAAAGCAACACATTATTTCGGCGAAGTTCTTTCAATGCGTAAACGGTCTTATCTGTCAGTTCTTTACTCCCTATGTTAAGCAATGTCCCATCAACATCAAAAAAAGCTATTTTTATCATCTCGGTTTACCTCTCGTAGATTATAGATTCTATTTACAAATACCATTATAACGTGGCATTCATAAGAAACTACTCCTTTTCTGCCATTATATATCACAATCCTGCCATTTTCTACGATATTCTATTGGTGAACATTTTGCATATTCTCGAAATACTTTTCCAAAATAACTGCTACTTCCCAGACCACATTCATGACTAATGGAAGTAATAGTTTCCTGCCCATGAGCCAACATCTCACATGCAATTTGAAGTCGATACGTCCTTATATATTCTACTGGTGTCATATGCAAACAATTCTGAAATACTCTGTAGCACTCTCTTTCGCTTAAATAGGCTGCTGATGCGAGTGTTGGAATAGAAATTTTTTCCCCATAATGTTCGTGAATGTATGCCATCATTAACTTTATTTTTTCATTAATTATCGTATGATTTTCTTTCTTTTCAAACAGATTATAAAATTGTTCAAAAATCATAATCCATATTTCTGTTAATATATTACGTAGTTTTGCTTCATACCCAAAATCATCTTTTGATAGCGAAAAAGACGACACAATCTTTTTAATTACTTTTTTATTTTCCGCATTCTCAGGAAAAAGAGGAAATATTTCCATTTGCGGTGCCGTTATAATAGGGACAATATATTTTTGATCTATTTTATTCCCTGATGCACACCCTAACAAAGAAGCATCAAAAATATGAAGTAATTGTATGTTTTTTTCAGCCTGCGACATTGCCTTTGTCATATGAAGCACATTTGAATTTACCATACCGCCACTTCCAGCTGGAAACACTATTTTTCCCCCTGGCGTATTATACTCTACACTTCCACTTTCGACATAAAATAGTTCCACAGAATTATGCCAATGCCACGGTACATATCGCCCTAAATATAAATCAAGTTCTGCTCTTGAAGCAATATAAGGAAAATCTTTTTCATAGTCTGGTAGCATTTCTTCCTGACTACCCGCATAAAATTCAATACTATGTATGTTTTTCATATAGTCACCTGTATACCAATTTGCAATAAAATGCTCAATTAAATCAGCTGCAATACTTTATTCGTGAATTTCCAAGGGTAGATTATCAGGGTCATAAAAGAATGTCATTTTTTTACCTGTATAATTATCGAGTCTGATCGGCTCAGTTATGATGCCCCTTTTATTCAATTCTCTTACAGTATTATCGACCGAATCTACAGCAAAGGCAAGATGCCGGAGACCGTAAGCCTCTGGATAACTGGGGCGCTTTGGACAATTTTTAACGATAAAAAGTTCTAATTCTATCTCATCATCCAGTTGAAGATCAATTTTGTAATCATCACGTTCTGGTCTGTAATTTTCTCGAATAATAGAAAAACCTAACAGATCCACATAAAAATGCTTTGATTTCTCATAGTTGCTCCCAATAATGGCAATGTGATGAACTTTTTTCAAATTCATAGCGTATTTACCTCTTTCCTAATCACAAATATAAATTCATTAAATCAGATTCCATTGTTCTTTTGTTATAACATTTGTATGTCCAACTCTTACCTCATGAAGCAATGGTACTGGAACCTCATCGCAAGTATGATGATAGATAAATCCAAGTTTCTCCTGTACTCTTTTGGACTTTTCATTTCCATCGTAATAGCCACACCATATTCTGGTCATTCCAAGCGTTTCAAATCCTCGTTTCATAAGTGCATATGCCGCTTCCGGCATATACCCTCTGCCCCAGAATGGTTCTCCCAGCCAATAGCCAAGTTCACATTCATCATCTCTATCTGTCATGTCTGTATGTCCATTTAGTTTTAACTCGACAGCTCCTATTGCAACATTATTCTCCTTTTCACAGATTGCATAGCATTCTGCTCCGGTGAAAACATTGTCAATAACATATCTGCTTGATTCAATATCCTTGTGAGGAGGCCATCCAGCAATTGGTCCTACATTTGGATTTTTAGCATAAAGAAACAAACTTTCCGCATCATCTTGCGTCCACTTTCTTAATATCAATCTTTCCGTCTCTATTGTCATTTTAAAATATGTACCCTTTCTCTATTTTCATTACTTCATCAGCAAACTCTTGTTTTCTATTATTCCATCATCAATCTACATTGAGAAAATGGTACATCAGTACGGCTACTTCCTGTGGTGTTTTGTTGATTGGCTCTGTAATCCACTGTCTTAGGATATAATAAATACCACCTGCATAATAAAAAGTACCAAGTCTCATCGTATCATCATCAACATCAGTAAAATATCCTTTATTTATCAGATTCGGATACTGCTCATTAAATCTCTCATTTAAAAACAATACAAAATCATCATCTGTCCTGTACCGAAAAAGAATTTTTAATATATCAGAATGCTCGTAAAAGTAGCAGCATGCAAGTTCCAGCCATTTCCTCGTGTCACCCTTAGATGCAGCTTTTTCCGCAAATGCTGCAACTTCCTGAAATATTTCATACTTAATATCATTTAATATATCGCGAGGCTCTTCGTAATGACGATAAAAGGTCGCTCTATTGATACCGGACTCTATACACAACTGCGTTACTGATATTTTATTTAGATCAGTTTTGCTGAGCAAACGTAAAAGTCCCTCACGCAAGAGCCTCTTTGTCAATGCAATTCTCTGATCATCCTTCATTGCTACATCCCTCTTAATTCTTTTTTGATTTTTTATGCGACAAAACAAAGGTAACTGCTTCATATCTTCCAAAACGGTCGAAACTGGTGTTTGTATGTGCGACATTTGTATATTACAATACTGACTGTAGCATATATTGTCAAGTAATTACCACACATGATTTGTCGAATGGAGGACACTCTCGATGGAACTATTATTAAAAATACTCATATGTTTTCTTGCTGGAGCCGGAGCAGGCATCGGAACCGGATTTGCTGGTATGAGTGCAGCTGCAGTTGTTGGTCCTATGCTGGCTTCTTTCTTAGGTGTCCCAGCATATGAAGCAGTCGGAATAGGTCTGATTAGCGATGTACTGGCCAGTGCTGTCAGCGCTTACACCTACAAAAAGAGCGGAAATTTGGACATCAAAAACAGTCTGCCCATGATGATTAGCGTTTTGATTGTAACAATCATCGGCAGCTTTGTTGCAAGTTTTCTACCTGAAAGAGCGATGGGCAGTACCATGCAAATTGCACTGATCATCATCGGCCTACGCTTTATCCTAAAACCGGTCACAACCACTAGGGAACAGATGAATGCTGGTTCTGCTAAAGAGCGACTGATGAAAGCGATTATAGGCGGCATTTTCGTCGGTTTTATCTGCGGATTTGTCGGTGCAGGTGGTGGAATGATGATGTTGTTTGTACTGACTTCTTTTCTGGGCTATCAGATGCACATGGCAGTTGGAACCAGTGTATTCATCATGACATTTACTGCGCTTACAGGCGGAATCAGTCATTTCGCAATCGGTGGCATGCCAGACATTACGATTATGGTTCTATGTGCCGCATTCACACTTCTTTGGGCAAGAATCGCTGCTATAATAGCCAACAAATCAGATGCAAAGACCCTTAACCGTGCAGTTGGAGTAGTCATGATTCTTACGAGTATAGTGATACTCATCGTAAACAGTATACGGTGAAAGTAAACTACTAATCCCCATCAGATATCGCTATGTGGTTATCCGATGGGGATTATTTTTATTTGTCTATTAATTCCGAAATATCAATATTAGTTTTATAGTTTTGTTTAACTCCTCCTGGTGAAGTAGTAAAAAATGAAACATATTCTCCATTACTGTAAATGGTAATCTCTTTTATATCATCGTTTGTATCTTGCTTCGTAGTATCACAATATAATTCTAAGGTGTATATAGGATTGATGTTTTTATCTATATTCTCTACTTTTTCCCAATTCTCGATATCTAAAATAGCATTGACCTTATCTATACTATTTTTTATGATATAGTATGAATTAAGAAATATACAAATCGGAATTTACAGTTCTTCCATCATTCCCCATCTTCAACGCCATAACAAGAGTTCCGGCTGCCATCACAAAGACACCAATTTCAATCACATAGATTGGAAGAAGCGCCGGACCTGCCACGGCAAAGAAGTCCACAATAAAATGAATCCCATATGCAAGAACCGCTGTAAAAGCCGTTGTCCTGCATTTGCCTGCCTTTACCGCCCGATAGATCAGCAGTGACAACCCGATATGCAGAATGATGGCACTGATTCTTTCGATTC
>URCQ01000002.1 GCA_900546435.1 uncultured Pseudobutyrivibrio sp. | reverse complement strand
GTAGAGCAGAGGACTGAAAATCCTCGTGTCTCTGGTTCGATTCCGGAACTGGGCACTTTTATATTATGTAAAGTATCATCTGCAAAAGCAGGTGATTTTTTTGTTGTATCACCGAGGAAAATACAATAGATATTATATAAATATAAAAGATTTATTAAGAACGGATTAGAAATATTTACATTTTTATACAGTTGCTATATGATATGGAAAATATGAAAGAGGTGATGATTATGCTTACAGCATTATTTATTCTTGCGTTTGTATGGTTTATGTGGAAGGTTATAGCACTAGCTATAAAAATGACCTGGGGATTACTAAAAGTAGGTATATATGTAATCTTTCTACCCATTGTAATTATAGGACTTTTCCTTGGAGGTCTGATATACATAGCGCTTCCACTGGCAATTATAGGCGGAATTATTGCACTAGCAATATCAAAGTAAAAAGAAATCAGGTGTATTTTATGGCAAAGAAAGCGAAAGAAGAAAAAACAAATGTTATGCGTCTTTTAGAGCAGGCAAAGGTGGAGTATAGTCACTATTGTTATGCAGATACAGATGCCATCAGTGGTGTAGAAGTTGCTACTGTATTAGGGCAAAATGTGGATAAAGTATTCAAAACATTAGTAACTGTGGGGAAAAGCAAGGAGCACTATGTATTTGTGATTCCGGTGGCAGAAGAATTAGATTTGAAGAAAGCGGCAAATGCAGTAGGTGAAAAGTCGATTGCCATGGTAAAATCCAAAGAATTGCTAGGACTTACCGGTTATATTCATGGTGGATGTTCGCCGATTGGAATGAAAAAAGTATTTCAAACGGTTATTCATCAAAGTGCAGAGGCGTATGATACGATTATTTTCAGCGGAGGTAAGATTGGCTATCAGGTAGAGGTGTCCTTAGATGGATTGCGTAAGGTCATACCATTTACTTTGTCAGATATTATCGTTTGATGAGATATTTAGTGGGTTTTTTGAGGAAGTTGGTTCACTTTTTTATCAACCTGCCGAAATGCAATTGTACTTTCTATTCAGAATTCGTACAATGAAGTCATTGAGAGAAAACGATAGATTCAGGAGGGATGAAGGATGAAGTTTTTTATCGATACTGCAAATGTAGATGATATTAGAAAAGCAAATGACATGGGCGTTATTTGTGGGGTTACAACAAATCCATCATTGATTGCAAAAGAAGGAAGAGACTTTAACGAGGTAATCAAGGAAATTACATCTATTGTAGATGGACCAATCAGTGGCGAAGTAAAGGCTACAACGGTAGATGCAGAAGGCATGATCAAAGAAGGTAGAGAAATCGCGGCCATTCATCCAAACATGGTTGTAAAAATTCCTATGACAGTAGAAGGACTTAAGGCAGTAAAAGTTCTTTCAGCAGAAGGCATCAAGACGAACGTTACCTTGATCTTTACAGCAAATCAGGCACTTCTTGCAGCTGAAGCAGGAGCTACGTATGTATCACCATTTCTTGGAAGACTCGATGATATCAGTCAACCAGGTATTGGTTTGATTGAAGATATTGTGACCATTTTTGATAATTATGGATATGACACGGAAATTATCGCAGCATCTATCCGTAATCCAATTCATGTTACGGATTGTGCACTTGCTGGAGCTGATATTGCAACGGTACCTTATAAAGTAATCGAACAGATGACAAAGCATCCATTGACAGATGCCGGAATCGAGAAATTCCAGGCAGATTATCGTGCTGTTTTTGGTGACTAAAGTCGTAAAGAAACGAAACTGCGCATGACAGGTGTCGGCTTAGGCTGGCACAAGTCATGCGCATTCTTTTTCATCAATAGAGTCTATCCCAGTATCTCGGGTCTGACTGCATAGCGTCCTCATCATAGTTATATTCTTCTTCTAAGGAAGAATAGTTCTCATAGTCATCGTCATATTCATCATCATAATATTCATCTGAAAAAATGTTCTGTGTTTCTTCTTTGACATTTTCTTTCGTCTCATTAACACCAGAATCTATTGGCGTTTGTTCTTTTGTTTCGTCCGCTGGATATAATCCGAATCTTTCAATACAAGATTTGCAATACCCATTTTTATCTACACTTTCCCAATAGATCCAGTTCTCACAATATTTACATTTTTTATAGGAATCAAAGAGGCTGACATATGCATCATAATCTAGGGAAAATGTCAATGTAATTGATACAAAGGCAGATACTTCTATAATAAATTTCATCCAGTTCTTGTTGTTTTCCTTACCATGGGAAACGCATACTGTTTTTTTTGCTGCGTACTCCAGTTCGAGGGAGTCATTGTATATACGAAACTTTGTACCGTAATATTCCGGAAATTCTATATACAGATTTTTGGCATGAAAAGTCATTTCGTAAGGATTGGAAATGGTAACTTCATCACAGATAGCCTTTGTGTCGTGAAAAGCAGATTCAATCATATCTCTAAAATTATATCTAGAAATTTCTCTGCTTTTAACTTTGTCTTTCTCCGCCGTGTCTACGTCCGGAATGCGTACATCTAATGAAATATCATCTTTTAAAGTTATATCGATAATCACCCATCCACCAAAATAGGAAGCATTAAAAGAAATGACATCTTTGGCATTTAAACTCAGCGCTTGAAAGGGATCTTTATCGCTCAAAAAGACGTATTCACATTTATCTTCATATTCATCAAAACGAAATTCGTTTACATATATAGAAGTTAGGGAAAACGCCTTTGTCTTATCTGTATAATAAAGATGAGTGATTTTATATAAGTTAATTAATTCAAGCAGGTCTATGAGATCAACTGTCTCATTTTTTTTGAGTTTATTTAATGCTTCATTCACATTGAGTGCCCCCTTATATTGATGTTTTTTATGAAATCATTATTTTTGAAATATTATATCATAAAAATGTGAGCATATATATCATTATATTTGGTGAATGAGTGGTGGAATTTAAATAAAAGATTTTCAATTTGATGAATACGAGTGACTCTGCGATGACAAAAGTTGCGCTATCGTGTATAATAAGACGCAAATAAAGATAATTATGGATTATCTTATCAGATGAATAGCATAAGATAGATAGTATAAGGAGATATACGATGGCATACGATTTTGAAAAGGAACGTAACGAAGCAATTGATGCAGGAGAGCGTGCATTATCATCACTTCGGGCAGCACGTGGCGAGTTACAGTCTGCGGGTAATTGGGGACTTTTAGATCTTTTCGGTGGTGGCATGATTAGTGGATTAGTCAAACACTCCAAAATGGGAAATGCACAAAAGTACATGGAGGAAGCAAAATATAATTTACAGAGCTTTAGCCGTGAGTTGCAGGATGTGAATATGACGCACAATCTGAATTTGAATGTTGGTGATTTTTTGACATTTGCAGATTTCTTCTTTGATGGTCTTGTGGCAGATTGGCTTGTGCAGGATCGCATCAATGAGGCAAGAAATCAGGTTGAGGATGCGATACAACAAGTGGAAGACATTGTACGACGCTTACGGACAATGTAAGAATGAAAACGCAGATACAATAGACATATTACATATTTTACCAGGAGGAAAAAATTATGCAGATTGTAGTTGATTTCGTATTAAGTGATTGGATGTATGTATGGCTTGCAGTAGTTTTAGTTACAGCGATAATTGAAATTATTACGGTTGGACTAACATCTATCTGGGTTTCCGGAGGAGCATTGGCTGCACTCATTGTGTGTTTATGTGGTGGACATCCGGCACTACAAATTGTGGTGTTCTTTATTGTAACATTTTTATTGCTGTATTTTACAAGACCGTGGGCGAAAAAATATCTGGAAAGTCGCAAGGTTGCAACAAATTACGAAGAATGCATTGGGAAAGAAGTACGTGTTTTAGAAGAAGTTAACAATCGTAAGGAGACGGGAAAAGTCCTTTACAATGGCATGGAATGGAGTGCGAGAGCGGCAGAGGATGATGATATCTTTACAAAAGATGAACAGGCAATTGTATCAGAAATTCGTGGTGTTAAGATGATTTTAAAGCGCAAGTAAGGTGTAAAAAATAAGATGAGTAAAAGACGGTAACATTCACACATTGTGTGGGTGTTATCGTTTTTTTGTTATTGCGGCGTAGAAAATACAGTGGGATTGTCAGAAATACTTGTAAGAAAATACGAAAATTGAAAGAAAAAGCAAATTTTTGAATAAGAAAAAAAGCAGTATTCTCTATGATGTAGTTAGCAAAGAAGAATGTTAGTAAGACACATTCAATAATAGAAAGACACTACAAAAAGGAGAGCGAGTATGAGCAAGAAATTTACTTGGAATGAAAATTGGAAGTTCACAAAAGATGCTGTTACTGTAACAGACAGGACTACTTCCGTAGGAAACTGGGAGACTTTGCATCTGCCTCATACCTGGAATGGCGATGATGGTCAGGATGGTGGAAGCGATTATTATCGTGGAACATGCTATTATGCAAAAAATCTTTCTAAGGCAGAGATTGCTGAGGGAAAGGAAGTTTATATTGAGTTTGAAGCGGCAAATTCTTCCGCAGAATTATTTGTAAATGGTGAATCTGTAGCAAAGCATGACGGTGGTTATTCAACATGGAGAGCCAACATTACATCATATTTGAAAGAGGAAAATGAGATTGTAGTTGCAGTTGATAATGCACCAAATGACCATGTTTATCCACAGAATGCAGACTTTACTTTCTACGGCGGATTGTATCGTAAGGTATCTTTGCTTCTTGTGGATGAGACACGTTTTGATCTGGATTATTATGGAAGTCCTGCGATTAAGGTAACACCGGAAGTGACAGGTCAAGATGCTAAGATTACAACAGAGGTGTATCTGACAAATGCAGGAAGTCAGGAAGAATTGGTATATACCATCACAGACGGAGATACCGTCGTTGATACCGTTACAGTATGTGCAGATCAGACTAAAGCAGAGCAGACCATCACAAACGTTCATCTTTGGAATGGACGCAAGGACCCGCATCTTTACACCATGCATGTAGAATTAAAGAAAGATGGGCAGGTGATTGATGAGAGAACCACACGTTTTGGCTGCCGCACGTTTAAAGTAGATCCGGAAAAAGGCTTCTTCCTAAATGGTGAATATTATCCACTTCGCGGCGTATCACGCCATCAGGACAGACCGCATATCGGTAATGCACTTACACCTGAGATGCATGAAGAAGATGCTAAGATTATTTATGAACTTGGTGCAACGACCATTCGTCTGGCACATTATCAACATGATCAATATTTTTACGATTTATGTGATGAGTTAGGATTTGTGCTCTGGGCAGAGATTCCATATATTTCTGTACATATGCCAAATGGCCGTGAGAATACCGTTTCACAGATGAAAGAGCTTGTAGTTCAAAATTATAACCATCCATCCATTTTCTTCTGGGGTCTCTCTAATGAGATAACCATGAAGGGAGCTAAAGATCCGGATCTTTTAGAGAATCATCACATTTTAAATGATATGGTTCACGAAATGGATAAGACAAGACTTACGACTATGGCAGTTATTTCTATGTGTGATATTTCAGAGAGCCAGTATATCGAGATACCGGATTTGGTTTCTTACAACCAGTATCTGGGATGGTACGGTGGAAAAATCGAGCAGAATGGACCATTTATGGATGCATTCCATGAAATGTATCCAAACATCCCAATTGGTATGAGTGAGTATGGTGCAGAGGCTTACAAGTGGCATACATCTCATCCGGAGCAGGGTGATTACACCGAGGAATATCAGGCACATTATCATGAAGAACTTATTAAGCAGCTTTACACCAGAGACTTTATATGGGCTACGCATGTTTGGAATATGTTTGATTTTGCAGCAGATGCCAGAGACGAAGGCGGATGTAAGGGTATGAACAACAAGGGTCTTGTTACCTTCGATCGTAAGTACAAAAAGGATGCTTTTTATGCTTATAAAGCATGGTTATCTGACGAACCATTTGTTCATCTTTGCAGCAAGAATTATGTAGACCGAGATGAAGATGTTACGATCGTTAAAGTGTATTCAAACCTTCCAGAGGTAGAACTTTTTGTAAATGGAGAATCTGTCGGAAAACAGAACGCAGAAGACCACTTCTTTACATTTGAAGTGAAAAATGTCGGTGAGACAACGTTGATTGCAAAAGCAGGAGAATACGAGGATAGTGCAACCATCAGAAAAGTAGACGAACCAAATCCAGACTATCATATGCCGGTAACAGGTGACGTGATTAATTGGTTTGAGATCACAGCACCAGAGGGATATTTCTCCATCAATGACACTATGGGAGAAATTATGGCAAATCCGGAAGGAGCAAAATTCATGGGTGGCATGATGGCAAAGATGCAGGAGAGTCAGCAGAATCCTTCCGAAGATGATCCACAGAAGGGCATGAAGGCGATGGCAAATCAAATCGAACCGGAAGCAGCGCAGAAGATGATGATGGGATTTACCGTTAAGAGAATGCTTGGCTTTGGAGGACTTCCGAAGGAGCAGGTTTTGGGCATCAATGCTATGTTAAATAAAATTAAAAAATAATATTGTTTATATCAAATTCTTCCTTTTTACATAGGCGATTGATAGAATCGTTACCCCAATCATGAAAGAAAGCACCCTGCGTGAGAGATTATATATACTCAGATCTCATGTGGGGTGTTTTCTTGTATCATAGAAAATTTCTGCGGATATGTGAAAATGGGTAAAAGGAATGCATGATTTTATGATAAAATGTCAATAGAAATTTATGAGGAAATAAAGACAGGTTTAGGAGGCTCATATGAAAATCGTATTTTTGGATCGAAAGACGGTAGGTGATGACATTAATCTTGCAAAGTTTCAAGAATTTGGGGAATTAGTGGAGTATAATTTTTCTACAGATGAGGAAATACCGGCGCGTGTGAGGGATGCCGATATCATTATCACGAATAAATGCAACATGAATGAAGCAACACTTGCGACAGCTTCACACTTGAAATTAATCTGTGTGACTGCAACAGGAACCAACAATCTGGATAAGGATTATCTGGAAAAAAGAAAGATCGCATGGCGCAATGTGGCAGGCTATTCGACCGAAACAGTAGCGCAGCATACCTTTGCCTTGTTATTTTACCTGTATGAGAATCTGGCATATTATGATGCATATGTAAAAGATGAAAAATATGTAAATGATAAGATGTTTACGCATTTTGCAAAGACGTTTCATCAGTTGGCGGGAAAGACCTGGGGTATCATTGGTCTTGGTGCAATTGGAAAACGTGTGGCTGAGATTGCGACAGTATTTGGTTGTAAGGTTCAGTATTTTTCAACGTCCGGCCGTAACCATGACAAGCAGTATCAGGAAGTGGATTTACAGACATTGTTAAAAACATCAGATGTTATTTCTATTCATGCGCCTTTAACGGATGATACCTTGCATCTGATTGGAGAGAAAGAACTCGCGCAGATGAAAGAGAGTGCAGTTCTTATTAATGTTGGGCGTGGTCCAATCGTCGTGGAAGAAGATTTAGCGACTGCGTTGGAGCAAGGTACGATTGCAGCAGCAGGTATAGATGTATTAGATGCAGAGCCAATGCGCGAGGACAATCCATTGCGACGTATCAAGGACAGTACAAAACTCCTCATCACACCGCATATTGCATGGGCATCTGTGGAAGCGCGTGTGCGCCTGATGGATATTATTTATGGGCAGATTCAGGAATTTTTGGAAAAGTAAGTATTAAGACACCATTGGAAAATACTAAGTAGGCGGTCGCATTTTGGAGGAAAAATAATGGACGAGAGATTAAAGAAGCAATTGGATTTTATTTTGGAAATTGATAAAGAAAAAAATATCCTGCGCCAGACCCATTTATCCGGACATGGTCGCCGGGAAAACGATTCAGAGCATGCCTGGCATATGGCAATTATGGCATACCTTTTGCGCGATTATGCAAATACATCGGTGGATATTACAAAGGTTATGCTTATGTGTCTGATCCATGATATTGTGGAGATTGATGCGGGCGATACTTACGCTTATGATGCTGAAGGCCTAAAGACACAAAAGGCACGGGAAGACGCAGCAAAAGAACGTATCTTTTCTCTTTTGCCAGAGGATCAGAAAAAAGAGCTGGTAGCACTGTTTGATGAGTTTGAAGATTTTACAACACCGGAATCCAAGTTTGCGCACGCCATGGACAACTTACAGCCGCTTCTTTTAAATAATAGTAATGGCGGTGGCGATTGGAGAGAACATGGCGTAAGCGCTGAGCAGGTCTATGGCAGACAGAAAAAAACTGCACTGGGATCCGAAAAACTATACGAAGTGACAGATCAGATCATTCAGGAACATATAGAAAAAGGGAATCTGAAAAAGTAGGTATTTTAAACAAAGAAGGAATATACAAATGCAGATAAAAAGATACAATCATTTACCAGAGGAAGCGAGCCAGATCCGGCAGAAAGTCTTTTGTCAGGAGCAGGGATTTGATGATGAATTTGACGATATGGATGCCATAGCAATGCATGTTGTCCTGTTTGATGCGGATAAGCCGGTTGCGACCTGTCGGATATTTCCGGGCGAGGTGAGTGGGACTTATATTTTAGGAAGGCTTGCCGTGTCAAAGGAATATCGTGGAAAAGATCTGGGACTTGCAATCGTGCAGGAGGCAGAAAAAGCCGCGAAAGAAAAAGGCGCAGAAGAAATGATGCTCCATGCCCAGTGTCAAGCGAAGGGATTTTACGAAAAAGCAGGATACCGGGCATACGGAGAGATTGAGGACGATCAGGGATGTCCGCACATCTGGATGAGAAAATATTTATAATGGAAGGCCCGTATTATAAGATAGGTCGCCATGCTTTTCCATAAAGTTATTTCTGGCATGATAAATATCTTCCATAGAAACATCGGTGTGTTCGTTGACAGCACCAAAATATGCGTGTATGCGGTCTGCAAAGGTCGGCGCTGCTATAGTAAAGAGGTCATACATACTTTCTGTATGGTCAATTTCAGGGTTCCATGGGTTATGCCATAATTTATGTCTATAGTTACAAGGATCCTTGTATGCATAAACGGTATCGCTAGGAAGCATTGGTGAAATGACTGGAACTTTTACAAAAATAGCTTCGAGTCTACGGACAATGCGTTTTTTTATGCCACTTGGATCGTGCATCAGACGGGATTCGATTTTCATAGCGCGGCAAGCACCACGAATTTGCCACTTTGGCATAGCCGCATCTGGATATACCTTTGCGATGGCGAAAGCGAGAACTTTTGCAATAACGCGTCTTTCCTTTGGGGAAAGTGCAATCGTATCACCGGGACGAAAATCCGTTGGTTTACAGTGCAAGAAATGAGAAATCATTTCCTGATCAATGCCTGTTTCTAGAAATACATGGCGTCCAAAATCATAAAGTCCACCATTTCGGTCTTTGTTTTGCAGATGATGTGTGCGTGCAAAGATATACGGATGACAATAGGTATCAAGTGTATAATGTCCTAAAAATCCACAGATGTATGCATCTGCAATGATGCGATGGCTGTGTTTTGACAATTTATTTCTGGCATCAAGCATAGCGATAAAAAATTGCAAAGAAGCCTCTCCGTGGATATGGCTGGCAATATTTTTATCATAAAGTAACCATGCCGGCAGGTAATAATAAAAAACATCCGGTCCTTGCAGACCAAGGTTGAATGCGTGCGGATGAAGGGAAAGTGTATGAAATTCCCGATCTTCCTTAAGATGTGAAAGTGATTCCTGTCCAAAAAGGTAATGTGATGCAAATCCTGGCATAATGTAGTCCTTTCTGCTATCTGAAGCACTGCAAATTTAGCGTGAAGAGATGACGGCTAAGTGCTTTTATTATTGCTTCCATTATACTAGAACCACAAAAAGGTAGCAAACAAATGTGGCTTTTTGTATAGCCAGATATACAAAATCGAAAAAATGTATAATGCGATGATACACTAAAAATCTATTGTATATGTTAAATAAATGTTTTATTTTTTATACTAGCAAAGGTAAAAGTCAAAGAAGAGGAAAATAGGGAGGGCATTAGTATGGCTTCATTAGTAGAAAATGCACAGCACAAAGCAGAGAGAAAAGCTTTTGAAATAATGGTCAATGGTATCGTTGGTAAGTTGACAAAGACTGACGATATGGCAAAAAGACAGGAAACATTCCTTCAGCTTATCGATAAAGCAGAAGCTTTCTGGGGAAATGATACAGATAAAGCGACATTAAATAAAGTCAGAGAATATGTAAAGGATCCAGAGAACAGATGGGTAAAATTTATCAATCGCGTATTGGATGAAACAAACCCTAAGTATGCTAAGAAGTTCCTTCTTAATTTAGGATATGAAGCATTCTTCCGTGGAACAAAGACAATCAGAGCAAACCGTGAAAAATACAACTGTAATATTCCTTGGTTGATTCTGTTTGATCCAACGGATGCATGTAACTTACATTGCGTAGGATGCTGGTCAGGTACATATGGTCATAAGAATAACATGTCATTTGAAGATATGGATAAGATTGTTACACAAGGTAAGGAACTTGGAACATATCTTTACTTCATGACAGGTGGAGAACCTACCGTACGTAAAGCAGACATCTTAAAGCTTGCTGAAAAGCATAACGATTGTATGTTCGCACTTTTCTCAAACTCTACATTAATTGATGAAGAATTATGTGAGAAGATTGTAGAACTTGGAAATATCACATTCCTTCTTTCTATTGAAGGAACACCTGAGACAAATGATGGTCGTCGTGGAGAAGGACATTATGCAGCAGTAATGAAGGCAATGGATCTTTTGAAAGAATACGGTATTGTATTTGGTACTTCTATCTGCTACACAAGAGACAACGTAGAAGCAGTTACAGATGAGAAATTCTTGCGCTTTATCGCTGATAAGGGTGCTCGTTTTGGATTCTACTTCCACTATATGCCAGTAGGACAGAATGCAGCTCCAGAGCTTATGCCTACATTGGAACAGCGTGAAGAAATCATCAAGAAAATTCGTTGGGTTCGTACTGGTGATAATGATATCGGATTCTTCCCAATGGATTTCCAGAACGATGGAGAATTTGTTGGTGGATGTATCGCTGGTGGACGTAACTACTTCCACATCAATGCACAGGGTGATGCAGAACCTTGCGTATTTATCCACTTCTCAGACTCTAACATCCATGACAAGTCAATTCTTGAGATGTTACAGAGTCCACTTTTCAAGGCATACCATGAAGGACAGCCATTTAACAGAAACCACTTACGTCCATGCCCAATGCTTGAAAATCCACAGCTCTTAAGAGAGATGGTAAACAAGACAGGCGCTAAGGGAACAAATGCAGAAGCAGAAGAGACGGTGGAGCATCTTTGTGCTAAGTGTGATCATTACGCAGAAGAGTGGGGACCTGTTGCAGATCGTATCTGGGCAGAGCAGAAGCATAAACAGCCTTCTTATGAGAACTATACAGAAGAAAAGAGAGAACATCCGGAACTTGCAGCATTTGAGCATGCAGACGGAACGAATGGTCTTAGAGATGAGGACATTCAGTAATTAATTTAGGTTCTATATTTTTTAAATATATAACAGCCCAACCCGAAAAGAGACTGGCAGATGCCAGTCTCTTTTTTGGGAGATACCCCTACATGTTGTAGGCAAAAGCCCTGCAAAACTACTAATTTTTTTAATTGTCTAAAAGGCATTGCAAGCATAGTTGAAACGTATTACAATAAAATCTGTCGCATCCCGATGATGAGGTCAGATTGCGGCAGATTATATCATATACGGAAGAATTTCGGGGAGACGAAAGCAGACAGATGTTTATTGGACGAAAGAATGAATTAGAAGCGTTGAACGCTTTTTACGAAGGAGATAAAGAGGCACTTGCCTGTGTGACAGGAGCTCTTGGCATGGGAAAAACAACACTTTTGCGTCATTTTGCAAAGGATAAGGAAGCAATCTATTTTTCTGCCTATGAGACGACAGGGAAGCAGGAGCTTTCTATGCTTGCGCAGGTATTAACCAAAGCGGATATGATTGGTGGAAAAGAAGTAGGCGCAGCTGCAAGTGATGTAGCAAATGATGTTGCAGCAGAGGGACGTGAATGGCAGATTGAGGCATTACTTGATGCCATTACAGAAAAGGCAAAGCAGGAAAAGCTTTTGTTGATTATAGATCAGTACCCAAACTTTGTTAAGGCAGATGCCAGCTTTGATGAAACATTATTTTCTTATGTGACAAGGAAATGGCAGAACCTTCCGATTAAGGTCATCCTTTGTGGAGATGCTTTTCTTTTGATGGAAAAATATCTTTATGGGAAAAAAGCAAGATGGAAAGATACCATTGATTTACATTTGAATCTGATGGGAATGGATTTTCTGGAAACAAAGCAGTTTTTTCCAGATGCAACAGGGGAAGATTTAGCACTTTATTATGGCATCAGTGGTGGTATTCCGGCGCAGCTTTTGCGCATGCAGGGAAAATCCGTAAAGGATGCTGCTGAGGCGATATTTGCAGGGATTCCAGGACAGGCAGCGCTTTTGCCGGAACAAGTCATGGGTATGGAACTCCGGGAGCTTTCTTACTATAACTGTATCTTATCAGCGATGGCGCAGGGCATGAATCGCGTGAATCAGTTATCTGCAGAGGTAAATAAGCCGAAGGACGTGGTTGTTCCCTATCTGAATGCACTGATGTCGATTGGCGTTGTGACAAAACAGACAGCAATTACAGAGGAAACGAACCGAAAGAAAACACGATATTCGATTATAAATAGTAATACCGTATTTTGGTATCGATTTATTGTTCCACATATGGATCTTTATGTAGCAGGTGAATGGGAGGCTTTGTGGAATACCTATATTGCACCGGATCTTGATAATTTCATGCAGCAGGTATTTATTTCCATGAGCAGAGAACACTTAGAGGAGCGAAGTCGCAGAGGGCAGATGCCGTTTACGATCGAGCGCTCCGGTAACTGGTGGACCAATGATGACGAGGCTGGCACCACGGATGGCTTTGATGTGGTATCACTTGGTAAGACCGAGGGTAAGAGTGCGACGATTTTTACACTATGTTTTTATGAACAGCGTGAGATCGAGGTTGCGGAAGTCAAGTCCATGATTGAAAAAACAAAGCAGATGCATCGTGAGGGAGATGCATTCTATGTGGTTTGCGCAAAAGATCGTTTCCATGAAAATGTGGAAACGGTTGCATCTACGATCAAGAATATTATTCTGGTAACCCTGGATGAGGAGTGTAAACTGGTATAAGAGCATAACTTCCATGAAAACTCAAAAATTTGCTTAAAAATGTATAAATTCTGCTATTGATAATAAAATGAGGTCATAGTAAAATCTTATTTATAAGGGTTTTCTATGACCTTTTTGTATTATGGGGAGAATAGTGTATTCTTATACTACAAATTCTAAGAGAACTTTAATCATAGTCATAGGGAATTGTGGCTAAAAAATAGAGAGAGGATAAATGCAATGACAAATCTTGAACTACAAAAAGAAGCAGTGAAAGTTCGCAAAGGTATCATTGATGGTGTTCATGCAGCAAAGGCAGGACATCCAGGTGGATCTTTATCAGCAGCAGAGGTCTTTACTTATCTGTATTTTGAAGAGATGAATATTGACCCAAAAGATCCAAAGAAAGCAGATCGTGATCGTTTTGTTTTATCTAAAGGACATACTGCGCCAGGACTTTATGCGGCACTTGCCAACAGAGGATATTTCCCAGTGGAGGATCTTTTGACACTTCGTCATATTGGATCTCATTTACAGGGACATCCATGTATTCAGCACACACCAGGAGTAGATGCTTCCAGTGGATCCCTTGGACAGGGTATTTCCGTTGCTGTAGGTATGGCACTTTCAGCAAAATTATCAAAGGAAGATTATCGCGTATATACACTTCTGGGTGATGGAGAAATCCAGGAAGGTCAGGTATGGGAGGCTGCTATGTTTGCAGGATCTCATCACTTGGATAATTTGTGCGTTATCGTAGATAACAACAATTTGCAGATTGATGGAACGATTGAAGAGGTAAACTCTCCATATCCAATTACAGATAAGTTTGCAGCATTTAACTTCCATGTGATTGCGGTAGAAGATGGCAATGATTTTGATCAGCTCCGCGCAGCATTTAAAGAAGCAAGAGAAACAAAGGGAATACCAACAGCTATTATCATGAAGACGGTAAAGGGCAAGGGCGTTTCTTACATGGAGAATGCGGTAGGTTGGCATGGAAAAGCTCCAAATGATGAAGAATATGCAATTGCAATCGAAGAATTAAAGAAGGCGGAGGAAGCATTATGTCAGAAGTAAAGAAAATCGCGACAAGAGATAGTTATGGTAATGCTCTAGCAAGTCTTGGAAGAGAACATGAGAATCTGGTAGTTTTGGATGCTGACCTTGCAGCCGCTACAAAGACAGGTATTTTTAAGAAGGAATTCCCAGAACGTCACATTGACTGTGGTATTGCAGAGGCAAACATGATTGGTATTGCAGCAGGTCTTGCCAGCACAGGTAAGGTTCCATTCTGCTCTAGTTTTGCTATGTTTGCAGCAGGACGTACCTTTGAACAGATCCGTAACTCTGTGGGATATCCACATTTGAACGTAAAGATTGGTGCAACCCATGCTGGTATTTCTGTTGGTGAAGATGGTGCAACGCATCAATGTAATGAAGATATTGCGCTGATGCGCACGATTCCTGGTATGACAATCATCAATCCATCGGATGATGTTGAAGCAAGAGCAGCTGTAAAGGCAGCTTATGAAATGGAAGGTCCGGTATATCTTCGTTTTGGACGTTTGGCAGTGCCGGTCATCAATGACAGAGACGATTACAAGTTTGAAATCGGTAAGGGTGTTGTGTTAAAAGAAGGTACAGACCTTACATTAATCGCAACCGGTCTTGAAGTAGCAGAATCTCTTGCAGCAGCAGAGAAATTAGAGGCAGAGGGTATCAGCGTTGAAGTAATCAATATGCATACGATTAAGCCACTTGACGTAGATTTAGTTGTACGTTCTGCAGCAAAGACAGGCAAGGTTGTTACGGTAGAAGAGCATTCAATCATTGGTGGTCTTGGAAGTGCAGTTGCAGAAGTACTTGCCGAAAAGCAGCCGGCTAAATTACTTCGTATTGGTGTAGAAGATCGCTTTGGCGAGTCTGGTCCAGCATTAAAACTTCTTGAGAAGTATGAACTGGATGCAGCAGGTATCTACAAGAAGGTTAAGGCATTTTTATAAAATATAAGACAGGATATTAAGAAGCGGCTACAGATGGCTTGATGTGAGGGGAATCCTCAAAGCCATTTGCAGTCGCTTTTTGTTGTGGCGGTGAGGAAAATACATTGGGTGTTCTATCGCTGTATAAAAATAATATAGTTGTGGAAAAATAATCCATAGAAAATGAGGAAAGAAGAGGAACAATATGGATTATTTAGAAATTGAAAAAGTAGTAGGAAGGGAGATCTTGGATTCCAGAGGAAATCCAACCGTCGAGGCGGAAGTGCATCTTATGGACGGAACGGTAGCACGTGGGGCAGCACCGAGTGGTGCTTCTACCGGAGAATTTGAGGCATTAGAACTGCGGGATGGTGATGAAAAGCGATATGGTGGAAAAGGTGTTTTACAGGCAGCAGGGCATGTCAACGATGAAATCAATAAAGCCTTAAAGGGGATGGACGCATCCGATATTTACGCGATTGATCGTGCTATGATACAGGCAGACGGCACGGATGACAAATCACATTTTGGAGCAAATGCGATTTTGGCGACATCTATTGCCTGCTGTCGTGCAGCAGCAACGTCTCTTGATATTCCATTGTATCGATTTTTAGGTGGTGTTTCCGGAAGGCGAATGCCGGTTCCTATGATGAATATTATCAATGGAGGTGTTCATGCAGCAACCTCTGGTCTGGATGTACAGGAATTTATGATTATGCCGGTGGGGGCATCTTGCTTTCGGGAAGGATTGCGTTGGTGCGCAGAAGTATTTCATGCGTTATCGTCTCTTCTACGGGAAAAGGGAATGACGACATCCGTTGGAGATGAAGGTGGTTTTGCACCGGCGTTATCGTCGGACGAAGAAGCGATTACAATGATTATGGAAGCGGTAGAACGCGCAGGTTATGCAATGGAAGACCATTTTATGATAGCACTGGATGCGGCATCATCGGAATGGAAATGTACGGCAGATTGTTTTCATGAGGATACGATGGCAACCAGCAGTGGACAGATGTTATATCATTTGCCAAAGACCGGTGTTGATTACACGACAGATGAATTAATCAAACATTGGGTTTATCTGGTAAAAAAATATCCGATTGCATCCATTGAAGATCCCTTGGATGAGGAAGATTGGCAGGGATGGCAGAAACTTACCATGGAGTTGGGAGATCAGGTACAACTGGTGGGAGATGATTTGTTTGTGACAAATACAAATCGCCTGCAAAGAGGAATTGCACAGGGTTGTGGAAATTCGATTCTCATTAAACTAAATCAGATTGGGACAGTTTCAGAAACGTTAGATGCCATTCGTCTGGCACAGGAAGCAGGTTATACAGCAATTGCATCGCATCGCTCCGGTGAGACGGAGGATACGACAATCGCTGATCTGGCGGTAGCCATGAATACCGGTCAGATAAAGACAGGTGCGCCAAGTAGAAGTGAGCGCGTGGCAAAGTATAACCGCCTGCTTCGTATAGAAGAAGAATTATCCGGCATTACGCATTCATGCGACGGATGTACTGCATGAAGAAAGAAACACCTGGGGTAATCTGATCCACAGGAAAACGCTCATTGGTAGAGTGTGGTGTATGCATCAATTCTGACGGCAAAGAAAATGGTGAAAAACGATAAAGGTTTTCACAAATGCACTCATAATGATAAGAATCGGTACAGGCTGTTAACAGGTAAGGCGTCGTAAAAGAAGTTTCGCATCCATCTGCGAAAATATCGTCAATTGTGTGAAAGGATCTGGTATCTGTTGGAGATACGGCACTTGCCTCCTTGCCTTTTAGCAGAGTGATGGTGGCATCATAATCTTTGGCCAGAACTTCCAGATGTTTTTTGACGGAAGCAAGCGTGTCTCCCTGTAAAAGGCGGAAATTGATCACGCATGTTGCAGTCTCCGGCAATACATTTGGTGCAGGAGAGGCGGATGCCATTGTCACTGCAGTGGATGTACGGACCATTGCGGCGGTAAATGGATTCTTGCCCATGACATTTTTAAGCACAGGCTTTAATACGCCAGGGCGTTTGAGTAGTCCACCAAGCGGAGATGACATATGATTTCCGATGGTAGAAAACATAGCGAGTACCGGTGTTGTGAAATGTGCCTCAAATGGGTGGTTTTCGATTTTGGTAATCAGCTCTGACAATTGTCCGAGTGCGGTATGCTTTGGTGGAAAGGATGAGTGACCACCTAATCCTTTTACGGTGATTTCGTAATCGGCATATCCTTTTTCGGCAACGCCAACCATGGTGATATGTGCATCTAAAATGTTTTTCGCGTGAACATCCGTAGAACCGCCACCTTCATCTAAAATACTGTCAAAATGAATGCCGCGCTCGTTTAAGAGGGTGGCAATCTTTTTGGCACCGTTATCTTTTCCGGCTACGATTTCTTCGTTGTAATCCAGGCAGACATAGACATCACGTGTTGTTGTATAGCCTTCCTCAAGCAATGTTTCAATACCTTCTATAATACAAAGCAGGTGACTTTTCATATCGAGTGCGCCCCTGCCCCAGATAAAGGTTCCGTCATTAGCACCGGAAAATGGTGGGTTTGTCCAATCATCTTCTGTTCCGGGTGCAACCGGAACAACATCCTGGTGTGCTAAAAATCCGATGGGATCCAACGTGTCATCGCTGCCCTTCCAGTGTAGGATAAGACCGGCGCGTCCGACTTCTTCGACATCTAAGGTAGAGAAGGTCTTTGGGTATGCTTCTTTCAGAAAGTCATGAAATTCTTTGAATTTGGTCCAATCCGTATCTGCTTCGTCTTCGTGGGAAATGGTAGCAATCTGGATGGCACGACTTAGGTTTTTGGCAAAACGCTCTTCATTTACATGTTCTAGTTTCATAATGAAATACCTCGTAAGTTATATTGTATTAATTATAGTGTTTCTTTCGTAGTATGATTATGCAATAGAAAAATTATAGCATAGAAGATAAATTTGGGAACAAAATTATCTGCACATTGTGTATAATAATATGAACAAAGATGATAGGAATAGGCTGTTGTTGTCCTGGGATTTTGGGAGGAAAACATGAAATATTATATGGCACCGATGGAGGGACTGACAGGATATGTGTATCGCAATGCATATCATAAGTTTTTTCGTCCAATGGACAGATATTTTACGCCGTTTATTGCAAATAAGAAAATGAGTAATGGTGAAATAAGGGATCTTTTGCCGGAACATAATGAAGGGATGCATGTTGTACCACAGATCCTGACAAATCGAAGCGAGGACTTTCTTGTGGTAGCAAAGGAAATCGCACAATATGGTTATGATACCGTGAATCTGAATGTGGGATGTCCATCGGGAACAGTAGTAGCAAAAGGACGCGGCGCGGGGCTATTGGCAGAACCGGAAGTGTTAGATCATTTTTTGTATGAGATTATTGAAGGTTATGCAGGAAAAATTTCGATTAAAACGCGAATCGGCATGGAGGATGAGAACGAATGGCAGGACATTCTGGCGGTGTATGAGAAATACCCTTTGGAAGAGTTAATCATTCATCCCCGTGTGCGTAAGGATTTTTATAAGGGAAAGCCGCGGCTCGATGCCTTTTCTTATGCGATGGAAGAGAGCGGGCACAGGCTTTGCTATAATGGGGACATCTGCTCGGCAGAGGATTTACAAGACAGGAAGGAGCGTTTCCCGGACTTGGATCGCGTCATGCTGGGACGGGGACTTTTGTGTAATCCTTTTTTGATCGAAATGAGTAAGACGGCGGATGATGTAGGGAGGAAAACGGCGGATGATGCGGCGCACGACCATATGCAGGAGAAAAAAGACCGCCTCTATGCCTTTCATCAAGAGATCTTAGAAGGTTATATACAGATCATGTCGGGTGATCGCAATGTATTATTCCGTATGAAAGAATTGTGGTTTTATCTTGGGGATTGTTTTACGAATGCGGATAAATACCTGAAAAAGATCAAAAAATCGGAGCGGCTGGTTGCGTATCAGGCAGCTGTAGATGCACTATTTCATGAGCAGGAGTTACGATAGAAAAAGTAGTGTGAAACGCTTGCTATCTTTTGGCACATGAAATATATTTTAGTTAAAAATGATAAAAAGAAAGGTGAGGAAAAATGGTAAAACACATTATTTTATGGACACTCAAGGAGGAATTTTCCGCTGAGGAAAAAGAAAAGATTAAAGTGGGTATCAAGGAAGGCTTAGAAGGTCTGGCAGGGCAGATTCCGGGTCTGATGGAGATTCATGTGCAGACAGAGAGTCTGCCAAGTTCTAATGTGGATATCATGTTGGATACGACATTTGAAAGCGCGGAGGCATTGCAGGGGTATAGTGTGCATCCGGCGCATGTAGCAGTTGCAGACGGCAAGGTGCGTCCATACACGGCGACGCGTTCTTGCATGGACTTTGAGGTGTAAAAGACACCGGAAAGGGGAAGGCATGAAAGAAAAGAAACAGGGGGCAAAATTTTGGTTTTTAGTCTGGGGGCTGGGAATTGCAGGACAGATCTGTTGGAACATGGAAAATCAATGGTTCAACACCTTTGTCTATGCAAAGATCGCGAAAGACCCGACAATCATTTCGTGGATGGTCGCCATATCGGCGATCGCAACGACTATATCGACATTTTTGTTTGGATGTGTGTCGGATCGTAAGGGAAAGCGAAAGATCTTTATCGCTCTGGGCTATATTTTGTGGGGGATTTTTACCATTGTGTTTGGACTGACCCAGTACATGACGGATGGCAGTGGAAATAGCAGGGGAAGCATCCTTATCGTGGCAGGAACAGCGGTCGTGATCGCGGATGCAGTCATGAGTTTCTTTGGATCCATGGGAAATGATGTCGGTTTCAATACCTGGATCAACGATCACATGAATGATGATAACAGAGGGCAATTAGGCGGAGCGCTCGCAACGCAGCCGGTCATAGGAACGATCGCGGGAACAGTGCTCGGGGGTATGCTTGTCGGTGCAGATGACAATTATATGCGGCTCTTTCTTGTTATGGGGATCCTTGTGATCCTGTTTGGCATTTATTGTCTCTTTGCCATGAAAGATGCACCGGGACTCAAGGAGAGTAAACGTGGCAGTTTCGGACAGCAGTTCTTTTCCATTTTTAATGTAAAAGAGTATGTAAAGTTAAAAGAACTGGTCTGGGTAAACTGGTCACTAGCGGTCTATTTTATCGCTTTTAACATGTATTTTACCCATCTGGGAAATTATATGATTTATTATCTTGGATTTACTGCCGATATGATGGGATATATGGAAGGTATCGGACTGGTGCTTGCCATGTTAGCCGTTATCCCGTCAACGAAGATCATCAATCAGGGAAAAATTCCGGGCTTGTGTCAGGTAGCAGTCTTTTTAAATTGCATTGGCGTTGGTATGTTGGGGCTTTTTGTACGACCGGAAAATGTAAATACGCAGACGCTTTGGAATCCGGTTCTTCTCTTAGGTATCTTTGTTTTGGGACTTGGTTATATGCTCTTTTTACAGGCGATTACCGTCTGGGGCAAACAGTTGTATCCGGAGGATGCCAGAGGACAATTTGAGGGCATTCGTATCGTATTCTTTGTCCTAATCCCGATGATCGTTGCACCGATGATCTCCAATCCGATTATCATGCGCAGCGGAAAGTTCGTAGATTCCTATGGATTTACGGAGTATCTGCCGACCCATACCCTGCTCATCGTAGGAGCTGTGCTGGTGCTTCTGACCTTGATACCTCTGGCATTTGCCAAGAAATATTACATAAAACGTATAAAATAAGATATGATATTACGTCTTTTATCCAAATGCATGAAGCACATGTTCTTTTGAAGATTCTATAGATGTCTACGCAACGTAGATTGCGATACAGATAGATTTTATGTTACGATTCTGACAAACAGGAAGGGGGATTGATGGGGAGTGTACTGCGTGTTTTGCGGGAGTAGAGGCAGAAAAGAGAGAATATTCCGATCGGAGAAGAGACTGGCAGATGTCAGTCTTTTTTTGTGGCGCCAAGGTACATTTTTACATAATTTTTCATAAACCCTTGACACATAACTGCATATACTGTATATATAACATATAAACAGTTATATAACAGTTAAAAAAACAGGTAGGTGATGTCTATGAAATTAATACAAAATTCAGGGATACCGATTTATCAACAGATTGCAGATGCATTTCGCCAGGATATTCTTGCTGGTAAGGTGAAACAGGGGGAATATTTGCCATCCATTCGCGGCTTGGCAAAAGAACTCAAAATCAGCGTTATTACGACAATGAAGGCATACGAGCAGCTGGAAGAAGAAGGGCTTGTGACGGCGATTCAGGGCAAAGGCTTTTGCGTCAATGCACAGGACAGCCAAATGCTACAGGAGCAACATCTGCGTCGTGTGGAGGATAGTCTGACAGAGGCCATCAAGGCTGCACGGATGGCGGGAATTTCAAAAACAGAGGTAATGAAGACATTTGATTTGCTATGGAACATGCAGGAATAGGAGCAGGATATGGAACAGGTAAAAACAGCAGTAGCAATTAACAATCTTAGCAAAAAATTTAAGGGATTTACACTTGATATCCCATGTTTAAAGATTCCACAGGGATTTGCCACAGCTCTGATTGGAGAAAATGGTGCAGGAAAGACAACGCTTCTTAACGCATTGGCGGGCGTGCGACTCGATTATAAGGGTAACATGGATTTCTTTGGAAAGTGGGATGATAAGGAACGCGAAAATGCCGATTGTCCGGTGAAAGAAATGATAGGATATGTTGGACCGAATAATTATTACCTTCCACAGTGGACGGTGAAACAGGTCGAGGAAATTACAGATTTGTTATATGATAAATTTGACCGGGCGAAGTTTGAGCGATACCTGCAGCAATTACAGATTGTGACGACAGATCACAAAGGAGGCGGAAAAAAGGTCAACGATTTATCGGATGGAAATCGTATGAAGCTTATGCTTTCCGGCGTTTTTGCCAGAGAGACACAGATGCTCATCTTAGACGAACCGGCATCTCCGCTGGATCCATTGATGCGTGATGTATTATGCGATATGATTCGTGGCTATCTGGAGGAAGGTGCTGGAGAAAAGACGGTCCTTTTTTCCACACATAATATTGCTGATATGGAAAACGTAACAGACTATGCTATTATCGTGGAGCATGGACAGGTGGTAGAAAAAGGCTTTGTGGAAGACTTAAAAGAAAAATATGTCTATGTCAAGGGCGAACTGAAAGATATCTCTACGGCAGAGAAATTTATGTACAGCATGACAAAAAACAATTACGGCTACGAAGGTATTTGTCTGGCAGAGGATATGGATAAACTGGCCGGACTGGATATTGCGGTAGAGACACCGACACTATCCCAGATTAGTGTTGCTGTGATGAAAAAAAGCAGCAAAGTACAGTTAGCATAGAGGGGGCATGTACATGAAAGCATTAAAAATGTATTGGAATAATCTGACATTGCTTTACAAAATCATTGGTCTTTTTGCAGTTCCTTTGCTTATTGTGGTAAGCACGATTTTTTCGCAGGCATTATTCAATGAAATGGCTGATCCTGAGTTTAGTCTTGTGGGATATAGTTTACTCACGGTCTACATTTTATTAGAAGTCTTAATTGATGGATGGAATTTTGGCGGTATTTATGGGAAAAATTTTCAGGGTATAGCACTAGTAAAGGCATCGAACACAGGTATGAAATTATATGGTCAGATGATTGTTACAGACAGTCTGCGACGTATCGTATATTTTGGACTATTGGCAGGCATTTGTATGAAATCGGTTGCCTCAGGAGTCATTATGGGAGCTGTTGTAACCTTGGCGGTTATGGTGAGTCGTTTTTTCCCGGGCTATATGAGCAGTTTGTTGTTATCCTACATTGCGCCAATTGTTTCTGTATGTCTGGTGTTTATGTTATATGAAGTCAATCCGGTCGTACACTGGATGGCTGCGCTGGGAATAGCCGTATTTGCAACAATACTGACTGTAAAATTTGCAGTACGTAGTATGGAAAGGAGCTATTATGATCGAGAACGTTAAACTTATATTTGCTTTACAAAAATTTGGATTTCAAAGAAGACTGCAGTTGGGAAGCATGGTGATTTTTTATCTGATAGGAGTTGTGATAGAACTGGCTACCCGCGGTACTTTTTGGTTGGGTATGTTTTTTATGATGATGGCACCAATGTATATGATGCAGGTGATATATAGTATGTGTATGTCAACGCTTGTTACAGCAAGTCCATATGGAAAACGAATTCAGACTTCTATTGCATCTTGTGGTGATTTGATTTTTTCTCTTGTATCAACGACAATCATAGTCATTATGAAGGCAGTTGAGGTTGCGTTATACCCGCAGCAGAAAGATGCGTTGATTAGCGTATTTGTGATTCTTTCCGTTATGATGCTGGTGTTACATATGTATATAGCATTTGTATACAAATTTTATGTGTTGTCTATCGTTCTGTTGTTTGTGATCATCTGGCCGATTTCATTTTATATGGGATATAGTGTGTCGGGCACTAGCGCTTTCTCATTGCCGACCATTCCGGTATCTTTTGCCGGTGCTGTTTTGATTGCGTATGCAAGTACACTGATAGGTGTTGGTTTGCAGTGTGTTTTGGCAAAACTTATATACCGGGCGCCACTTTCAAAGTATGCGCAAGGTGCGGCAATGCGAAAATACTTAAAGAATTAATATTATAATACTGTTGTAAATTTATACGTTGTGGTTGTCTTCGTGAGTTCTCCTGCTTTTTGTATTGGCTGTGGGAATGAAGGGATATTGATAGCATTTGGGAAGTACTGTGTCTCAAATGCTACACCATGACGTTTGCCATATGTACAACCACCTTTTCCAATCAAACCATTGTTGATGTAGTTGCCGGCGTATAACTGCATACCTGGCAAATCGGTGTAAACTTCCATTTTACGGCCGGACGCAGGATCATAAAAAGAAGCTGCAATGCCGGTTTCACCGAGCGGTTTGTCGAGAACAAAATTGTGATCGTAACCACTGGCCCATGCAAGGAAGGAATAAGCATCATCTATTTCCGGAGCCATTGGTTTAGGAGTGGTAAAGTCCATTGGTGTGCCGGCAACATCCAAAAGCACACCATCCGGAATGGATGCCTTGTCGGTTTGTGTAAAACGGCTGGCATTGATCCAGACAAGCTGATCCATGGCAGAATCGCCAGCATCGTGACCTGCAAGATTAAAGTAACTGTGATTGGTCGGATTAAAGATGGTATCAGCATCGGATAGCCCCGTATAATCAATGCGCAATTCCATTTCCGGTGTCAGGGTATATGTGACGGTATAGGTGGCATTTCCAGGAAATCCCATATCCATGTCTTTTTTCTGATAAGAAAAGGTGATGCTGTTTTCTGATACGATATCGACATTCCAGATACGGCGGCAAAGTGGATCAAAACCACTATGTAAATTGTTAACGCCATCGTTTTTATCTAGTTCGTAAGTTTTTCCATTTAAAGTGAATCGGGCATCGCCAATACGGTTGCCGCAAGGTACTACACTGCAGCCAAAGAAGGCATCATTGGTAAAATAATCTTCAAAGTGTTCATAGCCTAGAACAACGTCTTTTATATTTCCATCTCTGTCAGGAACAAAAAGACTTAAAAGATTAGCCCCATAATTCATGACATTTGCTTTCATGCCGTGTTCTCCGGTTAATTCATAAACTATCATGTCTTTTCCATCAGGCGTCTGGCCCCATACATATTTTTCCAAAGTAAATTACCTCCTACAATTCATTTTAAATTTATTATAACAAATCATGATAGGAAAACCATGTTAAGTGTTGATTTTCTTGTGTCAGTTTTTTGCTTTATGTTTAAAAAGTTGTAAAAAAAACGAAAAATTATAATGATAGATGAAAAAATTATCCTATGATACAGATACATAAACAGATACTAGGGGCAATGTGGGATTGCCCGAGAAAGGAACAGGAAAACTATTATGACAAAATATTTTTGTAATCCATTAAATGTGGACTATCGTTATCAGTTCAACCAGCAGGTTATGCCGGGCATGGGTGAGGGCGCGATCGAGGTATCCCGAGAAGCAGCAGATCCATCCATGATCTGTTTCAAAGGAAAATATTATATCTTCGCATCCATGACACTGGGGGTGTGGGTATCGGAAGATATGGCAAATTGGGAGGCAAAGCGTTTGCCGGATAATCTGCCATTTTATGATTATGCACCGGATGTCAGAGTTATCGGGGATTATGTATATTTTTCAGCATCCAAAAGAGGAGAACCTTGCAATTTTTATCGTACAAAGAATATTGAGAAAGGACCTTATGAGGAAATCAAAGGAACGTTTGATTTCTGGGATCCAAACCTTTTTGTTGATGATGATGGAAAAGTATATTTTTATTGGGGATGCGCTAATATGACGCCAATCTGGGGCGTAGAGATGGATCCGGAGACCATGCACCCAAAGACGGAGCGAATCGAACTTGTGCATGGTAATTGGAATGAAAATGGTTATGAAGTCTGTGGAGAAGATCATTGCGACCTGCCTTTGGAAGACGATGCTTTGGAAGCAAAATATCGTGGATTCATGCAGATGCAAGGAATGGATCCGGACAATCTGCCGCCACAGATGCAGGGTATGGCAAACATGTTAAAGGGTTATGTCAGTGGTCGTCCATATATCGAGGGAGCATGGATGGACAAGCATGATGGTAAATATTATCTCCAATATGCCTGTACTGGTGCACAGTATAATGTGTATGCGGATGGTGTTTATGTATCAGATTCACCGCTGGGGCCATTCAAACTGGCACAGAATAATCCGTACTCTTACAAACCGGGCGGATTTATTCCGGGCGCAGGTCATGGTTCTACGATGCGTGATCAAAACGACAATCTTTGGCATACATCTACCATGCGCATCAGTATGAATCATAATTTTGAACGACGCGTTGGTGTCTGGCCGGCAGGATTTGATGCAGATGGTGAACTTTTCTGTAACCAGAGATATGGTGACTGGCCGCTTCCTGTTACTGGCGACAAGCAGGATCCGTGGAAAGATCCGGCGTGGATGCTTTTAAGTTACGGCAAAAATGCAACAGCATCGTCTGCGGAAGAGGGCAAGGGCGCAGATAAGATTACTGATGAAAATGTCCGTACCTGGTGGAGAGCGGCAAGTGAAAATCCGGGCGAATGGGTACAGTTAGATCTGGGCGAGACAATGGATGTACGTGCGGTACAGGTCAACTTCGCAGATGACAAGATTGAGATTCCGGTTCCGGGAGAATTACGCGACAATCAGACCGGAAAGCGTTATATCGAGGAGCGCGATCTGATCACACGCTGGACTTTGGAAGGATCTGTGGATGGCAAAGATTACTTTATGATTGAGGATAAGTCTGCTGCCACAACCAACTTGCCGCACGATCTTGTGGTAAGAGAAGATGGTATGCAGGTACGTTTCCTGAAACTGACTGTTTTGGAAGTGCCATACGATCAGAAAGCCTGCGTCAGTGGACTTCGTGTCTTTGGTAAAGGTAATGGTCAGGCGCCAAAGGCTCCTGTTTTTACAGCAAAGCGTGAGGATGACCGCAGATACATGAAAGTTACGATCGAGAGTCCTAGTGATGATGTAGTGGGTTACAACATCCTCTGGGGGCATAAGGCAGACAAGTTATATCATAGTTATATGGTATTTGATGTGACCGAGAAAGAAATTAAGGCACTTGTTACCACACAGGACTACTTTGTCCGCGTGGATGCTTTCAATGAAAATGGCATTACGGAAGGTCAGGTTAATGCTTTAGCGTAGTTTCCATAAAACCTTTCTATATAGTGAAACCCTCCCGGAAACCGTAAGGCTCGGGAGGGTTTTGCTATCTTGATATATTTAATTTTCTGTCGCTTCGGAGGACTTGTCCTTCTCATCAAGAAAGATGAGTTTGATATCGTAGATCCACAAGACAAGAGTCAAGGCATTGACGACCGCAGAAATAGAACCACCTATACTAGGTATGTTGTTTAAAACAAATGTTAGCACAAGGAGAATTCCCATGACCATCGGTATCGTTCTCTTTTCAACTTTGTAGAGTATCACGATACGGTAAAGCATATATAATAGGAAGATGACAATTTGAATCTTGGATACTATATCGTATGGTGTCAATAATGTGTTGTCTTTCGCGGCAACCTGTGCTGTCGTTAATAAAACAATAGCACCAAAAATCTGTACGACAATATCCGAAATCGTGTAGATCCACCAAAATAGTTTCGCTTTGTTTCGTAGTTCCATATATATGACCTCCGAACATGTTTTACTGTGATAAAAATGATACAGTTGATGTCATTGTACCATAATCAACATCCGTTTGCATTATAATACCTCAATCTGGTTGAGCGGCTTGCTGTGCTGGAAGTAAATACCAAGATGCAAGCAGAGCATTTAATCCAGCTATATAAGCAGCTCGTTCAATATCAATAGGCTCTTGAATCGGATTTTCGCAATGTATGATCAAATGCGATTGGTAGGTGCGGAAAGTTAATGTTACCGCCAAATGAGAGGATGCCTGCTGCCAGTACTCCATGGCATTTTCTAGTAAATTTGCAATAATGATACATAAATCATCTTCGGCATAGGGAGATGCCAAAGGAATGGATCCTTGGCATATTAAAGGGATATGATATGTTTGATTTTACGGATTTCGGTAATTTGATTTTCAAGTACATGGTAGTAATCTCTAGTTGTATGGAGAAGACTGTCTTTTAAATGTGTAAAGAAAGTATTTCTATAATGTTAGCGTAATATATTTCCAAGAAGATATATACAAAAAATGACCTTTTGGTATGTTATTTCGGATAGTTTTCGGCAAAGATGAATAAAACAGTTGCCTTTTTGGAACAAGTGATATACAACTATATTGGAGTATGAGCGAAATTTGTTTCGTAGGAGGAGTTAAAAGTGAAAGTTATCATTGCCGGCGCCGGAAAAGTAGGGTGTCTGCTAACAAAAAAATTACTGGCAGAAGGTTATGAAATTACGCTGATTGATAATAATCAGCAGGTCATGGAGGTTTGTTCCGACCGATTTGATGTCATGAGCGTTCAGGGAAACTGTGCGTCTATGGAAGTGCTGGAACAGGCAAATATTCAAAAGGCAGATCTTCTGATTGCAGTAACAGGTAAAGATGAGTTCAATTTGCTGTGCTGTATGACAGCACATGGTATGAATGCAGATATTCATACGATTGCCCGTATCCGTAATCCGGAATATGGCGAGCAGATTTATAAAATGAGAGATACCTTTGCATTGTCCATGACGGTAAATCCGGAAAGACAGGCAGCTCTTGAGATTGACCGATTATTAAAATATCCAGGCTTTCTGCGTAGAGATACCTTCGCTCATGGTAGAGCAGAAATGGTGGAATTAAAGATAAAAGAAGATACAAAGCTTTGTAATGTCGCATTAAATGATTTAAACTCGATTGTAAAGAGTAAGGTCTTGGTGTGCGCTGTAAGAAGAAACGGCGTTGTAAGTGCACCGGATGGTCATTTTATATTGCAGGAAGGCGACCGTATCTATGTAACAGCAGCTTCTAAGGAATTGACCAACTTATTGAAGAATTTAGGAATCATTACGCATAAGGCAAAACGCGTTATTTTGTGTGGTGGTGGTAAGGTTAGTTTTTATTTGGCACAGTATCTGGCAAAAGCCGGCATTGATGTTCATTTGATTGAAAAAGACAAAGACCGTTGTGTGGAACTGGCAAAATATTTACCGGATGTTTCTGTCATCTGGGGAGATGCCAGCAACCAGTCCTTCTTAGAGAGTGAAGGTTTGGAGCGCTGTGACGCACTTGTTACCATGACAAGTTATGATGAGATGAACATGATCATTTCACTGTATGCGCAGAATTGTAATGTTGAACAGGTGATAACAAAAGTGGATCATACAGAGAATTCTATGATTCAGGATATCTTGAATCTGGGCAGTGTTGTATGTCCAAAAGAATTATGCTGTAACCAGATTGTACGTTATGTGCGTGCAATGGAGAGTACCACTGGCGCTGCACTTTCGGTACACTCTTTTGCGGAAGGACAGATGGAAGCATTGGAATTCCGCATAGACGATCAAACGAAAAACTGTGGCATACCGCTTAAGGATCTACAGTTAAGAAAGAATGTGCTGATTGCCTGTATCACACGTGGCAAGACACCGATCATTCCAGATGGTGAGTCTACCATGGAAGTGGGCGATACCGTTGTAGTCGTAACCAATGGAGATGTGGTTCTTCATACACTGAATGATATGTTTGCATAATTTAAATTAGAGATAACGAGGTTTGTCATGAACTATAAAATGGTAGGACGTTTTATGTCCTTGGTGGTCATTACAGAAGCTGTTTTTATGTTACCAGCCTGGATCATCAGTATAATTAATGGAGAAGATGTAGCAGCTACGGCATTTGCTATATCAATTATTGGGTCTATTATTGCGGGAATGGTTGTACTTTTCCTTTGCCGTAAAGTAGAAATTCGTTTTTATGCGAGAGAAGGTCTTGTCAGTGCAGGACTTGGATGGCTTATTATGAGTTTTGTGGGATGTATGCCATTTTTTATTTCTGGTGAAATCCCAGCATTTGTGGATGCATATTTTGAGACAGTTTCCGGATTTACAACGACAGGGGCTTCTATTTTAACAGATGTAGAAGCCATGTCTAAGGGAATGCTGTACTGGCGAAGCTTTACACATTGGCTTGGCGGTATGGGTGTAATGGTATTCCTTTTGGCGGTTATCCCTGCAAGTGAGAAAGGCAGTGGTTTTACCATGCATCTGCTTCGAGCAGAAAGCCCGGGACCAAATGTAGGCAAGCTGGTGCCACGTATGCGTCAGACGGCAACGATTCTTTATATGCTATATATTGCACTTACCATGATTTGCTTTGTCTTTTTATTGATTGGGGATATGTCACCATTTGAAGCAATATGTACGGCATATGGAACTGCCGGAACCGGTGGATTTGGTATTAAAAACGACAGTATGGCAAGTTACAGTGTGTATATTCAAAATGTATGTACGGTCTTTATGATATTGTTTGGAGTCAATTTTACCTGCTACTATATGCTGCTATTGGGAAAAGTGAAGGACGTATTAAAAGACGAAGAATTACGTCTGTATCTCGGACTTATTTTTTCTAGTGTGATTTTGATTTCCATTAACACAAGATCTATGTTCCACAGTCTGGGTGAGACGGTGCAGCAGGTCTTTTTCCAGGTGGCAACGATTATTACCACGACGGGATTTGCCACGACAGATTTTGATTTATGGCCAACATTTTCAAAGGCAATTTTGATTATATTGATGTTCTGTGGAGCCAGTGCAGGAAGTACAGGTGGTGGTTTCAAATGCGGTCGAATTTTACTGTTGTTTAAAAATCTACAGCGAAATCTGCATAAGACATTAAATCCGCAGAAGGTTCTTGTTGTAAGAAATAATGGACAGGTTGTCAGTGAAAAAGTATTGGATAATTTGAATACGTATCTGATCGCCTATGTTATGATCACGATTGTCAGCTTCCTTATCATCTGTCTGGATGGAAAGAGCCTGACAACAACGATGACATCGGTGGCTGCCTGCTTTAACAATATCGGACCGGGACTTGATGGCGTTGGTCCAACATGTAATTATCACAATTTTAGTGTGTTGTCTAAGATTGTATTGATCGTAGACATGCTCGCAGGGCGACTTGAAATTTTCCCAATTATGATTTTACTTTCCAGAAATACATGGAAGAAGTTGGGCTAAAACATAACGATAGAATATTTATGAATGAATTAATAGCGCATTATAACAAATTTAACGAAGATAAACGTTTGACGCGGCGTCATGGGCAGGTAGAGTATATTACCACGATGCAATATATCCATAAGTATATAGAAGCCTTGCAAGGCGAAAACGCAAAGGATACCACATTACGGATTCTGGATATCGGTGCGGGAACAGGGCGTTACGCAGTAGAACTGGCAAAAGAAGGCCATGATGTGACGGCTGTGGAGTATGTGAAATATAATCTGGGACGTTTAAAGCAGAATGCGAACGTGGCGAAAAAAGAATGTCAGGAGGCTGGCAAGGAATTTTTGCTGCAGGCTTATCAGGGCGATGCAAGAAAGCTAAAACGCTTTGCCGAGGATACCTTTGATCTGACGCTTTTGTTTGGACCTATGTATCATCTGTATTCCTTTGAGGACAAGCTGCAGGCATTGACGGAAGCAAAACGTGTGACAAAGCCAGGTGGTTATATTTTGGTGGCATATCTGATGAACGAATATGGTGTGCTCACCTATGGTTTTAAAGAAGGGAATGCAATTGCGTGTATCGAAGACGGACGATTGGACGATAACTTCCATTGTCATTCCACGGAAAAAGACCTGTACGACTATGTACGGTTGGAAGATATGAAAGAACTGTGTGATGCAGCAGGACTGGAGCATGTGCAGACAATCTCTGCGGATGGACCTGCAGACTATATGCGCAGGGAATTAAATGCTATGTCGGAAGAGATGTTTGCGAAATTTATCGAGTATCACTTGTCAACATGTGAACGTCCGGAGCTGCTTGGCGCCGGGGCGCACACAGTGGATATATTAAGATGTAAAAAGAGTCATCTGGGTTAAACCAGAGGACTTTTTCATCTTTATACAATCTTTATATCAGAAAAAAACAATTTATAGCACATTATTTTTTATGACGTAAAATATTTATAGAAAAAGAAAGAACGGAGGAAGCATAGGTGTCATACCTTGTAAGAATAAAAGAAAAGTTAACATCTTTTCAAATTATAACATTAGGATTTGTAGGGGTAATTTTATTAGGAACAATGCTATTGATGTTGCCTATTTCGTCGCAAACAGGTGAGGTTACTTCCTTTGGAAACGCTTTATTTACAGCCACATCTGCGGTGTGTGTTACAGGACTAGTGGTATATGATACGGCTACATATTGGTCATATTTTGGACAAACAGTGATTTTAATACTGATACAAGTTGGTGGACTAGGAGTTATCTCTGTAGCTTCATTTCTTTCTATGATTGCAGGAAGAAAAATCAGTTTAATGCAACGTCAGACCATGCAAAATGCACTCGCAGCACCACAGGTTGGTGGTGTTGTCAAGCTGACACGATTTCTTTTTGTTACTTCATTTGCAATTGAGGGGATAGGCGCATTATTGTTACTTCCAGTATTCGTACCGCGATATGGGGGAAAAGGAATATGGCTATCCGTCTTTCATTCTATATCTGCGTTTTGCAATGCAGGATTTGATCTTATGGGAGATAAGACAGGAAAGTTTAGTTCTTTAACCACATTTTCAGGAAATGCATATCTAAATATGGTGATATGTATTTTGATTATTCTGGGAGGAATGGGATTTCTTACATGGCGAGATATTGTAACGAAGAAAACATGCTTCAAGGAATATGCAATGCAGACGAAAGTAATTCTGGTAACGACAATCATATTGATTGTTGTACCCGCGGTTCTATTCTATTTTGTAGAATTTTATGACAATCCTTTGGAAAAACGTATTTGCATGTCTATCTTTCAGGCTGTAACGCCAAGAACGGCGGGATTTAATACAGCAGATTTATCACAAATGTCTGATGCAGGGAAAACGATTACAATGATTCTAATGTTAATAGGTGGTTCTCCGGGTTCTACAGCAGGAGGAATGAAAACAACAACGGTTGCTGTTTTACTTGCAAATACCATTGCAGTCTTTCGAAGAAGGCAGAATGCACATTTTTATGGAAGAAGAATAGATGATGCCATTGTAAAATGTGCAACAACCATTATGTTTATGTATCAGTTTTTGGCAGTGTCAGCTGCTGTTATCATCAGTATGGTTGAAAGCTTGCCGATATTGGATTGTATGTTTGAAAGCTTTTCAGCTATTGGTACAGTAGGGCTTACTCTTGGAATCACGACAAGCCTTTCACAAACCTCGCATATCATATTGATTTTGCTTATGTTTTTTGGACGTGTGGGAGGTTTGACAATTATATATGCAGCTTTTTCGCATAAGGATACAAGTACATTAAAGTATCCAATAGAAAACATTACAGTAGGATAAGGAGAGAAAAAATGAAATCAGTATTGGTAATAGGGCTTGGCCATTTTGGGATGTTGATTGTGAAACAAATTCATGAATTGGGACATCAAGTCATGGCTATAGATAAGAACGAGAGCAGAGTAAACGAGGCATTGCCATATGCAACAAATGCGTTGATAGGAGATAGTACGAATGCTAACTTTTTGGAATCTTTAGGAATTAATAACTACGATGTATGTATTGAAACTATTGGAAATGATTTTCAAAGTTCTCTTGAAACAACATCGCTTTTAAAAGAACTTGGGGGAAAGATGGTTGTTTCAAGGGCAAATCGTGAAGTTCAGGAAAAATTTCTCCTACGAAATGGCGCGGATGAAGTAGTGAATCCGGAGAAACAAATTGCAAAGTGGACAGCAATAAGGTACACATCAAATTACATTTTGGACTATGTTAAGCTAGATGATAATTATGCGATTTTCGAAGTAAAACTGCCAGATGCCTGGATTGGAAAGAATATACGTGATGTCGATATCAGACAGAGATATGGGATTAATATTATGGCAATTAAGGAGAAGGGGAGTATGAAATTGGCCATATCTCCAGACGATATTTTGAACGAAGGACAAACACTTCTTGTGGTTGGCGAACATAAAGCAATTCAAAAATGTTTTCATATATGAAATGAGGCGATTTGATTGGGAAATATCATAATAGTATTGGTAATTACGGCAGTCTTTGTTTTTGGATACTATGTGATGAGGGCTGTAGATCGTTTTCTATTAGAAAATGAGAGAAGAATGACAAAAGAAACGGAAAAAAGGAAGCCATTGGTCGTTCGATTATCTGGAAACATGTCACTTGAAGAGATTGATAAGGAAATTGACAAGTTTAGAAAGGATCATATAAATTTTGAGATTATATTAATAGATAAAAGTGGTATGATGTAAGAAAAAACTGGAGCATAAATTGAATGAGTCAAAATGATAGTGTAGTAAGAGAAAAACAGCAACATATCCTGGTATGTCTGTCATCGTCGCCTTCTAACAAAAGGATTATTGATGAAGCGGCAAATCTTGCAAATGCATTTCATGCAGAATTTACAGCTTTATATGTATCAAATGTAAGAGAAAATTCACTCAATGAGGTGGATCGGGTGAGATTACAAAATAACATAAGATATGCAGAGGATAAAGGAGCGGAAATTACGACTGTTATTGGAGAAAATATCTCATTTCAGATAGCGGAATTTGCCAGAATCTCTGGTGTCACAAAAATTGTGATTGGAAGAAGTAACACAAAAAAATTTCATTTTTGGGACAAGCAGACTTTAACAGAACAACTCATTATGATTGCGCCCCATGTAGACATCTATATTATTCCGGATTCAAAAATGGACATAAAGGAAAACCGAAAGATAAGACTGACGGAGTATATGAGACCAACCAAAAAGGATATTTTAATTACCATAACACTGTTGTTGGTTACGACAGTGTTGGGATTGTGTTTTAGTCGTAGCGGGTTTACAGAGGCTAACATTATTACGGTATATATATTTGGGGTTTTGCTTAATGCTGTTTTAACAAAAAGTTATTTTTGCAGCTTAATTAGTTCGCTGTGTAGTGTACTTCTTTTTAATTATATTTTTACGGAGCCGAGATATACCTTTCATGCATATGAACCAGGATATTATGTAACGTTTATTATCATGCTGCTTGCAGCATTACTCACAGGCTCATTGGCATATCGCCTGAAAGACAGCGCAAGAGAATCTGCGCGTGATGCTTACCGGACAAAAGTATTATTTGACACAAATCAACTTCTACAGAAAAGTAGAACGTATGATGATGTATTACAAGTAATGGCAAACCAAGTGATTCTATTATTGGACAAAGATATCGTTATTTATCCCGTTAAAAATGGAAGGATTGATAAAGGTTATATTTATGAAAAAGAAGTATATGGAAACAGTGCTATATATATGGATGATTCAGAAGATGAAGTGGTGCAGTGGGTATTAAAAAATAAAAAGAGAGCAGGTGCTACAACAAAAAAATTTTCAAAAGCCAAACACTTATATCTGGCAGTTCGGAACAATGACATTGTATATGGAATCCTGGGAATTTTAGTGGAACGTGAGCCGCTGAGTTCTTTTGAATATAGTGTTTTGTTATCAATTTTGGGTGAATGTGCATTGGCTCTCGTAAATCTTGATAATGCGAAAGCGAAAGAAGAGGCATCCATGATTGCACGAAAGGAAAAGCTCAGAGCAAACCTTTTGCGTACGATATCTCATGATTTAAGAACACCTCTTACATCTATATCAGGTAATGCATGTAACCTGTGTAACCATTATGAAATGTTAGATGATGAAACAAGGAAACAAATATTTTCGGATATATATGACGATTCGGAATGGTTGATACAACTTGTAGAAAATCTTTTGTCTGTCACTCGCATCGAAAATGGTGAAATGAAATTGAATCAGTCAATAGAGATTATGGATGATGTCATAGATGAGGCGCTAAAACACATTGATAGAAACAAAGTGGAGCATGATATAGAAGTTTGTCGACCAGAGGAGTTGATTATTGCCAATATCGATGCGAAGTTGATTATACAGGTTGTTATAAATATTGTGAATAATGCAATAAAATATACACAGGCAGGTTCCGTTATTAAGATCGAGTATGGCAATAAAAATGACATGGTTTATGTTAATATATCAGATAATGGACCAGGAATGGATGATGCAATAAAGGAACATGTATTTGATATGTTCTATACGGGACAAAATGAAATTGCTGATAGTAAGAGAAGCATGGGTCTGGGACTTGCATTGTGTAAATCTGTAGTAGAGGCACATGGTGGAAGTATAGAAGTAAAAGACAATATTCCATGTGGCTGTATATTTACTTTTTACTTGAAAAAAGGAGAGGTGATAATAAATGAATAAGTTTCAGATACTTGTAGTCGAAGATGATTCTCCTATTAGAAATTTAATTGCAACTACCTTGAAAACACATGATTATAAATATTTGCTGGCACAAAATGGAGAAGAAGCCATTATACAGGCATCAACGCATGATCCGGACGTTGTTTTTTTGGATTTGGGGCTTCCTGATATGGATGGAGTTGAAATTATAAAAAAGATTCGGGAATGGTCAAATATGCCTATTATTGTTATTAGTGCAAGGAGTGAAGATGAAGATAAAATAGAGGCTTTAGATGCGGGGGCAGATGATTATCTTACAAAACCATTTTCTGTCGAAGAGTTGTTAGCAAGACTCAGGGTTATGCAACGCAGAATTGCGTTACTTCAACTAGACAATAATATAAACAAAAGTTCAATATACACGAATGGAAAACTTAAAATTGATTATGTGGCAGGATGTGCATACAAAAACGATGAAGAATTAAAGCTGACGCCGATAGAATATAAATTGTTATGTATTCTTGCAAAAAATACAGGAAAAGTACTTACACACAAATATATAACGCAGAAAATTTGGGGAAGTGCGTGGGATAGCAATGTTGCGTCTCTTAGAGTATTCATGGCAACTTTGAGAAAAAAACTGGGAAATGATTCAAATTCTTATATTCAGACACACATAGGGATTGGATATCGCATGTTGAAGGTTGAAACTAATATAGAAGATGAAATGTTACCATAGTAAAAAGGCGGGAGCAGATGTGCTCTCGCCTTTTTGTCATTTCTTATTTTGATACAGTTACGTTCATAACGATTGGGTTATGATCAGAGTTCTTAAATCCAAGATCTCTTGTCTCAACTGTGTTGATGGTAAGATTATCAGAAACGATAAATCCATCAATCATGTAATACTGGAATACACTTGGGTCGCTGTCGTTGCCGGCAAGTGGACGATCAAGTGAACGGCAGGATGGTGTAGAGTTGTCTGTAATAAAGGAAAGACTATCATCAAACTGATCTACATCAACAGCTCCCGGCTGCCACATATCTTCACTGACTAAAGGATATGCACTGTTGTCGTAGTTAGAGAAGGACTGGTTAAAGTCACCACCGGCAATTACATAATTTCCTTTTGCTGCTTCATCTTCTAAAAGCTCTTTTAATTGCTTTGTCTGTGCAATTTTGCCCTCGCCATCATCATAAGCCTCTAAATGAAGGTTAACAAGTACAAGTTCTTTGTCCGTGCCATCGATAGCAACGCGATTAACCATGAGGCAACGCTTTAAGTTGCCAAGGCGAATCGGATATTTAAATGGACAAGGTAAAGAAACACGTTCGGAACTATCTACATTGAATGCGGATAAAGTAGCGATACCACAATCTACTTTACCAATCGTTGGCAATGGATACGGTACATAAGCAACTTTGTAGTTGCAGCCATACGTAGCACTGTAATCGGTTAAGGAAGATGTGATCTTTTTGAATTCGTCAATTTTATAGGATCTCTTAGAGTTACGATCTACTTCCTGTAAGAAAACTACATCGGCATTTTCCTTTTCGATCTCGTCAACAACAGCATCAATGTTGTCATTTACCTGAGACTCACTGCAAGAGCGAACGTGCTCACCGCCATCCATAAAGAAATCAGCGTTGTCAGCTAAGCCGGCATAACCCATATTCCAAGTCATAATGGTGAAATCATCACCTTCTGCGAGTGTTTTGGATGAAGATCCTTCGATGTTAAGAGTTTCGGTAGCTTCTGGTTTGTATTCTGTAACGGTAAGGTAACCGATAAACAGAACAACTGCTACTAATAAGACGATGACAATAATTAAAATCGTCTTGAGAACTTTTTTGAGTGTTTTATTCATGTAAAATACCCCCTATTGATAAATCTAAGAAGATGCCCTCCCCAGAGCATCTCGACCTTGCTCTATTTTAGCATAAAAAGAGAGGCAATAGAACCATTGATCCTTGGAAAATTTACATAAATTTTACATAAGAAATTTGTTTAAATTGATAGGAAAAAGCAGAAACGATAGCGGTCTACACTGAAAAACGCTTAATGAGCGATGTGGAGATCTGCAATTTGACGGTATGACTGGCAGGATCTTCCATCTGGCGGATCAACTGGTCGACGGCGGTCTGACCCATGAAACGTCTTGGAATATCAATGGTCGTCAGTGAAGGATCTAAAATACGTCCCTCGGAAATATTGTCAAATCCGATAATGGCAATATCATCCGGGATCTTGTATCCACGCAGTTTGAGAGCCTTGATGGCGCCGATGGCGATCAGATCATTGTCCGCAAAATAGCATTTGGCAAGCGGTGTGCCACTGTCAATGACCTCCAGCATATCCGAAAAGGCACCCTCGATGGATGGGGCTAATTCATGGGAAAGAGACTTGCTGACGGACATGCCGTGTTCGCGCACTGCCTTTTGAAAACCGGTCTTGCGTTCGGAAAAATTGGCAATCGATCAGAGTACACAGGGAACCAAAGGTATTCTGTTTGATGCAGAAGGGCAATTGATCTGTCGGCGTGATATTGCGCATGAGCAGATCGTAAATGAAAAAGGCTGGGTTTCCCATGATCTCGATGAGATTTATCGAAATACGCTTCAGGTTGTGCAAGATGTGGTGATAGAGGCTGGCATTGCAAAAGAAGAAATAGCCTGTCTTGGCATCAGCAACCAGCGTGAAACATCAGCTGCGTGGGATCGCAAGACAAAAGAGCCGCTGGCGAAAGCAATCGTCTGGCAATGTTCGCGTGCGGAGGATATTTGTAAACGAATAGAAAATAACGTTATTCTGGATACCAAGCAGGAGCAGAAGGCATCCGGTGGTGTCGGCGAAGCCATTCGACAAAAGACCGGCATGCAGTTATCTCCTTATTTTCCGGCGGCAAAATATGCATGGCTGCAGGAAAATGAGCCGGAGGTAGCGCGTGCCAAACAGGAAAATCGTCTTTGTCTGGGTACGATCGACTCTTGGCTGATATTTAAACTGACAAAAGGAGAAACCTTCGCAACCGATGTATCAAATGCATCACGCACACAACTTTTTAACATCACGGATTTAAAGTGGGATGAAGAACTATGCGGTTGGTTTTCCGTGGATGCTAAAACACTTCCGGAAGTAAGAGACAGCAATGCTTTTTATGGCAAGACGGACTTTGACGGATTTTTTGCGGAGCCGATCCCGATTCTGGGAGTGATCGGTGATTCGCAGGGAGCCTTATATGGGCAGAATTGTCGGGAAAAGGGACTGGTAAAAGCGACATATGGGACGGGTTCTTCTGTCATGATGCATGCGGGAGATAAGCCGATCGTTCTGGATAATGGTATGGTAACATCGATCGCCTGGGGCATGGATGGAAAGGTATCTTATGTTTTGGAAGGCAATATCAATTATGCCGGGGCAACGGTCAGTTGGTTAAAGGACAATCTGGGGATAATCACAAGTGCAGGTGAGACAGAGGCGATGGCATTTGCTGCAAATCCGACCGATGAGACATATCTCATCCCGGCGTTCAGCGGTCTGGGCGCACCTTATTGGAAAGTAGATGCTAAGGCGATGCTATATGGCATGAGCCGTACAACCGGAAAAAATGAGATCGTGTGTGCGGCATTGGAATCCATCGCTTATCAGATTGCAGACATTGTGGAAGGAATGCAGTATGATAAAGGTATATCAAAGTCAGTGCTTCGGGTCGATGGAGGAGCCACAGAGAATGCCTATCTCATGCAGTTTCAGAGCGATATCTTGCAGAAAAAGGTAGAAGTATCTGCCTGTCAGGAGGCATCGGCTTATGGAGCAGCACTTTTGTCAGGAGAAAAAGCCGAAATTTATGATGACAAGGTGCTTTCTGATTTAAGAGCGTGCCAGGTTTATGAGCCTAAAATGCCGGAAAGCAAGCGACAGGAAAAATGGCAGGGCTGGCGCAATGCCATGGAGAAAGTCTTGCGTTAAAAAGTAATGTGATAAATGTGTATATGAATGAATTTCAAAAAGGAGGACGAGACAATGAAACAATTTGAAATGTATGAACTGACCATCAAAGGAGAGGAGCCACAGGGCTCGCAGGCTCTGGTAGATGTGACGGCAGAATTTACCTGCGGCGGTCAGACTACCAAGGTCAAGGGCTTTTATGCCGGGGATGGAAACTACAAGGTGCGCTTTTACCCAAGTCTGGCAGGCGCTTATACCTATCGTGTGAGCGGTCTGATGCAGGCAGAGGGCAGTCTGGTATGTCTGCCGAATGAGGATAAAAAGGCCGGTATCGTGCGTGCCGAGGGGACACATTTTGTCTATGATGGCGGGGAGATCTTCAAACCATTTGGAACGACCATTTATGCTTTGAGTCATCAGGAAGAAGAAAGAATCGCACAGACCATGGAAACTTTATCGACTGCACCATTTAACAAGGTGCGCCACTGCGTATTCCCGAAACATTATGATTACAACCACAATGATCCGGAATTATATGCATTTGAAAAGGATGCCGATGGCAAGTGGGATGTCAACCGTCCTTGTTTTGCTTTCTGGGAGCATCTGGAAAAACAGATCTTTACGCTGGCAGACATGGGGATCCAGTCAGATCTGATCCTTTTCCATCCATACGATAAGTGGGGATTTTCCCGCATGAGCATGGAGGAGAATCTCATCTATCTGGATTACCTGCTCCGTCGTTTTGCAGCCATTCCGCAGATCTGGTGGTCTATGGCAAATGAGTATGATCTTGTTATGGATCGGACGATGGACGACTGGTACGATATAGAGTCCTTTATTGTGGAAAATGATCCATACCATCATTTACTCAGCAACCATAACTGTTTTGGATTCTATGATTTCTCCAGAGAGAATATTACCCACCAGTGCGTGCAGACCATCCTGGTACAAAAGGCGGCTGATTGGATGAAGGAATTTGAAAAACCGCTCTGCTATGACGAGTGCTGTTATGAAGGAAACCTGCCTTTGACCTGGGGCAATATTTCCGGCTGGGAAATGGCAAACCGTTTTTGGATGGCTGTCTGTCAAGGGGCATATGCAACACATGGTGAAGTATTCTTATCCGATGATGAAGTGCTCTGGTGGGCAAAGGGTGGTGTCCTCAAGGGAGAAAGCCCAAAGCGTATTGCCTATCTGAAGGAGATCGTAGATGCCATTCCGGGAGCGATCGAGCCGTGGCAGGAATATCATGATTTTGATATTCAGGCATACATGGAAAAACATCATCTGGAGAGCATGGAAGAATTACAGAATAGTCCCCTGATAAGTCGATTTATGAATCCGAATGAGGTTGATGACATTGTTTCTAAGATGAAAGACTACAATGCCTTTGGTCACGTGGGTGAGGATTATTACATCGGTTACTATGGCAGACATTGTAATGGTATTGCCCCATGGAAACTGCCGGAAGACCATCAGTATAAGATAGAGATTATCGATATGTGGAATATGACGCGCGATGTAACTATGACCGGCGTCAGTGGAAGATTTGACGTTGAAATGCCGGGCAAAGAAGGTATCGCAGTTCTGGCAAGCAGAATAGATTAGCGTATCCTGCATAGCATAAAGAAGATCGCTTAAGCCTGTAAAAACAAGCCTAAGCGATCTTTTTATTGGTAGTTTTCTTTTCTTTCTTTCGCTTGTTTTGCAGTATCCATGACATAGGAAAAAGCATCCTCTTCACAGTGTTTTTCGATAATTCCTATGGAGTACAAAAAAACGTGACAAAGTGCTTCCTCCATGTGAGGGATGGAGAGCGTGACGTTTGAACCGGAAAAAGAGTAATAATGGGCAATGGCATTGTAGACGGAAGCATAGATCTCAGCTTCCAGTTCCAGGTTGCGCTCCGGATTTTGTCTGGTCTGGTTGCTTGGGGCGCAAAGATAGCGTTCCCGGAAAAGTTGGGAAACAAACTGATCCATATCTACTTTATCTGTTTTGATCTTATTGAGTGCATAAATGAGATCCTTTGCAACAGACAAACTGGCGCAGACCGCCGCAAGCCAGTCTGTTATTCTTATTATCGGTTGGTTGTGTAATATCGTTGCCATGAAGTTTTACGAACTGGACAAAGACCGTATGGTTCAGGTACAGAAGAATATTGCAGAAATGAAAGAGCAGTAAAGTAGTTATGCCTTTGTGCGCTAAAACCACAGTGACAAAGACAATAATAATTGCTTTTTCATCTGCCTGAGATCCGGCTTGCTCTGGGTAGCAACAGCCTGCATAAAAGATAGGCAGGCATCTGTGGCAAAGGAGAGAAAGTCCGAATTATCACGCGAAAGAGCGCAGACTTCCGGCGGCAGAGTCTCTTGCAGGTATTGCAAGAAAGGCTCTGCCGGCAGGATCTCTGTTACCGGATCGGCAGGATAGATGTAGAGACCAAGGGTCATGACCAGACGAAAATCCTCCCGGCGGCAGATCATGTCGTCAAGGATCAGGGAAATATACTCCAAAGCCAGATCTTCTGGCTTTTTTTGTGTGGGGAAAAGATCCGGGAACTGGAATAAGGTGCCGGTGGTTGCCTGGTAAAGGTCTTCAATGATCGCAATACTATTCTTATAATATTTATACAATGTGACCGTAGATACATCCAGCGTCTGTGCCAATCCCTGCATAGAGAATGAAAAAAGCCCTTGATCCAGTATCATCCGGCGTGCCGTTTCTAAGATTTCACTGCGCCGTTTCTGACGCATCTGTTCAAAATAAGCAGTTTGATCCATATATAATATCCCCTTTTAACTTTTGGAAAATGTGTGATTTTGTATAAAATTCCTATAATTCTACATTAGTATAACACGTTTCTTGTGAAAAAAACAAATATATCTTGAAACAGAGTGTAAAACGAGTTAATATAATGTTAATTCATTTTATAAAACGAAAAGGAGAAGAAAATGGACGTAGAAAAAATCGTATTGAATGGGGAAAGAAATGTGACGCTGACAGCATACACACAGCCGGTGGAAGGAGAATTTAATCATATCAGTAAGCGGTCTGCTGTGTTGATTTTGCCGGGCGGGGGCTATTCTATGTGTTCTGACAGAGAGGCAGATCCGGTAGCCTTTCCTTATCTTGAGGCAGGCTATCAGGCTTTTATCCTGCGCTATTCGGTGGGAGAGGATTCTGTTTGGCCGAATCCATTAGATGATTATGAGCAGGCCATGGCTTTGATTGAGGAGCGAGCAGATGAGTGGAAAGTCCTGACGGATAAGATCGTGGTAATCGGGTTCTCCGCCGGTGGACATCTGGCAGCCAGTGCGGCAACGATGAGTCAGCATCGTCCATATGCGGCGATTCTGGGTTATCCTGTTATTGAAGGAGATTGTGCCAAGATTTATGAGAAGACAGCGCCGGATGTTATTGCAGCAGTGGATGAAAACACCTGTCCTTGCTTTGTGTTTGCAACGAGAACAGATAACGTGGTACCGGTAAAGAACACGATACATCTGTTGGATGCTCTTGAGAAGCATGAGATTATGTTTGAAAGTCATATTTATTCCCATGGATCGCATGGCTATAGCGTATGTAATACATCGGTAGTTCCAAATCCAGAGGAATACTGCAATCGTGTGCCGCATTGGGTGGCAGATTCTATCGAGTGGCTTAAGGATATTATGGGAGATTTTGCGAATGGGCAGATGAAGCAGCCACGTTTTTCAAAAAGTATCAATGGAAATCGTGAGCCATTCTTAAACGTTGACTGTACCATGGCCTATTTGTCCGGAAAGCCGGAAGCGATGAAGATCATTGAGCCAATTATGCATATGAGTGCAGGACAAGGTCAGGAGCAGGCAGCCCAGGTAGATGGAGCAGCCATGATGGAGGCGTTAAAACTTATGACCCTGCGACATTTGTTAACCTATGCTGTTACTTATGCGGGAATGTCGCAAGATTTGATCGATCAGGTGGATGAGCAATTGCGTCAGATTCCGAACAAGTAAAGATCAGTATTGTATGATTAAGGTGGAGATACCACACAAATAGAGTCAGATGGAGGTAGGAAATGAAACTTGCAAAAGTATTTTCAAATGGGATGGTTTTACAGAGACAAAAACCAGTATATATCTGGGGAGAGAGTCAGCCAAATCAGATGGTAAGGGCTGAGATTCAGGGAAAGAGCGCTGAGGTAATGGCAGATGAAACAGGTCATTTTTGCCTGAAAATCGAGCCCCTCGAGGCTTCTGCGTCAGAGATGCTGCAGGTGAGTGATGGGATAGAGACAATGACTCTGGAAGATATAGCAATCGGTGAGGTTTACATTGCCGGCGGACAGTCTAATATGGAATTCCCTCTGCGCTATGAAAAATATCATGAGCAGGTCATGGGGCTGGATGATCATGAGTTGCGCTTTTTTGATGTACCAAAGAAGTTTTATGAGGAACAGGATAGCGACTTTGATTACAGTGCAGTAGGCAGATGGCGCAGAGCCACATCAGAGGAGGATTTGGGATATTTTTCTGCCGTGGCTTTTTATTTCGCAAAGGAAATCCGAGAAAAGGTCGGCGTTCCGGTCGGTATTATAGGATGCAACTGGGGCGGTACCTACAGTTGTGCATGGATGGACCAGGATACTGTGGAACGTGTAGGAAAACCATGGATGGAAAAGTGGGAAAAGTCAGTGGAAGGCAAGGATATGGAGCAGTTCTGGGCGGAGAGGAAGGCAGATCCGCAGAGCGATGCAGGAAAGCCTTGCCTGAGTCCTTTTGATCAGGTGGTTCTTCCGAGAACACCATCCATGGAAGAAATCGGAAAAGCCATGATGGATATGGCACAAAAGGGGCTGGAAAGTATGTCACCTGAGGCACTGGCAGAGCAGAAAAAGGCATTGGGACTCGATGAGAATGCATCGCTGCAGGAGATGATGGCAAAAACAATGGAAGCCTATCGTATAGAATATGTAGACGCCAGAACTATGCCGGGAATTTTATATGAGCATATGGTAAAGCAGATTGCCCCATTTTCTGCACGTGGGGTACTTTGGTATCAGGGCGAGAGCGATGATGTGCCGGGCTTGCAGTCGCTTTATACCGATATGATGAAGGGACTGGTCAGTGATTGGCGCAAATTATGGAAGGACGAAGCACTTCCGTTTTTTGAGGTGCAGTTGCCGGGCTGGAGAGACTGGATGATGCAGACCAATCTGGATTATGCGACAATCCGTCGCTGTCAGGAAGAAGCAGCAAAAACAGTCGATGGCCTATATATGGCATCTATTGCTGATGTCGGCGAAGAACATGATATTCATCCGAAAGATAAGCGCACGGTGGGACATCGCTTGGCGCTTTTGGCAAGAAAATATCTATATGGAGAGGATATCCTCTGCGAGGCACCGAGACCGGAAGGGATAAAACGTGAGGGTGATACGATCCGTATAAAGATGGCATATGCAAAAGAAGGGCTTGAGATCGCAGGAGATTCCATCAATGCCTTGTCAGTGCTTGAGAATGGCAGAGAAATTTCTTATCAGGCTTTGGTAGACGGAGACAGTCTGGTTTTGAGATTGGAAGAAATGACAGAGGGTTCTTTACAGATTCGTTTTGCAAGAGATGCCTGGTATCAGGTGAATTTGTTTAATGCAGCAGGAATTCCTGCTATTCCGTTTGAAACGCGTTGTTAAGAAGTTGTGGCTGTAAGAAAGTCCGGGATGACCGTAAGAAAAAGGTTATCCCGGACTTTTTAGCACATTTTTGATATTTAGGAAGTCTGAAGACTTACTGAAAACTCGTAGCCCCATCACGCAGGCGGCTTTCGATATATTCCATAATATAAACATTATCATCTGGCATCTGACAGCCAACGATGTAGGTGCCATCGTGATCTGAGCATCGGATGATGCGACCTTCCAATACGTTGTGTGACGCAAGAGCAAAGTTATCAATGGTAATGATAACAGTTTCGCCCTTGGCATCCAGGAATACAGGATCGTTTGATATAAAAGCAAAACCGTTGGCACTGATGTTATCAAGATGTCCCTGATAGCGCGCACCTGTACTCTGAAGCGTAATACTACAACTATTGTTGGCATCAATGCGTGGATATTTACGTCGGTTATTGATACGCGGACGACCTGTAATGATTACGTCATAATGCTTGTTGTCGTTTTTATTTGTCTGCAAGGTTGCTTTACTCCAACAGTAGAGAACATTGCCAACAACGACCTGTGCTTCACACCTGCAAGGATTGCTGAGAAGTAAGTTATCGTTTAACTTTATGGTAAGACCATCTTTTGTCTGTTCCAATAATTCACCGTGACGCGCCTCGTTCTCGTTTTCCAGTGTTACGATCACTTTCATGCCGGCATGCACGTCTTCAATGCCCATAAATCCACCAAAACCAAGTTCACACATAAGACCTTCAATAACAGTTTCGATGGAATCAATATTATTTGCACTTTCTTCGTATTTGCTAAGCATACGTTTGCTCGTTTCATCCGAATCATTGATACAATGGGTCATGTGGTTCATGATACCGGATACTTCTTCCATGTTCTCTACAAGCTGGGAATTCGAAGTCTCTACTTCACGCATTGCGGAATCGATATCCTGGATATGATCCCCTAACTGAGAAGAATCTGCATTGATTTTTTTGACATTTTCACCGGTTTGCATTACCTTATCCATCGTCTGCTGAATAAGTTCCAGTGTTTTTCCCATAGAGGTCATCATTTTTGCAGAAGTCTCTTCCAAATGGATCAGTGCATCGCGGATCTGACCCGAAGAAGCACTGGTCTCTGCGCTTAGTTTGCGGATTTCCTCGGCAACTACGGCAAAGCCCTTGCCGGCTTCTCCTGCTCTTGCCGCTTCGATGGAGGCATTCAGCGCCAAAAGATTGGTTTGACTGGAAATGTTGTCGATGGTTCCCGTTTCTTCTTTTACCATCTCAAATTCGTCTTTAAAGTCATGCAGGACCTGATCTACCTCAGAAGATAATGTGGACATCAGCTGTGTGGTTTCCATCAGACTATCCAGATCAGAGGAACTGTTTTGGGCATGCACGCCGGATTCGCGGGTAAGTTCTACCATTTCCTCAATCATGGCAGCAACATGTTGCACCTGTGCGTTGATGTCAGTTGTCATATCCATGGAAGAGGAGGTGCGATCCTGTAATTGTGTATTGTTTCCAGTTAATTCATTCATGCCAAGCATAACAACATCAGCGCCATGCTTATTTTCAGAAGCCAGCTCACGGACAACGGTTACGCCATCTAGAATAGAGTTGCTGGCATTTTTTACTTTTTCAACAGTGGTTACGACACGTTGTAAATCCGACTTAATACTGTCTGTCATAGCACCATCGGAGTCATTTAAGTGCTGGATGGAACGTACATAGCAGACATAACATAAAATAATGCAGGCAATCTGCAGCTGATAATTTTTTAGATCAGCGTCTGTGTTATAACCCTGGAAATAGTGGAAAGCACAACTGAAAATAACCATGGCAGTATTGATGATGCCGCAGTATTTCATAAAGCGTTTGTCCTTGTAAAGTACCAAAAGACTGGTCACCGGAAGTGCATATGTGAATGCGATGGGTGAGTCCGTCGTACAGATGACAAATAGATAAAAAATGCCATAACCGATAGAAAGATCATAACGATAACGGTCTGTATCGGCCCCTTGTACTTTCATAAGAATCTGACCGGAGAAAAAAGGTACCCAGCATAGTAAAAGAAACACAATATAGTAACCGGGTGTTCTTAGCCCATTTGATAAATCAGCACCGTAATTTGCTGTCAGAAGCAGCGAAAAAACCAGCCAGATATTGCGCGCGCGTTTGTTGGCTCTTGCTTTAAAAAGACTTTCGTCGTATTCCATGTCATAACTCCTTTATCGTTACGTGTCATACAGTATCGTGCATTCATTTTCTATAGAAATGCATATATATGTATTATTTTAATAAAAGAAAGGAATGCTTGCAATAGTTCTTTTGTTATTTGTGCACAATTAGTCGGAAGGGAGAGATTTCCAAAAAGCAAGGGCATCCTTCAGCCACCCTTCCACGGAAAGTCCCACGCCAAGCCCATAACTGTGACCGCCTGTTTTACCAAATTTACATTGACATGGAATGCCAGATTTTTTGCAGGCAGCTTCCATCAGAAGGCTGTTGGAAAAAGGTACGGTGCCATCGTCTTCGTTTGCTGTCAGATAGACAGGGGGATAGGTTTCATCCATAAAATCAACGAGATGATAAGGTGCAAGATCATCCCATGTGAATTCCGGTCCACCAATGCGTCGCAAAAAGTCGCTCATGCCGGTATGTGCCGGATGACCAAGAGGAAATTTTTGATAGGTATCAAAAAACAGCTTCATGTCAATCGCTGTATAGCCGAGGAAAATCATTTCCGGTTTTGGAAGACCAGCGGTTTTCCAACCGAAATTCGTAGATCCCATTTCTCCGGCAAGTGTTGCTCCCGCAGAGAATCCACCTAAGATGTAATGTCCTTTTTGTACAGAAAAAGTGGAAGCATGCTCTTCGATAAATCGGATGGCCTGGTGCATATCTTCAATGGCTTTTGGAATGACAGGTTCGATTTTGGTGCGATAGTATAAAACAAAAGCCGTATAACCTTGACGATTGAGTTCAGCCGCAATGGCCATGCCTTCAATCAAGCCCCATTGACGGTTAAAGCCACCGCCTGGAATGACAACAGCATAAGGAAGACCAGCTTCTGGTCCCGGAAAGTGCAGAAGCACCGGCTTCTCTTTGTCCCACTGGGAAAGGCGTGTTTCCTCATCATAGATATGATAAACATATTGGTCTTTTGTTGAGGCAAGCTCTTCCATGCGATGGAGTGTCTGTTCGAATCCGACTTTTTCATATCCATAGTCTTTTAAAGGGCAGTTCCAGTGATCTGGTGTCATATCTGTAAAAATATAGTTGGCAAAATCTCCGTATACATTAGATTTTACGAGGTCGCCGATGGTCATTTCTGGTGAAATTTCATGATAATTCATATGATGTGTTCTCCTTTTACAATGATTTAGACTTGTTTTGGATTTGTCTTGCGATACGCAGATGGAGAAGTGCCAACAATGGATTTGAAGGTACGGTTAAAATGCGTTAGCGAAGAAAATCCCGTTTGTTCTGCTATCTTGGTAAAATTGAGGTCGCTTTCTGTAATGAGTCGCTGGGCATGTAGTATACGAAGGGCGTTGATGTACTGCACAATAGTGCGGTTTGTGTATTTTTTAAATTCGTGACACAAATAATATTCGCTGACATAGAACTCCTCAGCAATATCCTGTAAACGTAATTCATGCTGGTAGTTCTTTTCAATATAAGAAATGACTTTTGCCATGCGGCTTTGTGTCTCTGGCTTTGGAGCAGCGCTTGTACTGCGCATAATCGCAAGAAGCAGTGTGTTTAACAGATTTTGCATAGCTGCTTCATGGAGAGGGTCATCGCGTTCCTGCTCGCGCTGGATTTCATTCAATAAATAGTGGACGCTGGATGATATCTTCTGCTCTGGTTCATAGAGCCCACTGCCTTCTTTTAGCATAGAAAGCAGAGCGGGAGACAAAATGGCGTCTTCCTTAAAGTAGAGCACCGTTCGTTTGAAAGGTACATCATGATCGGAAAAAGAATAATGCATGATATATGGCGCGAAGAGCATGAAACTGCCAACTTTCGTCTCGTACTGTTGATCCTGCATGATGTGATGACGTGCACCACCCTCTAAAAAGTAGAGCTCAAAATACGTATGGTAATGAGAATGTGACATATTGTCATTCATACCTTCAACACGATGACAGGCAATCCTCGCCCCGTTGTCCATTAAGATACCTGCGCGATCAATCATAGAAAGTCCTCCTTTTTACCAAAAAACTTGGCATCATCATATGAAATGTTGTTTGTTTTTTCTACAAAAATAAATGCAGACAACAAGATTTGTAAAAAAACATACCGTACAAAGCAAAAATGGTGTAGTTTTGCTTTTTTCATTTTGCTACCATTTTCCCAGAAACGCAAGAGACAAGAAAAAGAAATTGCGATAAAAATAGAGGAGGTGAAAAAGATGGCATTGATGGAAACACATTATTATAGTTTTTCATTAGGAAGCAACATTACATTAAATGTATTTGTTCCAACGCCGGGAAGCAGTGAGGAAATCACAGAAATCAATCATACAGAAAAATATGATTATGAGGCTGGACTTCCTGTACTTTATCTGCTTCATGGTGCCTACGGCGATGCCTTTTCATGGATTCGTTACAGTAACATTGACAGGTACGCACAGGATCGAGGGATTGTTGTTGTTATGGCATCAGCAGAGAATTCATTTTATCAGGATCTTAGGAGTGGTAAAAAATACAAAACATTTTTTACAGAGGAATTACCAACATTTATTCAGGGAGTATTTCCTGTCAGCAAAGATCGCGAGAAGACATATGTTGCCGGATTTTCCATGGGAGGATATGGCGCATGGTATTTAGGATTGAGCCGTCCGGATCTTTATGCAAAAGCTGCAAGTATGTCAGGAGCACTTGATATTGCCGGTTTGTATCAGAGTTCAACCATCCAGGAAAATGAAAACAATCCGTTTTCATGGGAAGATTCTTTTGGTGATCCGGAAAAACTTGCTGGAAGCAGTTATGATTTGTTTGCACTGTATGATCAGGATGTGGCAAAGGGTTGTGTTCCAAAGCTGTATCAGGCTGTTGGAACAGATGACTTTTTGTATCAGTCCAATCTGCATGTAAGAGATACTTTGCAGAAGAAAAATGCAGATCTCGTATATAAAGAAGATGCAGGCGGTCATGACTGGACATTTTGGGACAAATATATTCAGGATATTTTAGATTGGCTTTTACAGTAATCGGGAGGTAAAGAAACAATGAGTAAAAACAAAAATGATGCGGCAGTAATGGCGCAATTTGAAGAAAATGCAAAAAGACCATTTGGTCTGAGAGATAAGATCGGTTATGCAGCAGGCGATTTCGCGAACGATTTAACCTTTGTTATCGCAGCTCTGTTTATGATGAAATTTTATACAGATATCATGGGTGTTAGTGCAGCACTTGTGGGAACATTGATGATGGCAGCAAAAGTAGTGGATGCTTTTACAGACGTAGCTATGGGACAGGTAGTAGACCGTTCCGGATATACTGCAAAGGGAAAATTTGCTCCATGGGTACGTCGTTTTGCAGGTCCGGTTGCAGTGGCATCTTTTCTGATCTTCGCACCATACTTTGCAGATAAGCCAATGGGATTTAAGGTATTCTGGATGTTCTTTACCTATATCCTTTGGGGTTCTGTATGCTATACCGGTGTAAATATTCCATATGGTTCTATGGCATCTGCAATGAGTGACAAGCCAGAAGAAAGAGCTATGCTTTCTAACTGGAGAACCATTGGTGCTACAGTGGCACAGATTGTTATTGTTGTAATTTTGCCAATGGTTGTATATACGACAGATGCAGAAGGACATCAGGTATTGAGTGGAAGCAAGACAATGCTGGCTTCTGGTGTATGCTCTATTCTGGCTGTTCTGGTATATTTGATCTGCTATCATCTTTCTACGGAGCGTGTAAAGATGGAAGCACCGGAAGAGAAGAAAAATGTATTTGAACTCTTTGGTGTATTGTTCACAAACCGTGCATTTGTAGGTATTGTTGTTTCTGCACTCGTTTTCCTTTTGGTACAGATGACACTTTCCGGAATGAACAACTACATTTATCCAAACTACTTTAACAGTGCAAAAGCGCTTTCTATGAGTGGTCTTCTTGGTTGTGGTGTTGTGCTTATTATGTCAACCTTCGTAACAAAACTTGCTGCTAAATTTGGTAAGAAAGAATTAGCTGTTGTTGGTGCTTTTATCGGTGCAGGTTCTATGTTTATTGCATACTTTGTGCATACAACCAGCGTAGCTGTCTTTATCGCACTTTATATGTTGGCATATGCTGGAATGTCATTCTTTAACATCATGTGCTGGGCAATGATTATTGATGTAATCGATGATATTGAAGTAAAGAAAAACATTCGTAGTGATGGAACCGTTTACTCTGTATATTCTTTCGCAAGAAAATTAGGACAGGCTGCTGCGAATGGATTAACAGGTCTTCTTCTTTCTATTGTAGGATATAGCAGTGCAACGGCATTCGATTCTGACGTTGTCAATGGAATTTATGATGTGACAACACTTTTCCCTGCAATTGGATTCCTGGTTCTTGCAGCATCACTTGCATTCCTCTATCCATTGTCAAAGAAGGCAGTGCAGGCAAATGTAGATGCTATTGCTGAGAGAAAAGCACAGTAGAGCGGATATTAAAAGAAAAATTATTATAGCAAGATATGTAAAAGAATGAATGGAGAGACAGCAGAATTGGTGTAGATTTGCTGTCTCTTCTTTGTTAGTATGACAATATAAGAAAGAAATTGACAAAGGCTTAATATAATATATAGAAGGGGATTTGCCATGAAGATTGTAGAAAGATTGCTTGGAGTGGAAAAAAGAGCGCAGACGTTTGTACTATCGACCAACGTGATAGAGATGCGTATCTTGTTTTTGACCGACGATATTGTGCGTATTCGTGCAGGCTTTACAGGGGATTTTGCGGAGGAATCGTATTCGCTTGTGATGACAGCCTGGGAAGACCGTATGGATGAAGTGTTAAAAGGATATCGTCATAGAATTACACCGGCGGATGCTGTGATGACAGAAGATGCATCTAAGGTGGTACTGCAGGGGACAAAATTAAAAGTTGTGGTACAAAAAGATCCATTTCTTTTGCAGATTTATGATGAAGAGGGAACGCTTTTGCACGAGGATATCCCATATCGTGGATGGCTCTGTGACAGCAATGGTCGTCGGATTCATACATGCGTTATGGAAAGCGCAGACAATTATTATGGATTTGGTGAGCGCACGGGCGAACTCAATAAACGTGAATCATTTATGCAGACAGCACCGGGAGATTGCATGGGCTATAATCCGGAAAAAACAGATGCATTATATAAGCACATTCCGTTTTATCTGAAATTGAATGAAAGCACCAAAAAAGCAGTGGGATATTTTTATCACACAACCTGGGAATGTGATTTTAACATGGGCCGATCCCACAGCAATTATACCAAGCACCACAGTACCGTCCGCATAGATGGCGGTGATATTGATCTTTTCTTTATTGCGGGACCAACGATGAAAGAAATTGTTTCGCGTTACACGGATTTGACAGGAAAATCGGTTATGCTGCCAAAGGCGGCATTGGGCTATCTCGGCTCTTCCATGTATTATCCGGAATTGCCGAAGGATGCGGATGAAGCCATTGTAGGTTTTGTTGATACAGCAAAAAAAGAGCAGATTCCGATGGATGGTTTCCAGTTGTCTTCCGGATATTGTGAAATTGATGCAGGCGAGGGTATGAAACGTTATACATTTACCTGGAATCATGATAAATTCAAAGATCCTGCAGATCATTTCAAAAAAATGACAGAACGCGGGATTACAGTTTCTCCGAATGTGAAACCGGGTATGCTTTTATCCCATCCTTATAAGAAGGAAATGGAAGAAAAAGGCATGTTTGTAAAAGACAGCGAGGAAGAAAAACCGGCGGTAGGTCTCTGGTGGGGCGGCATGGGTAACTATGTTGACTATACAAAGGAGTCTGTGCGAGGCGACTGGAAGCAATATTTAAAGGATAATTTGTTATCATATGGTGTGACATCTGTGTGGAATGATAACTGTGAATACGAAGGCCTTGTGGATAAAGATGCCAGAGTTTCTTTTGAAGGAAAGGGAGCTACGATCGGTCAGGTAAAACCGGTTATGAGCAACTTGATGTGTCAGTTGACGCAGGAAGCGGTGCATGAGGAATTTCCGAACACCAGAGCTTTTGCAGTGTGTCGATCCGGTCATGCAGGCATCCAGCGTTATGCGCAGACATGGGCTGGCGATAACCTTACCTGTTGGGAAAGTCTGAAATATAATATAGCAACGATTCTTGGTATGGGGCTTTCCGGTGTGGCAAATCATGGCTGCGACATTGGCGGATTTTACGGCACGGCACCGGAGGAAGAACTTTTTGTGCGCTGGGTACAAAATGGCATTTTCCAGCCACGTTTTTCCATTCATTCGACAAATATAGATAATACAGTCACAGAGCCGTGGATGTATAGCGGTACCAAGCATCTGATCCGTGATGCGATTCAGTTCCGTTATCGTTTGTCTCCTTATATGTATGCGTTGATGGCGCGTGCAGCAAAGACAGGTGCACCGATTATGGAACCGCTTGTGTATGCGTTTCAGGAGGATGCGCATTGTTATAATGAAGGAATCGAGTTTATGTTAGGTGATTCGCTTCTGGTGGCAAATGTAGTCGAGAAAGGTGCGAGCGAGCGAGAAATCTATTTGCCAGAAGGAACAACTTTTTACGATTTTTATACCAGAGAAGCTTACGAGGGTGGACAGACCATTACAATTCCGGTTACACTGGAAAGCATTCCAATGTTTGTAAAAAGCGGTTCGATTGTGCCGGTTGCAGAAAATCAGCTTTTCAATCTCGCGACAGAGAAAGTCAGTGAGTTAAAGATTCTTTGTGTACCGGATGAAGATGCAGTGTTTGAGCTTTATGATGATGACGGTGCAACACTTGACTATGAAAAAGGGGTATACTGCAATACACATATCACGATGCATGCCGGAGAAAAGACAACGCTTGACTTTACGTTTACCGGTTCTTATGAAAGCCCTGTACAAAAGATGCATATTGATATGGTGCATCGCGAAAAATCGCCATATTGGGTGCAGGTGGATGGCAAAGAGATAGAGCATTTTCTGTATCGTGAGAACTATGAGGCAGCAGAGAGCGGCTGGTACTATAGCCAGACCTTAAAATCTGTACAGATCAAATATCCGAATATCCATCATGACTATCAGGTGGTTGTGTCTTTTGAGGCATTTGACTTGATTGGCATGTAGATTTTACTCGGCTTGAAATGATATTGTGCTATAATAAAACCACTGCGTGATTTGCGCAGTGGTTGTTTCATGTTTAGGATAAGAAGGATGGTATAGTAGATAGATGCTATTCGGAAAGAGAGGAATTCATTATGGGAAATGTAAATAGTGTAGATGTAGAAGAAGATCAGTTTGCCTATCGTTATGATACGCAGCTTCTGATTGACCGCAGAGATGAGGATCTCGATGAAGATGAAATTGCAGATTACATCACAGAGCATTTTGAAGGGAACTGCCTGATTGCAGCAGGCGATGAGGATTTGATCAAGATTCATTTCCATACGAATGAGCCTTGGAAGGTTCTGGAATATTGTAATACGATCGGTGAAATCTATGACATCGTTGTGGAAGACATGATCCGCCAGTCAGCAGGATTGCAAGGATAAACATTTGTAAAAAATATTCATTTCAAGAGGAAAATACTTACAATAGTAATTGACATATGCCATAAATGAGCGTAAAGTAAGAATGGAAATATTAACTGGCATATGCCAATAACAAAGGAGCCGTAGCATGCCAAGACCGAGAAAGTGCAGAAAAGTGTGCCACATGCCAAAGGTATGTAACTTTGTGCCTGTAGGACAGGATGTAAATCAAAAGCCGGTTGTGTTGACTGTGGATGAGTTTGAAGCAATCCGTTTGATTGATGAGCAGGGTTTTTCACAGGAAGAATGCAGCAGTTATATGCAGGTGGCAAGGACAACAGCACAGGCGATTTACAATACTGCCAGAGCGAAAATTGCAACAGCACTCGTAGAGGGTATGCCCCTTCGTATTGAAGGAGGAGATTACCGCCTTTGTGAAGGCAAGGAAGACGTATGTCATTGTGGCGGTTGCCAGAGACATAGGTATGGAGATCAGTTTCAAGAGAAGGGAGAAAAGCAAATGAGAATCGCAGTAACATATGAGGATGGAAATATTTTCCAGCATTTTGGACATTCAGAACAGTTTAAGTTTTATGATGTAGAAGAAGGTAAGATTGTAAATACCCAGGTTGTGGATACAAACGGACAGGGTCATGGAGCACTTGCAGGATTTCTTACAGGTGCAAAGGTAGATGTGCTGATTTGTGGAGGTATTGGTGGCGGTGCACAGAATGCATTGGCACAGGCTGGTATCCAGTTGTACGGCGGTGTAGCAGGATCTTGTGATGCAGCAGTTGATGCACTTTTGGCAAATAATCTGGGATACAATCCAAATGTACAGTGCTCACATCATGGTCATGGAGAAGGTCATTCTTGCGGCGAAGATAAGCACGGATGTAGCGGAAATTAAGGAAGAAATCCCTAGGCACAACAGAATATTCTTGGTATAATATAACCACTGTGTAGTCTTTACGCAGTGGTTATTTTCTATTTCGGGAAAAATACAAAATAACGACAAAAACAGGAGAAATTTAAAAAGATGAAAAAGAAAAGTAGTTTTAGCGGCCAGATCGGATTTGTTCTGGCGGCAGCAGGAAGTGCCGTGGGCGTGGGAAACTTATGGCGTTTTCCGTATTTAGTTGCAAAAGATGGTGGCGGCTTGTTTTTGATTATCTATATTGTGCTGGTGTTGACTTTTGGGTTTACGCTGCTTACAACAGATATCGCAATCGGCCGTAAGACAGGAAAGAGTGCTGTTGCCGCTTATGAGACAATGCGACCGGGTTGGAAAAAGTTAGGACTTCTGACTTTTTTAGTGCCAATGCTGATTATGACGTATTACGCTGTGATTGGTGGATGGATTTTAAAGTATTTTACAGTGTATCTGACAGGAGATTTTGCTGCAGCAGCAGAAGATTCTTATTTTACCGGATTTATTACAGATCCATCGTCTGTCTGGTATGGATTGATTTTTATGTTAATTACCGGTTTTATCGTATATAACGGCGTGGAAGGCGGCATTGAAAGATGTAGTAAGTTTATTATGCCAATTCTTCTTGTCATGGTTGTGGGAATCGCTATTTTTTCACTGACCTTGCGTGCAAGTGATGAAAGTGGAATTATGAGAAGTGGACTTGACGGTTTGAGGGTTTATTTACTTCCTGATGTATCGGGGTTGACGGTATCCCGGTTTTTACAGATTACACTCGATGCGATGAGTCAGTTGTTTTTCTCTCTCAGTGTATCTATGGGAATTATGATTACGTATGGTTCTTACGTGAAAAAAGATGTCGATTTAAATAAGTCGGTAGCACAGATTGAAATTGTAGACACTGCGGTAGCAGTTCTTGCAGGTATGATGATTATTCCAACCATTTTTGTGTTCTCTGGTATGGATGGTATGGCAGCAGGTCCAAGCTTGATGTTTGTGGCTTTGCCAAAGACATTTTATGCAATGGGAAAAGCCGGCTATGTGATTGGGTTGGTATTCTTCTTACTGACAGCATTTGCAGCCTTGACTTCCTGTATTTCTGTTTTGGAAGCTATTACAGCCAATTGCATGGAAATCTTTCATACAGAACGAAAAAAGACAACAAGTGTTTTGACGATGATTTATTTGATTGCAACAGCAGTGATTGCTTTGGGATATAGTATTTTCTATGTAGAAGTGAATCTGCCAAATGGTTCTACCGGACAGTTGCTTGACATTATGGATTACATCAGCAACAGTTTTTTGATGCCACTGATTTCTGTCTTTTCAACGATTCTCATTGGATGGATTGTGGGACCAAAGTGGATTGCAGAAGAAATGGAACATCCAAATGGCAAATTCTCAAGAAAGCATTTGTATAATGTGATGATTAAGTTTGTTGCACCGGTTATTATGGTGATTTTGTTCTTGCAGTCAACAGGATTATTAGACCGTGTGCTTGGCATGTTGGGATAAAAAGGTTATTTTATGAATACAATGTATGAACATATCAGACATCCGTTTCCGCCATTATATGATGCGGAATCACAGATTCTTATTTTGGGAAGTCTCCCATCAGTAAAGTCCAGAGAGCAAATGTTCTTTTACGGACATCCGCAGAATCGTTTTTGGAAAGTTATGGCAGCTGTTTTACAGGAAAAGGTGCCGCAAACAATCGACGAGAAAAAGGATATGCTGTATCGGAATCATATTGCACTATGGGATACGATTTATAGTTGCGATATTATAGGTTCAAGTGACAGTAGTATACGAAATGTCGTACCGACGAATTTGCAGCCAATCATAGAAAAGTCCAAGATTGATAAAGTATTTTGTAATGGTGCCACATCAGGAAAATATTATAAAAAATATCAGCAGAACGTGATTGAAATTGAGGCGATTACACTGCCATCGACAAGTCCGGCAAATGCTGCATATTCATTGGAACGTCTGATCGGGCAATGGGGGCAATATCTATAGCCATTGTTATTACATTAAGATAAAGGGGGTTGGCGTATGCTTGGGAAGAAAAAGAAAAGTAAATTAAAGAGGCGTGTGCTAGCGATGCTGTTGCTTTTTTCGATTGCACCGCTGTGTGTTTTTGGTGCGTTTTCTCTTTATGAAACAAGTCGGAAAATAGATGCGTTGACAGAATGCAATTTAAAGGCAATCAGCAAGAATCAGATTATAAATATCCAGAAGTTTGCAGAGAGAAGAAAAAATGCAATGTCGACGATAGCCAGTTATGAACTGGTTGTAGATGCAGCACAGGATAGTCTGGATGGAAAGGAAAAAGATCAGAGCGGGTATCTTGACAACTTATTGCAACAGCAGGTAAACCATGCGGATTATGTAGTAAGTGTGTCTGTTTTGGATCGCGATTTTCATGTGGTGGGATCCAGCGAACAGTATGAATTACAGGAAATTAGTAAAATGCTTATTCTAGATGATAAATTTCACACAGGTGAATTTATTATGGGAGATGTTTACGAGCGTGAAACGAACAATGGCGCAAAGAGGGTGGTTCCGGCTTATATTGGAATATATAACGGAGATGCTCTAGTTGGCTATGTCGTAGAAGAACTGGATACCGCATATTTTGATCAACTACGTCTGAGTATGGAATCGTTGTCTGCAGGAACCTTTTATTTGCTGGATGGAGCGAACAACATCATTACTGCGGGGACGAAGGAAGACAAGACAAGCCGGCGTCATTTTGTTTCTACGACCAAAGACCGAAATGAATTCCACGAGAAATACAGTGCAATTGACCATGAGGCAAACCCGACGGGTGAGATCATTTATCATTATGGTGGAGATAAATACATTACCTATTATTCAGATGTACAATATACAGAGTGGGGCATTCGTGTCAGTGAAAATTTGTCAGAACAAAAGCGCGATATGTGGTCGTTTGTATTGTGGATCGCCTTAGTGTTTTTGGTTCTATGTTTTGGAGCAATTGTATCAGAGATATTTCTGACAAATCATATTTTGCACCCAATCCAGAATGCGATGGATATGTTTGAGAGAATCAGACAGACGCAGGATTATTCGCTGCGTATGCCGGTGGAGTCTCGGGATGAGTTGGGGAAAATGGCAGAAGGCATCAATGAATTGATGGATTATGTGGAAGAAAAGCATGAGCAGGAAAAGAATGCGCAGCAGAAACTGCAGATGCAGGCAGACAGTGATCCACTTACCGGTGTTATGAACAAAAGAGCGTTTGAGGCGTATGCCAGAGAAAAAGTAGAGTATGCAGCAGAACATGGTGAGCAGATTATTTTTGGCTTTTTGGATGTGGACGACTTTAAGAGATTTAATACAGATTATGGTCATCAGCAGGGCGATGAAATCCTATGTTATGTAGCGCAGACATTACAATCGCTGTTTCTTGGAGAAGTGGGACGTATTGGTGGTGATGAGTTTGTGTTCTGCTATGTAGGTGAGATCTCAGGAGAACAAATCAAGGCCGATGCGAATACGGTAATCGAACGATTGGCGGAGGAATACCAGAGTTCGACAGAAAATCGTCATATGGCAATTACTGGAAGTCTTGGCGTTGTTACAACGAAAAAGAGTCTGGATTATATTGAATTGGTTCGATGTGCAGATCTTGCGATGTATCGTGCGAAAGGTCAAGGAAAGAATATCGCCGTTATTTTAGAGGTATAAGAAAAACACCCTAGGTGCTTTAAAAGCATTCTAGGGTGTCGTCTTCATCAATATGTGTAGCAACATATTTTACATAATAAATTGCCTGTGTTACTTGTGGAATACATAGAAGCAGCACAGAGAAAAATCCTTCAATCAGAAGATAACTACTGTCGTAAATAATGTTATAGATCAGATTGTTCCAAAATCCTTCCCGATAGGCGGGATAGAACAATTCGGCAGATATGACATAACAGCCAAGCATGGCAGCTACACCTATCACATAACCCATACGAAGCTTATACGGCTCTACCTGTATCGATTCGTTTTCAGCAATTGCAAGATCTGTTTTCTTTTTCGGTTCTGATAAAAATCCACCAAGACAGAAAAGACCGTGCGCCACAGGATATTCGAGAATAATCGACCAGATATTTGGATTGATGTATTCTCCTGTCAGATAGGTAATGCCGAGGCGGACAAAGCCAAATATGACAGAGGCAATGAGTCCATAGCGTGGACCGTAGATAAAGGTCATCAGCCATAAAATAAGAAGACTAAAATAGGTCAGGCTACCACCTTGTGGCAGAACCAAAACTTTAATGCTGGAACATAAAACGGCGAGTCCAAATATAAGAATGCACCAGAAAGGTTTGTTGTTCCAGATTCCTTTTGCTTTTTTATTCATCTTCATCCCGCAACTCCTTTATATGCATGTCTCCTTTGCGCATTTTGATGCGCATGCGATTGATAATCATTAAAACAACGACAAACGAAAACGTTCCACAGATGATTAAGGTAGAAAATGTACTGGTTGCATAATCTACATTGATTCCAACATTTCCATAGAAATTTTCTAAAAGTGATACGATAAAATCCTGTACCTGAATAACAGCGAGGATAGTGGCAACAATATTGAGGATGAAACCATTTCGCTCCTCGGCTTTTGCACTTTTTAGTTCTGCGATGTGCTCTAAGAATTCCTGATGCTCATAATAGGTCTCTTTTAATTCTTTGTTTCCAAATGCTTCCACAATACAGGCAGCTTCCTGTTGGGTTCCCCAATATTTATAATTGTTCTTTTCCCAGAAACGAACCGTTTTTCCAAAATTACGATACAGACTAAGAATTTCCTCATGGGAAATATCTCCATCATTGGAAAGTGCATTGGAAATCTGCATATTTACCTTTTCGATGGATGTATTTTGGAACATGGCAAGAATAACGATAAACGCATAGGTTGCAGTAATGTCGATTCGCTCATCCATATCATCAGAAAAGTTTTTCATAATGCAGGCAACAACCATTTCAGACATGTAGACTTCGTAATAATCATACTGTGCATGATTTTCGTTACAAATCTGAGAAATGTTATCACTTGCAATGTGGAAATCCTGATGCAGACTGTCATATGTTTCACCGGCCATCATGCAGTGGAACTCTGTCTCATCCGAAGGACGGTCGGAAAGCAAAAGGAAAGCTTTTCCGGCGCCACATTTTAAAAGTCCGTATTTGTATTTGAGATAGTCGTACAGACTAACGTACGTTGGCATTGTGGTATATTTCTTGGAAACACCTTGCAAATAAGTGGCACCATCTTCCGGGCAGGTGATCCAAAGACTTTCATGACTAATCTGATCTAATACCTGCGTTGTTGAAAACTGGCGTATGGTATCTTTGGGAAGAACCAGAGTCAGAATATACATATGCGTAGCGTGATGTGCAGTGAGAATCATCTGGCAAGGGGAAGTGCCGATCACTTCCGGTTCTTGTCCCTTTTTAGGATAATCATCCGTAGAGTGAACAAAAGAAAACTCACCCAGATAAGCCATGCGTAATTCGTCCACAACCGCATTGCTGCACTCATATTCCAGATAGGCTTGCAGGCTGCATAATAGTCTGCGGGAGAAATTGTCCGGTATACGGCTATAGTCGTCCTGCTGATCCTGTGCTGCCTGCTGTAATATGCCGAGTTCATTCAAGCGCCAGTTTTTCTGATTGTCGGCGAGTGGAATCATCAGATAAATGTCATTTTCATAATTTTTTTCGTGAGTATTTTTATCCATTAAAACGCAAATCCTTATTTAAAAGCTTACGAAGTCTGTCACCTTCACAGATGAAGACAATGTTACCATCCTCCTTGAGGACACGTTCCTGTTCAAATTGCATACGATGCAGAGCTTTTCGTCCATCTGGAGATACAGCAGTAGCGCCGATATCTGTAATAGGATAACCTTCTTGTTCCAGCTGAGCGAGATATGCAATCCAGCCATTGGATAATTCCTTGATGGCACCGGTATCCTTAAAGTCAGGATGTAATGCAATAGATATCAGGAAGAGGTGATTGCCATCATGATTTAATGTCTGAAGCTCATCTGGTCGAATGTCGTCATCGCGGATGCGTTCGCTTTCGTAACGGATGTTCTTGTAAAGTGCTTCCGTACAAGGAACAAAGTTGATATATCCTGCTAAACGGCCAGTCTCTACTTCCTCAAGGCATACAAACTGTCTATGTTCCACATGGTAACGAGCAATCATATTTGGTAATTCCCCGACATAACCATCGGCGGCATATACGATTTCGTCAATGCCCATAACATTTGTCAGATATGACTCATCAAACTCGTCTCCATACCGTAATCTGAAATTCATAATAAAAATAACCCCCTTTTTGTTCTTAGCATCTATCATATCACATTGTGCAAAAGAAAGCACGTTTGGGGTTTGGAGTGAATTTATGTAATGCAAATGTATTGAAATAGTAATAACTTGGGACAATAGCTATGAAGAAATCTTATCAGTTATAACTTATAAAAATGAAATTATAAATAGAATTTCAGTTATAAATATGATATGCTATGGATAGTTACGAAGAAGGAGACGAAGGTGTATGATTAAACGCGAACTATATATGAACCGTATACGCCCATTCATCGGGACAGAACTAATTAAGGTCATGACTGGAATTCGACGGTGCGGAAAGTCAGTTATGTTGGAATTGATCAAGCAGGAGCTTATCGAATCCGGTGTCAGTGAAACGCAGCTTTTTGCTATCAATTTTGAAGACCTAAGTTATTCTCATTTGCAAACTGCGCAAGCTTTGCACGACGAGGTCATCAGACGTGCAAAGGAAATTGACGGCAAAGTCTATCTTTTTTTTGATGAGATTCAGGAAGTTAAAGATTGGGAGAAGTGTATAAACTCTTTCCGTGTTTCGCTGGATTGTGATATTTACATTACCGGCTCGAATGCGAATCTACTGTCTGGTGAGCTTGCGACTTATCTTGGCGGGAGGTATGTAGAGTTTGTAATTTATCCATTTTCTTTTGCGGAATTTATGGAATTGTATCGCTCGTATAATCCCAATGATTCAATCCAACAGTGTTTTCAAAAGTACCTGCTTACCGGAGGTATGCCTTATCTTGCGAACCTTCGTTATGCAGGGGAGCCGTCCAGGCAATATCTTCAGGATTTATTCAATTCCGTTCAGCTAAAGGACATCGTGAAGCGGAATAAAATCCGTGATGTGGATTTGTTGGAACGTATCATTGCTTACGTGGTTGCCAATGTCGGTATGACATTCTCCGCAACATCTCTTGCAAAATTTTTGAAAAACGAACAGCGTACCGTTGCTCCGGAAACAATCTTGAACTACATCAGATACTGTTGCGAAGCTTACTTGTTCTATCAGGTGAAGCGTGAAGATTTGCAAGGAAAACAGATACTATCTACAAACGAGAAGTACTATATTGCTGATCATGGTATTCGTGAGGCGGTATTCGGAAGCAATATGAAAGATATCAATCTGATATTAGAAAATATCGTCTATCTCGAGTTACTTCGCCGAGGATATGAAATAACAGTCGGCAGAACAGGCGAAAAGGAAATTGATTTTGTATGTGATAAACACGGCGAAAAACTGTATGTTCAGGTTACTTATCTGCTGGCATCGGAGGATACAGTCAATCGTGAGTTTGGTGCGTATGATAACATCCGTGACAACTTTCCCAAATATGTTGTTTCTCTCGATGCATTTGACATGAGTCGAAATGGTATCAAACATCGAAACATTTGTGATTTTCTCCTGGCTGAGGAGTGGAATTAATAAGGCTATAAAAGAATATTTTTCCCTTCTTTTCCACATAATAACTCCACGACTAATTTATAGCAGAAAAGAGCGAAAGACGCTTGTTAAAATGAGGAATTGGAGGAATTTTTGGAAAATGAAGGCTACAGGTATTGTTCGGCGCATCGATGAACTGGGAAGAATCGTTGTGCCAAAGGAAATTCGAAGGACGCTTCGGATTCGGGAGGGTGATCCACTCGAAGTATATACGGATCGAGAAGGGGAAATTGTTTTAAAGAAGTATTCTCCTGTGGGAGAGCTTGCAAATTTTGCTGCGCAATATGCAAAAGTACTTGCGGAGACAACAGGTAAATTAGTCTGTATCACGGATATGGATCATATTATTGCTGCGTCGGGAACTGGGAAAAAAGCATATGAAAATCAGCCGATTACAAGGGCTCTGGAACAGCTGATTGTAGGAAGACAGGATTATCTGGCAAAAAAAGCAGAGGACGTGATACCGCTCACGGAGAAAGTGCAGACGGAACATGCGTATGAAGCAGTCGCCGTCGTCAATGTCAATGGCGATATTTTAGGCGCTGTTGTGTTGTTAGGGCAGGATGAGATTTCATCGATGGAAATGACACTGGCACATACGACAGCAGAGTTTTTAGGCAGCATTATGGAAGATTAGATTCCCGATTTTAAAGCCTTGTGTCTATCTTGGGTAACGTGTAAAATAAAGTCATGAAAAAACGCAGGAAAAAAACACGTTCCCAAAAGATATGGGGCTTTTTAAAATTTCAAATGATTTTGATGCTTCTTGTCGTTGCAGCGGTTGCTTACTATTATGCAGGAGGATATGCGGCAAAAGTCAGTGCGATGAAAACAGAAGCAGTCAGTATGGTTTCGCATTCTTCAAAGGATACATTTCGCAAGAGTCAGACAAGCATCGCGTACGATATCAACGGTAAGACGTTATCGGTTTTAAAGGGTGAAAAGGATGTTTATTATATAGAATATGAAGACATTCCGATTTACGTGAAACAGGCGATTATCAGTACAGAAGACAAGCGGTTTTATAAGCACAATGGCATTGATTATCGCGGCATTATGCGTGCGGCTGTTGCCATGATTCAGGATGGGGAAGTGACACAGGGTGGTAGTACCATCACACAGCAGTTGGCAAGGACGGTTTTTCTTTCCAATGAAAGAACATGGGAGAGAAAAATCGAGGAAATGTATATTGCTGTGGAACTCGAAAAGAAATACTCCAAAGAAGAAATATTGGAATTCTATCTGAATAATGTTTATTTTGCAAATGGATATTATGGTATTGAGGCGGCGGCACAAGGGTATTTTGGCATGGATGTGAGCCATTTGTCGTTGTCGCAGATGATTTATTTGTGTGCCATTCCAAACAATCCGACGCTGTATAATCCGTTAACCCACGCAGATAAGACACAGGCGAGACGAGATCGTATTTTGAAGTCGATGCTGGAAGACCAGGTGATTTCAGAGAGTTCCTACCAGACAGCAGTGGCAGAGCAGATTAAGACGACAGAACCGGAAGAAATCAAAAATAATTATGCGGAGACGTATACATATTATTGTGCAACACGTGCACTGATGGAACTTGAAGGCTTTGAATTTCAGACAGTGTTTTCTGATGATGAGGAAAAGACGGCATATGATCGCGAATATCAATCTCTTTACGATACGTGTAATAAGAAATTGTTTACCGGTGGCTATCGTATTTATACGTCACTGGATCTGGATGCACAGAGTCAGTTGCAGACATCCGTAGATGAAGTTTTAGCCGGATTTGGTGAAAAGAGTGACGAGGGAATCTATGAATTACAGGGAGCGGCGGTATGTATTGACAATACGACCGGAATGGTGCGTGCCATCATTGGCGGACGAAGTCAGGATGACGTAGAGGGATATACATTGAATCGTGCTTTTCAAAGTTTCCGTCAGCCGGGAAGTGCGATTAAGCCGTTGATTGTGTACACACCGGCATTGGAACGAGGCTATACACCGGACACAACAGTAGTGGATGAACCAATTGCAGATGGCCCGGTAAATGGTGATGGCACCTATTCCGGGGCAATGAGTTTGCGACAGGCAGTTGCACGCTCGAAGAATACTATCGCGTGGAAAATATTTGAGGAGCTTACACCAGAGGTTGGTATTTCTTATTTGGAAGCAATGGGCTTTTCCAATCTCGATGCGAATGATAAGCGCTTACCGGCATCCATTGGTGGCTTTACCAATGGAGTATCACCACTGGAGATGGCAAAAGGTTATGCAACCATCAAAAACGATGGCGGTTATCGCAATCCGACCTGCATTATGAAGATCACAGATGCAGATGGTGAAGTGATATACCAGGCAGATCAGACGGCAAGTGTGATTTATAAAGAAAATGCATGCCGTCAGATGACGGATATGCTGCAGACGGTTATTACTTCCGGAACAGGTCGGGGATATTCCTTGGGAATGATGCCATGCGCAGGAAAAACAGGAACGACAAATGATAACAAAGATGGCTGGTTTGTCGGTTATACGCCGTATTACACAACCAGCGTATGGGTAGGTTACGATATACCAAAAGAAGTGCCTGGATTAGGCGGTGGAACATATCCGGGAAAGATTTGGCATAGTTTTATGAGCTGGCTGCATGATGGATTAGAGCCGGTGGACTTTATACATCCGATGACGCAGGAAAATGCCTTGTCACAGGCGGAGGAATAACTTACAATAAAATACATGAGATGAATGATGTGGAGGAAGATAGCATGAAGAAATATGGATTTGGTGCAGATGTTGGTGGAACAACCATTAAAATGGGATTATTTGAAACAGATGGTACATTGCTTGAAAAATGGGAAATTCCGACAGATACCAGTGAAAAAGGAGCGCATATTTTACAGGATATCGCTGCAACCGTTCATGGAAAAATGGTAGAAAAAGATCTGACCAAAGATATGGTGGAAGGGATTGGAATTGGAGTTCCCGGAGCTGTAGATAAAGATGGTGTTGTTAACCGGGCAGTGAATCTTGGCTGGGACGTTGTACCGCTTGCTGAGGAATTAGAACGTTTATCCGGTATGAAAGTCAAAGTTGGAAACGACGCAAATGTGGCGGCACTTGGCGAAAACTGGATGGGAAGTGGAAAAGGTTACAACAGTATTGTAATGGTAACACTTGGTACCGGTATCGGTGGCGGCATTATCATTGATGGCAAGATTTTGACAGGCGCAAATGGTGCCGCAGGCGAAATCGGACATATGATTGTCAATGAGCAGGAAATCGAAGCATGCAACTGTGGACATTATGGCTGCATTGAGCAGTATGCGTCTGCAACCGGCATTGTTCGTATGACAAAGAGAGCACTTGCTACAACAGCAGAGGATAGTACACTTCGTTCTTTTGGTGAGGAGCTTTCTGCAAAGGATGTTTTTGATTGTGCAAAAGCTGGCGATAAAGTGGCTTGTGATGTGATAAACCAGGTGTTTGGTATGCTTGGATCTACACTGGCAAAGATTGGCTGCGTACTGAATCCGGATGCGTTTGTCATCGGTGGAGGTGTATCGCGCGCAGGGCAGATTATAATTGATGCACTGCAGGAGCCATTCTGTTCACAGGTGTTCCATGCAAGCAAAGATACGCCGATTGTATTGGCATCGCTTGGCAATGATGCGGGAATTTATGGCGCGGTTCGTATGCTGTTATCTTAATCGGTAGCATTTGGGAAAAAAGGCTGGAAATTTACATTTAAATGTATTATAATAGCAAGGCAGTTCGCGATAGGGAGCTGCCTTGTTATCATATTGACGGCGCGTGGCTCAGTTTGGTAGAGCGCTGCGTTCGGGACGCAGAGGTCGCAGGTTCAAATCCTGTCGCGCCGATAAAAACCCCACAGGTCTTTCGGCTTGTGGGGTTCGTTTTTAGATTCTGTTTATACTAAGATTCTTTTTCGATGATTCCGCTGTACCCTTTTGAAATAATCATGCTGGCATACTCGATTAATTCGTCAAGTGGAATTGGACGACCACTCTTTAACCAGTTGCGATAGATAAAGGTAATACAGATCGAATAAGAACGTACAATATCCGGATGTTTTGTCTTTTCAAAGAATTTAGAAAATGCGTTGCTTTTTAATACGGCATCGGTTACATCTTCATAAAAGAAATAATAATGTGAATCACAAAGCAACTTTTGTTGTACTTCATCGCATTCATCCAGATAGTGATAGAATGTGTCTACGCATCCTTCGACGTCTAATTGTTCTGCGCTTAAACGAACATTTTCTAAAATGTTTTCGACGATTTCCTGTTCAACTTCTTTTACCAGATCTTCCAAAGAAGAATAATGCAGATAAAATGTCTTTCGGTTAATTTCAGCTCGGTCTGTCAGCTCGGTAATGGAAATGTCAGAATAATCTTTGGTCAATACCAAATCGTAGAATGCACTACGAATGGCTTTCAGTGTTCTGCGGACACGTAAGTCTTTACTAGTATGTTCCATTGCACCCCTCCTCGTATTTCTCCTAAGTAATAACATAGACATTATACATTATCTTGCCCCAATATACAACGAGTGAGTAGAAAGTATCATGAGAAATAATCATGTATAGAATTTCACGTTGTGTGATTTAGCAAAATGACGAAGGTATGGGGAGCAAAAAAGACGATTTTGTGAGTTATACCCACTTGAAAAAAAGAAAAGTGCATTTTATAATAGTTCGAAGCCGAACAGTTCGAAGGCGAACATTCTAGGAGGAGAACATGAGAAATGAAGAACAGGTTGGATATCAGATCAAAGAATTGGGACGTTTATTAGATCGGAATATCTATCAGAAAAGTATTTTAAACGCCGGTGGTGATGCTGTCACGGCGATGCATGGTTGGATGATCGGCTATCTGTATCATCATAGAGATGAGGAAGTTTTTCAGAAAGATATGGAAGCAGATTTTCATATGGCAAAATCATCGGTCACAGCAGCACTGCAGAATTTGGAAAAAAACGGGTACATTACGCGCGTTTCTGTGGAACGCGATGCTCGTTTAAAAAAGATTACGCTGACAGAAGATGGCATGCGTTTCCATGATGATATTCAAAAAAGCATAGATCATATGGAAAAAAAACTGGTATCAGGTCTTACGAAAGAACAGAGACAGGAATTGTTTTCCATGCTGTCACAAGTGAAAGAACAATTGGAAGATGAGATTTCATCTGATGCAGAAAAATTAGAAAAGGAAGGGAAAAATAATGCACGTTTTAAAAACATTACTTGCAGAGGTAAAAGAGTTTAAAAAAGATTCGATTCTGACACCTCTATTTATGCTTTTGGAAGTGGCGATGGAGATGATCATACCACTTATGATGGCATCAATTATTGACGAGGGTGTCAATCGAGGAGACATGCATCATATCTTTGTGATTGGCGCATATATGATTTTGGCTGCGCTTATTGGTTTATGGGCAGGTATGATGGGCGGAAAATATGGCGCAAGAGCTTCTGCAGGATTTGCAAGAAACTTAAGAAAGTCCATGTTTACAAACATTCAGACATTTTCTTTTGCAAATATTGATAAGTATTCTACCGCTGGTCTGGTTACCAGATTAACGACAGATGTGACAAATTTACAGAATGCATACCAGATGATTTTGCGCATGGGGATGCGTGCGCCGGCAAGTTTGATCGTTGCTATGTGCATGTCGCTTTACATCAGCCCACGACTGGCGAGTGTCTATCTGCTCGCAGTGTTGATATTGGCGGCAATTCTGGTTTTTATTATTTCCAGAGTTACGAAAATTTTTGATTTCGTATTTAAGAAATATGATGATTTAAATGCCAGTGTACAGGAAAATATTTCCGGTATTCGTGTAGTAAAAGCTTATGTGCGAGAGGATTACGAGAAAGAAAAATTCCAAAAAGCAAGCGGTAATATATATAAATTTTTGTTAAAGGCAGAACGTATTTTGGCATGTAATGCGCCGGTTATGATGACTACCATCTATACCTGTATTTTGCTGATCAGCTGGATGGGTGCAAAGATGATTGTTACATCGACATTCACAACGGGAGAGCTTATGAGTATGCTTGCGTACTGCATGAATATTCTGGGAAGTCTGATGATGCTTTCTATGGTTTTTGTTATGATTATCATGAGTGTGGCAAATGCGAATCGTGTGGCAGAAGTTTTAAACGAAAAAGCAACGATTGTGAATCCCCAAAATCCGATCATGGAAGTGCCAAATGGCGATATCGATTTTGACCATGTGAATTTTGCATATAAAAAAGATGCAGAAGAGTTTGTGCTAGAAGACATTGATCTTCATATCAAAAGCGGTGAGACAATCGGAGTTCTCGGCGGAACCGGTAGTGCAAAGTCGACGCTCGTGAATTTGATTTCGCGCTTGTATGATGTCAGTGAGGGCGATGTCAAAGTAGGTGGCATTGATGTACGTTCCTATGATCTTGATGTGATTCGTAATGAGGTGTCTGTTGTGCTGCAAAATAACGTTCTGTTTTCTGGAACGATTTATGATAACCTGCGTTGGGGCAATGAAAATGCGACAGATGAGGAGTGCAAAAAGGCTTGTAAACTTGCCTGTGCAGATGAATTTATCGAACGTTTCCCAGATGGATACGATACATTTATTGAACAAGGGGGCAGCAATGTTTCCGGAGGACAACGTCAGCGTCTTTGTATCGCACGTGCACTTTTAAAAGAGCCGAAGGTGTTAATTTTAGACGATAGTACGAGTGCTGTAGATACGGCAACGGATGCGAAAATTCGTAGGGCATTTCGCGAGGAGATTCCTGGAACTACAAAACTAATCATCGCACAGCGTATATCTTCTGTACAGGATGCAGACCGCATCGTCGTTTTGGATAATGGCCATATTGATGGCATCGGTACGCATGAAGAATTGCTTGCAAACAATGCAATTTATCGTGATGTATATGAATCACAAACCGGTGGTGGATCGGGAGATTTTGACGAGAAGGAGGGTGAGTAATATGCCAAGACAGCAGACAATGCCAAGAGGCAAGGGCAGCTTGAAAGCAAACAAACATATTATGGGCAGACTGGCTCGCTATATTTTTAAATTGTATGGTGTGCATTTGGTGATTGTACTCATCTGTATTCTTGCAAGTGTTCTCTGCTCTTTGCAGGGAACCATGTTCATGCAGAATTTGATTGATGATTATATTACACCGATGCTTGAGACACACAGTACGGATTTTGGACCTCTTTTAGGAGCCATTGGACGTGTGGCAGGCTTTTATGCATTAGGTGTTGTATGTGCATTTCTTTATAACTTTATCATGGCACAGGTGACACAGGGAACGCTTCGTGCGCTTCGTGATGAAATGTTTGTGCACATGGAAGAATTGCCAATCCGTTATTTTGATACACATCAGCATGGTGATATCATGTCAATTTATACGAACGACATTGATGCTTTGCGCCAGATGATCAGCCAGAGTATTCCACAGATGATAAACAGTGGCGTAACCGTTATCGGTGTGATTGTATGTATGATTAAATTGAGCATACCACTTACCATTGTTACGATGGGTATGGTAGCAATCATGCTATTGACAACAAAATTCTTAGCTGGAAATTCCGGAAAATATTTTGCAAAACAGCAAAGAAACCTCGGCCGCGTCAATGGTAACATCGAAGAGATGATGAATGGACAAAAAGTAATCAAAGTTTTTTGCCATGAAGAACAGGCGATGGAAGAGTTTAATGCGTTAAATGATGAATTATTTGACAGTGCCTATCAGGCGAATAAGTATTCCAATATGTTAGGACCGGCAAATGCGCAGATTGGAAATGTGAGTTATGTTGTCGTTGCTGTTGTGGGAGGTATTCTTGCAATCGGTGGATTTGGCGGCTTTACCCTTGGAGGTCTGGCAAGTTTTCTGACCTTTAATAAGAGTCTGAATATGCCGATTATGCAGGTGAGCCAGCAGTTGAACTTTATTGTTATGGCTATGGCGGGAGCAGAGCGTGTGTTTGCTCTTTTAGATGAAAAACCGGAAGAAGATGACGGTTATGTTACACTTGTCAATGCCAGAGAAGAAAATGGACAGATTGTGGAAAGTAGTGAACGAACCGGTATGTGGGCATGGAAACATTTTCACAAGGAGGACGGCAGCACAACCTATGTGAAGCTGGAAGGTGATGTCGTTTTTGATGATGTGGATTTTGCATATGTTCCGGAAAAAACCGTTTTGCACAACATTAATATGTTTGCGACACCGGGGCAAAAAATTGCTTTTGTCGGTGCTACCGGAGCAGGCAAAACAACGATTACCAATCTGATCAATCGTTTTTATGATATTGCGGATGGAAAGATACGATACGACGGCATCAATATCAATAAGATCAAAAAGGATGATTTGCGTCATTCGCTTGGTATTGTATTGCAGGATACCCATTTATTTACAGGAACCGTTGCGGATAATATTCGCTATGGAAAATTGGAAGCGACAGACGAAGAGGTACGTGCAGCAGCAAAACTGGCAAATGCAGATGGCTTTATCCGTAAATTGCCGGATGGATATGATACGGTGCTGACGGGAGACGGTGCAAACCTAAGCCAGGGACAGAGACAGCTTTTAGCCATTGCAAGAGCAGCCATTGCAGATCCGCCTGTACTGATTCTGGATGAGGCGACAAGTTCCATTGATACACGAACAGAAAAGATTGTGCAGGATGGTATGGATAAGCTGATGGCAGGAAGAACAACCTTTGTCATTGCCCACCGCCTGTCAACGATTCGAAACAGTGATTGTATCATGGTATTAGACCAGGGACGTATCATCGAGCGTGGCAATCATGATGAATTGATTGCAGAGGGTGGAAAATATTATCAGTTGTATACTGGTAAAATTGTAAATGCATAAATGAACAGAAAGAAAAAACAAGGACTTCGCAAGATGGAAGTTCTTGTTTTTTTAGCTTTTTTGGGGAATTTTTGAAAGAAAAGCTAAAGTTTCTTATAGGATACGTCGATATGGAAATAGAATAAGTCTAACTATGCCCGAAAAAGGGCGTGAAAAATAGAGAAGAACTTGGTGAAAGGGGCTCTATGGGTATGTACAAGGATGTAAAGAAAAGAATTTTAGCAGGAGTATTGGCGGCGCTTATGGTCGTATCGACATTGTCGATCGGCAGCAATCTGTTGGCGGAGTATTCAGCGACAGCGACAGAAGGATTGGCGGACGGACAATACGCACAGGTGAGTACGGCGACGAATGATTATCAGAAGCTGGAAAGTGCAACGATGAAGGTCGATATGAATAATACGCAGAGCGTGTCATATACCGTATCGGTCTATCAGAATCTGACAGATGCGAGTAATCCGACGAGCGGAGAGCTTCGCTATACAAGTTCACAATTGACCATTGCTGGTACACATGAGTCTACAACACCGACAGAGTTGCAGGTGGATTTGAGTGGGGCAAACATCTATTTGTCTACAGGTGAAACCTATGCAGTAGTATATACGTTTGCTAATGTAAGCGATTCCATTTATTACTACACTACAGATGCAGCAGGAACAGGCTACGCATACAATGCCGGTTGGGATGAGGTATTAGGCATGATTGAGACAAGCCTTACAGGTGTAAGTGCAGGTGATGTTTCTGATAACACAACAATCTCTGTAGCAAAAAATACAATCACAATAGATAAAGAAGATACACAGACCGCGATTCAGGCAAGCCTTTCACCGGCCTTGAAACGTACACTTCGGTTTAAACCTGATGGAGGTGCTCCATTTACAGTGAATGAAAATGGCATCATTTCTATTAACAGTGGTGTGACGAGTGGAAGTGGAACTGTCACAGTATCCGCAGATGGTACAACAAGTACAGCAACTGTTAAGGTCAATATTTTAGAGTCATCTATTGCAGCAGGAGACCATGCTTATACGGGAACTGCAATTGAACCGGAAGTGACTGTAAAATGTGGCAATACTACATTGACAAAAGATACACACTATACCGTGGCGTATCGTGACAGCAATCGTGCGGGAAATGCCACAGCTGTTATTACGGGTATTGGGGAATATGCGGGTTATAGCAAAGAGCTAACGTATGCCATTGGAGCAAAACCTTTACCAAAAGATCCAAATGCATTGTTTAGCGTAGATATCAATTCTCATGTGGTAACCAATGGTATCTATAAAGATAGCGACATGTCTCTTACGCTTGGAACGGATTACACAGCAGAAGCGCAGTCGAAGGGAACAACGGTCGATAAAAACGGAAAGCTCGTATATGTGTATGATATTACTGTAATCGGTAAGGGAAATTATAATGGAACACAGACATTCCCTGATTATGAAATCAAGGCAGGCGCAGAAAATAAGTTTGATATCAGCCAGATTGTAACAGCAAAATTATCACAGACGACCTATACGTATGACGGCACACCGAAACAGCCAACGGTTACATTTTATGATGCTACAACAAATAATGAAGTAGAAGGCTTCGGTGCTGACTGTAAGATTGAATATACCAATAATACAGATGCAGGGACAGCTACGGTAACCATTACTGGCAAAGAGGCAAGTGGTTATACCGGTACGATAATACAAAACTTTGTAATTAACCGCTGCGATTTGGGACAGGCACAAGATAATAGTAATCTTGATGTAACCGCTAGTATCAACGACGTGGAAGCAACGACGTTTGCATATACTGGTAAGAAGATTGAGCCTGTGATGAAGGTGACGTTAAAGAGGGATGGCGGTGATGTCTATACCTTAGTGCCGGAGCAGGACTATACGGTTAGCTACAGCAGCAACACGGCAATCGGTACGATGAATGTGCAGATATCCGGTAATGGAAAAAATTTCCAGGGAACAATTACAAAGCAGTATGAGATTTTAGGTGACTTTGAAACAGCAGCCGTCGTGACCCTTGGAACTGCAGATCCTACATCTTATGATGAGACAAATGGATATGTCAGCAATTACAGAGCAACCTATACAGGTTCTGAAATTCAGCCTTCTGTTTCTATAAAAATGGGAACAGGCTGGTTGAAGGAAAAGACAGATTATACTGTTTCTTACGAAAATAATACGGATGCCAGCACGAAAGATCATAAAGCAGTTGCTGTCATCCGAGGCGCAGGTAAATATGCGGGAAAAGAGATTCGTGTAACATTTACCATCAAACCGCAGACGATTAGCGGTACGCTGAATGTTTTGGCAAAAAAAACATATACGGGTAAAGAAGTTACCTTATCTGCCGGCGAGTATACGCTGGAAAAGAAGGGCAAGACCTATGTGGAAGGCAAGGATTTTGAACTGGCATATGAAGATAATATAGATGCAGGAACAGCCGTTGTCTACGCAAAGGGTATGGGAAACTATACAGGAAGTGTAAAAAATAATTTTACGATTCAAAAGCTGAGTCTTACAGATTCACATGTAACGGTAGAGCCGAACCCGATTGGAGACAAGATTTATACAGGAAATGCAATCAAGCCGGATATTGCCGTATATTATCAGGATGAAGACGGAACGAAACGTGAAATCTCAAATATAAACTATGCATTGGCATACAGTCATAATAAAAACATTGGTCAGGCAACCATTACCATTACAGGCGAGAAGAACCTGATGGATGAGAGAGATGAGAAATTTACCATTGTTGCTAAGTCCCTTTCGGATCTGACATTTACACTGGGTGGACAGGAAGTAAAACAGATTGCTGAGAACACATACCTGGCAACTTATAGTGCAGAATATACGGGAAGGTCTATTTCTCCTGACATTGTGGTAAAAGACGGAGATACTACGGTGCCTAAGAGTGGCAATTATAAGACGAGCTTTAAAAATAACATCAATGCGGCAACTTATAATGCTGATAATCCAAGGAAATCACCATATGTAGAAATTAGTGGTAGTGGTCAGGGAAATTATGCTGGTTCAAAAGTTACGATTTATTTTGCGATTGCACCAAAGGATATCACGTCCGAAGCGAGTGGTATTACGATCACAGATACGCAGGAATTAGAAAAAGTTGATGGAAAAAGTATACCGGTGGTAAAGGTTGTCAATACAACATTTAATAATCGTGTATTGACAAAGGATACCGACTATACCGTGACCGCAGGTGAGGACAGTAAGACATCCGGTGAGGGAAAGATTGCAACCATCACAGGTAAAGGCAACTATACCGGAAACAGAGAGATTACATATACCATTGGTAGCAATCTGGTTCTTGGTGGAGCGGTAGAATTATGTAATCCTTATGATGATTCTGCTTTAAAACCGACATCTTCCGGTGATTACTATGTGCCATATTGGGGCAGAGGAGAAGATGGAAACAGTGTAAAACCTGTCTCAAAACTTACATACAAGGACAGTGATGGAAAATCAGTTAATCTGACAGAAAATACGGACTATACGGTGTCATATACGACGGAAGCCGGTGGTATGGGATCTACGGAATGCGTTGTTATTACATATACAGGTAAAGGCGAATATTATGGAACACTGACGAGACGCTATTATGTGACGGTTGTTGTGTTGGATAATGAAAGTTCTGTTACAGTAAAAAATACGGATCCAAATCATCCGGGAACCGGATTTGACTATGTATATAACGGAAATAAGATTACACCGCAACTTGAGGTGACATATACAGCATCCGGTAAGAAAATCCAGTTAGTGGAAGGAACCGATTACCAGTTTACAGCTACGGATGTTGGCCCAAATGTTGGCAAGTATACAGTGCAGGCAAAAGGAATTGGTCACTACAGCGGCACATTAAGTCAGGTGTATACCGTTGTGGCAAGTGACCTTAGTGCATGCGCAGTATCACCAACAACGCTTCCGGACTATACTTATACCGGAAAAGAAATCAAGCCGGATATCAGTGGAATTACGATTACAAATACGGCTGGAACTGTTTTAAAACAGGATGTTGACTACAAGGTAAAGGGATATAGCAATAATACGGCGATTGCAAACAAAGGGGATGCGAATGCACCTACGGTTACCTTGATGGGTATTGGAAATTACAGCGGTACTGTTGATCTCAAATTCTCAATTGTTACAAAGAGCATTTCAGATAATGTGACGGTAGAAGCGATCCCGGATCAGATGTTTACTGGAGAAAAACTTACACCAAGTGTTTCTCTGATGTATGGCGATGTTGTTCTAAAAGAGAATACAGACTATAAATTAAAATACAGCAGTAATGTGAACCCAGGAAAGGCAACGATTGCCATCGAGGGTATTGGTGCGTATAGTGGAACGCTCACAGCAAAATTTAATATTTTAGGTGATTTGAGTAACACCAACCTATTTACAGTTAGTGGATATCAAAACAGCTATAAGTTAAATGCAGATGGTACCTTGGGATTTTCAGATGCGGGTGTCAATATTACCTATACAAATGCAGTTAATGTAGATAGTTCAGGTAATTCCAATAAATTAATTCTGGATAGGACAAACTATGAGATTCAGCAGTATAATTGTGATACACCTGGACAGGGTGAATTGGTCTTTGTTGGAAAGAACTATTGTATTGGTAGTCAGGTTATTCCGATTAAAGTAATTGGTGATTTGAATAATGCCAGTGTGGTTAATGTGAATGAGCAATATGATTATACAGGACGTCAGATTAAGCCGACGCCGATTGTTCAATATGGATCACAGGTATTATCTGAGGGACAGGATTATACATTAGAATATGGTGACAATGTAGCAGTTGGTAAAAATGCTGGAAACATTGTTATTCGAATGATGAGCGGTACAGATACCTACTATACAGGAACAAAGCAGGCAAACTTTAATATTTATTACAATTTGTCAAAAGCTACAGTTACAGGATTAGATAGCACATATTCTTATAACGGTAGTGAGATTAAACCGAAACCACAGGTGGCTTGTGCAGGAAAGATCTTGCAGGAAGGTGTGGACTATAGCCTTACCTATACCAATAATACAGATGCCGGTACAGCATCACTCGTGATTAACAGTGTTGATGGTGTGTCCATAGGAAACCAGGTGATAAACTTTGAAATCAAGGGTATCAATCTGGCAGATCCTGGGACGAATATCACATTAGATGGTCATTTGTCAGGAACAACCGTTACTTACACCGGTGATTATATTCAGCCGAAGGTGGTTGTGACCTATGGTGGTAAGACCTTAACCCAGACCAAGGATTATAATGTTAGCTATGCAGAAAATCTCAATGTGGGACAGGCATCGGTAACCGTCAGCGGCGCAGGAAGCTATTATGGCGCTGTAACAAAAAACTTTACGATCACACAGAAAGATCTTGCTGCAAAAGATATCAATGTAAAAGTTTCAGATACAGGATATGCGGGAGGACACCCGGTTGTGCCGCAGATGAGTATTACTTATAACGGTCATACGTTACAGGAAGGCGTTGATTTTACATATCAACTGTCCAATAATGAGCAGGTTTCTGTTGGCAGTAAAGCATCTGTGACATTTACCGGTATGGGCAATTACACGGGGACAAGAAGTGCCGAATTTGAAGTGACAAAGGTAAATCTTGCCGGTGGAGCCGTAAAATTAGATAAGACATCTGTCGTTTATACAGGTGAAGTAATCACACCGGAAGTGGAAGTGAGTTGTCCGATCGGTGATGGCACCACATACATCCTGCAGAAAGATGTCGACTATACAATCAATTACGGCAACGGCATCAAAGATGCAGGAAAGTACAACATTTCGATTGTTGGAAAAGACAACTTCTATGGCTCTTTGAACCCTACCTTTACGGTAGAACCAAAATCCATTGCTGCAGAGGATATTACGGTATCCGTTCCGGATATGGATTATACTGGCTCTGCAGTAGAACCGAAGTTAGTGGTTACAGATACCACAAGAGGTGTAGAGCTTGTGAAGGGAACAGATTATGATGTGACCTTTAAGAATAATACGAGCTCTGCGTCAAAAGATGATGCGGATGCGGCACCAACCGTAAAAATTACTGGTAAAGGTAATTATGGAGAGAGCCGAGAAGCAAACTTTAACATAGGAAAATCTCTTGCAGATGCACAGGTACGTATTGCACAGGATCAGCAGGAATTTACCTATGATGGAACATCGCATATTCCAACATATGCCGTATATCTTTCTGATGGTACATTGTTACAGGAAGGAACCGACTACGAACTTATAGATATAGAAGATTCTATCAACGCCGGCACAAAGACACTTGCTGTCAAGGGAATTGGTAACTACTATGGCAAACCGTTCGCATATTATCGTATTAACCAGAAGGTGGCAAAAGCCGCTGAAATTGATGTGGTACTGGATTTACCACAGGATAAGGACGGCAATTATGTGACGACTTATACAGGTAGTGCTATTACACCAGCCATTAAGGTATATGATACTTCTATCTCAACAAAGACAGAGGTTGATCCAATCAACTATAGTATTTCTTATGTTAATAATGAAAGTATAGGAAGTGTGGACAGCCCGGCATTTGCTGTAGTTTCCTTAAAAGGAAATTATGCGCTGGGATCAGAGACAAAGAGTCAGGCGTTTGTTATCAAAGCAAAGGATATTTCCAAATTTAAACTGGTATTAAATGATAAGCGTGTCATTTATACCGGAAATGCGATTACACCGGATGTATCTGTTATGTATGATAATGGTGTTGACCCAGTGTGGACACTTGCAGCAGGTGTTGATTATGATCTGAAACTGACAGACAATACAAATGCAGGACATGCTACGGTGACAGCAGTTGCTAAGGGAAATTATACAGGCGAAGTGTCAGAAGAATTTGATATTGTAGCTTCCTTAAAGGATGCAAAAGTTACGATTGAACCACAGTTCTATACTGGAAAAGCAATAGAACCACCAGTTACAGTAGAGTGTGGCGGAAATGTTCTGGAAAAGGATGTTGACTACAAGGTAGATTATTATTCGGATGACAATTACACAACAGGTGGTTATGTCATTATTACACCATTGGCTTCTTACTATAGTGATAGTGCAAGATGTGCATATACGATTAGCGCAGATATGTCACTACTACGTGTAAAGAATTATGCAAACCAGTATACATACACTGGTAAAGCAATCAAGCCGGACTTCGTTATCGAAGATCCGAGTGGTAATAAGGTAGCTTACGATGCATCTGCAGTGGTATATGGACGTATGAATGCGGACGAAGCTGCAGCGACAGATATTGCAGATGTGAAAGAAGATGCATGCGTGAACATAGGAACCATTACTGCATTTATACCAGTTTCGTTAGCTGGTAAGAGTGAAGTTATGCGTGCAACGTATGAGATTATTCCAAAGAATGTAAATGCATGTAATATCATTCAGTTGAGTAAGAATACCTATACCGGAAAAGCCATTGAACCAAAGGCAACCTTGTTGTATGATGGAAAAGAGTTAATCCAGGGAACAGAATATAGCGTTGTTTACAACAATAACGTGAATCCGGGAGTTGCCACAGCAACAGTACAGGGGCTTGGTAACTATACAGGAACCAGTGTAATCAAATTTAATATTATTGCTCCGGTTATGGTTGGGTTACGCGCACAGGCAGCGAGTGAATCAAGTATACAGGTGGCTTGGCTGAAAAATGGAAAAGCAACCGGCTATGAGATTTATAGCGAGGACAATCGCATTAAGTATGGCGAAACATCATCTACTAATTTTGTGGTAAATGGTCTTAAGAATTCTACGACATATACGTTCCACGTGCGTTCTTACGTAACCGTTGGAGGCAATACGACCTATGGAAAAATGAAGCCTGTAACAGCTTATACAAAGGTGGCATCCACAGATAAGCTTGTGGGAACATCTACAGCCAAGAGAACAGCAACATTGACATGGGATCGCAGCAATACAGTAGGTGGTTATGAGATTTACCGCAGTACAACGGAGAATGGAACTTATAAGAAGATTGCAGTTGTACCAAATGGAAAAGGAGCATACACCGACAATACGGTAGGAAGCAACAGAACGTATTATTATAAGGTGCGTGCCTACAAACCAATCAATGGTTCTTATGTTTATGGAGATTACTCAAAGACAATAGCAATCACTGTAAAGTAGGAATAATGCATGCAGGAACAAGGAAAATATAAGATCGGCGAATACACCTTCCAGACCTTTCACGAATATCGTGATGGTCAGGAAGATGTACGCAAGATCGAATGTATCAACAAAGAATTAAATATACAGGATCCCGAAGTTGCGGTGCGCTTATACAATGATATCCGTAGTGGGAAAATTGTGTTTAAGACACCGATTGGGGATCAGTTTTTTGCACACCTGGCAGATATTGTAGCGGATAAGTCCGTTGATTTGTTAGAGGACAAAGCAGTTGTGGAAGAGGCAGAGGGTAAGGTGAAATACCAAAAGATTTTAGGCGTTGGTTTTGTCATCTTAGCCGTTGTCTCTTTTGCTGTGTTTGGAATTGCAGAGTTGCGCGACATTGTGACAACGCGTCAGATGCAGAAGCTGGCGAACCAGGTGGAAGTGCCAAAGGAAGAAGATACAGTAAAAAAACAAAAAAATTCGACAGAAGCAACGGGTGATGGTGCGGCGGAAGCGACGACGCCAAAGGAAGAAACGCCAACACAGAATTTGACCGTTTTGCCGGAATATGCAGAACTCATACAACAAAATCCGGAGATGGTGGGCTGGATTTCCATTGATGATACGGGAATCAATTATCCCGTAGTACAGAAGGATAATACTTATTATCTTACCCATGGGTTTGATCAGAGCAACAATACCAATGGCAGTATTTTTATGGATGAGCGCTGTAGTATTGTAAGTCCGACAATCAATACGATTATTTATGGACACAACATGAAAAGCGGTATGATGTTTGGTGGTCTGAAGAATTATTTGCAGGCGGGGTATTTAGAAAGCCATAAGTATATCCAGTTTAATACCATCTATGAAAAGAGAACATATGAAATCGTGGCGGTATGTTTGTCCGAAGTACAATATCAGGATGAAGATGCGTATCGGTACTATGATTTTATCACCTCCACTTCGGCGCAGGATTTGCAGGATTTTGTCGAAAATGTAGATGCGTTGGCAGTATATGGAAATGCAGATGGTCTGACGTTGCAGGATAAGCTTCTGACACTGTCTACCTGCAATAGTTATACGGAGGATGGACGATTATTTGTGGTAGCCAAACAGGTCCAATAGGTGTATAATATACTAAATGTTGTAGATTTTGTTTCTAAAAAAATTATATGGAGATAAGAGAATGAAAAGAGGTACAAAAATAGGATGGCTTCTGATTGCGTTGTCTGTGATTTTATCCGTTTGGGTCATTGTCAGTCAGAGTTCAGATGCAAGCCAGACGACAGAATCCGGATTGGTATTAAGCGATGACGGAACGGTTTTGGAACAATATACAGGCAGTGGCGGAACGGTTACGATTCCGGATGGTGTAACCACAATCAGTGCAGGTGTTTTTAAAGAAAAAGATGTAACACAGGTGATTATGCCGTCTTCGGTAACATCTATGGGAACGGGTGTCTTTAGCGGCTGTAGCTCACTGGCATCGGTTTCTCTGAGCACTTCCTTGAATAGCATACCAGAAGATAGCTTCCGTGAATGTTTATCACTCGGATCTGTTGCCATTCCAGACAGTGCAACGACCATTGCAAGCAATGCATTTTATGGATGCGCATCTCTTAGTTCCGTAAGCATTCCGGCAAGTGTCAGCAATATTTCTACAGACGCTTTCAGCGGATGTGGCAATCTTTCCGATATTTCAGTGGCATCCGGTAACGGCGCATATGCTTCATCAGATGGATGCTTATACAATGCTTCTAAGACAAGACTTTTGCTTGTGCCAGAAGGTAAGACTTCCCTGGCGATAGCAGCGGGTACGACAACGATAGGAGCAGGTGCATTACAGAACTGTACAGGTATTTCATCTGTATCACTTCCGAATGGTGTGACAACGATTGAAGCAAACGCTTTTTCAGACAGTTCAGTTGAAACAATTACGATTCCGGCAACGGTGACATCCATTGCTTCGCAGGGTTCGTGGAAACCATCGACGATTTATGGCGCGTCAGGTTCAGCAGCAGAACAGTATGCAAAGAATAACGGCATTGTCTTTGTGGTACAGGGAAATGAACCGGATCCAGATGCACCTGGTGATAACGGAAATGGCGGTAACGATAATCCAGGTAACAATGGTGGCACAACCGGAGATAATGGCAATGCTGGTAATAACGGGAATGCCGGTGGCAATGGTAACGGTGGTACAGCTGGAGATAATGGTAATGCCGGTAACAATGGCAATGGTGGCACAACAAATAGTGGCGACGTCGTAAATCCAGATGGATCGATTACGCATGCAGATGGTTCCGTAACAACAGCCGACGGAAAGGTCATTAAGAGTGCCTCTGCGACTGGAGGAGCATCCCACACAAAGGATGCGACACCGACAACGGCAGATGGTATTGATCCGCGCTACTTCCTGTGCTTAGCAATTTTTGCAGGTGGTATTGGTGTGATTTTATACAGCCGTTTTAATAAGATGAGATATCTTAGTGAGAATCACAAGAAAAGATCTTAAAAGAGAGTAAGGGGAAATAAATTTAACCATTCAAGGAGCAGTTGTGCAGACTGCTCCTTTTAAGCGAAAGGGAATTGAGAGGAGAAAAAGGGGAATGTTTACAAGAATGATGGTCCAGGGGATTTTGATTGTTATTTATACCCTGGAATTTGCAGGATTATTGGTGGCGGCGCTGCCAAAGTACAAAAAGAAGTATTATGTGCCGGTCAAGATGATGTGCAGTGTGTCGTTTGTAGTGATTGCAGCGATTTTTGCTTATGTCAGTGGTCATACAAGATACTTTTTCATGATGCTGGTACCGTTGCTTTTTTGTGCAGCTGGTGATTTGTATATGGGATTTTACCAGATTGCGAGCAAAAAGAAACATATGTTGATTGGTATGATTTTGTTTTTACTGGCACATATGGGATTTTTGATTAGCTTTTTCCGTATTGATGCGACCGTAACCTGGTGGAATATTTTTCTTCCGATCGTAGCAGTGATTGTATTTTTTACAGTAAAGAAACTATCGCATTTGCACATGGGTAGATTGACGATACCAGCTTCTATATACTGTGTTTTCCTGTCATTGATGCTATCAAAGAGTACACAGTACATGGTGCTTTATCCGGGGCTTGCTTCTGGCTGGTTAGGACTAGGTGGAATGCTTTTCTTTACATCAGATTTCACCATTATCTTCCTTTATTTTTATAAATTCCATAAACCGGAGAGTCATCGAAGAATCCACTGTATCAACTTAGCTACATATTATTTTGGTATTTTGGCATTTGACATCAGTATTTTATATTTTGCTGGAATGTAAAGAGACAAGAAACATAACATAGTAAAAGTCCTTCCTGTAGTGGGGAAGGACTTTTACTATTATAGAGTCTTTTATAGAAAATCTTAGGAAATAGCTTGATTTTTTACTGTCTGCAATGCTTTTGCTACAGGTGGTATAGCAATGACAATCAGAGTGATTAATGCTTCTGCGCCAAGGTATGAGCCATTGTAAGCTAGAGAATATACAACAGCATTTGGGAAGTTGTCCGGTGCATACATACCAAAGAAAATCCAGCCAGACAGGAAGGAAAAGAAATAGCGTCCCAAAACAGCTACGATGTATCCTTTGATGAGACCATGCTTGGAATTGTGGAAAATACCTGCAAGTCCAAGGGCTCCAAATGCTAAGATATAATCGACTAACATCTGTGGGAAACTCAAGATATAAGGGTCAAGCAGCAACTGTAATACGCCATAAGCGATGGCGACGGTAAGTCCACCACCGAGACCGTACCAATAGCCGATTAACACGATAAAAAGCATGGAAAACAGTGTGACAGATCCGCCCATTGGCATTTCAAATAATTTGATCATAGAGGTCACGGTAGCAAGTGCGATTGCCATAGCAGAAAATACCAACTGCTTTGTGCTCATTTTCTTCTTGTTGCCAAAGATTGCTGCACCCAATAAAAGAAGTGCGATAAATAAAATGATAAGGCCGGTATAACCAGCAGCTGTAAGATTGTAGGTGGTATCGCCGTACTCATCTACATAAGGTGTTACAAAAAAACTCATAAAAAAATCTCCCTTCATTTGTATATGCTAGGAGATGATTTAAACGCTTCCTTACGCCGGCATTATCCGGTTCAAGTAATAAGGGTCGATGCATGCATCTCTCAGCCAAAAAGGCACCCCTAGCATAGTTTTATGTATTGATTTGTTTTTCAACGTTTGCTAGTATATCAGTATTGCGTAGAGATGTCAACGCAGATTTATAAAATTGTAAGTGTTTGCTGCTTTTATGGGGCAGCCCCAAGGAATGGAAAAGAGGGATATCTATGGTCACATTGCTGGCAAAGCTCTGCATCAGAGATTATAAGAATTACGAAGATACAAAGGTGCGGGAACGATACGGAATCTTAAGCGGCGCGGTCGGAATTGCGCTTAATGTGCTGCTTTTTACATTAAAATTTTTTGCAGGATTATTGAGCCGGTCCATTGCAATTACAGCCGATGCGTTTAACAATTTATCCGATGCGGGATCGTCTGTTATTACACTCTTAGGCTTCAAATTATCATCGGCAGAACCGGATTCGGAACATCCATTTGGTCATGGACGCATCGAATACTTGTCGGGGCTGCTGGTGTCTGCCATTATTGTGATTATGGGATTTGAATTGCTGCGGGATTCGGTGGATAAAATCATTCATCCGCAGGATATGGTATTTTCTCCGCTTGTCATTGTCATTTTGATCGCCGCTATTGCCGTAAAAATGTACATGGCATATTACAATACGTCGCTGGCAAAGAAAATAGACTCTGCCGCTATGAAGGCGACAGCGACTGATAGTATGAGCGATTCACTGGCTACCTTTATTGTTTTGATATCTACGGTTTTTTGTGAATTCACATCCTTACATATTGATGGCTATTGTGGCGTCATTGTAGCGGCGATTGTCATTTGGGCAGGCTTATCGGCTGGAAAAGAAACGGTGGATCCATTGCTTGGACAGCCACCGGAACAGGGCTTTGTAGATCGGATTGAAGACATTGTTATGGCACAGCAGGGAATCATTGGTGTGCATGATTTAGTGGTTCATAATTATGGGCCAGGTCGTGTGATGATATCACTGCATGCGGAGGTTCCGGCCAATATAGATGTTATGGAATCACATGATGTCATTGATCGTACCGAGCATATGCTAAAACAGCAATTGCATTGTGAGGCCGTCATACATATGGATCCGGTCGTGACGGACGACCCGCGCGTCGATGAGCTGCGTGATGCGGTAAAAGATGTGGTAGTAAAATGGAATGAGAATGCATCTATTCATGATTTCAGAGTTGTGTTTGGAAATACACATACGAATCTGGTGTTTGATATCGTAGTGCCGTACCAGATGAAGGATTCGGAAAAAGACATACAAAAGGCAATCCAGACGCGCGTGTGGGAGGCTGTGGGAAAGCAGTATTTTGTAGCGATGGATATTGATCGTCAATATGTATAGAGGATAAATACAAAAGGCGTTGTAGCGGCAGACTTTGAGGGGGTACCTCTGTGCCGTTACAACGCCTTTTGCTATATGGTTTTATAAATGCCTTTGTTTAATCCTGTGCTTCTTCGTCGGATTCTAATGCGTCCTCATCGGACTCTTCTGTACTAGCAGGAGCGTCTGAAACATAATTTGGATCAATAACCGTGAATTCGTTGGATTCACGGAAAATGGTATTGCTTGATCCTACCTGACAAACGGTAATGACATCACCATTTTCAACTGCGGAAGACTTGATGGTCAGGCACTGTCCACTTTCATATGTGGTAGGTACCTTTTCGCCATTGACAAACACTTTACTCCACTTGGTGAAGTTAGAACCGTAAATGTGTAACTTGCCATCAAAGAAGTATGCACGGTCAACGACTACATCGGAAACGCCCATTTCCAGATCGGATGCAGGATATTTATCGATTCCGCCATAAGCGTAACGTTTTCCGTATAAAAGATCGTACTGCAATGCCTCAAGATCTGTCATATATGCTGGTGTTCCGGCTTTTACGCCTTCTTTTATCTTGCTCTGATGATAGTTTGTCATGGTGCCCTCATGGATGCCAAGACGGTCTAAATATTCAGAAACCAATTGGTAAGACGTCAAGTCCTGATCTTTCTTTTCCATATCAAAATTGTTCCAGGTAAAGTATTTGGTCTGGAACAGATCACCTGTAGCAACTTCGCTTTCGGTTAAGCCCATGGTTGGTAAATGGTCACCAAACATCATTACTAAAGTTGGTTCCCCGCGTTTATCAAGCTCTTCGATGTATGACTGGATAAATTCGTCAACATTGTGAATCTGGTTGATATAATATTCCCAGGCATATCTCTGCTCCTCGGTTTTACCATTGCAGGTAACACCGACAGCCGGATTATCAAGTACTTTATAAGTAGGATAATCTCCATGCCCTTCTACGGTAATGGTATATACAAAATCCGGTCCTTCGGTAGAGTCAAGCGCTTCTGTTGTTGCAGGTGTTAAAATATCATCGGTTGGCCAGGAACCAAGAGGTGTATATTCGGTAATATCTAACATTTCTTTACTCTGGAAAGAATCAAAGCCCATCATGGAAAATGCATTGGCACGGCTGTAGAAGTTACCGCCATTGTTATGCACAACGTGGCTGCTGTAACCGAGGTTACGCAAATCGTCGGCAAAACTTTCACAATCCGTCTTCTTCAGAATGGTTTTTTGTGGATATTCGCCCGGCCCAAAGAATTGACAGGACATACCGGTCAAAACTTCAAATTCTGAGTTACAGGTTCCGGCACCGACAACAGGTACAGTCAGATGTCCGGTAGAATAATTCTTCTCTAGATAATGTACAAACGGAATCGGATCCTCTGAGGTTTCGATAAAGTTCGCTTCACTGACATCAAAGAAAGATTCCAAAAGGATGACAACGATATTTGGACGTTCATCCTCCTTGATGGTGGATTCTCCCTGCTTGGTCTCATCAACAATTGCCGTAATGGAATTCTGGTCATAATTTCTTGGCTCTGACATACCGCGGTTGAAAATACTGGTAGAAAATCCATATAGATAACCATAATCCAGATATCCTTGTGCAAGGTTTCCAAAATATGTGGAAAGAACACCTTGACCCTGCAAAGCAGAAGTTGTCATTGGTACACTTGCAAAACAGCAGACAATGAACAGAAGCTTTAACCAATATGGAAAACGTGGTTTTAACTTCTTACCCTTGATGAAAATGCGCACCATCCATAGGGCGTACAACACAAGTGCTGTTACAGCAAGTGCTGCCTGTTGCGATGAAAAATAGTTGGTATTTTGCATGGTAAGCAAATCACCAATCATGGAAATATCTGTAAAGCCAAATGGTGTGACACGGTTGAGCAGGATAATGCAGTTTGTGATACCTAAAGCTACGAAAACAGCACTGATACACATACGCATAAATGTCTGTCTGCTCATAATATAACAAAGGGAATAACATACAAAAATCAAATAGGAGTTGTATAGGTATGCTCCGGTATGATTTGTCACAAAGCCCCATGCCTCAATAAAGGAATGACGGGATAACCATTCCATAACAAAGCACATAATAAGTGATAAGGGAATGTGCTCAATGAGGGAATAACGGTTCAGCCAGTTACTGACTTTTTGCAAACGTTCACTTTCCTGTATTTTTTTGATAAATTTTGGGGTTGGAATCTTAGAAGTCAGTGTTGACCATTTATTTCTAAGAGATTTGAAGAAACCTCCAATTTTTGAAATGATTGCTTTCATATAATTTATGCCTCCAAACAAAAACACTCTTTTGCGCCACATATTAAGTATAGTTAAAAATGTGACAAAAATGTGAAAGTCACAAAAAGTAACAAGACACATTAGGAAAAGAGTGATAAAATGTAGATGTTATTTGATGAATTTATTGATAGCATCTTCTAAATCTGTAAGACACTGCTCATCGCCGGTCTCGACAGCGTCGACAACACAATGGCTGATGTGTTCTTTGAGAATGAGTTTACCTATGTTATTAATGGCAGATCGTACAGCTGCTATCTGTATCAATACTTCACTACAATCACGACCGTCTTCTACCATGGTACGCACAGCTTCCATATGACCGATTGCGCGGTTCATGCGGTTAATGACAGCCTTGGTGTGTTCCGGTGAGTGTGTGTGTGTATGTGAATGAGCATGTGAGTGCTCGTGCGAATGTTCATGATCCGACATTTATATGACCTCCAGTCGATTAATCTGCCGTGAAATTATATCATGTTGGACAGGGATTTGCAAGGAAGCCCCGAAAATACTGGAATTGGTCATGGCAATGACTATTAATGAAATAGGAATAGGGAAGAGTAGAGTATGAAGCTGAATTTTAGAGAAAAAGGAATTCCAAAATGGGTAAAACATCGCCTGGGCGTGTTGTTTCTTATATTTATAGGAGCATTGGTGTTTTTCCAGATTGTTCTAAATAGGGGAGAAGAAGAAAAAAAGGTTACGATGGCTGATGCGACGCTTCCGTTAGTTGGAGTCCAGACATATGACCACACGATGGGAGAATTGCACGGATATCGGACGGAGATGGATGCCTGCTATATGAGGGATGCGCTGATACCGTTGGATTCCAAGCGTAAAATGGATCTTACGATTGACACGTATGGATATGATATTGATCGTGTTTCTTATGAAGTGCGAAGTCTGGATACACAGCGTAAAATTGCGGATACCAAAATAAATGACTGGTCCAAAGATAAAAATACCTGGACAAAGTCACTCCAGATTGAAAATCTGGTGGATGAGGGAGAGGAATATCTCTTTATTCTGAAACTGCATTGTGGTAGTGAAAATCTCTATTATTACACGCGTATTACATTGCCGGAGGAAACCTACGCGAAAAAATGTTTAGAGTTTACCGATCAATTCCATGATGTATCCATGAGTGATCAATATGAGACATTGGCGTCTTATCTGGAACCATCTGAGTATACAGACAAAAACGATCTTGGCAGCGTTGGGATTGATTCTTCTATTGACCAGATTGGATGGCGCGGATTTAACGGTACACAGATAGGAAAGCCATTGGTATCCTTTACCGATATCAATGATACGTATGCTTCTCTGGTATACACTTATCAGATGGAAGAACAGAACGATGGCGTGTCCACTTATTATAATGTGGAAGAATATTATAAGGTACGTTATACCGATTTGCAGATTTACTTATTGGATTATAAGAGAACCATGGAACAGATTGTGGATGTGGCTGCGGTTGGTGTCAGCGGGAACAAATTGGGCGTTGGCATAACAAATGGCGATATCCAATATCTATCCAATGAGACCGGAACGATCGTCAGCTTTGTGCAGGCGGGTGAACTGTTTACGTACAACCAGAATAAACAGACGTTCACAAAAGTATTTGGCTTTGTCGATGATCCGACGGATGTCCGCCAAAATTATGGGCAGCACAACATTCGTATTTTAAATATTGATGAGACGGGAAATATGGATTTTGTCGTATATGGTTATATGAATCGTGGCGAGCACGAGGGCGAGAGTGGTATCAACTTATATCATTATGACAGTATAAAGCAGGAAGCAATCGAACAGGTATTTATTTCAACAACACATTCTTATCAGATTCTAAATGCAGATTTCAGCGATCTTTTGTATGAAAACGCAGAAGGTGATTTCTATATTATGATGAGTGGCACATTGGCAAAAGTCGGACTGAACGATTTATCTACCAAAGAAATGATTACCAATCTAAAGTCAGGTCAGTATGCCGTGTCAGCTTCCGGACGTTATGTGGCATGGATTACAGGGGATGAAGTCTCCGATGAAATATCCATTATGGATTTGGAAACGGAAAAAACACGTACCATTGCAGCAGCGAAGGGGACAAAAATCAAACCGCTGGCATTTATGACCGAAGATTTCGTTTATGGAATTGCCAATGAAAGCGACATTTCTACAGATGCGGCGGGAAGTGTTGTCTATCCAATGGCGAAAGTGGAGATTGTCGATACCTCAAGTGACGATTTTCAGGTGCTGAAAGAATATGCTAAATCTGGTATTTATGTGACCGGTGTGACGAAGAATTCTTATACTTTGTATCTGGATCGTGTGACAAAGCAGGATGGTATGTGTGTTGCGACAACACAGGATACCATCAAAGATACTGCGGGAGAACAAAATAAGACAGTCGGCATAGAAAAAGTGGTTAAAGAAGGCCAGGGACTTGCTACAGAATATGTGATGGCAGAGTTGGAAGAAGGTCAGTCTATTCATAGCGTTGCGTCGTCAGAAGCAGTACTGGCAACGGTGAATGAGACGAGAAGCATTTCGATTTCAGCAACAGAAGGACAGGAGACGTATTTTGTTTATGTAGGAAATCGAGTAACTCTGACAACGCAGAATTTGAATAAGGCAATCGTTGCTGCAGATGCAGATATGGGACTGGTGATTGATAATAAGCAGCGTTACATTTGGAATCGCGGTAAAAAGTCTTATGTAAATGCGTTTAATGATATTGAGGCAAGTGCTTCGGATCGCAGTTCGAATACCTCTGCAGGATGCATTAGTGCTATTTTGCAGCGGGAAGGAAGGAGTGGAGAAGTGCATGCGCTTTTGAACCGTGGTGAGACACCAATGTCTGTGCTTAGTACATCCTTAAAGGACAAATTGGTTCTGGATTTGACAGGATGTAATTTGAGTGAAGCGTTGTACTATGTGAGTCAGGGAACGCCGGTGTATGCAAGAACAGGAGATGATGCGGCACTTCTTATTATTGGATATGATGCAGCAAATATTATCGTATATCACGCAGATACAGATACCTATACAAAGATGTCGACCGATCAGGCAACGCAGTTGTTTGAAGGAGCAGGTAATGTATTTATCAGTTATGTAGAATAAAAACAGTGACAGAAAAGAGCCCCCCAAACATCAGGCTTGTGATGTCTGGGGGGCTCTTATTAGGGCGTGTTATCTTATAACTCGCCGTTATTATATCTGTTTACAAACCTGTGAATGCGGTTGTATGGATTTAATAATTCAGAGATAGAGCAATCATGATTTAAAGTATCAATGATGTAAGCGATATACTTACTCATATCACAGTTGATGTAATATGGGCGGCTTAAAAGCTCTGGTGTCTGGTAAGTCAGGTTTGTTGTTACAACGCGGTAGATGATGCCTTTTTCTACGGCTTCATCAAATTTTGCCAAACCATTGGTGAAAAGACCAAAGGTTGCTACAACAAAAATTCTGTTAGCTTTGCGCTTCTTTAATTCTGTTGCAACGTCAATCATACTTTCGCCGGAAGAAATCATATCATCTACAATGATGACATCTTTGCCTTCTACAGAAGCACCAAGGAACTCATGGGCTACAATTGGGTTACGTCCGTCTACAATCTGGCTGTAATCACGTCTCTTATAGAACATACCCATATCTACACCGAGGACACCAGCCATGTATACGGCACGGTTTGTACCACCTTCATCCGGGCTGATAATCATGAGATGATCGTTGTCAATCTTTAAGTCTTTTACGTTCTTTAAGATGTTCTTGATGAACTGGTAAGCTGGCTGTACTGTCTCAAATCCATGAAGTGGAATTGCATTCTGTACACGTGGGTCGTGTGCATCAAAAGTGATGATGTTGTCAACGCCCATGTTGATCAGCTCCTGTAATGCAATTGCGCAGTCGAGTGATTCGCGGGAAGAACGTTTATGCTGACGGCTTTCATAGAGGAATGGCATAATAACAGTGATTCTCTTTGCCTTTCCTTCGATAGCAGCGATGATACGCTTTAAGTCAGCGTAATGATCATCTGGTGACATATGGTTGGTCTGTCCACAGAGTGAATACGTAAGGCTATAGTTGGTAACATCAACGATCAAAAATACGTCAAGTCCACGTACAGACTGTAAAATGGAACCCTTAGCTTCGCCGGAACCAAATCTTGGAACAGCGGCCTTAACAATGTAGGAATCGCTCTTGTAACCAGCGAGTGTGATGTGATCGTAGTGATCTGCATCGCGCTCTTGTCTCCAGTTGACAAGGTAGTTGTTGACTTTGGCACCCAGCTCCTTACAGCTCTCGAGTGGGATGATACCTAAAGCACCTACAGGTGTGCTTTCTTTTAAGCAGATTTCTTCGTTTGGCATGAATCTTTTACTCCTTTGTTTTTTAAGATTTATTGGATAATTTTTTCTTGATGCGAATATCGTCACCAAAAAGTTTACAAGGTTGATAATTGCTGAAAATGCGGGAAGAAGTACGCTCTGTGTAAACTTCGCGCAATTGGCGCATCGACAGATTGGTGGAAATCACAGTGGATTTGCCACGTAATAAACGCTCATTTAGGCATAGGAATAGCTGGGAAGTTGTAAAAGAATTAGAAAACTCTGTCCCCAGATCATCGATGATCAGCAAGTCGCATTGAAATATCTGTTCATGTGCTTCCATGGCATCTTCATCTTTTTGAAATACGTCTTTCTCAAAAATATCAAAAAATTGGAATGCCGTGAAATAAATAACAGAATGTCCCTGATCAAGCAGAGACTTTGCGATACAGTTTGAAAGAAAGGTCTTTCCTGTGCCTGTGTCGCCATACAAAAGTAGATTACCACCTTCTGATGAAAAATGCTGCACAAAATTCTGTGCAACTTCATAGGCGTCCTTAGCAAAATCCAAAGAAGAACGTCCGGATTTTTCATCGATACTGTCCGATGAGTAATAATCAAAAGAGAAAACATCAAAATTTTCCCGGTCCAAAATGTCATCCAGATGCGATTGCGCATAAACGAGGTCAATGGATGCCTGTACAAAGCAATGACAACGTTTGCCGTCAATAAAGCCGGTATCCTGACAATCGGCACAATCATAAGGCGGTGTCAGATAATCTGCCGCAAAACCGTGTGCTTGCATGAGATCTAAGCGCTGCTTTCGAATATCCTGCAGCTGGGTTTTGCGTGAGGCAGACCCCTTTGTATCGCCATTGAGCAGACATTCTACACTTTCAACCGATAAACGGCTGACCCTTTCGTCAAGATCGGATAAGGCGGGAATTGCCTGATATAATTTTTTTTCGCGCTGCATCATAATCTGATGATTACGCATTTGTTTATCATTGTATTCTCGCATAAGCGAGTCATATTGTGCATTGGTTAGTGCCATAAATCACCCTTCTATTTTCGCAGTAATTGTTGTTCGAGTGCTTCATAATATTCATCATCATATTGACGTTGGTCAAAATTATGAAAACGGTTGGTTTTTGTGCGTGCAACCGGTGCAGAAGCCGCTTTTTGCTGTTTGGTAGAAGCAAAAGCTTCATCAAGACGTGCGATATCTTCCAGATGATGAATGTCCTTTTTGTGCCAACTGTTTAAAATGGAATCTGCATATTCAAAATTAGCTTTTCCTGTATTACGGATGGTTCTGGCGCATGCTTCTCCGATAATGTCCAAAGAAAATCCATAGGAGCTTGTCCACTTGTGAACATATTCTATCTCACGGTCTGTCAGATTGCGTCCGGAAATGCCAAATGCTTTCATGATGGCATAATAAGACTGTGAATGAATATTGGCAGCATTTTTGGCAGCTTCTAGTGTAGATATTCGGCTTTCCTTCCAGTTCAAAGCTATCTTATTCATATAATGGAAACTGCTGTGTCCTTTTTCCACGCAGTATTCCACGAGATACTCAATCATATCCACTGGGAACTGTAATTCCTCGGACCAGAAAAGGATTTTTTCGATTTCTGTTAAATTCAGAGGATGTCCAACATAGCGTTCGGAAATGTAAAGCAATTCAGCAATGTCATCTTTCTTTTTAAAAGAAGCAATCTCACGTGGAGAATAATGACGTGGCTCTGTTGGTGAAAGCAAGGTGTCGTTTTGCTGTTCCACAGATGGCGTCGGAGAGACAACAGGTGTGCTGGCTGCTACAGGTGTAAAAGTGGCAATCGTTGGCTGTACTGGTGTATGTGTCTCGACTACATGTTGTTCTGGTTCTAATAGACAGATGCCGATCAACTGATTGGCATCGTTATATTCTAATTGTAATAAATGCATCTGCTCCCAATAGGAAAGTCCTCTGCGGATATCGTTTTCCGTATAATGGAACTTGTCCGCCATGGCAGATGGACTAAAATGGCCGTTGCCGTCAGTAAGTACGCGCAATAGATAAAGATAAATCTTTACAAACTCGCCGCTGGCATCCGGCATATAATCATCAATAAATATGTTGGAGACACAAGTCGATGCGTGACTTGTGGCAGTATGTATCTGTATATCTGTCATTTTCATAACCTCTCTTCATTAGCAATCAGAATTATAGCATATAACCAGAGGGTTGAGAAGAAGAAAGTAATCCACAAATCCAGTAAAATCAAGGCATGCGTGATATCGCGTTTTTGTGGATAAGTAAGAAAACAGGGCATACTTAGGGTAAAAATAATCCACAATCTTGTGGGGATAACTTACCAACAAAAATTGTGGATTATGTGGATAACTCTTATTTTAGGAGGTCTTCTCCAATGTTTACAACATTTCCGGCGCCCATAGTTATCAACAAATCATCGTTCATACAATTTTTTCTTAAAAAGCTTTCGATTTCCTCAAAAGATGGAAAATAGTAGCTTTCTACATGCTTTTCCTGAAGCAAAGTTAAGATATCTTTGGAACTTACACCATAGATATCCTGCTCTCTTGCTGCAAAAATATCTGCGAGAACAACAACATCTGCTAAAGATAAAGCATCTGCAAAATCTGCCAGAAAAGCCTTGGTTCGTGTATACGTATGTGGCTGGAAGACGCATATAATACGCTTATGTGGATAATTGTGTGCGGCAGTCAGTGATGCACGGATTTCTGTTGGGTGGTGTGCATAATCGTCAATGATAGTAGCACCCTGGAATTTTCCTTTGTACTGGAAACGGCGGTCAGCACCACCAAAACGACGCAGGCCTTCTGCAATCTGTTCCCAAGGAAGTTCCATATCCTGGCAAAGTGCGATACAGGAAAGTGCGTTGCTGACATTGTGCAGTCCCGGTACAGAAAGCGCTACGCGAGGCAGAGAAGTGCCTTTGTGCATCGGTGTGAATGCAGCACAGCCCAATTCATTATAAGTAATATCTGTAGGATAGTAATCGCAATGGTCGTTAAGACCAAACGTGATTACCTGACAGGAAAGATCTTTTGTGATTTCTTCATAATCAGGAATTTCGCCGTTAATAATCAAGGCACCATCTTTTTTGGTGTTGCCGGCAAATTTGTGGAAAGATGCTCTGATGTCGGCAAGATCTTTGAAAAAATCCAAGTGTTCTGCCTCGATATTTAAGATAATGCTGTATTTAGGGAAGAAGGAATGATAACTGTTCGTATATTCACATGCTTCCGTAATAAACAAATCGGAATCGCCAACATGGATATTGCTGCCAATGGCTTTTAAAATACCACCTACGGATATCGTAGGGTCTTCATGACCACATAATAATACCTGACTGATCATAGAGGTTGTTGTTGTCTTTCCGTGAGTGCCTGCAACTGCAATAGAGCGTGCATAGTGATCCATAATCTGTCCTAAAAGCTGCGCACGGGTAAGCATTGGAATGCCTAACTCTTTTGCGTGTGCAAATTCCGGGTTATCCGGATGAATTGCTGCTGTGTAGACAACAATTTGCACATCGGAAGCGATGTTTTCGGCAGCCTGTGGGTAAGCAATTGCTGCACCAAGACTCTGCAGATGCTGTGTGAGAGGAGATTCCTTGCTATCAGAACCACTGACAGAGAATCCTTCTTTTAACAGAATTTCTGCAAGTCCACTCATGCTGATACCACCGATGCCGATGAAATGTATTTTTGTTGGTTTTGAAAAATCTATTTTATACATAATTTTGACCATCCATTTTCTTTGATTTCCTATTTAAAAGGGTACAAACTGTAAGAAGACAGTTTTTCTTCTTCTATTATAACTTTATCCATTCAATTTGCAATAACATATCATTTTTTGGACGCATGTAACATATTTTAGGAGAGAAGAATGAAACGATATTCCTAAAATTGTATATATTATCCAAAAAAATTCAGAAAATTACAAGAATATGGGAATATTGTTGCAGAAAAAATAGTCAATATGCTATACTTTATATACAAATTTACACCTGTAAGCTAGGAAAGGTATAAAGTAAGCTGACAGACATGATAAAAGACGTGAGGTGACAGACTATGATTCGCAAAGAGATGATTGCCATGCTTCTGGCAGGTGGACAAGGAAGCAGACTGGGAGTACTTACTTCTGACGTGGCAAAACCGGCGGTATCTTTTGGAGGAAAATACCGCATAATCGATTTTCCACTGAGTAACTGTATCAATTCAGGGATTGATACGGTAGGTGTGCTGACCCAGTATCAGCCGTTGGTACTGAATTCGCACATAGGGATTGGTATTCCGTGGGATTTGGATCGTAACAATGGAGGCGTTGCCGTATTGCCCCCATATGAAAAGAGCGATACGAGTGAGTGGTATTCAGGAACAGCAAATGCCATTTACCAGAACATTAAATATATGGAGAGTTACAATCCGGAGTATGTATTGATCTTGTCCGGAGATCATATTTATAAGATGGATTATGAAGCAATGCTTGATTTCCATAAACAGAAGAATGCAGATATCACGATTGCTGCAATTCCGGTGCCAATAGAAGAAGCAAGCCGATTTGGTGTTGTTTTGACAGATGAGGACAAGCGAATCACCGAATTTGAAGAGAAACCGGAACATCCGAGAAGCAATCTTGCTTCTATGGGTATTTACATATTCAGCTGGCCGGTATTGCGTGATTCACTGATCGCGATGAAGGATCAGAGCAATTGTGATTTTGGTAAACATATTATTCCGTATTGCCATCAGGGTGGCAAGCGTATTTTTGCATATGAGTTCAATGATTACTGGAAAGATGTAGGAACACTTGGTTCTTATTGGGAAGCCAATATGGAACTGATTGATCTGATTCCGGAATTTAACTTATACGAGGAATATTGGAAGATTTACACGAAGCAGGATATTATTGAGCCACAGTATATCGCTACAGATGCAGCAGTGGAACGTTCCATCATCGGTGCAGGATCACAGATTTATGGAGAGGTGAAGAACTGTGTACTTGGTGCAGGAGTGACGGTAGAAGAGGGCGCAGTGCTCAAGGATTCTATCATTATGAAGAACACACACATTGGTAAGGATGCCTATGTGGAAAAGGCAATCATTGCAGAAAACTGTGAGATTGGTGATGGTGACGAGATTGGCGTTGGAGAGGAAGCGGCAAGCTTGCTAAATCCAAAGATTTATGCTTTTGGACTTGCGACAATTGGGGAAGGTACAGTGATTCCACCACAGGTTAAAGTTGGTAAAAATACAGCAATCAAGGGCGTGACAACAATGGACGATTATCCGGATGCAGAACTTCCTAGCGGCGGATATATCATTAAGGAAGGTGAAACATCATGAAAGCATTAGGAATTATTTTAGCGGGTGGAAACAGTAGCAGAATGCAGAACCTTTCTGAGAAGAGAGCCATTTCTGCCATGTCAGTAGCATGTAGTTATCGTTGTATTGATTTTGTACTCAGCAATATGACGAATTCTAATATTCAGACAGTTGCTGTACTAAGCCAGTACAATGCAAGATCATTGAATGAACATTTGAATTCCTCCAAATGGTGGAATTTTGGTAGAAAACAGGGGGGATTATTCCTCTTTACACCGACGGTTACATCAGACAATAGCTGGTGGTATCGTGGAACGGCAGATGCCATGTGGCAGAATATTGATTTCTTAAAGAAACGTCATGAGCCATATGTTGTGATTGCCAGTGGCGATTGCGTATCCAAGATGGATTTTAATGAAATCCTGGAATATCATATTGCAAAGCAATCTGACATTACCGTAGTCTGTGCAAAATTGCCGGAGTGGGAAGATCCAAAGCGATTTGGTGTTGTAAAGATGGACATGGAAGGCAAGATCCTCGAATTTGAGGAAAAGCCGATGGTAGCAGGGTCTGATATCGTTTCTACGGGTGTTTACGTAATCAGACGCAGAACATTAATCGAGTTACTGGAACAGAGTAACGAAGAAGGTCGCTATAATTTTGTTACAGATGTATTGATCCGTCAAAAAGGATTGAAGAAAATCTATGGCTATATGTTAGATGGCTATTGGAGCAATATTGCATCTGTAGACAGTTATTATCGTACAAATATGGATTTCTTGAAAAAGGATATTCGTGATTATTTCTTCCATCAGGAACCACAGATCTATTCGAAATCCTACGACCTGCCACCTGCAAAATACAACGCAGGATCGAAGGTGAGCAATAGTCTGATTTCCAGTGGATGTATTATCAACAGTACGGTAGAGAATTCTATTCTCTTTAAGAAAGTTTTTGTCGGCAATAATAGTGTGATTAAAAATTCTATTATTATGAATGGGGCATATATTGGCGACAATGTGTATATTGAGAATTGCATCGTAGAAAGTTCAGAAACGCTTTTGAGTGGAAGCAAGTATATTGGGGAAGATGAAATTAAGATTGTTTCTGAAAAGAAAAAGCGTTACGAAGTACATCAGATAAATGGGGAGGGCTAATGTATGCAGATTACAGATGTGCGAATTCGCAAGATTGAAAAAGAAGGTAAGATGAAGGCAGTGGTATCCATTACCATTGATGAAGAATTTGTGATTCATGACATTAAAATTATTGAGGGCGAGAAAGGAATGTTTATTGCAATGCCGAGCCGTAAAACGGCAGAAGGTGAATACAAGGACATTGCACATCCAATCAAATCGTCTACAAGAGAATTAATACAGAACTTGATTTTGCAGAAGTACAACGAAGAGTTGTTGCAAGATTAGGATTAGGCCGCAAGGCCATGGGGACGCTCCTTTTCCACAAGGAGCGTCCCTTTTCTGGTTAATATGACCCGAAAACATCAGAACTCGGTACAGGAGCAGATATGGGATGAGAGTAGGAAATTAATGAACGAACGTGTTACCGATTTTATCATGGATAACTACCGCAGGTATCTGGAAAAAGAGTTAAGAAGTTAGCAGTTAAAAATATAGAATACAAGATTATTCCATGATATACTTTAAGAACGAATTTGTGAGTAGAAAGCATAGTGTTAGATGGTTCTGGCTGTGCATGGGGATTCCATTTTTTATACACAGCTGAGAGTTTGATAAGGAGCAAGAAAATGAGTGATTTAAAAGGAATAGAGTACAAACGATTTGAAAATATCAAGCATATTCGGGAAGACGGAAGCGAGTATTGGAGTGCGCGAGAATTGGGGCAGGCACTTGATTATGCAAAATGGGAGAATTTTGCAAAAGTAATTAAAAGAGCAATGATTGCATGTGAAAACAGCGGGCACAGTATTCCAGACGATTTTCCTGAGGTCAGGAAAATCGTTGAAGCTGGAGTTACCACGAAACCAAAAAAAGATTATGAACTTTCAAGATATGCATGTTATTTAATCGTTCAGAATGGAGATCCAAGAAAAGAGGTTATTGCATTAGGACAGACATATTTTGCAATTCAAACATACAGACAGGAAGTTGCTGACCACTTTAATGAATTGGACGAAGATAACAGAAGACTTGTTGTTAGAGGAGATATCAAACAGTGGAATCAAATGTTGGCAGAGACAGCACATAATGCAGGAGTTATTACAAATGAGGAATTTGCAATTTTCCAAAATGCCGGATATATGGGATTATACGGTGGGTTAGATGTTGATGATATTCATGCGAAAAAACAATTGGAAGTTGGACAGAAAATTCTTGATTATATGGGTAGCACAGAATTGATTGCTAATCTGTTCCGAATATCACAAACAGAAGAAAAATTAAGAAAGGATAAAATTGTCGGGGCGGAAAACGCAACATCAGTACATTATAATGTTGGAAAAGAGGTAAGAACAGCGATTGAAAAGATTGGAGGAACTATGCCGGAAGATTTGCCAACACCGGAAAAAAGTATACAGCAGATAGAAAAAGAACAGATGCAGAGGTTAAAAAATAAGGCTAAGAAAGGCAAACTGATGTTGGATGAATAATTTAATTGAAAATAGTTTGTAACTTTTTAAGCCGCTGATTTGTATATATAATGAAGGCCTTTAAATAAAGAGAAATATGAGGGATCACTCATGAGACTAGAAACAGAGATACTGATGGAAAAATACAAGGATCATCTGTTTGCGGTGGCATTTAATATATGCAAAAATGCAGCGGATGCAGATGACGTGGTTCAGGATACTTTCCTTCAGTATCATATTGCAGACAAACAATTTGAAAATGAGCAGCATATCAGGGCATGGCTTATCCGGGTAACAATCAATAAAGCCAAAAACATCAACATGTCTTTCTGGCGGCGGGCAGGAATACCATTAGAAGACTACATGGAGACGCTAACGTTTGAGACACCAGAGGCGGAAGAACTTTTTGAAGAGGTCATGAAGCTACCGGAGAAGTATCGAATAGTCATACATTTATTCTATTATGAGGATTACAGCATTCGGGAAATTGCACAGATTATAAATGCGACAGAGAGTAACGTAAAGGTACGTTTGACTAGAGGTCGCAGGCTGCTTAGAAATGTATTGAAGGAGGAATGGAATGATGAATAATAAGGAAAAGTACAAACAGGCTTTCTCTGTCTTACATGCCTCCGAGCATATTTCTTTGGAGGATATTATGAGTGAAAAAAGAAGTTACAGACAAAGGAGCAAGGTTGTAGCAGCTGTTGTGTGCACAGTGATTTTATTAGGAAGCGGTAGTGTTTATGCGGCAAACCATTATTTGAACCCATCTCAGATTGTGGATGAGATTTCAGCAGACAGCGCTTTGAGCAAGGCATTTGCGGATAAGGACGCTATTACAATCAACGAGACTCAGACCAGCAATGGCTACGATATTACACTTTTAGGTCTGGTTTCGGGGGAGAAGCTTGGCTTGTATGTGCCTGATGAGACGAAAAAAGAGGTCAGTGATAAGCATAGTTATGCGGCTCTCGCAATTTCAAAATCAGATGGAACCAAAATGTCAAACCGTAATTTCTGTGTATCACCGCTCATTAATGGTGAGGCATTTACGGATGTGAATGCTGCCACACTTAATGTAGGACTTAGTTGGTTTGAAAAGGACGGTGTAATCTATGAGCTGATTGAGTGTGATAATCTGGAAATCTTTGCAGACCGGGGCGTTTATCTGAGTCTTGTTGACGATTTTGGAGACGAGGTTGCCGCCTTTCGGATGGACGAAGCGACTGGAAAATATCATAAGGTGGAAGATTATGCTGGAACAAGTGCACTTTTTACTCTGCCATTAGATAAGGACAAGGCAGACACTGTGGCGGCTGATAAATTCCTTGTTTCCTTAAAGCGAGAGGCGGATTCTGAGACAGATGGTGAGCGGGCAGCGGTTGGTGTTGCTGTGGGAGACGCCAGCGATGAAGCTATAAGCTATATAAATGAAAAGGCACAGGCATTGGTTGACAGCATCACAGAGGACAATCTGAAGGAATATTTCGTATTGGATGAGAGTCGTCCAATCTTTACAGCGAGGCCGAATGAAAAGGGATGGATTGATTTTGGAACAGCCTATGTAGAGGATTGTGACTGGACTGTAAACGGAGGAAGCGGTTATCTGACAGACTGGCTTGCTGATGATGAGGACTTCAACGTGGTGTCTACAGTAGTTTCAAGTGATGATGAGACTCGGGCTGATATGTCTACACTTGAGATTACTGTGGTTTTCAAGAATGATGATGGCAGTTTTACAGAGGCAACATACAGAATCAGAGACGATAAAGTAGAAAATTTAAAATAAATTCGTGACGCTAACCCTGGTTTATACTATATCCTTTGGCAAAAAGGATGACATAGTATGTTGGGAGTAGGAGAAAATAAAAAAGAATAGTGGAGAATTCTTTCGGGCAAAATCCCTTGGAAGGATTCTCCTTTTATAATGCAAGAGACATTTTATGAAAAGAAAAGATTTCACAAAGAAACTCACGTGGCGCAGTGCTACAAATCGTTGCGACAAGGGGATTATATGGTATAATAACTCTGTCTGTTGTCAGATCTTGATTTGGAATGATGACGAGGAGGAAAAACGATGTATGTAATAGTAGGATTGGGAAATCCAGGAGATAAATATGAAAGAACCAGGCATAATGTGGGGTTCGATGTCATAGACTTATTGGCAGAAAAGTATGGTATTTCTGTCACAGAACGTAAACACAAAGCACTGGTTGGTAAAGGCAGGATTGGTACGGAAGCGGTAATTCTTGTAAAACCACAGACGTTTATGAACCTCTCTGGTGAGAGTGTAGCGGATATTCTGCATTTTTATAAACTGGATCCGACAGAAGATCTGATTGTGATATCGGATGATGTTGCACTAGATCCGGGAACTTTGCGTATCCGTCAAAAGGGAAGCGCAGGGGGGCACAATGGGCTGAAAAACATTATTGCACATTGTCATACAGAAGAATTTTTGCGTGTGCGTGTTGGTGTGGGAAAATTGCCAGAGCATGGTGACATGGTAGCGCATGTTTTGGGTAGATTTGCGCCGGAAGACAGACGACTTGTGGAATTATCCTATGAACGTGCTGTACAGGCAATCGAGTGCATATTGGAAGAGGATGTGCAGAAAGCCATGAGTCGTTATAATGGAAAAGTGGAAGAAGCATGAAAACATTTCTAAAGCCTTTTGAAGAGATGCCGCAGGTAGAAGAACTGCGGGGACATTTAAAAAAAGAAAAAAATATCTACGAGATATCAGGTGTGATTGATAGTCTCAAACCGCATTTGATTTATGGGATTGGTTATGATGTTCCGGTAAAGCTGATTGTCACATTTGATGAGATGCGGGCGAAACAGCTGTGTGAGGGATATCAGTTTTTTGATGAAAATACCTTGTATTATCCTGCGCGGGATTTGCTCTTTTACCAGTCGGATATCCATGGAAATGCGCTGACAAGGGAGCGTCTTTTGGTTGTGCAGGCATTGCTTGAAAAAAAGCCGGTGACGGTTGTCACGACCATGGATGCATTGATGAATCGCATGCCACCATTGCATTCCTATGAGCGCGGGATTTTTACGATTGATCCGGATGAGACCGTAGATCTCGATGAAATGCGCCGTAAACTGGTGATGCTTGGCTATGAAAATGTAACACAGGTGGAGCATCCGGGAGAATTTGCTGTTCGCGGTGGTATTGTTGATATTTTTCCACTGACAGAGGAACATCCGATTCGTATGGAATTATGGGGCGACGAAATTGACTCGTTGCGTTATTTTGATGTCACGACACAAAAATCTATTGATACGGTAGAGCGTGTGACGGTTTATCCGGCGATGGAACTGGTGTTGACACCGGATGAAATTGAGGCTGGTTTAAAACGCATGGAAGCGGATGCGGAGCAGTTGTATAAAAAATATCGCGAAGAGATGCGCACCGAAGAAGCACATCGTATCAAAAGCAGTGTGGAACAGTTGGCAACCGAGACACGCGAGTGGGGACTTGGTCTGGGACTTGAGACACACGTCAATTATTTTGTAGAAAACACAGGAAGTCTGCTTTCGTATTTTCCGGCAGATACTATGGTTTTTTTGGATGAATTGGTACATTTAGATGAAAAAGGCCAGGTGATGGAGCAGGAATTTTCAGATAGCATGACAAGCCGTTTGGAAAAAGGATATTGTCTGCCGGGGCAGCTGCAGATGCTGCTTTCCACAAAAAGTGTTTTCGGGATGCTGCAAAAATATCCGGGCGTCGTATTATCTACATTGGACAGTAGGGAAGGTTTGCTGGCCATTGCCGGTCATACGAGTGTCCGTGCAGTTTCGGTTGGAACTTATAACAACCAGTTTGAGCTGTTGGTCAAAGATCTCAAGCATTATAAAAATCAAAAATATCGTATTTTGCTTTTGAGCCCATCACGAACCCGCGGGCATCATTTGGCAGAAAATCTGATGGATCAGGACTTGAATGCATTTTTCACAGAAGATTATGATCATGTCATTCATCCGGGGGAAATTATGGTATCTGTGGGGAACCTTTCTCGTGGATATGAGTTTCCGGAGGCGGCATTTGTAATTTTGTCAGAGCAGGATATCTTTGGGACAAGAGCGCGTAAGAAAAAGAAAAAATCCCGAAAATACGAGGGAGAACATATTGCAGGACTATCGGATCTTTCTGTGGGGGATTACGTTGTTCATGAAAACCATGGACTGGGTATTTACCAGGGATTTGAGAAAATAGAAGTGGATAAGGTTGTGAAGGATTACATTAAGATTTCCTATGCCAAAGGTGGAAATCTGTATATCCCGGCAACGCAATTGGACGCTATTCAAAAGTATGGAAGTCAGGATGGCAAGAAGCCGAAGCTAAATACATTAGGGACACAGGATTGGATCAACACGAAAAATCGCGTGCGTGCAGCGGTTGGTGTTGTTGCAAAAGAATTGGTGGACTTGTATGCCCTCCGTGAGCAGAATGAAGGCTTTGTGTATGGACCGGATACAGTATGGCAGCAGGAATTTGAAGAAACGTTTCCTTATGAAGAAACAGATGGTCAGTTAGAAGCTATCGCGGCAGTCAAACAGGACATGATGAGCACAAAAATTATGGACCGCCTGATTTGTGGAGATGTTGGTTATGGAAAAACAGAGATTGCCATTCGTGCGGCTTTTAAGGCGGTACAAGATGGGAAACAGGTGGTATATCTGGTGCCGACAACGATTTTAGCGCAGCAGCATTACAATACGTTCTTAAAACGTATGTCACATTACCCGGTAAATATCGGACTGCTCTGTCGATTTGTAGGTGCAGCAGAACAAAAGAAGACACTTGCGGGATTGAAAACAGGACAGATTGATATTGTCATTGGGACACATCGCTTGTTGTCGAAAGACGTTGTCTATAAAGATTTGGGACTTTTGATTATCGATGAAGAACAGCGTTTTGGTGTGAACCACAAAGAACAGATCAAGCAGATGAAAAAGACAGTTGATGTGTTATCGTTATCTGCGACACCGATTCCGCGAACTTTGCATATGAGCCTGATCGGTATTCGCGATATGAGTGTTCTTGAAGAAGCGCCAATGGAACGTCAACCGATTCAGACCTTTGTCTTTGAATATAATGAAGAGATGATCCGAGAGGCGATTGTGCGTGAAATGGCGCGTGGTGGTCAGGTGTATTATGTGTTTAACCGTGTCAGACAGATTGCGGATGTGGCAGCAAAGATAGAAGAGCTGGTGCCGGAGGCAAACGTTGCCTATGCGCATGGAAAGATGACCGAAAGCCGTTTGGAAAAAATCATGTATGGTTTTATCAATCAGGAAATTGACGTGTTGGTTTCCACGACAATTATTGAAATTGGCCTGGATATATCAAATGTCAATACCATCATTATTCATGATGCAGATCAGCTGGGACTGTCCCAATTATACCAGTTGCGTGGTCGTGTGGGACGCAGCAACCGAAGTGCATATGCATTTCTTATGTACAAACGGGACAAAATGTTAAAAGAAGTGGCGGAAAAACGATTGGCTGCAATCAAGGAATTTACCGATTTGGGAAGTGGTTTTAAGATTGCAATGCGTGATTTGGAGATACGTGGTGCAGGAAACCTGCTTGGTCAGGAACAGCATGGCCATATGGCGGCGGTTGGATATGATTTGTATTGTAAGATGTTAGGGGAAGCTGTCAAAAAAGAAAAAGGCGGCGTTGTTGAGGAATACTTTGACACGACCATTGATCTGGATATGGACGCATATTTGCCGGAAACATATGTAACGAGCGAAGAACAGCGATTGGATCTTTATAAGCGCATTGCTCTGATTGATTCGCAAGAAGGACGCGATGAGATGCTCGACGAGCTGATTGACCGTTTTGGAGAACCGTCAAAACCGGTACAGAATTTACTGTTTATTGCTATGCTTCGTATGGAGGCACATCAGGCATTTGTGACAGATATTGTGCAAAGGCCGGAAGAAATTGTGATTACACTGTTTGAACGTGCGGCGATTGATGCGAGCGGCATACCTGCGCTGATCGAGAAAAATAAGCCATATGTCAGCTTTACCGCAGATGCAAAACGCCCGGCATTTCACTATTTTTATACAAAGAATTCAAGAATCAAACCAAAGGATGTGCCGGAGCTTACGATGTCATTTGTAAAAGAAGTAAAAACACTTGCATTGACACAAAAACCGTAATTGTAACAAAATATCACACAATGTTCAGAGGTTTAGAGGTTGCCCCCTGCTTGTAAAATAGATATAATAGCAAGGTAAGCCGAAAACAAGGAGATAAAGGTATTATGAAAAAAAGAAAATTATTAGCTGCTGTTATGGCAATGACAATAGCTGGAACAACACTGTTGTCCGGCTGTGGTATGAATACAGGAGCAACACTTGTAAATATTAATAACGGAGAGGACAGCATTTCATTGGGATATGGTAATTTTGTGGCTCGCTATACCCAGTCTCTTTATGATGCAACTTATATGCAGTATATGGGCACTTCTATGTGGACCAAAGAACAGGATGGAACGACATTTCAGGATAGTGTGAAAAAGCTTGTCATGAAATCCCTGAAAGAAGATTATCTGTTGGAACAGCATGCAGCCGATTATGATGTGACACTTTCGGATGATGAGAAAAAAAGCATCAAGAAAGCTGCAAAGGCATTTATGAAAAATAATGATGAAGATACATTGGAAGAAATGACAGCAACGGAAGAAATTGTGGAACAGTATTTGACAAACCAGACGATTGCTTCTAAAGTATCCAATGCCATTAAAGAATCAGCAGATATCACCGTGACAAAGGAAGATGCAGCGCAGCGTACCATCACATATGCATATATTGGATCTGTGACATATAAGGATGCCAGCGGCAAGACCGGCTATTATACGGATGATCAGAAAAAGGACTTAAAAGCAAAAGCAGAAGCATTGACAAAAGCAACGGATCTGAAGACAGAAGGAGAAGCAGCAGGTGCAACGATTAAGACAACATCTTATGGAAAAGATGACACGACATTGAATGAAGCTGTCATCAAAGCTGCTGACAAATTAAGCGAGGGTGAAATTTCACCGGTTGTTGAAGTGGGAAATGATGGATATTACGTCATCCGTCTGGACAGCGCATATGATGAAGAAGCAACAGAAAAGGCAATACCAACGCTTGAAGAAAAGAAACGCGACGAGTATCTCAAATCTGTCTTAAAAGGTTGGAAAAAGGAGATTACCTGGACAACCGACAAAAAAGAATGGGAAAAAGTACAGTTTGATACTTTCTTTGAAAAGGTATCAGAAGCAGATACGACGGAATAAAGGCAACCAAGAAGCAAGGAGCAAATCCTTGCTTTTTGCTTCTTTAGAGTAAGGGATAGAATATGAGATTTTTGGGAAACTATTTAAAGGACTATAAAAAAGAAAGCATCCTGGCACCATTGTTTAAGATGTTGGAGGCGATTTTCGAACTGCTGGTGCCACTGGTTATGGCATCTATTATTGATGTGGGAATTGCGCAGGGAAATAAAAGCTATGTGATTCGCATGTGTCTGGTGTTGGTACTGTTAGCGGCTGTGGGACTTGGTTTTGCGATTACAGCACAGTACTTTGCGGCAAAGGCGGCGATTTATACGGCGGCGAAGATGCGCGGTGATTTGTTTCACCGGATTATGGATATGTCAGTGGCAAGTCATGGAACGGTGGGAACATCTGCGCTGACAACGCGTATTACATCGGATATCAATCAGATTCAGAGTGGTATTAATATGTTTTTACGCCTGTTTCTCCGCTCGCCATTTATTGTATTCGGCGCAATGATTATGGCAATGATTGTAGATATACGTGCAACATTGATTTTTGTGGCGGTCATTGCAATCTTAGGACTTGTGGTCTATGGAATTATGCGATCCACGTTACCGATTTTTTCCGGTATTCAGAAAAAGATGGAACGTATCTTTTTGGCAGTTGGAGAAAATTTAGAGGGCGCCAGAGTGATTCGCGCTTTTGGTAACCAGGAAAACCAGAAAAAAGAATTTGCAGAGCAGACACAGGATTTGTATGTGGATCAGATGCATGCGGGGAGAATATCAGCGTTATTAAATCCTGTTACGTATGTGGTGGTAAACCTTGGAGTTGTCGCTGTCATCTGGTTTGGAAGCACACAGGTGGATATGGGCTTTCTAGCGAAGGGACAGGTGGTAGCACTTGTGAATTATATGTCACAGATTCTGGTTGAATTGATCAAACTGGCAAATCTAATTGTTCTTTTGGTGCGTGCTTTCTCTTCCGTTGCACGTGTGCAGCAGATTATGGACATGCCTTGGGATGAAAGAACGTATCTGCCTAAGGAGCAGACACGACAAAATGCGGATGCGGTTTCTTATGAGAATGTATCGTTTGCATACCCGGATGCGGGGGAAATGGCAATTACAGACATTGATTTTTCTGTACCGGAGCATGGAACCGTGGGAATCATTGGTGGAACCGGTTCGGGAAAATCTACGATAGTACACCTGCTCAACCACATGTATGACGCAACCAGAGGAAAGGTGTATGTTTACGGAAAAGATGTGCAGTCGTATGATACAAAAGAATTGACAAAAATGGTTGGTCTGGTATCACAGAAAAGCGTTCTGTTCCATGGAAGTATCCGGGATAATATTCGTTTTGGAAGACCTGAAGTTACAGAGGATATGATTGCAACGGCCATTCATGCCGCACAGGCGGATAATGTGATTGAAAGTAAAGAGCATGGACTGGATGAGGAAATCTTGCAGGATGCGAGAAATCTCTCAGGGGGACAGCGTCAAAGACTTGCGATTGCAAGAGCACTAGCAGGGGAACCAAAGATTTTGATTTTGGATGATTCGGCATCAGCGCTTGATGTGGCAACCGATGCAGCACTGCGGAAAGCGATTCGTGCGTTACCATGGAAACCAACGACATTTATTATTTCACAGCGAGCATCTTCTGTTATGGATGCAGATCAGATTCTTGTAATGGATAATGGATGTATTGTAGGTAAGGGAACACATGAAGTGTTGTTACAGGAAAATGCAGTATATCAGGAAATATATTACTCACAATTTCCAAAAGAGAATGCGGAAGAAAATGCATAAGAGGAAGGAATAACAAAATGAGTACGAAAAAAGAAATCAAACAGTCCGAAGTATTAAAACGTGTGTTTTCGGAATTAAAGGGATATCGTATGCAGATTGTTCTGAGCCTTTTGTGTGCGGTTCTTACGGTAATTTTTACGCTTTTGATTCCTGTGCTCACAGGAAAAGCCATTGATTGTATGATTGGTCAGGGGGCGATTCAATGGAATGCCCTGCTGACGATTGTGGAAAAAATGGTCGTTGTCATTATTGGGACCTTTTTCTTTCAGTGGGTGATGAACCGGATCAATAACTATATCACATACGATATCACAAAAAATATGCGGCAAAAAGCATTTAATAAGATGCTGGTGATGCCAATAAAAAATATTGATGCACATTCCCATGGGGATTATATGAGCCGTATTGCTACGGATGCGGATGTGTTTTCCGATGGTCTTTTGATGGGATTTACACAATTATTTACGGGTGTGCTTACGATTATAGGTACTATCTTTTTTATGGTGCGCGTCAGTCTGCCCATTGCACTTGTTGTGATTGTACTGACACCGGTTTCTTTGCTGGTGGCAAAATTCGTGGCGGGCAGAACGTATACGATGTTTCAGTTACAGGCAAAGCATCGCGGAGAACAGACGGCATATGCGGATGAAATGATTGAAAATCAGGCCATTGTATCTGCCTTTTCCTACAACGAAACAGCAAAAAAAGAATTTGATGTGCTCAATGAACGCTTGGCAGACAGCTCTTTTCAGGCGACGTTTTACTCGTCTTTGACAAATCCAAGTACGCGATTCGTCAATAGTCTGATTTACAGCGGCGTTGGCGTCGCGGGTGCATTGCTGGCCATCGCCGGTGGGATTACCGTCGGAGGATTGACAAGTTTCTTGGGGTATGCCAGTCAGTATGCGAAGCCGTTTAATGAAATTTCCGGTGTTGTTACGGAATTGCAGAATGCGATTGCCTGTGCGGCACGTATTTTTGAAATCGTAGATGCACCGGAAGTGGAAGAAAGCGATGCGCAGCATTTGGATGAGGTAAAAGGACGCATTGTTTTTGAGGATGTGGCTTTTTCCTATGATCCGGCAAAACCGTTGATCGAGCACTTGAACCTGTCGGTAGAACCGGGACAACGCATTGCTATTGTTGGACCGACCGGAAGTGGAAAGACAACATTGATCAATTTGCTTATGCGTTTTTATGAGACGACGCAGGGAAGCATTACCGTAGATGGTGTGGACATTCGCTGCATTCCGCGTGCGAATTTACGTGAAAACTTCGGCATGGTCCTGCAGGAGACCTGGTTAAAGGAAGGAACGATTCGTGAAAACCTGATGTTTGCAAATCCGAATGCGACAGAAGAACAAATGATACAGGCAGCAAAGACATCCCATGCACATGAATTTATCAAACGTCTGCCAAAGGGATACGACACGTATATCAAAGGAGACGATGGCAACTTATCGCAAGGTGAGAAACAGCTTCTTTGTATTGCGCGTCTGATGCTGGCATTGCCGCCGATGTTGATTCTGGATGAGGCAACGTCTTCGATTGATACCAGAACAGAGATGAAAATCCAAGAGGCTTTCCAGAAAATGATGGAAGGCAGAACGACATTTGTCGTTGCGCATCGTCTGTCAACAATCCGTGAGGCGGATGTGATTCTTTATATGCAGGATGGAAAGGTTTTGGAACAGGGAAATCACAAAGAATTGTTGCAGAAGAACGGATATTATGCTAAATTGTATCGCAGTCAGTTCATATGCGATAAATAGATTGACTTTTTACGGTGACGTAAGATTTACTGGTGCATATGATGTAATATGTGATATAATGTCTTTTATCAATGGTGAGATTTTGTATACAATCGTACTTTTGATTGAGAAGATGACAAAAGAGGCCGTGGGCCGTGGAAATAAAAATAACGAGGTGTTATATGGAACAATTCGTAGTCAAGGGGGGCAATCCGATCGTAGGGGAAGTGGAGATCGGAGGAGCTAAGAATGCAGCTCTCGCGATTCTTGCAGCATCCATTATGACGGATGAGACAGTAACCATAGATAATTTGCCGGATGTGCGCGACATCAATATTATGCTGGATGCACTGAGTGACATTGGAGCAGTGGTAGAGCGTGTAGACCGTCATACAGCGCGCATCAATGGATCGACGATAGGACAGTTGAATGTCGATTATGAATATATCAAAAAAATTCGTGCATCGTATTATTTGCTGGGTGCATTGCTTGGTAAATACAAAAAGGCGGAAGTGGCATTGCCGGGTGGATGCGTCATCGGAAGCCGTCCGATTGATTTGCATGTAAAAGGATTCCGTGCGTTAGGTGCAGATGTGGATATCAGTTATGGTTTGATTTCTGCAAAAGCAGAGCACTTAGTAGGAAGCCATATTTATATGGATAAGGTATCGGTAGGTGCAACGATCAATGTATTGATGGCAGCGGCACTTGCAGAAGGTAAGACGGTTATTGAGAATGCAGCCAAAGAACCACATGTTGTAGATGTTGCCAACTTCCTAAATAGTATGGGAGCAAATATCCGTGGTGCGGGTACGGATGTGATTCGTGTTGTTGGCGTAGAGAAGTTACACAAGACAAATTATTCTGTTATACCGGATCAGATTGAGGCGGGTACCTTTATGTGTGCAGCAGCAGCAACAAAAGGCGATGTTTTAATAAAAAATGTGATTCCAAAGCACTTAGAAGCGACATCAGCAAAGTTGATTGAAGCAGGATGTATGATTGAGGAATTTGACGATGCTGTTCGCATTGTTGCCAACAAGGGATTGACCCATACACAGATTACAACACTCCCATATCCTGGATTTCCGACGGATATGCAGCCGCAGATGACCGTTGTTCTTGGCATTGCAGAAGGAACCAGTACGGTAACAGAGAGTATTTTTGAGAATCGTTTCAAATATGTGGATGAACTTTCGCGTATGGGAGCCAATATCAAGGTGGAGAGTAATATTGCGATCATTCGCGGTATTAAGGAATATACGGGCGCAAGAGTCAGTGCACCGGATTTGCGTGCAGGAGCAGCGTTAGTGATTGCCGGGCTTGCCGCAGATGGCATTACCATTGTGGATGATATTCATTTCATTCAGCGTGGATATGAGGATTTTGAGATTAAGTTACGCAGCTTGGGTGCACAGATCGAACGCACAAATTGCGAAAAAGAAATTCAAAAATTTGTTCTTCAGGTTTCTTAATTGGAGAATGATAAAAAGAGACGGATTTGAATGGTAAGTACCATTTGCATCCGTCTCTTTGTTGTTCGCTTTATTGTTTAAAGAATTGCCTTGATAAAAATATTTTTGTTGGCAGATTGTGATAAATCAATCAGACCCTGATCTGCAGTATCAACAATTGGTCGCGAAAGTGCATTTTTGTTCAGGTAAACAATTTGTCCTGCGGTGCCGTCACTTAATAGTACACGACTATTGTTATAGCAGGAGGCAACGCGCTGTAAGAAGGTAAAGATAACTTTTGGATTATATTTTTGGAAACCGTCTTCTTCAAAAGCGGCAATTACCTGAAAAGCACATTTTGGTGCACGATAACTGCGTGCGGCTGTCATGGCATCATAAACATCAGCAATGGCAACAATAGAAGCAAAGGTGTCAATCTCATCTGATTCCAGACCACGTGGATAACCAGAACCATCGTAACGTTCGTGGTGTTGCAAAGCCGTCAATTTGATGCGTAAATCCAAATCTGTATTTTTTAAAATCTTATGTCCTAGTTTCGAGTGGGAACGAATAACAGCAAATTCTTCGTCAGTTAATTTGCCCTGTTTGTTTAGGATTTCCGGTGGAATCTGCGTTTTGCCGATATCGTGCAGAAGCGCTGCCAAAGTCAGGGTGTTTAAGTCTTCCTTCGATAACTGCAGCCACTTTCCAATTGCGCGGGAGATCAATGCTACATTTAAAGAATGTGCATAAATCGTGTCATCGACGGAACGCATGTTATGGATCATATCAAAAAGCTCTAGAGAGGTCTTCGAAGCAAATAAGGAAGATGCTTCTGATAAAAGATGTGCACAGGCACTGTCTACGTCACCGGCTATGATATGGTCGAAATCTTCTTTTAAAGAAATCATATTGCGTGTATAACTTGTCTGAAATGCATGAAACTGTGGTGAGACCTGAATGCGTTGGCGCTGAGATGCACTTTCGCGTGATGAGGTTTCATGCAAAGGAGCTGCAGCCGTTGTAGGAGCTTTTGCTCCGGGAGCAGCACTGGTAGTTTCTACTGCAACGGGCTGTTTATCTGCTGCCTTAGGCAGGGATGATTCGTCAATCATTACCGTCTGAATGCGGTAAAAGGATAATTTGGCAATCAGTTGTGCTGTTAATACTGTTCCGGCAGGAGCAATTGTCTGCCCTCTTTTTGTAACAATTGGTTGGGCTGCAACCATGCCGGTTTCTAATTGATCTACATTAAGTTTTATCATAAATGTTCCCCCCAAAACGTGTGTTTTAGAATGCTGTGCATAAGTACACACAAAAACATTATATATGTAATATCCTATAAATAGCAAGAGTTTTCTGACAATTTTATAAGAGTACGAAGTACGGTAAAAAGAGAGACCATGTATATACATATCTGAAAGGACGACTAAGGAGAGGCTACAAAACGCCGTAATTGTATAAGTAGATTTCTTGACAAATGCTCATATGGGGTGTAAAGTCATCACTGATATAAGTCACAGATTTGAAAATTCCATATCGTATTTTCTCTTATTCAGAGTGGCGGAGATACAAAGGATCGATGAAACCACGGCAACCCCGTAAAATGGAAGGTGCCAACCTGAGCGAGTAACTCGAACAATAAGGGATTTGATTATCTTAGACAATTGAATCCGCTTATGCGGATTTTTTTAATGCCTTTTTTAGGGATTAAAACGGTACAGAAGGGAATACAGAAAGGAAGAAAAATGGAAAAATTATTATTTACTTCAGAATCTGTTACAGAAGGACATCCAGATAAAGTCTGTGATGCTGTATCAGATGCAATCTTAGATGCATGTATGGAACAGGATCCAATGAGCCGTGTTGCCTGCGAGACAGCTGCTTGTACAGGATTCGTTTTAGTAACAGGAGAAATTACAACAAAAGCACAGCTTGATATCCCAGCTATCGTTCGTAAGACAGTTCTTGAGATTGGTTATGATGATGGTAAGAAGGGAATTGATGGTAATTCTTGTGCTGTTATGGTAGCTTTGGATCAGCAGTCAGCAGATATCGCTATGGGCGTTGATAAGGCACTTGAAGCAAAAGACGGTTCTTTGACAGATGATCTGGATACAGGAGCTGGTGACCAGGGTATGATGTTTGGTTACGCGACAAATGAGACAGAAGATTTCATGCCATATCCAATTTCATTGGCACATAAGCTTGCACTTCAGCTTACTAAGGTACGTAAAGATGGTACACTTTCTTACCTGAGACCAGATGGAAAGACACAGGTTTCTGTAGAGTATGATGAAGCAGGTCAGCCAAAGAGATTAGAGGCGGTTGTTCTTTCTACACAGCATGATGAAGATGTTACACAGGAACAGATTCATGAAGATATTAAGAAATATGTCTTCGACCCGATTCTTCCAGCAGAAATGGTGGATGCGGAGACAAAATTCTTTATCAACCCAACAGGACGTTTCGTTATTGGTGGACCACACGGTGATGCAGGTCTTACCGGACGTAAGATTATCGTAGATACATACGGTGGAATGGCTCGTCACGGCGGCGGTGCTTTCTCTGGAAAGGATTGTACAAAGGTTGACCGTTCTGCAGCTTATGCAGCACGTTATGTTGCAAAGAACATTGTTGCAGCAGGCTTGGCAGATAAGTGTGAAATCCAGTTGTCTTATGCGATTGGTGTTGCACAGCCAACTTCTATTATGGTTGATACATTTGGTACCGGTAAGTTATCGGATGAGAAGTTAGTTGAAATTGTTCGTAAGCATTTTGATCTTCGTCCAGCAGGTATCATCAAGATGTTAGACTTGAGAAGACCAATCTACAAGCAGACAGCAGCTTATGGTCACTTCGGACGTAATGATTTGAATCTTCCATGGGAAGCAGTAGATAAGGTAGAAGAACTGAAAAAATATCTTTAGGATTCTAAAAAAAGTATAAAACTTTAGTGGAATGCTTTTTTTAAGAGGCTGAAGTGATATAATGAAGTCGTGGGATGAATATACATCCCACGACTTTTTTCTATAATAAGGATGGAAAATATATGAAATTGCGAACCAGACTTGTGATATCTTTTTGTATCATTACATTTGTTCCGATTATTATAGCAGCAGTTGGAATTTATGCGATTCATACCATTTTGCCGACGCTGAATATTCAGGTATCAAGTGCGAGCTATGAATATATTGCCCAATTGCCGGATTTTAAACAATTGGCGATGGATGTGATGATTTCGGTTGTCTTGATTTTGTTTTTTACAGCAGCGATTCTGATTATATGGATTTATGGTGGCATCATTTCACGCCTGCGTCAGCTGAATAAGGCGGCAGAGAATATTCGCGATGGTAATCTGGATTTTTCTATTGATACCAAAGGGAATGACGAGATCAGTGAATTGAGTGAGAGCTTTGAGGCGATGCGCAAGCGGCTGCAGATGAATGCGCAGGAAAAGCTGGATGCGGAGCAGGAACATCGCATGCTGATTTCCAATATCGCACACGATTTAAAGACACCGATTACAGCAATCAAGGGATATTCTGAGGGTATTTTAGATGGTGTGGCAGATACACCGGAGAAACGGGAGCGTTATCTTAAGACCATTTATAACAAGGCAAATGAAATGAATACACTCATCAATGAGCTGACACTGTACAGCAATATTGATACGAATAAAATTCCCTATAATTTCCGTAAGCTAAGTGTAAAAGATTATTTTACAGACTGTATGGAAGAATTAAAGATGGATCTGGAGAATCAGCATGTGCAGTTGACTTTTTTTAATTATGTAGATGAGGATATACTTATGATTGCAGATCCGGAACAATTAGGACGTGTGATTCATAATATTATTGGCAATGCTATCAAATATATGCGCGCGGAAGAACCGTCTTTTATCAGTATGCGCATCAAGGATGTGGGAGATTTTATCCAGGTAGAGATAGAGGATAACGGGCGTGGTATAGCAAATAAAGATTTGCCATATATTTTTGACCGATTTTATCGAGCAGATGCTTCCCGCAATTCTGCAGCGGGCGGAAGTGGTATTGGTCTATCGATTGTGAAAAAGATTATCGAGGATCATGGCGGTAAAATCTGGGCGACCAGTAAGGAAAATGTGGGTACAGTGATGTACTTTGTATTGCGAAAATATCAGGAGGTGCCAAATGAGTAGAGTACTTATTATCGAAGATGAATTGGCGATTGCAGAACTAGAAAAAGATTATCTGGAATTGAGTGATTTTGAAGTTGTTATTGAGCAGAACGGCAGCAAGGGCTGTGAGCGGGCTTTGGAAGAAGACTTTGACATTTTTGTATTAGATTTGATGTTGCCTGACATGGATGGTTTTGAAATTTGCAAACGGATTCGCGAGGTGAAGAATACACCGATTCTTATGGTATCTGCGAAAAAGGAAGATATCGATAAAATCCGCGGATTAGGGCTGGGGGCAGATGATTATATCACAAAACCATTCTCACCAAGTGAATTGGTGGCACGTGTGAAAGCACATCTTGCAAGATACGATCGTCTGGTAGGAAGCAGCCAGCAGACACAGAGCGATCTGTTTGAAATTCGTGATATTAAGATTGATAAGACGGCAAGACGTGTATGGGTCAGAGGTGAGGAGACACAGTTTACAACAAAAGAATTTGAATTATTGACTTTTTTGGCGGAGCATCCAAATCATGTTTTTAGTAAGCAGGAATTATTTAAAGAAATCTGGGATATGGATTCGGTCGGAGATATAGCCACGGTTACTGTGCATATCAAAAAGATTCGTGAAAAGGTAGAATTGAATACCAATAAACCACAATACATCGAGACGATCTGGGGTGTGGGATATCGGTTCAAGGTATAAAAAGGTACAGCCGCTGGGGGAATATGACGGCGTTCGGAAGGAGAAGGTATGGAACTGGAAATTTTATATGAAGATGAGGATGTGCTTGTATGCTACAAGCCGGCAGGGATTGCAACACAGACGGCAAAGCTGACGGAACCGGATATGGTGAGCACGATTCGTAATTACCGTGTGGAAAAAGGAGAGAGTGATTATGTGGGGATCATCCATCGCCTGGATCAGCCGGTCGAGGGCGTGCTTGTTTTTGCAAAAAATGCAGCGGCGGCAGCAATTCTTGGAAAAGAACTAAAGGCGAGACAGTTCGCAAAACACTATTATGCGATTGTCACCAGAGAAAACATTCCGGAATCCGGTGTTCTGGAAGACTATGTCGTGAAAGATGGTAGAAAAAATCGCGCTATGGTAGTGACAGAGAACAATCCAAGAGCGAAAAAAGCACGTCTTTCCTATAAAGTGGTGAAACGCCTGGATGATCGCAGTCTGCTGGATATTCATCTGGACACAGGAAGATTTCATCAGATCCGTGTACAATTGGCAAGCCGTACAGCACCGATTCTTGGTGATGTGAAGTATGGAGGATCACGCACGGGCGATGCGCTTTGTCTTTGTTCGTATCGTTTACAGTTTACGCATCCGGTCAGTGAAGAGGGGATGAATTTTGTGATTCGTCCAATGGGCACGGAATTTCAGGACTTTTTCCCGGAATAAAGCAAAAATACATGTATAAAAAGGTAATAGGAAGTGCATACTTTTGCTATGGAGCAAAAGTATCATTTTATTCGAAATACAATGAAATTATTGGGAATCACCTTCCTGGTATATGCATTTATGAAATGGATGCTGCCAATGGTGCTTCCCTTTTTTGTGGCTTATTATCTGGCTGGATTGTTTCGCAGAATGCCTGGAAAGAAAAAGGAGCACGCATACCTTTGTATGTTGCGCAATGTGGCGATTGCAGGCGGTATTCTCCTGGCATTGTGGTATCTGCTGCAGGAATTTCTGGATTTGTGGAAAAGACGGGAAGAGCTGTTGTATTGGGAGGGTGCGAAAGAATCAGGCCTTGTGGGAGAGGCATACGAAAAATTAGTAGGTAAATTTGACACCGGGAAAATGTTAGATCATATGATTGATAATCTGACATCTCCCTTTGGCGGCATGCAGGATACCCTTGGCGGAATGGTTGCGCTTGCGGTGACAGTCGTGGCAACGGTTTTGATGATCAAAGATTATGAGTTGCTGCAGGAACAAATCCAAAAGAATACATTTGGACAGGTGGTGATTTCTCTGGCAAAGGATTTGTCGGTAGCAGGTGGTGATTATCTGCGGGCACAAGGGATGATTATGCTGATTATTACAGCCATTTGTATTGTTGCACTTTTTGTGACGGGGAACCGGTATGCCGTGCTGCTTGGCGTGTTTATTGGTATTTGTGATGCTTTGCCGTTTTTAGGAACTGCGCTTGTTTTTTTGCCGTGGGCGGTGGTGATGTTTTTGCAAAAAAAGATACTGCTCGGGTGTTATTATGTGTTTTTAGCAGGGGCAACAAGTCTGCTTCGCCAATACTTAGAACCAAAGTTAATTGGAAGAAGTGTTGGGGCAAATCCAATCATTGTACTCGCTTGTATTTATCTGGGACTTCAGATTTATGGAATCTGGGGTGTGATTTTAGGACCGGCCAGTGCATTTTTAATCTGGGAAATATATCGTTTTACCTAGAAAATACACGGATACCAGCCTTGACAAGACCTATGGATTTTTTTAGAATAAATGGTATTGATGAAAGTAAGAAGGAGGCCATGATGGCAAAGGATAAAAAATTAGTAGAAGCCATTACATCGATGGATGTTGACTTCGCACAGTGGTATACGGATGTTGTTAAAAAAGCAGAATTGATGGGATATTCCAGCGTAAAGGGATGCATGATTTTTAAACCGGCAGGTTACGCGATTTGGGAGAATATCCAGCATGAATTGGATCGTAGATTTAAAGAGACAGGCGTGGAAAATGTATATATGCCAATGTTTATTCCAGAAAGTCTTCTCGAAAGAGAAAAGGATCATGTGGAGGGATTTGCACCGGAAGTTGCATGGGTAACGTATGGCGGTCTCAACCCATTGCAGGAAAGACTTTGTGTACGTCCTACGTCTGAGACGCTTTTCTGTGACTTTTATAAGGATGAAATTCAGTCTTACCGTGATCTTCCAAAGTTGTACAACCAGTGGTGTTCTGTGGTACGTTGGGAAAAAGAGACAAGACCATTCCTCCGCTCCAGAGAATTTTTGTGGCAGGAAGGTCATACAGCGCATGCAACTGCAGAGGAAGCCGAAGAACGTACACAGCAGATGCTGAATCTGTATGCAGATTTCTGTGAGGAAGTATTGGCAATGCCAGTGGTTCGTGGACGTAAGACAGATAAGGAAAAATTTGCAGGAGCAGAAGCTACTTACACGATTGAAGCGTTGATGCACGATGGCAAAGCGTTGCAGTCTGGTACGAGCCATAACTTTGGTGATGGTTTTGCCAAGGCATTTGAAATTCAATATACCGATAAGGATAACCAGTTAAAGTATGTACATCAGACTTCATGGGGTATGACAACACGTCTGATTGGTGCGATTATCATGGTACATGGTGATGATTCAGGCTTGGTACTTCCACCAAGAATTGCTCCTACACAGGTAGATATCATTCCAATTATGCAGAACAAAGAAGGCGTGCTTGATAAGGCACATGAAGTGTTGGATGCATTAAAGGCAGCAGGTCTTCGTACGAAGCTGGATGACACGGATAAATCACCGGGATGGAAATTCTCTGAGCAGGAAATGCGCGGTATTCCAGTTCGTGTAGAGATGGGACCTCGTGACATTGAGGCAAACCAGGCAGTGGTTGTTCGTCGTGACACAAGAGAAAAAATCACAGTATGTATCGATGAACTGGCAGAAAAGATCACAGAGATTCTTGCTACGATGCAGACAGAAATGCTGGAAAGAGCAAGAGCGCATAGAGAAGCACATACATATGATGCACACAATTACGAAGAATTCAAAGAAATCGTAGCAAACAAACCAGGATTTATCCGTGGAATGTGGTGTGGCGATCAGGCATGTGAAGACAAGATTAAGGAAGATACAACAGCTACAAGCAGATGCATGCCATTTACACAGGAAGCGATTTCTGATGTTTGTGTATGCTGTGGCAAACCGGCTAAGAAGTTAGTTTATTGGGGCAAAGCATATTAATGAATATTGTATTACCACAGGATGTCATTCAAATTATAGAACGGTTAGAAAGTTGCGGACACGAGGCCTATGCAGTAGGCGGCTGTGTCCGCGACAGCATTTTAGGTAAAGAACCGGCGGATTGGGATATTACGACTTCAGCTTCGCCGGAAGAGGTAAAGGCATTGTTTACCCATACCATTGATACTGGTATTGCGCATGGTACGGTTACGATCATGTGCGGCAAATATGGATATGAGGTGACAACATACCGTATTGACGGCGAGTATAAGGATGGAAGACATCCGGAGAGTGTTGCGTTTACCAATCTTTTATCGGAAGATTTGCGGCGTCGTGATTTTACAATCAATGCCATGGCGTATAATCAGACAGAAGGTCTGGTGGATTTGTTTGGCGGCATGCAGGATTTGCAGTATGGCGTGATTCGGTGTGTGGGAGAGGCCACGGAGCGTTTTTCAGAAGATGCCTTGCGTATGCTTCGCGCGGTACGTTTTGCGGCACAGCTTGGCTTTTCCATCGAGAAATCCACCTATGATGCTATTTGCGCGTTGGCACCAACCATTGCGCGGGTGAGTATGGAACGCATTATGGTGGAGCTTGTCAAACTGCTTACATCGGATCACCCAGAGGAAATGCGTACCGTTTATGCATGCGGTCTATCGGCGGTTTTTTTGCCGGAATTTGATGCAATGATGGAAACACCACAACATACCGTTCACCATCAGTATTCTGTGGGAGAGCACACCATTCATGCGCTTATGGCAGTGCCGGCAGAACGCATACTGCGTTTGACGATGCTGTTTCATGATGTGGCAAAGCCGGTGTGCAGAACAACAGATGAGGCGGGCAATGATCATTTTTATGGACATCCGGAAATTGGCGCAGAGATGACAGGGCAGATTTTACGTCGGCTCAAATTTGACAATGATACCATCCGCTCGGTGAAACGCCTGGTGCGTTTTCATGATATGCGACCGGTATTGCAGGAGAAAAATGTGCGCCGCAGCATTGTGAAAATGGGATTGGAGAGTTTTCCGGAAATCTTTGCTGTGAAACGGGCAGATACGTTGGCACAAAGCATGTATATGCGCCAACAGAAATTAGATGCCATCGATCAGTTTGAAGCGTTGTATGATAGGATTATAGAGAAGCAGGTCTGCGTGCAGAAAAAAGATCTTGCACTTAATGGAAAGGATTTGTTAGAACTTGGCGTACCGCAGGGAAAAAAGGTTGGTGAGATTCTGGATTTGCTGTTTGCGCAGGTGATTGAGGAACCGGCAAAGAATACAAGAGAAGAATTGCTTACAGAGGCAAAGCGCCTGGTGGCAATAGAAAAATAAATACGATAGGTATAATCAGAGAGATTCCTTCATAAGATGAACAGATATTGGAAAATGGTGTTCGTGTTATGGAGGATTTTTTATGTGTGAAAATATAGAGAAATCACAGACTGTTATTCCGCGTATGGGGCAAGGGGAACAGCTGCTTGGAGAATATGAGCTGGAGATTACAGGCGTTTCTAAGGGAAGAGGGAGTCTGTTGATTCATACGACACAAGGGATTTGTATGTTGAAGCCTTTTACCGGATCAGCGCAAAAAGCAGAGCAACTGGCGTATGTGTTGCAAAAACTACATGCGTGGGACGCAAGAACGGAGCAGCTTGTTGCGACGAAGGAAGGCGCATATATGGTCCGGGAAGAACATGGACCGTCGTACATATTAAAGCAGTATCAGCCTGGGCGGGAGTGCGATGTAAAAAACGCGTGTGAAGTGTTAGAGGGGGCTCGGAAACTGGCAGATCTGCATTTGCAGTTGGCATCGCTGACGGAAGTGGAAAAAACGTCATTTCTTGCGCAGGAGCATATGTTTTTTGCAGAGGTAAAACGGCATAACCGGGAACTGCGCAATTTGCGGAATTACACGCATAAAAAGAAGAAAAAAACCGAGTTTGAAGAGTTGTACGAGCAGGCGTATCCCATGTTTCTGGAACAGTCAGAAAGCGTGGAAAAACAGGTACAACACCAAAAAATGAGAGTACAGCTATGCCACGGGGATTATCATCATCATAATGTCTTAGAATGCAGTAATTTGTCGTATATCCAGCATTTTGAAAACATGCGTATAGACAGTGCGATGAGTGATCTGGCAAAATATATGCGAAAGGCATTGGAAAAAAATCGTTGGAATGCAGAGCTTGGAAAGCAGATGTTGATGATGTATCAAAGAGTCCGTCCGATGGAAACGGAAGAAGTATATGAACTGTATTTACGGTTGCTTTATCCGGAAAAATTCTGGAAAATTGCAAACCACTATAATAACAACAAAAAAACGTGGTCATCCAAACGCGATGGTGATAAATTGCGGCAGATTATGAACCAGGAAACTGCACGTCGGGAATATTTGGCATTATTGTATAATCTGATGGAATAGTTTATAATCGAGCTATGAAAAACATATGGAAAAAAGGCGGTTGTACCGTCATGCTGCTCCTGTTTTTATGTGTCATGAACGCATGTGGAAAACAGGGAAAAAATGAGCCTTTTACCTATCGTGCGCCTGCGGCAAAGCAGGAACAGGAGACAGCAGATACGGAAGAGACAACGCCGGATTATATCATTGAACAAATCGATATGATGGGGGAGACGATGACACTGTATTCTCCCAAGACAGAGCGGCAGGTACGCTATGGCTATACGCTAAGTACGCGGTTTATGGATGCCTATGGAGATTCTTATAGCTCGATTCATTTTACACCGGGACAGGTTGTCCGCCTGGGAGAAATCAGTGCGTCCTCTACACTTAGTACAGTGCAGATGTCGGATGAAGTATGGAATCAAAAAGATATTACCAACTATGAGATTGACATAGCAAAGGGCATTTTTACCATTGGGCAGACGGCGTATCGGATTACGCCGGATACGATGGCTTTTTCACAGGATGCACAGATTAGCTTAGATGCGATTGGCGCGGAAGATACCTTACAGGTGATTGGCAAGGATAAGGACGTATGGTCCGTCATCGTGACGACGGGACATGGCTATATCCAGCTACAGAATAGTGATACGTTTGTAGACAGTATGATTTGCATTGGCAACCGGATTTTTACAAAAGTAACCGGCGATATGTGCTTAGAAGTACCGGAAGGAACGTATGCAATTACTGTTGCAAATAATGGCTATGGTGGCACAGGCAATTATACCGTTACACGCGGTGAGACGACAGTTGTGGATCTAAATCAGCTCAAAGGCAGCGGACCGAAGGTGTGCCAGCTGACCTTTACATCGGAAGTGGCAGGTGTGTCTGTTTACGTGGATGGTGAGCAAATTACTGTGGGACAGGCAGTGCCAGTCACCTATGGGGCACATAAGCTTCGTGTGGTGGCAGAAGGATATGATGATTGGCAAAAGACTTTAATCGTGAATTCTGAGAGTGCGACTATCTCATTGGATATGGCACAGACAGAGGATGCGGCAAACACTTCTCAAAGTAGTGAAAATACGACACAGAGCACAGGTGGCAGCACAAGTAATAGTACGAGTAATAGCACAAGTAATAGTACGAGTAATAGCACAAGTCATAGTTCAAGCAGCAATTCCAACAAGAATTCTAAGAACAAGAACAAAACCGATAACAGAGATAAGGATACATCATCGAATGATAGCAGTTCATCTTCATCAAATCTATCGGATACGGAGACAGATTATCTGACGACCATTTCAAAGATGCTATCTACATTGCTTGACTAATACAAGATGGGCAATTATGATAAAAAAGAATACGAGATATTCAAAAGGAGGATGCTATGGGTTACAAAGAGCAGTATACACATTGGTTGGAAAGCGATTACATGGATGAAGCAACAAAAGAAGAGTTGCGCCAGATCGCAGGAGATGAAAAAGAAATCGAGGAGAGATTTTATACGGAATTGGAATTCGGTACAGCCGGACTTCGTGGTATTATTGGTGCAGGCTGCAACCGTATGAATGAATATACTGTGCGTAAGGCAACGCAGGGACTCGCAAACTATATTTTAAAAGTAGGCGGACAGGACAGAGGTGTTGCAATTGCGTACGATTCCAGACATATGTCACCGGAATTTGCGGATGTGGCAGCACTTTGCTTAGCAGCAAACGGCATTAAGGCATATGTGTTTGAATCCCTTCGTCCAACACCGGAATTATCTTATGCAGTACGTAAATTACATACAATTGCCGGTATCAATATTACCGCAAGTCATAATCCACCAGAGTACAATGGTTACAAAGTATATTGGGAAGATGGTGCGCAGATTACCCCTCCACACGATAGTGGAATCATGGATGAGGTAAAGGCAATCTCTGATTATGCAGTATGTAAAAAAATGGATAAAGAAGAGGCAATCGCAGCAGGACTTTACCAGACCATAGGTGCAGATATTGATGATTCATACATTGCCGAACTGAAGAAGCTTGTAGTACATCAGGATGCGATTGATGCCGTTGGTTCTGAGATTAAGGTGGTTTATACACCACTTCATGGAACAGGAAATATTCCAGTGCGTCGCGTTTTAAAAGAACTTGGATTTACACAGGTTTATGTAGTGCCGGAACAGGAATTGCCAGATGGAGATTTTCCGACGGTCAGCTATCCAAACCCGGAAGCAAAGGAAGCGTTTACGCTTGGCCTTGCGTTGGCAAAGAAAGTGGATGCGGATTTAGTCCTCGCTACAGATCCGGATGCGGACCGTTTGGGTGTTTATGTGAAAGATGCACAGACAGGGGAATACCATCCACTTACCGGTAACATGTCAGGCTGTCTGATTGGAGATTATCTGATTGGTCAGAAGAAGGAATTACAGGGACTTCCGGAAGATGGCGTGTTTATCCGCTCTATCGTTTCTACCAACATGGCAGATGCGATTGCAAAGCATTATGGTATTGCATTAGTGGAAGTGTTGACCGGATTCAAGTTTATTGGTCAAAAGATTTTAGAAATGGAAACAACAGGAAAGGGCACATATCTTTTCGGTATGGAAGAGAGCTATGGCTGCCTGACAGGAACATATGCAAGAGATAAGGACGCGGTAGTTGCTTCTATGGCGCTTTGCGAAGCAGCAGCTTATTACAAGACAAAGAATATGACTTTATGGGATGCAATGATTGCTATGTACGAGCGTTATGGCTATTATCAGGATGGCATTACTGCTGTTACTTTAAAGGGCATTGAAGGTCTGGAAAAAATTGGAACCATTATGAACACGTTACGTGCAGATGCACCAAAGAAAATTGGCGCATATCAGGTGACGGCTGTGCGTGATTATAAGAAGGATACGATTACAGATGTGGCGACTGGAGAAGTGCGTCCGACCGGACTTCCAAGTTCCAATGTGCTTTACTATGAATTGACAGATGATGCATGGGTATGTGTCAGACCTTCTGGTACAGAACCAAAAGTCAAATTCTATTTTGGTATCAAGGGTACATCGATTGCAGATGCAGATGCAAAAGCAGAGGCGATGAAAGGAGCCGTAAATGCATTAGTAGAAAAGATGTTATAATCAGAGAGATTTTTGTCCATAGTATTCTTATACAAAGATTATTTAATATTTTGTATAATTTGGCAAAACGTCGGGAAACCTTGAAAATATAAGGTGTTTACCTTGACAAATATAGGTAAAACCATTATAAATAACTTTGTAGTTATTTTGGAGGCAGGACTCTGACATAATATTATATTTTTATATTCCATAGGAGGAAGTTAACATGAACAAAACAGAATTAGTTGCAGCTATGGCTAGCAAGGCAGATCTTTCTAAGAAAGATGCAGAAGCAGCATTAAAGGCATTTACAGATGTTGTTGCAGAAGAACTCAAGAAGGGTGAAAAGATTCAGTTAGTTGGATTCGGTACTTTCGAAGTATCTGAAAGAGCTGCTAGAACAGGTAGAAATCCTCAGACTGGCGCTGAGATGAAGATTCCAGCATCTAAGGCACCTAAGTTCAAAGCTGGTAAGGCTTTAAAGGATATGATGAACTAATTCATATTGTTTTATGAACATTTGGCTCAAAACTTCTGTTTTGAGCCTTTTTTGTTATGATGACGAGGAAAGGACAGCAAAAAATGCGTTTAGATAAGTTTTTAAAAGTATCCCGCTTAATCAAGAGACGTACCGTGGCAAACGAAGCATGCGATGCGGGACGTGTCATGGTTAACGGAAAAGAAGCAAAAGCTTCTGTGAAGGTTAAAGTAGGAGATATTATAGAAATAGCATTTGGCAACAAACCGGTAAAAGTAGAAGTGCTGGCGTTGGCAGATACCACAAAAAAGGAAGAGGCAAAAGAACTTTTCCGTTATCTTTAATTTTTAATCATAAGGCTGGCATCGGTGACATAGGATAGAGATAGGAAGATAAAAGAAAAGGAGATCCTATGGAAGAAAAACACGTTGTGACCAATCATAAATTAATGATGACAAACCGAAAGGGGATCAGCCTCACGGGAATCCTAGATGTGATCTCCTTTGATCTGCGCGAGATTCTTCTGGAAACATCAGAAGGCATGCTGACGATAAAAGGAAATGATTTACATATCAATCGTCTGTCGGTAGAAAAAGGAGACCTGGAAGTAGAAGGAAAAGTAGATGCGCTGCTTTATACAGAAGTGATTTCGCCGAAGGCAGTTGGGGAGAATTTTTTTGGGCGGATGTTTAAATAATGCCATTGTATTCTTTTGTGACAGAACAGGGACATATTTTAGGGGTTATGTTTTTGTTGGGGGTGTGTCTTGGTGTGGTGTATGATTTGATGGATGTGCTTCGCAAGGTGAGAGACATCGCAAGAGAAAGGGAAATGCTGGGCGATTTTTGTTATTGGATTGTGGCGGCGTTTGTTATTTGGCGCGTTTTAAATCAGGAAACAGAGGGGATTTTACGATTTTGTCAATTTTTTATAGGTGCATCGGGAATGATTTTGTATTATGCTATAGGTAGTAGGATAGTACGGAAGATTTTTTGCCTTCCGATTACAGTTCTCTATAAATGCATATCGCAGCTGTATCGATATATAGGAAAAGGGTGCGATCATATCCTGGCCGTTGTGGCGGGATGGACAAAGAAAGAAGAAAAAAGGGATGACGTATGAGTAAAAGACCAAAAAGAAAAAAGAAAAATAGCGCGGGAAGAATTTCATTTCTTTGTATTGGTATATTTTTAGCGTTGGTGCTTTCTGTGCAGATGGTGCGCCTGTATCAGAAGAATGAGGCGTTGGTGCAGACAGAGCAGACGAAGCAGAACGAACTAAACGAGCAGCAGGAAAAACAAAAGGAGCTTCAGGAACAGGAACAATATACCCAATCCAATGAATATAAAGAAAAAGTTGCAAAAGATAAATTGGGACTTGTTTATGATAACGAAACGATTTTTCGCGAAAAATAGAAGATAAAGATGATAGAAAAAAGATAAGTGGGACTTCCTTTGACAAATACTGCGAGGAAGTCCTTTTATAATAGCCTCTGTAAGGAAAATAGGAGGCGTATTATGAAGGATCAGGTTGCGAGAACATTAGTATGCTTGGTGCTAGGAGCATTGGCATGTCATGTGAAGATATTGGGGTGTTATCCATTGGTGGCAATCATATTCGGTGCATTTTATCTGGAAGAGGAAAATCGCCGCGTGTGTGTGCCTTTTTTCTATTTATGGATGGTATTGTTTTTGCCGATTGCATCGTTGTTTCGCTATGGCATAGTTTTTTTGGTATGGATGGTGGTGCTTTCCATTTTTTGGCATATGCACGTTGCTTTGCGCCATTTTGGACAGGCAGTAATGCTTGGGATGATTCTTGTGGCGGTTTCATATGGAGGTCAGGTGATGACGGCGGCACAGCGCATGCGCGTGCCATGGATTTTTATTCCACCACTCGAAGGCATGCTGGTAGCGGGAGGAACGTACGTTGTAGCATGGGCGCTTGGTATATGTGAGGCACTGATTGCAAAGACATCAAAGAAAAAAAGAAAGTATGCGATGTCACAGATATCGAGTCCTTATTCGCGCGCGATGAGTGGCCTTGCAAAAAGTATGGAAGCGCTTGTCTGCCCACAGGAAAGCAAAACGGATGTGGGCATTGTGATGCAGCAGGAGTTAAAAGAACGCATCTGTGGTCGGTGCGGACATTACGATGTCTGTTTTGCTACCGGAAGCGAAATGGCAGTGACCATGGAGTCTTTGTTTACCCAGGCGCAGAATGGACAAGTGATAGATCCGGCATTGGAGGAAAAAATTGAGAAGCAGTGCGAGCGCGCAGAACTTTTGATTCGGGAGGCGCTTGGGATTTTCGAGAGAACGGAACTTAATTTGTCCTGGTATCGACGTTTGTGTGAACACCGGGAAATGATAGCGGGACAGATGGATGCTATGGCATATTTTATGGAAGATGCGATGGAGCAGGATGAACTTTGTGATGAGAAGGAGCGCCTGCACATAGCAAAAATCCGGTTCCAATTACGTGAAGTCGGACTTCGGGTATGGGAACTTCATTTTTATCGGAGAAAAAATGGAACATGCCGTATCGTGATGGAACTTGCTGCGCGCCCCGGTATTTGTACGACAAGCAAGGAAGTACTTGCAATGTTAGAAAGCTGTGTCAGCGAACCCCTTGTTATGGCGGAAGAAAATCGTAATATCGTAGGACGTGATCGCGCGCGATATGTGTTTGTGACGCGCCCAAAGATTGCATGTACGTATGGAGTCTCAAAAATGCTTCAGCAAAAACAGACGATATCGGGTGATAGTTTTGGAACAAAACGTTTAGAAAATGGAACGTTTGTGATGGCACTTTCCGATGGAATGGGGAGTGGAACAAGGGCGCATGAAGAGAGTGATACGGTCGTAAATCTGTTCTTACAATTTATGGAAGCCGGATTTTTGGCAGATATGGCATTGCGTCTGATGAATGCGGCAATGATTTTTGGCGCAGATGCAGAGAGGTTTTCAACATTGGATGCCTGTATCATTGATGAATACACGGGAATTGTCGATTTTTATAAAGTCGGGGCACACGTGTCATTTGTGCGGCACAAGAGGCGTACAGAAGTAATCGAGGCAAGTAGTCTTCCGATGGGAGCGAGCAGTTCTTTGGACACGCTGCCAAGCCGCAGCTACTTAGAACCGGGCGATTACCTTGTGCTGGTTACGGATGGTGTGTTAGAATATTTGCAAGTAGAGGATGCAGTGGAAATGCTGCGCGAATTGATTCAGGAATTGACAGATACGGATGCCGTGACATTTGCACGAAAGATTATGGAACGTGTTTTACTCTTTACAGGAGGAACCATTGCGGATGATATGACGGTGCTGGTGTTAAAGGCATTGGAAAGGTAATACATGCAGCGAAAGGAATTTGAGGACAGGGTATGTAATTTTATAGTACAGGAAGCATTGGTGCAACCTGATGATGGCGTCGTAATTGGCGTGTCCGGCGGCGCAGATTCGGTGGCACTTCTTCGCTTTTTTGATCACGTAAAGGAGCGTCTTCAGATATCTATTCGTTGTGTCCATGTGGAACACGGGATTCGTGGAGATGAGAGCCTGCGCGACCAGTATTTTGTGGAAGAATTGTGTAGGACATATGGTATAGCTGAGACATCGGTTGCAGTGGGCGAACAGATTGCACAGGCCATAAAGGCGCATGCAGCAGTGGAAGAAATGGCGCGGACGGCACGCTATCAGGCACTCATACAAGAAGCAGAAGCCTGGGAAAAGGAGATGGGGCATCCGGTGCATATTGCAGTGGCACATCATGCAGATGATAATGGCGAGACGATGCTGTTTCATTTGGCGCGTGGGACAGGAATTGATGGTATGCGTGGTATGCCAGTGCGAAGAGAGCGCATCATACGTCCTTTTTTGGTGGTAACGCGGCAGGAAATCGAAGTGTATTTGGAAGAATTGCAGCAAACGTTTTGCGAGGATAGCAGTAACACGGACTTGCAGTATGACCGGAATCGCCTGCGTCATCAGGTAATGCCGGAATTACAAAAAATCAACGCACAGGCCATAGAGCATCTTGGAAGGGAAGCGCTTTATCTTGGGCAGGTTGCGGATTATATCAAAAAGGAAGCAGCGAAGCATCTAAAAACAGCACAGCGGGAAAATGTGCTTTTGGCAGAACGTGTGATATCGCAACCGGCATTTATGCGATGCGAGATTTTGTATTTATGGTTGCTATCTTATGTGCCGGGAGCAAGAGATATCAGTACAACGCATTTGCAGGGAATGGAGCGATTGCTATTTGCCCAGACGGGACAACGCATGGATTTGCCGTATCATCTTTGTGTCTGGCGAACTTATGAAGGATTGCAGATGCAAAAGAAACAGGAACATAGTGATAATTTTTCATGGAATCAAGTGCTGTCAAAGGAGGAATTGTGCAAAGGAATATGTCTGTCTTTGCCAAATCAGGGGCAAAAAATCTGTTTATCGGTAGAACCCATGGATGTAACGGCGGAAATTCCTAGAAAATTCTATACGAAATGGTTTGATTATGATAAGATAAAGAGTGCTATTTGTTTACGCCACAGGCGTGAGGGAGACTATTTGACGGTGACATCGTCAGGCGGTCACAAGCGTTTGCAGGATTATTTTGTGAACGAAAAGGTGCCACGGGAACAGCGTGATTGCGTACCGCTCGTGTGCGAGGGAAGTCATGTGATTTGGGCGATTGGATACCGGATTAGTACACATTATAAAATAGACGAACATACAAAAAGAATACTAAAAATACAAGTTTTGGAGGAGAATGATTATGAGTGAAACCATCAGAGAAATGATTTCGGAAGCAGATTTGGCGGCAAGAATTGCAGAACTGGGAGAGCAGATCAGCAAGGATTATGAGGGAGAAAGCGTTTATGTGATTTGTATTTTACGTGGAGCATCTTTCTTTGCCTGTGAACTCGCAAAGAGAATTACAGTTCCGGTAACAATTGATTTTATGACAACATCGAGCTATGGCGCGGGAACCGTTTCTAGTGGAGAAGTAAAGATTAAGAGTGACGTTGAGATCCCGGTTGACGGACGCAACGTCTTGATTGTAGAAGATATTATCGATAGTGGTAATACATTGCATTTCTTACAGGATGTATTTAAGGATCGCAATGCCAAGAGCGTTCGTTTGTGCACAATGTTAGATAAACCAGATCGTAGAGAAGTAGATGTGGATGTAGATTATGTTGGCTTTACCATTCCAGACGAATTTGTTGTAGGTTATGGACTTGATTATGACCAGAAGTATCGTAACCTGCCATATATTGGAGTTGTAGAGTTATAAAAGGAGGCAATCATTGAAAAAGAGAAGAGCGGGTCTTGGGCTGTATGTTGTCCTGATTATGATTGTAGCGTGCATTTGGTATGCAATGTCAAATCCGACGACAGCGACTTATACAGCAAGTCAGTTTACAAAGGCTCTGGAAAAAGGTGAGATACAATCTGCAGTCATTCGCCAGAATGAACAGGTTCCGACAGGTTCGGTCAGAATCACAACAACGGCAGGCGGTACGTTTGTTATGAATGTATCGGATGTGGGACAGTTGCAGGATACACTCGATGAGGCAGGTGTGGATTACACTTTAAATGATGTTCCAAAGAGTGGATTTATGGAAAGTTTGCTTCCAATGTTAATCGTGGTTGCAGTGGTATTTATCCTGTTTATGATGATGATGAACGCCCAATCGCAAGGGGGCGGCGGAGCGAATGCCAAGATGATGAATTTTGGGAAAAGCCGTGCGACGATGACGACGCAGGATAAGATGCAAGTGCGCTTTGCGCAGGTTGCCGGTCTTCAGGAAGAAAAAGAAGAGTTGGCGGAGATTGTTGACTTTTTGAAAGATCCTGCAAAATACACCAAAGTCGGTGCACGTATTCCAAAGGGATTGATTCTTGTGGGACCTCCGGGAACAGGTAAGACATTGCTTGCAAAAGCAGTGGCAGGAGAGGCCGGTGTGCCATTCTTTAGTATTTCCGGTTCTGATTTCGTGGAAATGTTTGTCGGTGTTGGTGCTTCCCGTGTGAGAGATCTTTTTGCGGAAGCAAAGAAAAATGCACCTTGTATTGTTTTTATCGATGAAATTGACGCCGTGGCAAGACGACGTGGAACCGGTATGGGCGGTGGCCATGATGAGCGTGAACAGACCTTGAACCAGATGCTCGTAGAGATGGATGGTTTTGGTGTGAATGAGGGAATCATCGTAATGGCAGCGACGAACCGTGTAGATATTTTGGACCCTGCGATTTTACGTCCAGGCCGATTTGACCGAAAAGTCTTTGTGGGCCGCCCGGATGTTGGTGGACGTGAGGAGATTTTGCATGTGCATGCAAAAAACAAGCCATTGGGCGATGATGTGGATTTGAAACAGATTGCGCAGACAACAGCGGGATTTACCGGTGCGGATTTGGAAAATCTGTTAAACGAGGCAGCGATTCTTGCGGCAAAAGAAGGAAGAGTATATATCTGCCAGAGTGATATCAAGAGATCTTTTGTGAAGGTTGGACTTGGTACGGAGAAAAAGAGCCGTATTATTTCTGAAAAGGAAAAGAAAATCACAGCATATCATGAAGCAGGTCATGCAATTCTTTTCCATGTACTTCCAGATGTAGGACCGGTGTATTCGGTATCCATCATTCCTACCGGACAAGGAGCGGCTGGCTATACGATGCCACTTCCGGAAAAAGATGAGATGTTCAATACAAAGGGAAAAATGTTACAAGACATTGTTGTTTCCTTAGGTGGTCGTGTGGCAGAAGAAATCATATTTGATGATATTACGACAGGAGCATCTTCTGATATTAAAAAGGCAACCCAGACTGCAAAAGATATGGTTACCAAGTATGGTTTCTCTGCAGAGGTAGGACCAATCAATTACGACAATGAAGAGGATGAAGTTTTCATCGGAAGAGATCTTGCACATACCAGAGGGTATGGGGAGAATGTAGCAACGACGATTGATGGTGAAGTCAAACGTATTATTGAAGAGTGCTATACAAAGGCGACAAATCTGATCAAAGAACATGAAGAGGTATTGCACAAGTGTGCAGAACTGTTACTTGAGAAAGAAAAGATTGGTCGTGAAGAGTTTGAAGCTTTGTTTGATGGCGCATCATTTCCACAGCCGGAAGAAGAAGGTGTGGTTGTAGAAGGAATTTAAGCAAGGTGTTTTTATCATTCTTTCGAAGGATGGATGAAAAAATAAAGGGGAAACGGTTGTTATTTATGAGTGAAACGTCTAAAATTGTACAAAGTGCACAAAAAGTTGCTTGTGAAATTGGTAACTTTGTGAACACTTATCGGTAGACGCATTATATAATAACAATCGTAAAAACCCCCCAATACATTATATAAATATTTTTGCTAACCCCATAGTAAAAATACCTTCTCCTAAAAAGGCAGCGTTCGATAGCTGTCTTTTTTACTTTGTATAAATATTCTACAAATTCTACAAAAATCCCTAGAAAAGAGAAAGAAAACTAGTTATGATGAAAATATAGAAAAATCGTATGAAATAAGAGGGCGAGGATATGAACACAGAAGCAATATACAGCGATGAGACAGGGCAGTATGTGATACCGATGGAACCTAAGCCGGGGGATACCGTAACCATACGTTTGCGTGTGGCTCATGGACATATATGTGAAATTTACCTTTTGACAAAAGGAATGCATTATCTGATGCAAATGGTGCATGCGGGTGATGTATTTGATTATTATGAGACACAGGTGAAGTTGGAGGATGCAATCTTTTCTTATTGTTTTTCTATTCGGGAGAACGAAGAAGAACAATGTTTTTATGATAAATTTGGTGTGAGCCAGGAGGCACGACCGGAATATTTCTTCCGTATTATACCGGGCTTTGAGACACCGGATTGGGCAAAAGGTGCGATTATGTATCAGATTCTGGTAGATCGTTTTGCAAATGGTGATCCCTCGAACGATGTGCTGGATCGGGAATATCATTATATCAATACGATGAGCCATCAGATTAAAGATTGGGAGCAGTTGCCAAATGCTCATTTTGACGTGGCAGATTTTTATGGTGGTGATTTGGAAGGGGTGCGCCAGAAGCTGTACTATCTGAAGAGTCTGGGCGTGGAAGTGATTTACTTTAATCCACTGTTTGTCTCGCCTTCCAATCATAAATATGATATTGCAGACTATGACCATATTGATCCACATTACGGAAAGATTGTGATTGATGAGGGTGAACTTTTGCCGTCGGAAGCAGGAGATAATGCAGGTGCAAGCCGTTTTATCAATCGTGTTACATCCAAAGAAAACTTGGAGGCATCCAATCAATTTTTTGCGGAATTTATCGAAGAGGCTCACGCAAAAGGGATCCGTGTCATTTTGGACGGCGTCTTTAATCATTGCGGCTCCTTCAATAAATGGTTGAACCGGGAAAAGGTATACCGTGCAGAAAAAGGATACGCACCGGGAGCATATGAGGACGCAAACAGTCCATACCGCCATTATTTTCGTTTTGCAGATGAGAATGCCTGGCCGGATAATAGAACATATGAAGGCTGGTGGGGATATGACACGCTGCCAAAATTAAACTATGAAGATTCACAGGAACTGTATCAGTATATTTTGGATATTGGAAAAAAGTGGGTATCACCACCTTTTAATGCAGATGGCTGGCGTTTGGATGTAGCAGCAGATCTAGGGCATAGCGCGGAGTTTAATCATCAGTTTTGGCGGGACTTCCGTAAAGCTGTCAAGGAAGCCAACCCGGACGCAATTATTTTGGCAGAGCATTACGGCGACGCGTCGTCCTGGCTGCAGGGGGATGCGTGGGATACGGTGATGAATTATGATGCTTTTATGGAGCCAATTTCCTATTTTGTGACAGGAATGGAAAAGCACAGTGATGCATATGAACCGGCAGCGCAAGGCGATAGTGAGCGATTTGAAAATGCTATGCGTTATTACATGACAAAATTTACAGGTTCTTCATTGCATACGGCAATGAACCAGCTGTCTAACCATGATCATTCGCGCTTTCTGACCAGAACAAATCATAAGGTGGGAAGGGCATCTGCGCTGGGTGTGGAAGCAGCATCTGAGGACATCAATATTCCATTGTATAAAGTGGCTGTTTTGATGCAGATGACCTGGCCGGGAGCACCAACGCTTTACTATGGTGATGAGGCTGGTGTGTGTGGATTTACGGATCCGGATAACCGACGAACCTATCCGTGGGGCAAGGCAAATTATCCTTTGCTTGATTATCATCGCGATATGATTATGGTGCATAAATGCAGCAGTGCGTTACGTCGTGGATCGTTCCGCTTTTTAGCGCATGGAAAAGATTATGTTTCGTATGGGCGTTTTAATGAGCAGGAGCGTTATGTCGTTGTTGTGAATGTTGGAAAAGATATGGTAGAAGCAGATATACCGGTTTATCTGGCAGAAGTGACGGATGGCTGGATGCAGAGTGCAATGATGACCAATGAAAAAGGATATTCCATTATGCCTTCAAAACATGAAGTACAAAATGGTACGATGCATGTGGAATTAACGCCTTACAGTGGTATGGTCTTTAAGCAGGAACTATGATTTCTGGGAGAAGAAATAGAAAATTATAGCTGAAGACAAAAAGATGGAATAGTGTGGAAATTTGCATGGAAAGGAGCGAGGCATCATGAGAACACGGGAAGAAGCGCTTACATACGGGCTTTCACTTCCAGGAACATACCAGGATGCGCCATTTCATGATCCAAACTGGCAACTGGTTCGTATAAAAGGGAGTAAGAAGGCTTTTTTATGGACATACGATATGGATGGGGCGGTTCATATAAATGTAAAAGTGGATCCGCAGTGGCGTGATTTCTGGCGAGATGCCTATGAGGCTGTTATGCCGGGATATCATCAGAATAAGGAGCATTGGAATACCATTCGCTTAGATGGAAGCATTCCTGATGCAGAAATCAAGCGTATGATTGCGGAAAGTTATGATTTGGTGACAGATAGCCCGACCAAACGTATTTATGATGCTGTAAAGCGGATTCCCAAGGGGAAAGTTGCAACCTATGCGCAGGTGGCAAAGATGGCTGGAAATGAGAAAATGTGTCGTGCGGTGGGAAATGCGTTACACAAAAATCCAGACCCGGAGCATATTCCGTGTTTTCGTGTTGTGAATGCAAAGGGAGAATTGTGTGATGCGTTCGCTTTTGGCGGAGCAGAAGAGCAGGCAGCGCGTTTGAGAGAAGAAGGCATTGTTGTTGAAAATGGCAGAGTTGACTTGAAACAGTTTGGTATGGAGATATAAAAACAAGCAAGATACCCACGCAAGTGAAGAACTATGGGTATGAGAGCAGGAAA
>URCQ01000001.1 GCA_900546435.1 uncultured Pseudobutyrivibrio sp. | reverse complement strand
TCCCATACCCACATCAAATCCTTACTGTGGGTATCACGCCTACTTTCTTGCTCCCATACCCACATCAAATCCTTACTGTGGGTATCACACTTACTTTTTCTCGCACATACCCACAACTCTCTCTTGTACTGGGTATTACGCTTATTTTTTTGCTCTCATACCCACATCTCTCTCTTGTACTGGGTACCACACTTATTTTCTTGCTCTCATACCCACATCACATCCTTACTGTGGGTATCACGCCTACTTTCTTCACCTCATACCCACAACGCATATTTCATCGCTCAAACTTCGTCTGAATGCGCCTTCTCTGATCCAACTCCAGCGTAATCTGTCCCACATCCATCGTCACATATATCTTTTCCTTCCCCACGCGATTCTGTAGGCGTTCCATCGTTTCTTTTCCCGGATGACCATACATATTATTCTTGCCACAAGAAATAAACGCATAATCAAACTCGATTTCTGTCAAAAATGCCTGTCCACTCGATGCATTAGATCCATGATGCGCGACTTTTAACACATCAATCTTTTGGACACGCTCCTTTATTTCCGGCAGAAGTTCTGTTTCCTGCTCTGCTGCAATATCGCCTGTTAAAAGTGCAGAAAAGTCCCTACATGTAACTAGCAGACACAGGCTCATCGCATTGACATCATTTGCATATTCTTTTGCTGTAGCAACCGATGGTCCTACACATTGTAGTTGCAAATCCCCGCTGTGGCAGACATCCCCCACCTGCATAAAACATATCTGACTTCCGCATACCTGTGCTGACTGTTCTAACTCTTTTATATGCGCTATTGCTTCCTCATCCTGCATATTTTCATACAATTCTTTTGATAACACGATATGTTTGATGCGATATCCCTGTTCCAAGCATTCCAACAATCCGTTCATATGGTCCAGATCCGGATGCGAGACGAACCAGTAATCCACCTGTCTGACACCATGACTTTTCAAAAATGGCAGAATTCTATATGTTCCAACGTTTTTCACATCAGAGCTTCCCCCATCTACAAAAAAACTTGCCCCTTTCGCACTCTGCAAATAGATGCCATCCCCTTGCCCAACATCCAGCATTATCATCTGATTTTTTGCTTTCGCCGGCCAAAACAGACAGCTCAACCCGCATAACACCAATAGCAGCCGCTTGCCTCGATAACATTCCACACGTCGTTGTACCTGGCGTTTTTCTTTTTCTTTTTGCAACCAATACAATCCCATATACAAAGAGACGTAATATATGACCACTTTCCACAATGCCGGACATCCCACAATCTGTCTTGCGCCCGGCAAACGCAACGTGATATCTGCAATCCATTCGTACAGATACAATATTCCATGACACACCAGCATCATTTTTTCTGTTACAAAGGTCATCCCCCCTCGCAACCAGTCAAGCGTATTCCACACGGCACTTTTGCACATAACCTGCAATTCCATCACGCAGGCACCAAGCAATCCACCAAGCAGACCACACCCCAACAAAATGCCTAACAGTGGTAACAACAGCCAGTTTAAAAACACACTGTAAATTGGAACTTCATAATAAAATCTTGCAACAAGCGGCAGCGTAAACAACTGCAGTCCCAATGCAAATACAAACGCATCCAGCCATCTCTTTTTTTCTCTTTGTAAGCAGGCTACCAATGGATTTGCAAACGAAATCACGCCAAGTACAGCTGCAAACGAAAAAAGCACTCCCGCATTTTTCATTGCGAACGGATTTGCCGCCACCATTCCAATCGCCGCAAACATAAGTGCACTTGCAGAATCGTACACTTCTCCCCATACATTTGCCAAAAGGTAAAACAAATACATAACAATCGCCCGCTTTGTCGAAGGACTCATTCCTGTCATCATGCCATAAAGCAGTACCAGAATACCTGCCAACATCCCTGCTTCCAAAAAAGACATTCCCCTTTTTCGCAGCAAACGATAAATAGCCATGCCCACGACAGAAATGTGAAGCCCCGATATTGCAAGAATGTGTGATAACCCCGCCATTTGATATAACGCCTTGGCATCCGTATCAAGTTCGCCTTTTTCTCCCAATGCAAGTGTCTGCAGCACTCCACTTTCTTCGCCAAACAGATACTGACCATACACATCCGCTATGTTCTGCTGCAGTTCATATAACTTTATGCGCACGTAGCGACGTGAGGGTATTTTTTTGTGTATTGCAGCATCTTCTAAGCTGGCTGCAATGCCGTTACTCTCATAATATATTTTTTCATCAAAATTACCGTCATTGCGCGCTTGTCGAAATGACGTTATTTTTGCTTTTCCAATGTAAATTGTTCCAATGGTATCATCATCCGAATCCAGATATAGAATAATAGAAGAGCATTTGATCTGCTCTTTTTGATCTTGCAAGATGACATCTCGCAAATAGTAAACCGGCTGATCTGCCTTACTCTCTTTTTTATAAATTTCCCCTTGAAATTGAACCTCCCGGTCCTTTTGCAAAAAGGAATGCTGCTCCTTTTGCCGCTGTACCGCTATCTCTCCAACAACACTTCCACATAAAAAAGCAAGTGCAACACACAAAAAGCGTTTTCGCCGCTGCACAGTGCAAAGCAAATGTGGTCGAAGACCTGCATACAAGCCTCCCATATACACCACAAATGCTACGCACCACCAGTGACTATCATATACAAACCATCCTGCACCAAGGAGAAATGCCATGCCAATCTGACATACTTTCCTTCGTAACAATATTTCCTCCTATTGTCCCTCGTTCATCAAATCTCTCTCCACTGCCTGCATTACCATAGACGTATCTCTTTCATAGGATGTTCCCAGCGAAAATCCCAGACTCGCGTCCGCTGATGTGCTCTGTGCCCCATCTACAAGAATCTGCACTTTATTGACATTATCCAGTTCTGTCAATGAATTTACAATAGAGTACAAGACCACCTTACTGTTAACTCCCGTAGTTCCTTTCAAAAAGGAAGAATCCAGATTCACATAACACACCCCATCTGTTACCGTCACATTTAAAAGTTTTGTTCCCGATGGGAATACTGTTTTGGCATCTTCGTCATCCGATCCTTTCAACAAATAGTCCATAATCAGACGTTCTCGTGCCACATTTTTATTATAGTAGACATCCATCTCTTTTTTTACAAGAGACTGTCCATCCGCACTGGCAAAATAGAGCGTCAGTTTCGTCTTTTCCAGACTTCCTGTTTCTGCCCCATAATCATTGATAAAGGTATCATCGTTCATACTACCAACAAGTGTTCCATTTGCATCCTGCAATGGATCGCCGCCAACATAAAATGTCACGCTATCCACGTCTTTGATCTGCACCAATGTCTTTACGATTGCTGCACGCATCAAGACTTCTGTATAGCCGGTCAACTCCTCATATTCCCGGTCAAAATACAGACTCAGCATGCCATCATCCAACACACAATCCACAATCTTGACACTATCTGAAATCGTTCTGCGATATTCTACACTATCCGGATCTTTTCCCAACTCCTGCAGTGCCTCATCAATCATTGCATCTGTTTTTGTTGCATGCATATGATACCCAACAGCACTAATGCCATCTCCCAATGCATTGATATAATAAATCTTCATATTCTCTTTTTCTTTTTGTCCGCCACATCCGACCAATAGCCCGCACATAAGCACAAGTACTGTCAGATATACGATTCCTTTTTTCTTCATACGAAGCATTCTCCTTATCCATGCATAAATGTATGTGCTTTCTTTACACTATGGCTTTCACGTTCACTCTGCGGACTGATATAGTTCAGTGGAATACGCACATCAAACATCGTTCCCTCTCCTAAGACACTATGTACCTTGATATCTCCATTGTGCATGGTAACCGCATTTTTGGTAATGGCAAGTCCCAGACCGGTTCCACCGATTTCCCTGGAATGTGATTTGTCAACGCGATAAAATCTCTCAAAAATATAATCTAAACTATCCTGTGGAATTCCCATACCAGAGTCTTCTACTTTAATGTAGCAATACTGGTGATCCGCATTGAGTGTGACGTGCACCCAGCCACCTTCCTTGTTATACTTGATACCATTTTCCACAAGATTTGTAATGGCAAGTGAAATCTTGACTTCATCTACTTCTGCTGCCACCGGACGGAAGCTTTCAAAAACCACTTCCACCTGCTGTTTTTCTGCGATTGGGCGAAGTCGTTTTAAGATCAATTCGATCAATTCATTCATATTAACGGCAGATACATTAAGCGAAGCTGCTGCACGGTCCATCTTTACAAGGCTCAACAAATCGTTGATAATCTTTGTTTCCCGGTCAATTTCTTCACCAATATCTGACATAAATTCCCGATACAGTTCGATTGGAACATTGTCCTGTCCATTCAAAGAATCTGCCAGTACCTTCATGGATGTAAGCGGGGTTTTTAATTCATGTGACACGTTCGAAACAAATTCCTGACGTGATTCATCTACCACTTTCATACGTACAATCAGATTATTCAGTTTGTCTGATACATCTGCTGACTCTGTAAAATCATCTACCGCAATATCCTCTCCATCATCGGTACCTTTTTCCCGGGCATCAATCGCTTTGCCAAGCTTATGAAATGGTCTGGTAAACTTGCCGGAAAACAAAATAGCCAGCGCAATCACGACTGCATATAGTACCAAAAGTGTAATAATGGCTACTGAATGAAAATATTCCAAATTAGCTGTAACATAAGTCATTGACTTATTCATGACAAGCACACCCAGTACCTCATCGGTATCCTTGCCCGTTGACATGATAGGAACTGCTGCTACCAGATATTCATTATCCTTATCATAGGAAGAAGAAATCGATCCTGTAAATGCTTTAATCACGTTCGACCATACAATCGTTTTTCCTTCATCTACACCATACGTGTCCTTGATAATGGTAAGCGAACGATTCACCACCATCATACGACCGGCATATGTTGTAGAAAGCGCACCAAGCTGCTCATCAACAACATCAGAATCCTTTTGATTTAAATAGCCACTGGACATAATCTGCTTACCTAAAATCTGCCCATTTGCTACCATATCCGTCACATCGCTCTCCACCGAACGCTTTACATACAAACTGGAAAAAAGCACAGAAAATAAGGTTGCCGGAAGAATCCCCATCAGGAGAAAAACGACGACCATGTGCAATCTAAGACTTCTTATTATTTTCTGAATGATCTGCTTTTTCATATACTACCCCTACACCTGCTGATAGTAGTAACCAACGCCCCACTTTGTATGCACATATTTCGGCTCGCTGGCATTTGGTTCAATCTTTTCGCGCAATCTACGAATATGAACATCCACGGTTCTTGCATCCCCAGGATAATCTTCACCCCAAATCGTGCGAAGCAATTCATCTCTGCTGTATACTTTTCCCGGATTTGTCACCAAAAGAAGCAGCATATCAAATTCCTTTGATGTCACATTGATCTCGCGTTCTAAAATAAACAAACGACGATTTTCTGTATTAATGGTAAAATCTCCACTCACAATCTCTGTCATCTTCTGCTCTTTGACAACCTGTGGTGTCGTTCTTCGCATGATTGCCTTAATACGTGCCTTCACCTCTAAGATGTTAAAAGGCTTGGTAATGTAATCGTCTGCGCCATATTCAAGGCCTAATATCTTATCCATATCATCACCTTTTGCCGTTAACATAACAATCGGCATATTGGAAAACTCACGAATACGCTGACACACTTCAAAACCATCCATCTTTGGAAGCATGACATCCAAAAGAATCATATCATATGCTGTTGCCATAGCTTTATCCAAAGCCTCCTGCCCGTCATATGCACAATCCACTTCCATACCATCCTGCTCCAGACTGAAACGTATGCCTTTCACAATCAGTTTTTCATCGTCTACCACTAATACTTTCTTTGCCATCATCTAACCTCAATTCACTATAATTGCATCTGCGATTTTGTTGTAGGTACTGTCCCCTATACCAGATACATTTTTCAAATCCTCCGGTAACGAAAATGCCCCGTGCGCATTGCGATACGCAATAATATCTTTGGCACGTGTCTCACCAATCCCACTAAGTGTCATCAATTCTTCCACCGAAGCAGTGTTGATGTTAATCTTACCATCGTCTGTCTGTCCCTTCGGATTCTGCGTATCCGTCGTTCCTGCTCCGTTTTCTATTTCTTCCTTGGTATAAACATAGATTTTTTCTCCGTCCGCCAGACGCTTGGCCTGATTGATGCCAAGATCATATGCTTCCGGCAACAAGCCTCCGGCTGCCTCAATCAGTTCATAGACACGGCTTTCTTCAGAAAATGTGTACACTCCCGGCTTTTTTACAGCCCCATCGATTTGTACGTAAATCTCTGTTACCTGCTCGGTCTGCTGCTTCTTTTCTTCTGTTGTATCTGCGGATTTTGTATGCTCTTCTTGAAGATCAGACTGCGTTTCCAGATAAGACTGTTTCTTACATCCAGTGCAGCCCACAAGCATCATAAGAACTACAATACCAAGTAGTATGATTTGTTTTTTCACTTTATTCTCCTTTCCAACAAACAAAGGAGGTAGCAACAACTGCCACCCCCTCTATCAACGTTCGAAAGGAAACACGAATGCTATGTGAATTATTTTATCCAAAAGCACCAATTATTACAAGAGTTTTACGAAATTATGTCACACACTTCTCTTAATTTTTTTGCCATATCATCCATATCCTCTTTTTCGATGACAAGTGGCGGCAATAAGCGCAATACATTCCCACCTGCAGAAAGAACAATCAATCCAGCATCCAATGCTTTTGTGACCACATTTCCCACTGCAACTTCCGGATTCAGCACGATTCCCTGCATAAAGCCCATACCACGTCGTCCTATCATAAAATCATAAGTCTTTATGATGTCATCTAACGTTTTTTCAAAATATGGCGTCAGTTCCCTTACATGCTCTGCGATCTGTCGTTTTTGCATCATGTCAATTGTCTTATCGACAGCAGCACAGACAAGCGGATTTCCTCCATACGTGGTACCATGATCGCCAGGAACCAACGAATGTTTGGCCACATGATCCGTCAACACAAATGCGCCCACGGGAACCCCTGCTCCCAATGCCTTTGCACATGTCATAATGTCTGGTTTTACTCCATATTTCTGCCATGCAAACATATAACCTGTACGCGCCATACCACACTGTATTTCATCTAAAATCAATAAAATATCATGTTCATCACAAAGTTTTCGCACACCTTGTAAAAAGGCTACATCCGCCGGATAAAGTCCGCCTTCTCCCTGCACAGTCTCAAGAATAATCGCACAGGTCTTATCCGTAATCTGCGCCTTGACACTATCCAAATCATTAAAAGTGGCAAAACGAACACCATCCATCAATGGTAAAAATGGTTCCCGGTAATGCTTCGTTCCTGTTACCGATAAAGCGCCCACCGTTCTTCCGTGAAAAGAATGCTCCATGGCTATGATTTCATGTCCTGCAAATCCATCACGCAAATATGCATATTTTTTTGCTGTCTTGATTGCACCTTCTACTGCTTCCGCACCACTATTCGTAAAGAACACTTTGTCCATTCCGGATATTTCGCTTAATTTTTTTGCAGCAGAAATCATAGATGGATGATAATATAAATTTGACGTATGCGTAATCTTATCCAACTGATCCATCAATGCCTGTTTGTACTCACCAACATTGTATCCGAATGCCATCACGCCGATACCGGATGCGAAATCGAGATATTCCTTTCCATCTGTATCATAAATATGTACGCCATTTCCTTTTTCAAATACCACAGGAAAGCGATTATACACATGAAACAAAGATTCTTCCGCTGTAGCTATATAATTTTCCTTATTCATGATGAAATTTCCTCTCTTTGTCATCTAAAATAGCTGTTCCGATTCCTTTATTTGTGAAGATTTCAAGCAGCAGACAATGTGCGATACGACCATCTAAAATATGTACTCTTGACACTCCTTCTTCAATGGCTGTCATACAGTTTTTTAGCTTTGGAAGCATACCGCCTCCGATAAATCCATCTGCAATCAATGCTCTCGCTTCTGACAACGTCAATTCTGATATTAAAGTCGATTTATCTTCCGGATCTTTGTAAACCCCTTCGATATCGGTCAAAAAAGCCAGCTTTTCTGCCTGCATAGCTTGTGCAATCGCACATGCAGCATCATCTGCGTTGATGTTGTAAGTCTCATAATTTGCATCCATTCCAATTGGGCAGACAATGGGTAAAAAGTCACGTTCCAGCAAATCCTCTAAAATCTTCGGGTTAACCTCCTTTATTTCACCAACATAGCCGATATCCTGTCCCTCAGAAAACTTTTTTTCTACTTTTAAGAGACCACCATCTTTTCCACTGATTCCGACAGCGTTCACACCCAATTCTTCCACCATTTGCACCAGTGACTTGTTCACTTTATTTAATACCATTTCAGCAATTTCCATGGTTGGGGCATCCGTTTTACGCAATCCATTGATAAATTCCGGATGCATTCCTGTCTTTTCTACCCAACGGCTTATTTCCTTTCCACCACCATGTACAATAATTGGCTTGAATCCTACCACTTTTAAAAGGGTTACATCCTGGATCACTTGTCTTTTGAGTTTTTCATCAATCATGGCACTTCCACCGTATTTCACTACAATAATCTTGCGATTAAAGCGCTGTATATATGGCAATGCTTCAATCAACACCTGTGCTTTTTCCATGACTTCCTGCATATTCTTCTCTTCCACCTTGATTTCCTCCTTCATGACGTTTCCCCTCGTGCTTTGGCTCGTAATTTAAGAACGATAATCGGCATTGATTTTGACATAATCGTATGTCAAATCGCATCCCCAGGCTGTCGCCTCCGCTTTCCCCTGTTTCATATCACAGATCGCTGTCACTGCATCCGCGGTAAGAATCTGTGTAGCCTCTTTTTCGCTATATCCCGTTGCCACACCATCTTCTATAATTTTTAAGCTGCCATTTACACTTTCAAAATATAAATCTACTTTTTCCGGATCAAAGGCGACTCCTGCATAACCAAGCGCGCATAAAATACGTCCCCAGTTTGCATCATGACCATAGATTGCTGCTTTTGTAAGACTTGATGTAACCACGGATTTTGCAAGTGTTACCGCCTCTTTTTTTGTATTGGCATGTATTACCTTTACCTCAAACAATGCGGTAGCGCCTTCGCCATCGCCAGCCATCATCTTTGCCAATGATCGATTCACTTCAAAAAGCGCCTCTACAAAAGCTTCATAAGCCTCATTCTTCTCTGTTATTTTTTCATTTCCAGCCATACCATTGGCAAGTACCAGACAGGTATCATTTGTCGATGTATCACCATCCACAGAAATCATATTGTAGGTATCCGCTACCACCTGACTTAATGCTTCCTGTAACAATTCCTTTGAAATAGAAAGGTCTGTAGTGATAAACGCAAGCATGGTACACATATTCGGATGAATCATGCCGCTCCCCTTACTCATGCCGCCAACAGTGACTTCTTTTCCATCTGCCATAAAAGTGACTGCCACCTCTTTTTTATGCGTATCCGTCGTCATGATTGCCTGTGCTGCTGCCGTTCCAGCTGAGCGCGTATCCTCTAATTGTGGTGCCATCACTTGTATACCTGCACGAAGACGATCCATCGGAAGCTGCATACCAATCACTCCGGTCGATGCCACTAAAACAGCATTTGCCGGAATTTTCAAAACTTCTGCAGCCTGATCTGCCGTCTGCTTGCAATAACGCATGCCTTCTTCTCCAGTACAGGCATTTGCAATTCCCGCATTAACAACAACAGCCTGTGCATAAGGGCTTTCCTTTACCACCTGCTGATCCCATTTTACCGGCGCAGCTTTTACTACATTTTGTGTAAAAGTCCCTGCTACTTCCGCCGGCACCTCGCTATAGAGAAGTGCCATATCATCTCTTCCCTGATACTTTATTCCTGCAGCCGTATGTGCTGCGAAAAAACCTTTTGCTGCTGTCACGCCACCTTTTATCTTTTCCATCGTATCACTCCTTTATTTGTTAAATCGTGTTATGTTCTCTTCATTTAAAATAAAGTCATAGACATTTAAGTCTTCCCGCAAGGTCCATCCTTCTTCATGCCAGAAGGCATTTCCCAAAGCATTGTCTTTAAAAGCAACCAGTGAAATCTTATTGATATGTTCTTCCTGCAGCCTGCGCATACAAACGGTCGCCATTGCCTTGCCAATGCCATGCTTACGATACTCTTTTGCAACACAGACATGGTAAAAACAACCTTGCCTGCCATCGTGACCACATAAAATAGAACCTATGATATGATCTTCTGCCACTGCCACAATACTTGTGGTTGGATTCCTTTTGATAAAACGTAAAATGCCTTCCTTCGAATCATCAATGCTGCGTATGGCAAAGCCATTAATCTGCATCCACAACGCATGTACTTCCTCAAAATCCGTCGCCACCATAGTTCTTAGGGTAACGTTCTCCGGCAATGTGTCCTTCTTTGTCTGTATTCTTATTTCTGCCAAATTTTTCTCCTCTTTTTTCAGATCTTCATAATCTATGGAAACATCGGGACAAGTTCTAAGCCCTGTTGTTCCGGAAATCCAAACAATAGATTCATATTCTGTACTGCCTGGCCTGCCGCACCTTTGACAAGATTATCAAGCGCGCCCATCATAATCACACGATGTGTCCTTTTATCTACTTTCAAACCGACATCCACAAAATTGGAGCCTTCCACCCATTTTGTTTCCGGTGTCATTCCTGCTTCTAACACCCTGATAAAATACTCTTTATCGTAATACTGATGATACGTTTCAAATAGCATTTCCTCCGTCGGATAATCCATATGTCCGTCCGGATATAACACCTTCTTTAAGGAAGCATATGCTGTAACCAAAATGCCGCGGTTCATTGGTACAAGGTGTGGTGTAAAAGAAATCGTCACATCTTCTCCACAAGCATAGCCTAACTGTTCCTCAATTTCCGGTGTATGACGGTGATTTGCTACGCCATATGCCTTCATATTTTCATTGACTTCGCAGAAAAGATTTTGTATTTTTGCCCCTCTTCCTGCACCGGAGGTTCCCGATTTTGCATCAATAATTAGTGTCTGATGATCAATATAGCCTTCTTTTACAAGCGGATATGTTGTCAAAATAGAGCAGGTTGTGTAACATCCGGGATTTGCAACTAGGCGAACATTCTTCATCTGTTCCCGATGCAATTCACACAATCCATAGACCGCTTCCGAAATAAACTGTGGGCTCTTATGCGTGATACCATACCATTTTTCATAAGTCGCAACATCTTTGATTCGATAATCCGCACTCAAATCTATAATCTTAACCTGACGCAAGATCTCTTCTGTTAAAACAGATGCCAGATATCCCTGTGGCGTTGCCGTAAAAATCACATCCACCTGGCTTGCTAATTCCTGCAAGTGATCATCAAGACATGTCGCGTCCACCAGTTTAAACATATTCCGATATACATGTGCATATTTTTCGTCCACATAGGAACGTGAACCATACCATGCAATTTCTACTTCTTTATGCCCTAATAAGAGACGTACCAATTCGCCCCCTGCATAGCCAGTTGCTCCAATTATTCCAGCTTTTATCATTTCGCGACCTCTTTTCTGTTATATTGATTTTTTTCATCTTAGTACAATATGTTTATTTCGTAAAGAGGAAATTGCAATTTTTTTAATTTTTTGTGTATATTTATTCATATTATTATCATGTTTTTTCGTTGTTGTAATCATATTTGTATTTTTTATTCGTTTATTTATTCTTATCAAATGTATAAATTTCCACTTGCACTGTTTTTTAACATGTTGTATATTTACTTTATACCAGATGCGCATCACGCATCACTTTTAGAAAAAAAGCACCGATTGTGCCTAAACATAAGGAGGATTTCACAATGAAAGAAAAAGTAGTATTAGCCTACTCAGGCGGACTTGACACCACAGCTATTATTCCATGGCTCAAAGAGAATTACGGATACGATGTCGTATGTTGTTGTATCGATTGCGGTCAGGGAGAAGAACTTGACGGTTTGGATGAACGTGCCAGATTATCCGGTGCATCCAAATTATACATCGAAGATATTACTGATGAATTCTGTGATGATTATATTATGCCTTGTGTACAGGCCGGCGCCATCTATGAAAACAAATATTTGCTTGGTACTTCTATGGCTCGTCCGGGCATTGCCAAAAAATTAGTTGAAGTTGCCCGCAAAGAGGGTGCGGTTGCTATCTGTCATGGTGCCACCGGAAAGGGAAATGACCAGATTCGTTTCGAACTTGGTATCAAAGCATTAGCACCGGACATCAAAGTCATTGCCCCTTGGCGCGATGACAAATGGAAGATGGATTCCCGCGAATCCGAAATTGCCTATTGCAAGGCACATGGCATTGATCTTCCATTTTCGACAGACCAGTCTTACAGCCGTGACCGTAACTTATGGCACATCAGCCACGAAGGACTGGAATTGGAAGATCCATCACTTGAACCAAATTACGACCACATGTTAGTTCTTGGTGTCACCCCACAAAAAGCACCGGATCAGGGCGAATATGTTACCATGACATTTGAAAAAGGTATTCCAACCTCTGTCAATGGCAAAAAAATGAAGGTTTCCGATATTATCCGTGAATTGAATCGCCTGGGTGGAAAACATGGCATTGGTATCGTAGATATTGTAGAAAACCGTGTCGTTGGAATGAAGAGCCGCGGTGTTTATGAAACGCCAGGTGGAACGATTTTAATGGAAGCGCATGCCCAGTTAGAAGAACTCGTACTTGATCGTGCCACAATGGAAGTCAAAAAAGATATGGGTAACAAATTGGCGCAGGTCGTTTATGAAGGAAAATGGTTTACACCTCTTCGTGAAGCAATCCAGGCATTTGTTACCTCAACACAGGAATATGTGACAGGTGAAGTAAAATTCCAGCTCTATAAAGGCAATATCATCAAAGCTGGCACCACCTCTCCTTACTCACTCTACAGTGAATCCCTTGCAAGCTTCACAACCGGAGATCTCTACGATCATCACGATGCTGAAGGCTTTATCACACTCTTTGGCTTACCACTGAAAGTTCGTGCCATGAAAATGCAGGAATTAGAGAAAAATAATACAAAGTAAATCATACGATGCGTAAATCATAAAAGGACGTCCTATGTATTTTCCCTCAAAGCAATGCTTGTGAGACTCGTACATAGGGACGTCCTTTTGATACGCTATTATTTTTATCTTCTTACTTCTGATATCAAACCTGTGCGATATGCCTCCAAAAGGCCTTGCAAATCTGCCACATTTTCTTTTAATTCCCGTCCAATATCCGTATCTGCAACCCGCTTTCTCGTCAACACCTGCTGCACAAGGATGCGATCCGAATGAATATCGCTTCCCTGCTCCACAGCTTTTGCTACAGAGGTAAACGGCTCGTGCGCTGCTAAAACCAATCCATACGAATTGTAAATCAGCGTATATCCTGCGATTCCGGTTTTCGGCTGATAAGCTTTAGATAATCCACCATCAATAATCAGTAACTTCCCATTACATTTCACAGGGGATTCTCCAGCCTTTGCCTCCACCGGAATATGGCCATTGATAATGTGTGCGTCTGCGCCTGACAAACCAAATTCCTTTAGAACAGCATCTGCCATTTTTTCTTCGTTCAACATATGATAATACGGATTCTTTGGCTCTATATGAAGTGCCTTTTCTGCCACAAAATACCGCTCAAATGTTGCCATTTTTTCTTTCCCAAATACAGGAGAGTTTGGATTCTCCCATAAATACCAAAGAATTGCCTGACCACGAATTTTTTCGCGATTATCGGTGGCATAATAGCCCTTTCTGGCATAGGTATCTAAAACATCATACAAAGCTCTTCCACTATAGGTTTTTCCAAAAATCTGTACCGGAAGAAAGTCTCCTTCCTTCGTCAACGGAATACAACCATGATAAAGCAAATTTCCATTATAAACCTTATACAAACTACCATGGGAATACATAAACTGAATATGCTGTTGTAATTTCTCACAGTGTATAAACGATTGCTGAATCTGATCAATCACTTCCTGCTCCTGCGCCGTCAGTTCATATGGATTCGCCGGATCCAGGGTTGGGAAATTGCTATCTTTCATTGGATACGTAACACCATCAATTGTCACACATCCCTGTTCTTTATCAATTTTGTCTAAGAGCAGGCGGTCTTCCATACCAAAGTCTGGATGCGACAGTATCATCTGCCCTTCTATCTTAAACTGCATAATGGTGATGGCTTTGTGCATTTTTTCTTCCAGACTGGTATCGAGTGTCAAATGTTTTTTCACATCCAACTGCTGGTATGAACTCTGCTCACGGAAACAAAGGCATGGATCATCTCCATAATATTCCATAGCTAATTTGGCAAGTGGCAGTAAGTTAATTCCATATCCCTCTTCCAACGTCGAAAGATTTCCATAACGCGCCGCAATACGAATGACATTACAAATACATGGTCTGCTTCCTGCTGCTGCTCCCATCCATAAAATATCATGATTGCCCCATTGAATATCCACTGAATGATGGTTGGTCAGCGCCTCCATAATCAAATGCGGACTTGGACCTCTGTCATAGATATCACCCACCACATGTAAATGATCTACGACAAGGCGACGGATCAGATCCGCGCAGGCTACAATCATCTCCCTTGCTCTGCCTGTTGTTATCACCGAATGAATGATTTCATTGTAGTAAGCTTCCTGATCTGCCTCATTTGGGCGACCGCTCATCAATTCCTCTATGACATAGGCAAAATCCGGTGGCATTGCCTTGCGTACCTTAGATCTTGTATACTTAGAAGCTGCACTGCGGCACAAAAGAATCATACGGTGGATTGTCACCTGATACCATTCCTCGATATCTCTTTCTCTTGCCTCGACCTGATCCAGCTTTTCTCTTGGATAATAAATCAGCGCTGCAAGTTCTTTTTTTTCTTCCATGCGAAGTGCCGGTCCAAACACGTCATCAATTTTCCGACGGATCGCTCCAGAAGCATTTCTTAAAATATGACGAAACTGCAAATATTCCCCATGCACATCTGTAATGAAATGTTCGGTTCCTTTTGGTAAATTCAAAATTGCCTGTAAATTGATGATTTCTGTTGCTGCAGATGCGACGTTTGGATATTGTTTTGCTAACCCTTTGTAAAAACGAATTTGTTGTTCCATTTCCCCTCTTAACTTCCAAACCGGACAGAAAAGTTCTGCCCGGTTTTATGCTAATTTACATTTGCTTTCAACTCTGCTACAACCTGCTCTTTTAATTCGAGACATTTGTCTTTCATACGTCTCGGTGTCGCTGCAGATGTAATGAGACGACTGATTAATTTGGATGCCACATCATAATCCTTATAATGCACTGCCATATTTGCCAAAATATAATCAACCGTATTTGCATCCATGCCATTGTAAGGTGGCATTTCTGTACTCGTCACCTTAATAAAACCATCATATGCCTGACGATAGAATCCCTCGTATTCTTTCTGACAATTTTCCAGTCTTTTCTTATTGGCCGGTGTGTCATTTGGAATCGTCTTCATCTCTGCACGACGCAGCCATGCAATATTCAGACAAATATATGCTTTTTCACTCAGCTTCGCCTTTTTTGCCATAGCAGATACAAGTGCAAGCTTATACTTTTCAACTGCATAGTCATATGTATATGTTTCCATCTTTGGCTCTTCTACCGGCTTAAAATTGGCAGAAATCTGCTCTCTGATCCACTTGCGCTGCGTTGCAGATAAATGGTCAAAGTTACGACGCATAGCCGCATAGCCGCAGCTTGGGCATGCACATACACCATATTTTAAAGTGTCGACATATTCGTGGTTTGGACGTAAATCCGCATCCGGCTCTAATCGTTTCATCTTTGAACTTTTCACTGTCTTAACCACAAATTCTTTATCGCAAATCGGACATTTCACCTTACGATCCAAAAGGAAGTCCTTTTCCGTAAGTTCTACAGGTTCCTGTTTTGTTATGGTTTCCTGTCGTTTCCTAGTGTCCGTTCCATCATTTAAAATATTGAGTTCCCCGTCACCTTTCAATCCAAATTTTTCTAATCCTGATAATAAATTCATCGATTCTCACCCTCTTATCATAAGTAATCTATGCTGTTGGCAATTTATAAGAACTCTTCAAAGATACAATGCGATTAAACACCAAATGTTCTTCTGATGAATCTTTTGCATCTACACAGAAAAATCCCTGACGTACAAACTGGAAACTGTCATACGCTTTTGCATCTGCAATGGATGGTTCTACATAACAATGTTCTAACACCGTAAGTGAATTTGGATTCAGGTTCAGACTGCCATCTTCATTGTATACGCCTGCCTCTTCATCCACAATATTCTCGTAAAGACGGATTGTTGCCGGAACTGCTGTCTCACAGGATACCCAATGAATCGTTCCTTTTACTTTTCTTCCGTCCGGACTGTTACCACCTCTGGAATCCGGATCATAGGTACAATGAATTTCTGTAATATTTCCCTCTGCATCTTTTTCAAAACGATTACATGTTACAAAATAAGCATTCATCAGGCGCACTTCATTTCCTGGGAACATACGGAAATACTTACGCGGTGGTTCTTCCATAAAGTCGTCACGGTCAATATAGATTTCTCTTGAAAATGGGACCTGACGCATACCAAGTTCTGGATTTTCCAGATTGTTTGGTACATCCAGATATTCCACCTGACCTTCCGGATAATTATCTATCACTACCTTGATTGGATCCAATACTGCCATTACACGGCTCTTCTTTGTCTTTAAATCCTCACGGATACAATACTCAAGCATCGCATAATCTACAGATGAATTACTCTTAGACACACCACAAAGTTCCACAAACTTTGCAATGGATTCCGGTGTAAAACCTCTGCGTCGAAGTGCTGCGATAGAAACAAGACGCGGATCATCCCAGCCATCAACAATATTTTCTTCTACCAATCGCTTAATGTAACGCTTACCTGTCACTACGTTTGTAAGGTACATCTTGGCAAATTCAATCTGGCGTGGTGGTCGCTCAAATCCAACTTCACGAACAACCCAATCATACAATGGTCTGTGGTCTTCAAACTCTAATGTACAAATAGAATGGGTAATCCCTTCGATTGCATCCTCGATTGGATGTGCAAAATCATACATCGGATAAATACACCACTTATCTCCTGTATTATGATGATGCATATGCGCTACACGATATAAAATCGGGTCTCTCATATTGATATTTGGTGAACTCATATCAATTTTGGCACGAAGAACCATCGTTCCGTCCTCGTATTTACCCTCTTTCATATCTTCGAAAATCTTTAAGTTTTCTTCTATGCTGTGACCTGCATTCGGGTCTTCCTTACCTGGTTCTGTCAACGTACCACGATACTCACGAATCTGTTCCGCATTTAAATCAGAGCAGTATGCTTTTCCCTTTTTAATCAAAGTCACGGCTGCATCGTACATCTGATCGAAATAATTAGATGCAAAATATAAATGATCGCCCCAATCTGCTCCTAGCCACTGAATATCTGCTTTGATCGACTCTACGAATTCTTCACGTTCCTTTGTTGGATTGGTATCATCAAAACGCATATGGAATTCCCCATTGTATTTTTTTGCCAATCCATAGTTGAGCAAAATAGATTTTGCATGACCAATATGTAAATAACCATTTGGTTCCGGTGGGAAACGTGTACATACCGTGTCGTACACGCCTTCTGCCAGATCTTTCTCAATCTCCATCTCAATAAAATTCTTTGATACTACTTCCTTTTCATTTTCCATGCATATATTCCTTTCCATCTGTGGAATGCTCCACTTATCATTCTTAATATGTGCACCGCTATCGGTACTTTTTATTTTTATAACACGTGTTTGTGTGTAAACAAATGATCCTGACAATATTCATAATTGCCATTGCACTTCGAGCAAAAACGGAATTCTAATTCCGGATTTGTCAAATCTGTTCTGCCACATACGGCACATTTATGACGTGCAATCGGTGCTCCGTTTCGATCTGTCTGTGCCCTTGTCCCGGCATTAACTTTACGTTTGTATTCTTTCTTCCTGTGAATTTCTCGAGGATCCACACGTCTGTAATTGCGCGAAGACAGATAAAAAATCAAAAAGTTCAATAAAGAACAGATAATAGCCACACGACCTGACCAGGATGCGCCCACCAGATTGATGGCGATCATAACCGCATAAACGACTGCCATCCATTTCATCTTAATTGGAATAATAAAGTATAACAACACTTCCATATCCGGAAAACATACCGCAAAAGCCAGGAAAATAGACAAATTGACATATTGCATGCTAAAATATCCGCCAACACCTGCAACCGGACCACCGGAAATTGCTCCATAGATAAAGTACAACACAAAAGCACCAATCAATGTTGCAAGCATTCCGCCAAGAATGTAGGCATTATAGCGAAATGTCCCCCATGCATTTTCCAGCGCAGTTCCCAACTGATAATACAACATGAGCATAATAGCAAAAAATAACAGATTCGTTGTTTCCGGAATCATGATCCAGGTGAAGATACGCCAGATTTGAAACTTATGGATAATATAATATGGTTCCAATGTCATATACGACAGAAAATTTACATTTGTGATCCGGCTTCCCAACATCAAAAAATACCCCAGTACATAGCCACCTATCAGATAACGCATCAGATTTGGGATAGCATATTTGCCCAGAGCACGTTCTAATTTATTTAACATAAAATAATCTCCTTCATCGTTTACATCGTTATCAGAAACATCGTTTCCGACACTATTGCATAATTATTATAATTATAGGTTGCTTATAACTTTTTGTCAACGAATCGCTTTCTTGTTTTTTAGCAAATTCTGTCGTATAATAGATCTGTTTGTTTTTTATTTCTTTATATAAGGAAATAACACATATGAAATCCATGGGATTTCACGAAAACTGTTAACATATAAGTATTTAGAAAGGACACATTTTGTAATGAATCAAAAATTATACAAACTAGGAATTGACATCGGTTCTACCACGGTAAAAATTGCGATTCTCGACGAGCAGGATCACTTAATCTTCTCCGACTACGAACGCCATTTTGCCAATATTCAGGAAACATTGAGTAATCTGTTACATAAGGCTTTTGATACGACAGGCGAGATTATGGTATCTCCTATGATTACCGGTTCTGGCGGTCTTACCTTGGCCAAACATCTTGACATCGATTTTGTACAGGAAGTTATTGCCGTTTCTACAGCATTGACGCACTACGCACCACAGACAGATGTCGCAATTGAGCTTGGTGGGGAAGATGCCAAAATTATTTATTTTGAAAACGGAAACGTGGAGCAGCGTATGAATGGTATCTGCGCCGGTGGTACCGGTTCTTTTATCGACCAGATGGCCTCTCTGATTCAGACAGACGCTTCCGGATTAAATGAATATGCAAAAAACTATAAGGCGATTTATCCGATAGCCGCTCGTTGTGGTGTATTTGCCAAGACAGACATCCAGCCTCTGATTAACGAAGGTGCTACGAAAGAAGACTTATCTGCCTCCATTTTTCAGGCCGTTGTAAACCAGACCATCTCCGGTCTTGCCTGTGGCAAACCAATCCGTGGTCACGTGGCATTTCTTGGCGGACCTCTTCATTTCCTGGATCAGTTAAAACACACATTTATCCGCACCTTAAATTTAGATGATGACCATGCCATCACACCAGAAAATTCTCACCTGTTTGCAGCCATTGGTTCTGCCTTAAATTATAAGGAAGAGAAATCTTTTGCCATCACAGATATTATGGCAAAGTTATCGTCCAATATTCATATGGAATTTGAAGTAGCCCGTATGGAGCCACTCTTTGCATCGGAAGAAGAATATGATGCCTTTATCAAACGTCATGGCAACAACCATGTACGCACCGCTGATCTCAGCACCTATCACGGCAATTGCTACCTCGGTATCGACGCAGGTTCCACAACAACAAAAATTGCCTTAGTTGACGAGGATGGTTCCTTGCTCTACTCCTTTTACAGCAATAACAATGGCAGTCCACTGGCTACTGCTATTGGTGCCATTAAAGATATTTACAGCAAACTGCCAGAAGATGCACATATTGTACACTCCTGCTCAACCGGTTATGGTGAAGCACTTTTAAAATCCGCCCTCATGCTTGATGAAGGCGAAGTGGAAACCGTTGCCCATTACTATGCTGCTGCGTTCTTTAACCCGGAAGTAGACTGTATTCTTGACATCGGCGGTCAGGATATGAAATGCATTAAAATCAAGAACCAGACGGTGGACAGTGTACAGCTGAATGAAGCATGTTCTTCCGGCTGCGGTTCCTTTATTGAAACATTTGCAAAATCATTAAACTTTAGCGTTTCTGATTTTGCCAAAGAGGCTCTGTTTGCCAAAAATCCAATTGATCTTGGAACACGTTGTACCGTATTTATGAATTCCAAGGTAAAACAGGCTCAAAAAGAAGGTGCTACCGTTGCAGATATTTCTGCTGGTCTGGCTTATTCTGTCATAAAAAATGCACTGTTTAAAGTAATCAAATTATCTGATCCAAAAGAACTCGGAGAACATGTTGTCGTACAAGGTGGTACGTTCTATAATGATGCCGTTCTTCGCAGCTTTGAACGTATTTCTGGCTGTGAAGCAGTCCGACCGGATATTGCCGGTATCATGGGTGCTTTTGGTTGTGCTTTGATTGCCAGAGAGCGTCATGAAGAAGGCTATCAAACCACCATGTTAACCATTGACCAGATCAATGACCTGACTTATTCTACCAAGCTGACACGCTGCCAGGGATGTACCAACCACTGTCTGCTTACCATTAACCGGTTTTCAGGAAATCGTAATTATATTACCGGTAACCGTTGTGAAAAAGGACTTGGAAAAGAAAAGAACAAAGAAAACATCCCGAATCTATTTGAATATAAAAATAAACGTATTTTTGCTTATGAACCACTCAAAAGAGAAGAAGCCACACGTGGAACGGTCGGTCTTCCAAGAGTTTTAAATATGTATGAGAACTACCCCTTCTGGGCTACCTTCTTTAAAAAGCTTGGATTCTCCGTTGTTCTTTCACCATCTTCTTCCCGTAAGATTTATGAGATGGGTATCGAATCGATTCCAAGTGAATCTGAGTGCTATCCAGCCAAACTAACGCACGGACACATTCAGTGGCTGATTGACGAAGGTAACGTCGATTTCATCTTCTATCCGGCACTCTTCTATGAAAGAAATGAATTCCCGGATGCTGGAAATCATTACAACTGCCCGATTGTCACTTCTTATTCTGAAAACATTAAGAATAACGTCGACGAAATCACTTCCGGTCAGGTACGCTTTATCAATCCATTCATGTCTTTCGGAAGTGAAGAAAAAGCAAGTCTGACACTGGTAAAATGTTTCAAAGACGAATTTGATATTCCGGAATCCGAAGTACGCGAAGCAGTAACCGATGCCTGGAAAGAACAGGAAGTGACACGCCTTGAGATGATGCAAAAAGGTGAAGAGGTATTAAAATATATGGAAGAAACCGGAAGACGAGGCATTGTTCTTGCCGGTCGTCCATACCATGTGGATCCTGAGATCAACCATGGTATACCGGAACTCATCAATTCGTACGGTATTTGTGTCCTAACAGAAGATTCTGTCTCTCATTTAGGCAACTTAGAGCGTCCGCTCCTTGTTATGGATCAGTGGATGTATCATTCCAGACTCTATGCTGCCGCAAACTTTGTAAAGACGAGAGATGACCTGGATATGATCCAGCTCAACTCCTTTGGTTGTGGTGTCGATGCCGTAACAACGGATATGGTCAGTGACATCTTAACTGGCTCCGGAAAAATCTATACCTGTCTCAAGATTGATGAGGTAAATAACTTGGGAGCTGCCCGCATCCGCATTCGCTCTCTTCTCTCTGCCATCCGCGTTAGAGAAAAGAAACATGAAATGCGCACCATAAAACCGGCAAACTTTGAACGCATTATCTTTACCGAAGAGATGCACAAAGATTACACGATTATTTGCCCACAAATGTCACCGATCCATTTTGAGCTTTTGGAACCAGCATTTGTTGCTGCAGGCTACCATTTATCCATCCCTAAAATTTCGGCAAGGGAATGCGTTGATGTTGGTCTAAAATATGTCAACAACGATGCCTGCTATCCATCTTTGATTGTTGTCGGACAGATCATGGCTGCTATTGCTTCCGGTGAATATGATATGACTAAGACAGCTGTTCTGATATCACAGACCGGTGGTGGCTGCCGTGCAACAAATTATATTGCTTTTATTCGCCGTGCGCTTGCAAAAGCCGGTTATCCGGATGTGCCGGTTATATCCATCAACATGGTCGGACTCGAAAAGAATCCGGGCTTTAAAATCACACCGGCTTTGATCCAGCATGGTCTCTATGCCCTTGCATTTGGTGATATTTTCATGCGCTGTCTCTATCGTATGCGACCTTATGAAGTAGAACCGGGCTCTGCGAATGCTTTGCATGAAAAGTGGAAAAAACGTGTCATTTCCTTTGTAACACAGGATGGCTTTTTATCACATCGCAAATACAGACAAATGTGTCGTGAAATCATACGTGATTTTGACCAGTTACCAATCACCGATGAAAAGAAACCACGTGTTGGTGTTGTCGGCGAAATTCTTGTAAAGTACCACCCGGCAGCCAACAATGATGTCGTCGCACTACTTGAAGCAGAAGGCGCCGAAGCTGTTGTTCCGGACTTAACAGATTTCCTGCTCTACTGCTGCTACAATCAGGTCTACAAAGCAGAGTATTTAGGCGAATCCAAAAAGACAGCACGCATGAATAAAATGCTCATCCGTTTCTTTGAATGGATGCGAAAAGATGCCAGAGATGAACTGGCAAAAAGTAAGCATTTTGAGCCAACCTGTTATATTGAAGATACCGCCAAGAATGCAGCATCCATTGTTTCCATCGGTAACCAGACAGGGGAAGGCTGGTTCTTAACAGGTGAGATGTTAGAGCTGATGCATCAAGATGTTCCAAACATCATCTGTGCACAGCCATTTGCCTGCCTGCCAAACCACATTGTAGGAAAAGGTGTGATCAAAGAATTGCGTCACGAATACCCGAAGGCAAACATTGTTGCCATCGACTATGATCCGGGTGCATCAGAGGTAAATCAGCTCAACCGTATTAAACTTATGCTTTCTACAGCACACAAAAATCTTAAAAAATAAAAAACAGCCGCAGGCATGCGTGAGGTATGAAGCCTCAGCATCCTTGCGGCCATTCTTTTATTCTTTTATATATTTCTCATAAAATTCTTTTGCAGGTATTGGTTTCGACAACAAATATCCCTGATACATATCACATTTTTTATACATAAGAGCCAGTCGTTCCTGATCTGTCTCTACCCCTTCCGCGATTACCTTCAGTCCCATCGCATGACACATATCAATGATATAACTAATCAACTTGTTTACCTTTGGCTGTTTCATTCTAAGGATAAAGGATCGATCTAATTTTACCGTATCCAATCCCTCTAAGGTAAGCATCGGGAAGGAAGAATATTCCGTCCCCACATCATCCAAAGAAACGCAAAAGCCCATTTCTTTCAGGCTTCTTACATCTTCCTCCATGCGCATATTATCAATTGTCTCATTTGACTCTGTGATTTCAAATTCCAGATGCGAATGGTCAAACTGATATTTGTTGGAAATTTCTGCAACGCGCGTAGCGAAATCTTTTTCAGCTAACGTTACACGCGACATGTTCACAGAGACGCAACACTCTTGTTTCGTATGATTTTGAACATACTGCAAACATTCACAGGTTTGCTCCAACATAAAGAAATCTATAAAAGAAATCAGTTTTTGTTCTTCGAGCTGTGGCACAAACTCATATGGTGCTACAATTTCGCCTTGTGGTCCACGTTTTCGCACCAGTGCTTCCGCAGCCACCACACGCTGATTATCTATATACGCTTTCGGCTGCAGATACATCTCATAACGCCCATCATCCAAATCCTGAAGCAGCGTTCCAAGCATCTTTGAACGATGTTTTGAAACAAGTGTCCGACTCTCCTCATAATAACGCTTTTTCTCTAAATACATCAGCTGTTCCGCCTGGTTTGCGCGACGCCGGATATCCGATACATTATCTTTCCAGATATAACCAATGCTCGCCATATCGTCTCTCATATGCACCATATCGGATACATGTCCAATTTTTTCAAAAAATAAATCTCGATCAATTTTCGGAACGATTACAACAAATTCATCTCCACTGATGCGGAATACAGAATCCCGGTCAAATTCATCCTTTAAAATCTCAGCAAAGGATGCAATCAACTGATCTCCTTGTAAATGTCCCATGGTATCATTGATATTTTTGAGTCCATTGATATCTGCAAATGCCATGCCCACATCAAAAATTCGGTGTTTCTTACATTCCTCAATATATGCATTGTATGCATTTCTGCTCTTCACCCCTGTGAGCGGGTCATACATACTCATATCCAAAAGAATTTTGTGACTTTCCTGTAATTCTCTTTTTCGAATTTCATCTTTCGTTACATCCTGAAATGAAACATAATACGTTCTTCCGCCATCTTCCATCTGTTTCGAACAGCAGGCGCAATAAACCCAGATTTCTCTAATATCAACAGACCCCCGCATGCGAAATGTACAACTTGCTGTTTTCTGTATCTTGCTTTCCTCTATCATCTGTGCCAGTAAATGCTTGTCCTTATTCTCACAAAATACATAAAGATCCTGTTGGAATAGAAGCATCAATTCTTCTTTTTCCCAGTTACGCTTCCTGCCATCCAGTTCTTTGCCTATTGCATTGGAAAAATCAACCATCCGATCATTTACTGCAAGCACGGATGTCTTTCCATCCTGGATGGAAAAAATAAGTAACCCCGTCGGCGTGGAATTAACAATCTCCTCCCATCCGCTCTCCGACATCCCCACCCGGTTTCTTGCTTCAATATAGATATGGATATTTGTCATTGATACAAAAACATACGTATCGCCATCCTCTTGTTCTGTCACGTTATACTGGGCTAAAACCCACAATGCTTTTTGTTCCTTTGTTAAGAGGCGATATGTCGCATCAAATGTTGTCTCCTCACGTTCGTCACAGATGGCATGATATGCCATCAGACGATCCGCCTGATAGACGATATTCAGTCCACTCTCTGCCAGCAGCTGTTCCATCTCTTTCTTCTCATATCCAAGCATATTTGCCAATGCATCATTAAAAAAACTGGTCTCATATATATTGTCTTGCACATGATGTAAAATCATCAGCCCATTTTGAAATTGGTTCATGATAAAATCAGATGCCATTTTCGTCTGCTTGTCAAAATGCATATCCATTTCCCCCTAATACACAAAAAGCCTCTTACGGTTAATAATATACCATAAGAGGTCTTTTGTAAACTTTTACAGACTCATAAAACGCATATGCGATTCTATATTATTCCTGTGCTAAAAGCATCATGATTTTATTGCTGCGAGCAACAAATGCTGTCATTGCTTCCGGTGCAAGTGGCTTATTTGCAAGACATGCCAGATCGTATAATTGCTGTGCAAACAATTCTACATTTTCACCATCTGCATGCTCAAACATATATTTTACAAGATCATTATCCACATTAAGTACAAGTGTTTCATCACCGCCAAACATAGATGGATCCATACCATACATGTTGTACATCTTCATCATTTCCTGCATACGTCTGCTCTCTTCCGAAACTGTAAGCATAGATGAAATATCTTTATTCTTGAATTTTTCAACTTTGACTGTCAGATTATCCTTACCGCAGGCTTTCTTAAATAGTGCTGAAAGTGCATCCTGTGCAGCTTTGAGATCTTCTTCAGAAGTCTCTTCCACAAGATTCTCTGTCAGATCCGCATCAATACGTAAGAACTTATAATTCTGATTACGCTGCTCTAACTGTGTGATGAAGGAATTATCAATCGTATGGTCTAAGATGACTGCATTCATACCCTGCTCGCGGAACAGATTGATGTACTGGCTCTGCTGCTGCATGTCTGTCACATAGAAAATAGTCTTTCTCTTATCTTCTGTATCACCATCTTCTGCTGCATCATCCTTTACTTCTTCTACATCAACAGTCTCACCATTTTCATCGGTTGCCTTTTCTTCTGCCACAAGAAGTTCTGGAAGTGTTGTGTACTTACCATCAATGTCTTTAAATAAGATATAATCATTCATCTTATCACAGAACTTGTTGTCCTTTAAGCAGCCAAACTTGATAAATGGGCTGATATCATCCCAATATTTCTCATAGCTTTCTTTATCTGTCTTGCACATACCAATGAGCTTGTCTGCCACTTTCTTTGTAATGTACTCAGAAATCTTTGTTACAAAACCATCATTTTGCAAAGCAGAACGAGATACATTCAGTGGAAGATCCGGACAATCGATTACACCCTTTAAGAGCATTAAGAATTCCGGAATCACTTCCTTAATATTATCTGCAATAAATACCTGATTGTTATATAACTTGATAGTTCCTTCAATAGAATCATATTCTGTATTAATCTTAGGGAAGTACAAAATACCTTTCAAGTTGAATGGATAATCCATGTTCAAATGAATCCAGAACAATGGCTCTTTGTAATCCATAAATACTTTACGATAAAACGCAATGTAATCATCATCGGTACATTCACTTGGATTCTTTGTCCAAAGTGGATGGATGTCATTTAATGGAACCGGACGCTTCACAATCTTAAGCTCATCCTTGGCTGGTTCTACTTCCACCATTTCTTTTGTTCCATCTTCTTTTTCCTGTTCTTCCATCTTTGCATCGGTATGGATTTCTTCAATAACGGTATCTGTATCGCGCTTGTCTGCTACAGCAATCGTCTCATACTCTTCCGGAGCATCCTTCTTAGAAAGATAAATCTCTGTTGGCATGAAAGAACAGTACTTTTCAATCACTTCTCTTGCGCGGTATTCATTGGCAAATTCCAGGCAATCTTCATTCAAAAACAGTGTGATTTTGGTACCGACATCCGTCTTATCTCCATCGCCCATAGCAAATTCTGTACCACCATCACATTCCCAATGTACTGGCTTTGCATCTTTTTTATAAGACAATGTATCAATATGTACTTCGTCCGCAACCATAAATGCAGAGTAAAATCCAAGGCCAAAGTGACCAATGATCTGCTCTTCACTTGCTTTATCTTTGTATTTCTCTAAGAAATCTGTAGCACCGGAAAAAGCAATCTGATTGATGTATTCTTCCACTTCCTCAGCCGTCATTCCAAGTCCATTGTCAATAAACGTAAGTGTCTTGTCTTCCGGGCTGACAATCACCTGAATCTTTGCCTTATAGTCAGCAGGGAGCTCATATTCTCCCATCATATCCAGCTTCTTCAATTTAGTAATGGCGTCACAGCCATTTGAAATCAGCTCTCTGTAAAAAATATCATGATCTGAATATAACCACTTCTTAATAACAGGAAAAATATTTTCACTTGTAATTGATAAACTTCCGCGTTTGTTTTCCATTTCTGTCACTCCTTTATTCTATAAAATAGCGCTGGTGTCTCCACCAGTTACGTTCTAGAGAATATAATAAGACAGCGAAATGCAAAAGTCAATATAAAATTAGCACTCATCCAAAATGAGTGCTAACAAACTTTTATTTTCCTATAAATTCACAATTTCATCTATTTTTTGTAGTTCTTCTTCTGAAAAATCAGCGCTGTCTATTACCTTAATATTATCTAGAATCTGTTCCGGCTTCGATGCTCCAATCAGCACACTTGTCACAACATCATCTTTTAACACCCACTTAAGTGCCATCTGTGCCAGACTTTCGCCGCGCTGTTCTGCAATCGCATTTAATGCCTGTATCTGCTGCAGCTTTGTTTCCGTCAATTGCTCCTTTTTCAGGAAACGACCATCCGTAAGCATACGGCTATCCTTTGGAATTCCATGCAGATACCGGTCAGTCAGCATTCCCTGTGCCAGGGGGCTGAATGCAATGATACCCTTTTTCTCTTCCACCGCTGCCTGTTTCAATCCATTTTTTTCAATGGTACGGTCGAAAATAGAATACCGGTTCTGGTTGATCACAAACGGACAATGCAATTCCCTGAGGATTGCTGCGGCACGCTTCATGGTCTTTCCATCATAATTAGAAATGCCTGCATAAAGTGCTTTCCCGCTTTTTACCGCCTGATCCAACGCACCCATGGTTTCTTCCAATGGTGTATCTGGATCCATACGGTGGTGGTAAAAAATATCAACGTATTCCAGTCCTAGTCTCTCTAAGCTCTGATCCAGACTGGCCAAAAGATATTTGCGGCTTCCCCAATTACCATACGGACCTTTCCACATATCATATCCGGCTTTTGTGCTGATGATCAGTTCATCGCGATATGCCGTGAAATTTTCTTTTAATAGTTTACCAAGATTTGCTTCTGCGCTCCCATATGCTGGTCCATAATTATTTGCCAGATCAAAATGTGTGATACCATGATCAAATGCCGTAAAAACCATTTGTCGCATATTGTCATAGACACCAGTATCGCCAAAATTATGCCAGAAACCCAACGAAACCTCCGGCAACAGCAGACCACTGTTGCCACAGCGTGGATACTTCATAGTGTCATATCGTGATTCATTTGCCTGATACATCGTCATTTACCCCCAGATATTATTTTATGAAAAAAGTATACGCTGATGTAATTTCTTTCGCAACACAATATGACAAATTATTTTTTTATAATGGTGATATTTCCGCGACCACTTTGCCGCGCGCGATATACACTACGGCAGCTACAACCGCAGCTACCACATCTGCAATGACATAAGCCCATACCACGCCGTCTAATCCGGCAAAATGATTACAGATATATAGCGCCGGTATCAGCACCAATCCCTGGCGCAGAATTGACACGATCAACGACTCCATCGGGCGGTCAATTGCCTGAAAATATCCGGACACTACATACACGATACCAATAATCGGTGTTGTCAAAAGAAGTATCGTCACCATATGTAGCCCCAATTCCAGGACATCGGTTGTTAAAAACTGTGCCATAATCACTTTTCTAAAAATCATACACAAGGTTCCCGTAACCATACTGATTCCAAATACGACGATAGATAATTTACGTACCACTTCCTTCAATCGCGGTATATTGCGTGCACCATAATTATAGGAAATAAGCGCCTGACATCCCATACCAACCGCCATGACCAGTGTTGTCGTAATCATGGTACACTTGCCTGCTGCTGCCATAGATGCAAGTGCAGCGGTTCCATAGGTGCTCAAAATCTGATTGCTGAATGTTGACGCAAATCCGGATAAAATACTTGCAATTGCATTTGGCAGTCCCAAAAGCAAAATATGTCCAATGGCAGGCACATCCTTCGATGCGTAAACAAGTGAAAATGACATGGTCTGTGACTTCTTTCGAATCACATAGATATAATAAAATACTGCAAGAACATTACCAAAAACAGAAGCGATAGCTGCTCCCTGTACGCCCATATGAAATCCCAATATAAAAACCGGGTCTAAAACTAAATTTACAATTGTTCCAATCAAATTTCCGACAAAGCCTTCCATGACAGAGCCTTCTGCACGAAGCAAAAGTGCTACTGAAGTAGATACCATCATAAACGGCGATCCCAGAACAATCGGTACCATATATCTTTTTGCATAGGTGAAGACATCGCCTTTTGCGCCAAGAAACACTAGTAACGGATTGACAAATATAAGAACCAATGTAATAAAGACAATGGCTAAAACAATAGCTGTCCAGAGACAAAGACTTGAATAGGTCTTTGCTTTCTCTTTTTCCCCTGCGCCAAAAGCTTTCGCAATCATCGTACAGCCTCCGTTTCCCAGCATCATGGCAACGGCAGATACCATAGAAAATACAGGTGATACGACAGATACTGCTGCAACCTGTGCATTATCTCCCAGTCTGGCTATAAAAAACATATCCGCGATATTGTAAAAAATCATCAAAATCATAATGACTGCAGATGGAATCGCCATGCTGGCAATTGCCTTCCATACAGATCCACTTTTCATCATTTCTTCATTCTTCATGTCTTCTCCTTTTTATATCTTTTGTCCATTTTCCCAACTACTAGTTGCATTTCCAACCTATGGTTATTATTATAAAGGTAGCTACAGAACCTAGCAATCAGCAAATCTCTCCAAAAAGGTTGGTTAGCCAACTTTTTATCCTGGATTCGTTGGGTATTTATGATTTGCAGATAAAACAAGGTACCAGCCAACCTATATATAAAACCAAAAGGAGCAGCACAATTATGGATATTCGTATAAAAAAGACAAAAAAGGCAATTGCAGATGCTTTTCTTACCATGGCATCCCAAAAACCGATTGAAAAGATAACCGTTACCGATATTGTAAAAGAAGCACAAATTAACAAATCTACTTTTTATGCACATTACCATGATATTTATGATTTGATGGATGTACTGCGCAATGACGCTATCGAAGCGGTGGTGTCTAATATGCACTACCTATCCAAACTCTTTGATGATCCCCGGTTATTCTTTTTGGAAATGTATGATGCGCTCTCCATTTGTAAAAGTGAAAGTATTCAACCCTTTAGCAACAATAACCGGGCATTTAGTGAACAACTGTCACAAGCTATGCAAAATAAAGCCATCGAACAGGGCTTACACCCGGAGCGTTATCATATGGTCGACACTCTTCTGATTTTTACCATCAACGGCATTATTGCTTTGCACAAAACAAGCAGCACTTCCCCGATTGAAAAAGAAGACATCGAAACACTTGCCGATTTCTTTGAAAATGGAGTAAAAGCCATTACCAATGCATAAGCACATAAAAAAGGACTGTGCACGAGATATTCGTGTATCAGTCCTTCTGTATTCCAAAGATGTCCGTATGAATTATAAGTCGATTTTACCAGCATATTCGCTGTCTCCGGAAGTCACTACATAATATGCTGCTCTTTCTTCCGGCTTGATGTAAACCTTGATGTCAGTAATTGTCTTTCTCTTGTTTTCAGCCTTAAATGCTGCCTGCGCATTGGCAATGATTTCATCAATTTTGAAATCTTCTCCGCCAAACTGTAATACCGCAGACTGGGTCATTTCTACTTTTTTCTTTGCCGGCTTTTTTGTTGTAGCTTTTTTGACTGTCTTTTTCGCTGCTTCTGTAGCATTCTTTGTCTCTTCGGCTACTACCTCTGCCTGCTTCTTTGTCTCAGTAGCTGCGTTTTCTGCCTGCTTCTTTGCCTTTTCTGCAGTTGCCTTTACCGATGATGCAGCCTTACCAGCTGCAACCTTTACTGTTTCGGTGGCCTTTTTTGCTTCTTCTGCCATCTTCTTAACATCAACTTTTTTCGTATCTGCCATAACAAACACTCCTTTTCCTCTATATAACTCTTACATTAGTTACAATCATTATTATACACATTATTCTAAAAATATCCAATTAAAAGACAATTTTACCATCTAATGTCGTAAAAAAGGAATTCGTCGTAATTTTTTCGTTCTGATCAATCGTGATTTTGTCCCACAGTTTCTGGTTGAAATCAGAATAATACTCTGTCTCAATGGCAGAGGTAACATCTTCCATTGCGTTTTCCTGTCGTTGGCTAACGATGGTTGCCTTGTTCTGCTCTGATAATTCTTCGTTGTATTTATTCACACACTCAAAGAAATAATAACCATCTTTTGCTTCGATCATATCCGAAATTTCATCATTATCCAATTGGAAAACAACATCTTCTACTGCAGTATCATATGTGTTTCGTCCAAATGTCACATGAATGGTATCTGCTTCACTATAGGTGCTTGCTAAGCGGTCGAACGATGCTCCGTTTTTCAGCTGTGTTGCAATGTCTTTTGCTAACGATGCATCTGTTACATAAATAACATTTGCTTCCATAATACGTGCTTCATCCTCGCTGACATTTTCGTCTACGCCACTCATCAATTGCTGGTAAACTTTTTCTGCCAACGCATAATGTTCATACATTTTTTCAATGTCTTTTTTCGAAGCCCCTGTATATTTTCGTTCCGCACGATTCAAAGACTTGTAATACACCTCAGCGGCATCTGAAACCTTACTATATTCTTCCTCTGTCAGTGTAATCTCTTTTGTCTTGGCATACATATTCAAAGAATACACTTTTGTCAAATGACTCAGCACAGCATCCTTGATACTTTCTTCCATCGTCTTGGTATCATAATCCCCTGACCAAAGATCTGTATCATAAATCTTTCCATATAGATTCTTGTAGTTCGCAAGATAGACTTTTGCCTCTTCTCTGCTACATGCCATCTCACCGATCTTAAATACCGTATGTCTACCACTTTTTGATGCAAAATAAACCTGTCGGTTTCCAATAGAACATCCACTGCATAAAAGAGCTATGCTCATACAAAGAAGCAGCAATAATGCCGATATTTTATTCCTATTGTGTTTCATATCGCTATCCTTCTACTACAAGATATCGTCCATCGCCAATGGCAAACACTTCTTCTGCCTCGAGAATCTCCTCTTCGTCCATGCCTACAATATCCATCTCATCTTCTAAATATTCGATCACTTCCGCTTTGTCATCGCAAACCATCGCCATACAGTCCTCAAGAAAGGCCTCTGCTTCTTCCGGTGTATTTGCCACTTCTTCAGGGAATAATTTCAACTGTTGTTCAAGAAATGCCTGAATACAAGCATCATCGTATTCATAACTGCTCATTTCAAAAAACCTCCTATTAACATATTCTTCTTCCTGTGACACAGTTTCTATGTCCTATCACAATCAAAGTATAGTATAAATACTTCCCTCTCACAATGCAATCATTTTCTCAAGATAAAAAGAATAGATCCATATTTCTTTTACCGGCAAGTCCATCGTGCGCTGTAAGGCCTTGGCATATAGCTGCAGCTGCGCCTGATAGCGCTTCGTTAATTCCTCTGCCTCTTTCACGCGGTCTGTCTTATAATCTAAAAGCACAATACCGTCTTCCTCGACAAAAAACGCATCTACGATTCCCTGGACTAAAACAGTATCTTCGCTGTCGTTCTCCTCCAAAAACAACTCTTTTGGAGTTACACTCATCACAAATGGTTTTTCCACATACAGCTGGTTTTTCCTGGCAGCCGTCTTCATACGTTTCGCAAGTTTGCTCTCTAAAAAGCGGTGTATGCGATCCATCTGCAACAGTTCCCGCTGTTCTTCCCGCAACCGCCCTGACTGACGCATAGCCTCTAACTGCTCATACATATTTTTTTCACTATCATAATTGGAAAAATCAAAACATTCTAGGAAACGGTGCATTGCAGTTCCTCTTAATGCCCCACGCGAAACTTCGTCCTTCTCTGTTTTTGTAATAAAGGATGGGACAATCGGCTCCGCTTTTTCCTGCAAGAAATCCGGGCGCTCGCTGAAATCATCTGCAAATGCTTTTTCCATCTGTCGGTGTTTGATTTCAGATACGGAGTATTTATTCTTGTAGACGCCATTTTGTTCATACGGATACACATATTGCATCTGTGCGTCTAATGCTTCCACCCAGGATGCTTTGGCCTGTCCTGCCAAAAGAGACAGTGCTTCCTTCTTCTGCTGCTTTTCGATCAACCCGGCAACCTCTTCTAATATCACTTCCTCAGCTTTCACAACCGTAATCGGATACAGCTCCCGTTTTGCCGCCGTGGCACGTATGATCCATTCCAGATATCCCTGCGCTTCCTCCCTCTCGGAAAAAGTAAGCGCACCTCGATTTTCCTGCCATTTTTCCAGCGTTTCTTCTGCCTTGTTCAGCGTTGCTGTTAAAATCAGCTTTTCCTTTGCCCTTGTCAATGCCACATAAAGGACACGCATCTCTTCTCCGCAGGCATCACTGTGTAACGCACGTGCCACCACTTGTTTATAAAGAGGCACTGTCTTTGTCTGGGCATCGTAATCCACCAGATCCAGACCTACTCCCATATCTTTATGCAAAAGCATTTGTCCTTTTTGATCCTGTGTATTAAATTGTTTCCCCATACCGGAAACAAAGACAATCGGAAATTCCAACCCCTTGCTCTTATGAATACTCATAATTGCCACTGCATCGTCATGATCACTGATTAATTGCGCTTCGCCCTCATTCACTTCGTATTTTTGTAACTGTCCAATATAGTTTATGAACTGAAACAGCCCTTTATAACTGGTATTCTCATACATAACAGCCTGATCGATTAACTTCTCTAAGTTCGCACGTCTGCTTTCCCCGCGTGGCATAGCTGTAACATACGTCAGATATCCCGTCTTTTGCAAAAGCATTTCCATAAATGCATGAATCGGTGTATCCGCCACCAGTGCACGCATGTCCGCCAAAAAATCCAGAAAATCTCCTACTTTTTGCTCCATCGGATACGCATCCCGGTAAGCTTCCATCGCCTCTAGCAGACAGCTCTTTTTTTCCGTCATACGAATTTTTGCAATCTCATCACTTGAAAATGCAAACATGGCAGAATGAAGCACTGCTGCAAAAGGGATATCCTGTCTTGGATTATCGATAATACGCAAAAGATTTAAAACCGTCTGCACCTCCATCGCATCGTAATATCCTGTCTTGTTTTCTGTAAAAGCAGGAATTCCGTTTTCCTCGAGTACGGCAATCATATCTTCCGCCATTGCTCCCGGACTACGAAGCAAAATAACAACATCACGATAACGCATCGGACGGAGTTCTCCTGTCTTCTTATCAGTAACAAGCTGATGCCCTTGCATACGATGTATTTTATCTGCAATCATCTTTGCTTCAAAGGAAATGTTATCTTCGATTCCTGCTTCCTCCATCTCCTCCTGATTCCGGCTGGCAATGAGAATTTCTGTCCGGAATGTATCGTTATCTGCCTTTGGATAATAGGAAGCCCCCGGATAAAGTGCTGCCAAATCATCGTATTCCACATTACCAATGTCTTTATGCATCAACTGGTAAAATACATCATTGGTAAAGGATAGGACTTCTTCGCGGCTTCGGAAATTCTGATGTAAATCAATAGCAATACTTCCCTCTTCCTTTCCATGAAACCGTTCGTATTTGTCCATAAAAATCTCTGGGCATGCCTGTCGGAAGCTATAAATACTCTGCTTGACATCTCCCACCATAAACATATTGTGCGTACCTTGTCCCTCTTTGGAAACACTGCTTAAAATTTCTTCCTGAATATAATTGCTGTCCTGATACTCATCAATCATGATTTCCTGGAAATAACCCTGAAATTCTCTGGCGGTAGCTGTCGCTTGTTTTGTCTTTTCATCTTTTAAAATAGACAGTGCAAAATGTTCCACATCATTAAAGTCTAAAACATTCCTGCTTCGCTTATTTTCAGCAAACATCGTTGTAAAACAAAGCGTCAGGCGCACCAGTTCCTCCACAAATGGACGCACCTGTTCCATCTGCGTCACAATCTCTTCCAATGTGTACGCACCGTATGCATTCTTTGTCTTGTCCATCTTTTTTTTGATGCTATCGCGGCCATCTTTCACGCGATTCATCCACGCTTCGTCCCCATCAAAGTTTCTAGGTTTTCGTCCAATGGCACCATATTTTAAGGAGCAAAATGCTTCATAAAAACGAGTTGGTTCCGAGAATGCCAGAATATCCTCATATAAGACGATATCCTGCTCTAAGCCAGCTGCATAAAATGAAGGGCCTTCCGGCATCATGCACCACTGCAAAAGCTGCTTTGACTTTGCCACAGCTTCTTCCAGTTCTTCTCGTAAACGGCCAACCAAAAACCGAAACCATACACTGTTTTTCAATTCTTCTACCGAAGAAACCACATACGCATCTGCGACCGATTGCAGCCATTCTGCCGGCCATGGATAACTCTGGGCTTTATCATAAAGACGTAGTATCATATCGGTTACTGCCTGATCTGAATTTCCCTTGGCATAGGCATTTAAAAAAGTATAGAAAAACGCATCTTCTCCAACTGACTCTGCATCTTCATACTGCTTTTGCATCATCGCATCCATCACCGTTTTGCGTATGAGTTTCATTTCTCCTTCATCTCCAATACGGTAATCCGGCTCTAAATCAATTTCATGAAAATGATTTCGGACAATATAATTGCAAAAACTGTCAATGGTTGTAATCTGCGCATTGTGTACAAGCGTTGCCTGACGCATCAAATACGCATTGTCCGGTTGTTCTGCCAGTTTATCCTGAATCGCTGCAAGAATACGTTCCCGCATTTCTGCTGCCGCTGCTTTGGTAAACGTCACTACCACAATACGATCGATTTCGACCGGATGCTTCTCTTCCAGCACCCTTTGAATGATACGTTCTACCAATACTGCCGTCTTTCCGGATCCTGCCGCAGCGGAAACAAGCATATTCTGTTCTCTGATATCAATAACCTTCTGTTGGTCAGTCGTCCATTGTGGCACCGTCTCATTCTCCTTCTTTGTGCTTATTTTTCTCTGTTGCCTTCGCTTTTGCCAGATCTTCTTCCATGCGCGACAATACTTCCTCGCGGTTCATTTTCCCTGATAATTTCCGATAAGAAAAACCATCCACTCTTGTATCAAATCCACAGATTCCATGGTATTCACAATACGAACAGCCATTTTCCTGCCCTTTGCGATACGGCTTACAGGCAATTTCTCCATCTATAATCTGTTTTCCCGTCTGCTGTATCAAAAGTCTCACATAATCAGAAGCAATCGCGAATTCCTCTGTTGTAAGTGCATGTGATGTTTTTCCCAAAGAACCGTCTTTTGTAATATTTACCGGTATGACATCTGAATATCCTTCTAGTCCATGATGTAATGCCTCTATCACATTCATATCTGCATTTACAACACCCTTCATCTGCAGTGCTTTTAATACAGCCTCTTCTTTTCCTAATTTATGTATATCCTGGGCATCTAAAACCGGACGGTCAATGTGATAATAAAGCATTGCGCCAGGCTCAACGGAATGCTTTGGATACTGTTTTTTCAGACTTTCCTCCATCGCATCCATATACAGTACCAGCTGTACCTGCAGTCCATCATACAATCTGGAAAAGTCAATATCTTTTACCCCTGATTTATAATCTACAATCTTAACATACACTTTCTGTGCATCCCGATAAAGATCCACACGGTCAATTTTTCCACGCAGGCGCATTGTATGCATTTCGTCCAGCTGATATCGCAGTGCATCCAGATCTCCCACTTCGCGAAAATCCACTTCAAAGGCGTGGGGAACAAAAGAACCCTTTCGCACCTGTTCCAATAAAGTATGAACGGTCTGCTGCAAGGTACGTTCCATACGCCATAAAATGTAGCGGTCACGTCCCTCATCCAATAATTCTATTTTCGTCATGGTCTGATACGTCGCATCAATGGCTTCACGCAAAATAGCATTGCTCTGTTCTTCATCCACGGTATACCAGTTGATATCCTCTCTTGCTTCCAGACGTTTTGCATATGCTTCTAACGCTTCATGATAGAGATTTCCCATATCCACCACTTCAAAGGCATGCTCCGCGCGTGGCATAAGTCCCAGACCATAACGCAGAAAATACGCATACGCACATCTTGCATATTGTTCCAGCCGGCTCACACTCTCGGTGATTGCCGTACCATAAACCACATCCAATGCTGCTTTCGATAATTTTTCTTCTTTATGCTCGTAAAACGCTGCATCGCGCAGCTGTGCAAAAGCTTTGGCATCTCTTTTTTCTTCCCACGCAAGACATGCCAAAAATGCATCCTCCACTTTTTGTTCTTCTACATACTGACGCAGCAGATCCACATAATAATCCTGCGCTGTTTCTTCCGTCAAAATACGATTTTGTGCCGGTAACTCTTCCAGTTCCGTCACAGACAATTCCGGAAACATGCGTAGCAATGTCTGTATCAGATATGATCTGCGTATTGCTTTACTCTCGCCATCTACACGCGTATAGGTCACAATCAGTTCTCTTGCCGGTTTTGTCATTACAAAATACAGATAAAAACGCTGCATAAAAGCTTTCTGTCTGTCGGATGGTGCCACCTCAACATCAAGTTCCATTAGTTTTTCCCTGTCTAATTGTGACAAAATACCGCCATTGCCGAGTGCCTTTGGAATAGCGCCATCATTTGCACCAATCAAATACATCGTGCGTATATCCGAAAGTCTTGTTCTTTCCATATCACCAATCACGACGCAATCTTTTGCCGGTGGAATCATACCAACTGCAATGGATTCAAATCCGGACGCCAGAATCTCCCGATATTCTGTAACTGTCATTTCTTCCGTGCCTAACATACAGACAACCTTATCCAGCAAATCCATACAGGCGCCATAAATCTGGCGATATTCACCACTTTTTACAGCATCTGCTACCTCCTCATAAAAAGCTGCTTTTTCCTCCAGCCGCTCCTGTATATGATGATGCGTAAGATATTCGTATATTCCATAAGAAAGTGCTTCCACGGAAACTTTTCTTGTCTTTGTCAGCCACTTGCTCTGCCTTTTTCGTTCATTCTGTGCTTGTGTCCGCTGTAAAACAGTAGCTGCAAATTGCTGCAACGGCACAACCAGACGCATACGGATCTCATTTAACTCCACCAGCATCTCCGGTGTATAGCCTTGCGTAGAAATGACAAACGGCTCCTCATATTTCCGATGTCCACGTATGCCGGATGCGAGAATATAATTTTCAAGCTGATCAATTTCTTCGGTCAACAGGTCACTCATACCTGTACGCAGCAAGCGCATCACACTTTCATAAGAGAAATCTTCTTCAAACACCATCAAAAGCCCATAGATAAACTCAATCATTGGCTGAAAAACAATCTCTGACTTTACATCTAAAAAATACGGCACATGGTACTGTTCCATGACCGCCGGTACACTGTAACGATACGTATCCAGATTTGCACATACAATCGCAAAATCACTATAGCGTCTGCCCTCTGTTCGCACAGCCTTTGTGATCTCACTTGCTGCGTATAGAAGTTCCTGTCTAGGATTTTTCAGGCTGACTATACGAATGGCATCAGATGCTTTCTGTTTTTTATAAACGCTTGTCCCCACGCGGAACAGATTTTGTTCCAGATGTTCTAAAAAGCCCCCTGCAACAAACCGCTTCTTTTCCTGCGTCCCAAGTAAAATCGGATCTTCCAGCGTCACACCACTGCGTTTTGTCATATCCACCAGTTTTGCCATTGTCTTCTTACTAATTGCAAATAATTCCTGTTCCTCAATCCTGCCAAAAAACGTTTCCCGGATATCACAGGTGATTGTTACAAGAATCGTTTCTGCAAGACGGAGCAATTCTTCAATGACCTGATTCTGGATCGGTGTAAATCCGGTAAATCCATCAAAAACAATGGTTGCTCCACGTAGAATCTTTGAATCTCCGGAAACTGCCAAAAACTTTTGCAAAATCTGTTCTGTGGTAATATAAGTTCCCGCAATTTTTTCCTGAAATGCACGGTACATCGTCACAAGATCTGCCCCTTTGTATCGCAGACTTTCACTCAGCTCCGGGCGACTCATAATTTCTTCTAATTGATCCGGCGTGATATTATACTGCGCAAATTCCGATATTAAAGACTTGACCTGGGCAATATACCCAGGTCGTTTCATGTTTTTGCCAAGAGCATGCAACTTTGTTTCCTGCTCTTGTGCAACTTTTCGCAGTAATAAATTTTTTCCTGTCTCTTCTAAGACTTCTAAGGTATCTGTTCCCAACTCATCAAAAATACGGTATGCCATACGGTCAAAGCTAAGCACATCAATATTCATAATGGCATGTTTAGGATGCATTGCAACCAGCTGTTCCTGCGTGTGCATGGTAAACTGTTCCGGAACAATCACCAGATAGTTTTTCTGTGGATGTGCAATAGCTTCCTCAATCACACGTTGATACAGATACGTGGATTTGCCGCTGCCGGCATTTCCAATCACAAACTGTAATGACATTTCTTATATCCTCTAAAATGATGTATTGCTATCATTGTCTGCCTGCCAATTTGCTGACTGACGATTATTATCATCAAACTTAATGGCATCATAAAGCATTGCATCTGACTGATTGTAGTATGGATTTACCCAGAAAATATTGACGATACCAAAGGTAATTGCGCCTAAAATTCTCCATCCAATAAAGGTAAGATCAAACCAGAATGCAGCTGCTTTATTTCCATACATCATACGCTTACTGATGGCAAAGGCCTCATCTGTACTCATCTCCGGATTTTCTGCCAAAAGATATGGTATCATGCGATATTCATAGCTTTTTACAATTCCCGGAATGATAAATAACAGCGTCCATAAAACCGTATATAAATCGCGCAGGAACATGGTTTTTACACTTCCCAGATAATTACGGTCAAAACCAAATCCCACTTCTTTTAATTCAGCCTTCTCATTTATATTACGATAGAAGAAACGACGGGCTCCGATTTCCAGTGGATTAAACACAAAAATAACAAGGCAGATGCCAATGACAACGGCAACTACAACCACCCCAAGCATCATTCCGCCAAAAAGGCCCCAGAAGCCAAGGGAATCCACCATCATATCCGGATCAATATCATATCCTCCGGAAAAGAATGCATCCTCATCATAATACTGTGATTCGTTTGTAATGTCGCTTGTTGTGTTCTGCACAGAATTTCTAGCACCTGATTCTGAAGCAGCTCCTCCGGAAAGTAAGGCAAGTAACAATCCTACCAAAACCATTTTCCAGTAATTTACTTTCATTCGTTCTTTTGCTTTTTGTTTTAATACTTTGTTATTCCACATATCGCTGCGCTCCTTCCTATGTACCTGTGAGTATGTCAACTTTATTATACACAATTTCATGAAATGGGTGTACCAAAACCTTGGAATTTAAGAAATATTTAAGAAAAAGCGCAGGCTTCACCTACGCTTTTGTCTTTATGCTTCATTATCGTTCATTTTTGCTAACTTCTTCGCCTGGTCGGCTGCAATGCACGCATCAATGATTTCCTGAATATCACCATTCATAATCTTATCCAGCTTGTACAGTGTCAGATTAATTCTATGGTCTGTCACACGCCCTTGCGGGAAGTTGTACGTACGAATCTTTTCGGAACGATCTCCCGTACCAATCTGGCTTCGTCTCTCTTCCGCTTCCGCATCCTGCTTCTTTTGCAATTCTAAATCATATAACTTGGTACGTAAAAGAGCAAATGCTTTTGCCTTATTCTGCAACTGTGATTTTTCTGTCTGTGAATAAATGACAATACCGGTTGGATAGTGTGTCAAACGTACCGCAGAGTCCGTTGTATTAACGCACTGACCACCATTACCTGACGCTCTCATAACGTCAATTCGAATGTCTTTTTCATCAATCTGGATGTCGACTTCCTCAGCCTCCGGCATAACTGCTACAGAACAGGTGGATGTCTGAATACGTCCCTGTGATTCTGTCTCTGGAACACGCTGTACACGATGCACACCAGATTCATACTTTAATACAGAATAAGCGCCATCACCCTTCACCATAAAGTTCACAGATTTCATACCGCCAATACCCGTCTCGTCCGCTTCCATCAGCTCTACTTTCCAGCCACGGCTTTCCACATAGTGAACGTAAAGTCGATACATCTCTGCTGCAAAAAGTGCTGCTTCTTCTCCACCTGCGCCTGCACGAATTTCCACGATAACGTTCTTATCATCATTCGGGTCTTTTGGCAATAACAGGATTTTTAACTGTGTCTCTAATTCCTCAATACGCTTTCTTGCCGTAGAAAGTTCTTCTTTCAGCATATCACGCATATCTTCATCGGATTCTTCTTCCAGCATAGCCAAAGAATCTTCCACGGTTTCTTTGCATGCTTTATATTCTTTATACGCCTCAACAATCGGTGCAAGATTTGCCTGCTCCTTCATAAGATCACGGAAACGATTGGTATCGTTTGCCACATCCGGTTCACTCAGCAGGTTCATCACTTCCTCATATCGAAGAATGAGGTCATCTAATTTATCAAACATATGCTTTTCTCCTTTATCTTAATTCATCTATCTCATTTACATCTATCGCTTTTACATCGCCATCATCCTACTGCGACTGACATTTTCTTATCAAAAAATGAGCGCTACAAGTCATGCAGTCTGGCGCGTACCACGCGATCATTTCCGTTATAATCTTTTATAACGATAATCTCCGTAAAACCGGCTTCTGTCAAAAGTGCCGGCACACTTTCGCCCTGATCATAACCAATTTCAAATAAAATCCATCCGCCCGGTTTTAAATACTTCGGTGCCTCTGCAATAATCTGACGGTAAAAATATAAGCCATCTTCATGTCCATCCAACGCACGTTTTGGTTCATGCTCGATCACCTCCGGCATCAGCTCCTGCAGCACCGCTGTCGCAATATAAGGAGGGTTCGATACCATCACATCAAACACTCCATGAACCTCCGAAAACAAGTCGCTTACGAGCCATTCTGCCTGGACATCATTTTTTTTGGCATTTTCACGCGCCAAAGCAATGGATGTTTCTGCAATATCTACGCCCATGCCCTGACATGTCTTATTTTCATGGAGAAGACTAATCAAAATACAGCCACTCCCCGTACACATATCAAGAATACGATCATTGTCTTTTAATACACGTTGTGTCTGTTCCACAAGCGTCTCCGTATCCTGTCGTGGAATCAACACCTCCGGGCTTACCTGAAACGGTAACCCCATAAATTCCTGTTCGCCGGTAATGTACTGCAGCGGCTGGTGTGTTGCCCGCAATGCTATTGCTTCCTCATAGCGTGCTGCCATCTGTGGTGGAACCGTCTCTGTCATGCATAACAGATAATGCGTCCGGTCTATCCCACAGACATACTCTAACAAATAAGCTGCATCCACGTCTGCATCAGTAATTGCCGCTTTTTTCAGTTGTTCTGCACCTTCCTGTAACAACTCTCTATACTTCATGAAAGCACTCCTTATTTTCTTCCTGGAATGTCTTCCAATCAAAAACGGCTTCCACCGATGCCATGCCCACTTCAATCATGGCATCATCCGGTTCACTCGTTGTCAACTTCTGCAGCCACAACCCCGGCTTGCTAAAAATCTGTACCACTGCGTTCTCACTTCGCCCTGCAAGTCGAATAAATTCATAAGAAACACCTGCAATCAACGGAACCAACAGTAATCTGCATAACAGCTGCATCCATGCCGCATCAAATCGAATAAACATAAATACAACCATACTAATAACTAGCACAAACAAGAGAAAACTCGTTCCACAGCGTTTGTGCTGACGCGAACTTTTTCGTACATTTTCTACCGTAAGCGGCAGACCATGCTCAATACAATTGATACATTTGTGCTCTGCCCCATGATACATAAAGACGCGTCGAATATCTTCCATACAAGAAATCGCCTTAATATAAATAACAAAAATGACAATACGCAAGACTCCTTCCAGAAAAGCCATCAGCGTTTTGGAATCCACCCATCGTCCGACAATACGTGAAAAATAATATGGTATCAGTAAAAAAATCACAAGCGCGAGCACCACAGAAAAAATGACGGTTCCTGTCATTTCTACCTTGTCACGTTTTTCCTTTTTTTTCTTTTCTTCTTCGGTCAGATTTTTTGGATTTTCCTCTTCAAAATATGCTGCAGAATCCATAAGTGTCGACATTCCAATCACAAAAGAACTGATAAAATTACAAATGCCACGAATAATCGGAATACGGTACCAGATACCATCCTGTCCTTTTGTCTTTTTTTTATCCACATGAATGGATCCGTCATTGAGACGAACCGCAATCGCATAATCTTTTCCGTTGCGCATCATGACACCTTCCATGACCGCCTGACCACCAATACCGGAAAACTTCATAGTCATTAACCTCTATATCATAACAATATTATAAACAAATACATGACAGTAAAAAATAGGGTCAGACCCCAAAAAGATCTGACCCCTGTAATCGACTGTGTCTTACTGCTCAATACCGTACTTCTTGTTGAACTTGTCAATACGTCCACGAGCCTTTGTAGCCTTCTGCTGTCCTGTGTAGAAAGGATGACACTTAGAACAAATTTCTACGTGGATATCTTCCTTTGTAGATCCTGTTACAAATGTGTTACCGCAGTTACATGTTACAGTAGCCTGATAATAATCTGGATGAATACCTTGTCTCATTACTTACACCTCTCTAAAAACATAATCTATTGTATTGCATGTTTTATGTCCGAAAAGGACATACACGATACTATTTACATCCCGATAAACAGCTTCATTATTGTAGCATAGCCATCCCCAGAATGCAATAGTTATAGCAAAATATTTCAACTTAATTTGAGCCTTAATTCGAAAGTATTAAAACATACGGCTGCGCAGTACCTTCGCAATATATTCTTTATTATTGCGTGTGTGCGCAAACATATTCAAAATACTTTCTACTGCTTCATCTTTACGCATGCCATTCATACCACGACGCATGATTTCCATTGCTTCCTGTTCTTCTTTGTTCAAAAGCAGATCATCCCGACGAGTGCCTGATTTAGCAATATCAATGGCTGGGAATACTCTTTTTTCTGAAAGCTTACGATCCAGAATCACTTCCATGTTACCGGTTCCCTTAAATTCCTCAAATACAACATCATCCATCTTGCTTCCTGTATCTACAAGTGCTGTTGCAAGAATGGTAAGGCTTCCGCCCTCACGCATATTTCTGGCTGCACCAAAGAATTTCTTTGGCATATGCAGTGCTGCAGGATCCAGACCACCGGACAATGTACGACCACTTGGCGGAACCGTAAGGTTATACGCTCTTGCCAGACGAGTAATACTATCCATAAGAATCATTACATCTTTCTTATGCTCAACCAGTCTCTTTGCACGCTCCATAACCATCTCTGAAACACGCTTGTGATGTTCCGGCAACTCATCAAACGTAGAATAAATCACTTCCACATTATCTCCCTGAATCGCTTCACGAATATCTGTGACTTCCTCCGGACGTTCATCAATCAACAGAATGATCAGATGCATATTAGGATATGAGGTGGTCACCGATTTTGCAATTTCTTTTAAAAGTGTCGTCTTTCCGGCTTTTGGCTGGGAAACAATCATACCACGCTGCCCCTTACCAATTGGAGAAACCAAGTCTACAATACGCATAGCAACAGAAGATCCCGGCTGTTCTAAGCGGATACGCTGATTTGGGAAAATCGGTGTCAGATCTTCAAAATTCTTGCGTTTTGCTGCCTCTTCTACCGCAAAACCATTCACTGTATCTAATTGCATCAATGCGCCAAATTTATCGGTCGGATTGTTACGTTTTGTTTTCCCTACAAGGATATCACCGGTTTTCAGATTCAGTCTGCGAATCTGCGCAGGAGCTACATATACGTCATGATCTCCCGGCAAATAATTGTCACTACGAATAAAACCAAATCCATCCTGCATGACTTCCAGAATGCCTTCGCATCTTTTTGGTTCTTCTGCATGGGAAGAATCCGCTGTACTTTCTGTTCTTTCTGCACGTGTATTGTCATGATGCTCATTACTTGGGCGATGTTCTCTTCTTCCTTCCGAAGCTGGGCGATTGCGATGTGCCGCAGGTGTCCGTTCCGCCGTATGTTCTTCTTTTTTCATAGCCTCTTCCACTTTAGTCTCTGTTGCTTCTGCTTCATCCTGTGCAAGCATTGCTTCTACCAACTGGCTTTTTTTCATCGAAGAAATTCCCTTGATACCTCTTGATTTTGCAAGTTCACGTAATACAGCAGCAGATAAGCTCTCGTATTTTTCTCTCATGCCCTACTCCTTGTCCTATTTATCACTAACATTATTTTATTCATTCTAATTGGGTAACCTTGTCTGAAATGACCTAGATCATCACGATTGTCTATAGTATATCTTATTTGCTTTAAATTGGGAATACCCTATTTTAGATTTCATATGAATATGCTATAATAAGGAAACAATTGGATTATAAACACAAAGGAAGGACAGGACAAAATCATGAGTATTGATGAAAAAGCCATTTTTTTACACAAACAATGGAATGGAAAAATCGAAACATGCGCCAAAGCACCCATAAAGAGCCGTGAGGATCTTTCCATCGCATATACACCAGGTGTAGCTGCACCTTGTCGTATCATCGCTGAAGATAAAGACGCTGCATACACATACACACTTAAGGCAAATACCGTTGCTGTTGTTTCTGACGGAAGTGCCGTTCTTGGTCTTGGCAATATTGGACCAGAAGCTGCCATGCCTGTTATGGAGGGTAAATGTGTCCTCTTCAAAGAATTTGGTGGTGTCAATGCTTTTCCTATCTGTTTATCAACACAGGATACAGACGAAATCATAGCCGCTGTCAAAGCGATAGCCCCTACCTTTGGCGGCATCAATTTAGAGGATATTTCCGCTCCAAGATGCTTCGAAATTGAGGAACGTTTAAAGAAGGAATTACCGATTCCTGTTTTTCACGATGACCAGCATGGAACTGCCATTGTCGTTCTCGCAGGTATTATCAATGGTCTTAAAGTTGTAGGCAAAGAAAAAGAAGATTGTCGCGTTGTTGTCAATGGTGCCGGTTCTGCCGGAATTGCCATTACAAAATTACTGCTCCGCTATGGCTTCAAGCATGTCATGATGTGCGACCGCGAAGGTATCATCGGTAAAGATTATCCGGGATTAAACTGGATGCAAAAGCAAATGACCGAAGTGACCAATTTAGAAAATCGTACCGGTTCCTTAGCAGATGCTTTGGTTGGCGCCGATATCTTTGTTGGTGTATCCGCTCCTAATATCGTTTCTGCTGAAATGGTTTCTTCTATGAATCGTGATGCCATCATTTTTGCAATGGCAAATCCTACACCGGAAATCATGCCGGATGTCGCAAAAGCTGCCGGAGCAAAAGTTGTTGGTACCGGACGCAGTGACTTCCCGAATCAGGTAAACAATGTCATTGCTTTCCCTGGTATCTTTAAGGGTGCGTTAGAAGGACGTGCCACACAAATTACCGAAGAAATGAAACTCGCTGCTGCAAATGCACTTGCAAATCTCGTCGACAGCGAACAGTTAAGCGAAGACTTTATCTTACCAGAAGCATTTGACCCTCGTGTTGCACAAGTTGTATCACAAGCCGTCAAAGATCACATTTAATTATTGCTACAGGGACGTTCCTTTTGCCATATGGAGTGTCCCTTTTGCCACATGGAGTGTCCCCGTGGCTTTACAAAAAGAAAGGAGAATTTTATGGCCGAGCCTAATATGATCTACAAAATTTCAGTGCTGCTTCTTCTCTCTAAGGTGGATTTTCCATTGAGCAATGCACAGATTGTTCAGTTTTATCTGGATAAAGAATATACCGACTATTTTACCATTCAACAGGTAATCAGCGACTTAGAAGAAGCACACCTTGTGACTGTTAACCAGTCGCACAATAATACGATGTATGCTCTCACCGATGAAGGGATGCAAACGTTATCTCTCATGCGTGATAAAGTCAGTTCCGCTATTGAAGCTGATATGGTAGAATATCTGACACATCACAAGTTTGAAATCAAAAATGAAAATGCGTTAACAGCCAACTATGATGTTGCAACGGGCGGCGGTTACATCGTCCATTGCAAATTTACGCAAAATGGACACACCATGCTGGATTTATCTTTGCATGCCTCCACCAGCGAACAGGCTGAAACCATTTGCACCAACTGGAAAGTACGACACGAAGACGTTTATATGAGTCTGATGGACACACTCATCCAGTAGCATTATAAGGGCGTTCCCGCTATTGCAGGGGCGCCTTTTTTATTTGCAGGTAAATCTACACGCCCACAAGGCTGCCACAGAAACACACGAAAAAAGTCGTAAGATTCTGTGTCTCGATGAAGGCAGTGCTTTTTTATAACAAAACAATCTTTGCAAAGTTAGACAACCGCCTGGAATGATGTTCGCCTGCGAGCAGATATAAATACAAGACAAATTAGAGATTCTTGGGACTCGCTTCGCAACCGGCAACGAGGGCACATGGACGTGCCCGAGAGGCGTAACCGCACATGGATGTTCGTTTACGCCGGTTGCCACCAATAAAATGTATGCCAAAAGGCGAGTCCCTAGAATCTCTTATGAGGCTTGTCCTGCATATCTGCCACAGGCGGACACATTCTGGCGGCAGTCGAAGCTGTGCAAAGACAGTTCTTAAAAAAGCACTGTCTTCAGGAGACACGACGAATCGTACTCCAATTTTTTCGTGCGTTTCTGTGGCTACCTTGTTTGCGCTTGGTGTTTGTTTTAAAAAAAAAAGAACGCTCCCTGCAATAGCGGGAACGCCCTTATGACACACTATTTTTTCTTGATGGAATATCCAAAGGTTCCTAACTTTTCTCCCAGGCTATAATAAGTGCCATGGGAATAGGCGATTGGTTCTGCCTGATCCAGACAAAATCTGCCTGTCTCATCCATATAAGCTTCATCTGCATGTACCGCAACAACATCTGCTAAGAACATGTGATGTGATCCCAGTTCCCGGATATCACGCACCTTGCATTCTATATTTACCGGACTTTCTGCAATCATAGCCACATTTACTTCATCTGCTTCTTCTTTTGTGAGGTGGCATTTCGCAAATTTATCTACATCTTTTCCTGATGTCACGCCACAATAATCTGTCGCCCATGCCAAATCCTTTGTCGTCAGATTGATCACAAATTCCTTTGATTCTTTCAACATCTGGTAAGAATAACGTTCCGGTCGCACGGATATGTATGCCATTGGTGGATTCGTGCAAATCGTACCTGTCCATGCAACGGTAATAATATTATCCTGACCTTTTTGATCTCGCACTGACACCATAACGGCTGGCAACGGATACACCATATTTCCCGGTTTCCAACTCTGTTTTGCCATTCTTGTTCTCCTCTTTCATATTTCTAGACTTTATGCCTGCATTGCCTGCATCATCGGTGGAATCAATTGTTTTTTACGTGACACAACATTTGAAAGCATAAATCCTCCGTCTGTTTCTGTCACATGGAACGCCTGTTCCACCACACCTTTTGCCATACCTCCGGCATAAATAAGCTCTGTTTCTTCCTTAAAGATATCTGTAAGCATAACAAAAACCATTTTTAAGCCTTTTTCTGCCAATACCTTTTCCATATACGTCTGCAATTCCGGCTTGATGGAATTTAGCTGCTTGCGGCTAACTGCACTCACCTGTGCTACACCAAAGGTCGTATCATCCGATACAAAAACCTTGAAATCCTGATAGAAGATCTCTTCTGTCGTCTTTTCTTTAAAATTCGACCCAGCCTCAAACATAGCTGTTGCCAAATCGTCCACCCAGACTCCCGCAATAGCTGCTAACTTCTCTGCTACAGCTTTATCTACTGCTGTACAAGTTGGAGAGCGGAACATTAACGTATCGGAAATAATTGCCGCACACAAAAGACCAGCAATCTGTTCATTGATTTCGATTCCCTTTTCTTCATACATCTGATAAATAATGGTTGCCGTACATCCCAGTGGTTGGTTACGGAAGAAAATCGGTGTGATTGTTTCCAGACTACCCAGACGATGGTGATCAATAATTTCCAAAATATCTGCCTGATCAATTCCATCTACAGCCTGTGTTTTTTCATTGTGATCCACAAGAATCAGCTGTTTTTTCTTCATATTCAGCAAATGACGGCGTGACATCATTCCCACAAGCCGACGCTGTTCATCCAGAATCGGGAAATCTCGATGACGAATTTTGGACATCGTTTCTTTTACATCATCCACGTAGTCATCTGGTTCAAATGTAATAATATTTTCTTTTGTCATAAAATGACGAATTGGCATACTCTGATGAATCAAACGCGCTGTTGTAAAACTGTCATAATTCGTAGTAATCAAAACGCATTCTTTTTTCTTTGCCTCTTCTACCACTTCCGGATCTACCTTTGTCTTTCCACAAACAATCACGCAGCTGGCATTCTGTTCAATGGCAATCAGCTGTCTTTCCTTAATATTGCCTGTAATCACAAGATCGTCGTCTTCCACTTCTTCGCGCAATGTCTCGCGGTTACCAGAAGCAACCACAACTTTTCCTTTTGTAAAATGGGCATGATAATTACCTGTCACCATCGTTCCCTGAATCGTCTCAATGATATTGCGATACTGGGTCTTGGCTTGCCCTAAAATACGGTTATCCAAGATATCCATATACGAATAGGCAATATCTCCATTGACAATCACCCCTTCTAGTCGTTTGTTTACATCCACAACCGGAAGCGTTACAACATCCAATTTGCGCATCAATTCCCATGCTTTTTTCAAAGAATAATGACCACTCACGCCATCCGTATGACGATAGTCAATATCTTTAATCTGCGCTCCCACATAGGAAATCATCTCCGGTTCCTTCACGTCAAAGCGTTGCAACACATAACGTGTTTCATTATTGATATTTCCGGCTCTCTTTGGTACAAAAACCGTTCCTTCTTCTGTTGCATTTTTAAGATATGCATAAGCAATGGCTGCACATATGGAATCGGTATCCGGATTCTTATGTCCCACAACCCAAACTGTCTTTTCCTGCATGCTCCATATCCTTTCTTTTCGTTTCAAAAAGGGCTCCTAAAAAGAAGCCCTACTCTGTCTATTGATACTATGTATGATATTAAATAATGCCAAATGTTGCAAGAATAAGTGTCACCACTGCAATCACATTAATCACAGAAACAACCGTCACCATTGTGATGCGTTTCTTCACTACGGAAAATTCTTCCTCACTCTTTTTGGCTGCTTCTTCACGATTATCCAACTCTTTTAAAAGATCCTGAATATTGCGGTATTGCAAAACATTCTCAGAATGTACTTTTTCTGATAACTCACCCTTAATTGCATCCAGACCAGACGTCATATCTTCTAAAGTATCTTTCACTGCCTGTGTCTGCACAGCTGCCTTTTCCTGGTTATCTGCCACTTGCTGCTGAATACGTTCTTCCAAATCATCCACACTGCCACGCAATGTCTGCATCATACGGTCTACCTGTGTCTCCACATCTGCTGCAATGCCATCCGCTTCTGCCTGCTTCTTCGCAAGTTCTTCCTGCAACTGGCTGTTGCGCTCTTCTTTTGCGCGCACCATTGCCTCTAATTCTTTGACCTTACGCTCTTTCGCACTAATCAAAGTCTGTAATTGTTTTGCCTTATCTCGAAATGCATCAATCTGAGCAAGGAGCATATCTTCACCGCTCGGTTCCTCAAACATCTCGTCCATCTGATTTTGTACCTTAATCTCTTCCATGATACATATCCCTTCTTTAATCTAAAGATTATTTTATCATTGCCGGACATCTTTGTAAACACACTAAATATGGTAGTTTGGTTGCAGAGACGTTCCTTTTGCCACAAGGAGTGTCCCTTTGGCACATGGCTGACGCAAAGCAGCAGGACGGGCAGTAAGCAGCATGCTAGGGAGAGACTGTCGCAGAACATGGAGTCTCTTTTGTGATTTTTTCTTTTTTGGATTAAAAATGTCTTTGCAAAGTTCGACAACCGTCTTGGATGATGTTCACCTCTGACAGATATGAATGCAAAACGAATTAGAGATGCTTAGGACTTGTAAATACTGAGGCAACTCGGGTACAAGGATGTACCCGAGAGGCGCAACCGCACATGGATGTTCGTTTGCGCCGGTTGCCACGAACCTTTGAAAAAGCCGTCCAAGTCCTTAGCATCTCTTATAAGTGGCGCCCTGAATATCTGTCAGCGGTGGACACATCCTGACGTCAGTCGAAGCTGTGCAAAGGACATTTTATAAAAAGAAAAGCTCTCACAAAGAGACTCACCTAACCTGCTCCAAAGTCTCTCCCTAGCATGCTGCTTACTGCCCGTCCTGCTGCTTTGCGTCAGCCTTCCCATGTGCCAATAGGGACACTCCTTGTAGCAAAAGGAACGACCCTAAAAAAATCCCGCCGAAGTATTACACCTCGACGGGATTTATTATTTTGAAACGATTAACGTCTCTATTTTTTAGCTGTAAAGATCAACTAACTTCTGTAAGTGATCGAAACGTTCCTTAGCAGCCTCTTCTGACTTAGCGAAAAGTCTTTCAGCACGTTCTGGGAACGGCTTGATCAGACGAGTATAACGAGCCTCGTTGTTCAAGAAGTCTTGGTAAGAACCATCTCCGGCCTTAGAGGTCAATGTGAATGGATTCTTTCCTTCTGCCTTCTTAGCAGGGTCAAATGAGAACAGGTTCCAGTAACCAGCAGCTACTGCCTTCTTCATTTCATCCTGGCAGTGGTTCATACCACCCTTAGCGATACCGTGCAACTCACATGGAGCATATCCGATAATAAGTGAAGGTCCGTTGTAAGCTTCAGCCTCTGCGATAGCCTTAACAGCCTGTGCTGGGTTAGCACCAAGTGCGATCTGTGCAACGTATACATAACCGTAGCTCATAGCGATTTCTGCAAGAGACTTCTTGCCGATTTCCTTACCAGCTGCAGCGAACTGACATACTTCACCGATGTTAGAAGCCTTAGAAGCCTGTCCACCTGTGTTAGAGTACATCTCTGTATCGAATACCATAACGTTAACATTCTCACCAGAAGCAAGAACGTGATCCAATCCGCCGAATCCGATATCGTATGCCCAACCGTCACCACCGAAGATCCATACAGACTTCTTAGCAAGGTAATCTTTCTTAGCAAGTGCTTCCTTAGCATCTGGGCATCCTGCAGCTGCTGCTTTTTCAAGTTCAACTACAAGTGCTTCTGTTGCAGGAGTATTTGCCTTTGTATCATCTACTGTATCCATGAATGCATCAAATGCTGCCTTAAGTTCTGCAGGAGCCTTATCGCTAGTAGCGCAAGCCTTTGCTGACTCGATAGCCATATCACGGATATATTTCTGTCCAACGTACATACCAAGACCATGCTCAGCGTTATCTTCGAACAATGAGTTAGACCATGCTGGTCCCTTCTTAGAGTCCTTATTAACTGTGTATGGTGATGTAGCTGCTGGGTTACCCCAGATAGAAGAACATCCTGTTGCGTTAGAGATGAACATCTGCTCACCATAGAGCTGTGTAATCAATCTAGCGTAAGATGTCTCAGCACATCCTGCACAAGAACCAGAGAACTCAAGGAGTGGCTGGTTGAACTGTGATCCCTTAGGAGTGATGTCTGATAATCCAACATCCTTCTTACCAACGTTAGCAACTAAGTAATTGAATACCGGCTGCTCGTCTGCCTGTGATTCCTGTGGAACCATAGAAATTGCAGCTGTAGGACATACAGTAATACATTCGCCACATCCCATACAATCTAATGGAGATACGCTCATTGTATACTTGTAATCGCCACCCTTAGGCTTCATATCAGCAAGCTTGATATTAGCAGGTGCTGCCTTAACTTCATCATCGCTCAGTAAGAATGGACGAATGGTTGCATGTGAACATACAAATGCACAGTTGTTACACTGAATACACTTCTCTGCATCCCATTCTGGAACCATAACAGCTGTACCACGCTTCTCGTATGCAGAAGCACCTGTTACAAACTGACCATCGATGCACTCTGTAAATGCAGATACTGGAAGGCTGTCACCATCCATCTTAGCGATAGGATCAAGCAAGTCGTTAACAAGCTTAACAACTTCTGGACGTCCTGTACGCTCTGCCTTAGGAGCATCTGCTTCTGGATTTGACCAAGATGCAGGTACTTCTACCTTATGTACAGCATCAACACCAGCGTCGATTGCCTTGTAGTTCATTTCTACGACTGCGTCACCCTTCTTGCTGTAAGACTTCTTAGCAGCCTGTTTCATAAATTCAACAGCTTCATCGATTGGCATAACATCAGCTAACTTAAAGAATGCTGACTGTAAGATTGTGTTTGTTCTCTTACCCATTCCGATTTCGATAGCCTTATCGATAGCGTTGATTGTGTAAAGCTGAATGTTGTTATCAGCAATATACTTCTTAGCTTCAGCGTTCAAATGATGTCCTAATTCTTCATCTGACCACTGGCAGTTGATCATAAATACACCACCTGGCTTAACGTCCTGAACCATCTTCATGCCCTGGATAACATATGCAGGGTTGTGGCATGCAACGAAATCAGCCTGGTTGATGTAGTATGGGCTTCTGATTGGGTTGTCACCAAATCTCAAGTGAGAAATTGTAACACCACCAGTCTTCTTAGAATCATACTGGAAGTATGCCTGGATATATTTGTCTGTATGATCACCGATGATCTTTGTAGAGTTCTTGTTTGCACCTACAGTACCATCTCCACCAAGACCCCAGAACTTGCATTCCTTTGTACCAGGAGCAGAAGTAATAGGAGCTGGCTTAACTTCTGGTAAGCTAAGATGTGTAACATCATCTTCAATACCAATTGTGAAACGATCCTTAGGAGCATCCTTCTCTAATTCCTTATATACTGCAAATACAGATGAAGGAGGAGTATCCTTTGATCCAAGACCATAACGTCCACCAACTAATACGATATCGTTAAGACCTGCTTCACGAAGTGTTGTTGCAACGTCAAGGTATAATGGTTCACCAAGAGATCCTGGCTCTTTTGTTCTATCAAGAACTGCAATCTTCTTAGCTGTCTTAGGAATAACCTTAAGTAATGCTTCTGAAGACCATGGACGATACAGACGAACCTTAACAAGACCAACCTTCTCGCCTGCTGCTGTCAAGTAATCAATAACTTCTTCAGCAACGTCATTGATAGATCCCATAGCTACGATAACACGCTCTGCATCTGGAGCACCATAGTAGTTGAATAAGCCGTAGTTTGTACCAAGTTTTTCATTTACCTTGTCCATGTACTTCTCTACAACTGCTGGCAACTCATCATAAGCTGTGTTACATGCTTCTCTATGCTGGAAGAAGATATCTCCATTTTCATGAGAACCACGAGCTGCTGGGTGGTTAGGATTCAAAGCATGTGCTCTGAATTCGTCTACTGCATCCATTGGACACATATCTTTCAAATCTTCATAATCCCATTTTTCAATCTTCTGAATTTCATGAGATGTACGGAAACCATCGAAGAAGTTAAGGAATGGAACCTTTCCCTCTAATGCTGCACAGTGTGCAACTGGGCTTAAGTCCATAACTTCCTGTGGATTTGTTTCACATAACATTGCGAAACCTGTCTGACGACAAGCGTAAACATCACTGTGATCACCGAAGATGTTCAGTGCGTGTGATGATACTGTACGAGCAGATACATCAAATACACATGGCAACTGCTCACCAGCGATTTTGTACATGTTAGGGATCATAAGTAAAAGTCCCTGAGAAGCTGTAAATGTAGTGGTAAGTGCACCAGCTGCAAGTGAACCATGTACAGTACCTGCTGCACCTGCTTCTGATTCCATTTCTACTACTTTAACTGTGCTTCCAAAAATGTTCTTCTGTCCAGCTGCAGACCACTGGTCTACCATATCAGCCATTGGACTAGAAGGGGTGATTGGATAGATACCAGCTACTTCTGTGTAGGCATATGCTACATGAGCTGCGGCTGTATTACCATCCATAGATTGTTTTGATCTTCCCATGTCGTTTCCTCCTAAAAGACTCTTTTCTTAATATGTACATAAGCATTTGTACACCCTAAAAATGGCATAGTAAATGCGTAATGTCTCTAATTCAATAATATATGATTTCGTTAAGAAAAAATCAATAGTTCGCGCTGTTTAAAATCAAGAACATTGCATATACATTTCTAGCCTATGCAGATTTCATATTCTGCATAAAATTCCTGTCCTTTTTCAAGAAGATTTTCCCATTCACGCTGCGTAATATCTCCTGCATAATCTAAGGAATCACATCTGCCATACCATGGTTCTATACAAATAAATGGTGCTCGCTTTCCCTCTGGTGACCATACGGCAAACAGTGGTGCCTGCGTACGCAAAGTCACAAGTTCCTTTTTTTGTGCATCACATATACTAATCTCATGTGCCTGATCATGCTCGACCATTAATGTATCATTTGCAAATATTGCTTTATCATCAATCAAAAGCATTCCATTGTCTAACGGCACTTCTTCATAGGTTTCCCTCAGTACATACGGTCCTTGCAATTTTGTTGCCCGTAATTTATCACAGTCAAATTTCAAATAATACGCTTCCTTACAATCCGGACGAAGTGCCGGGCACAAAAACGCCGGATGTCCGCCAATAGCAAACGGTAAGATTTCTTCCTGTTCATTGCGTACCTTCCACATCACTTTAATATTTGCCCCCTGCAGCAAATACCCGATCTGTAATTCAAATGTGTATGGATAATTTTTTCTTGTCTCCTCTGTATCTTTCAAGAAAAACCAGATTTCATGATCCTTTTTTTCAAGCAATGTAAATTCCATATCTCGGGCAAATCCGTGCTGTGGCATGGTATACGTATTCCCTTTGGCGCGATATATATTATGAAACAAACGTCCCACCAGTGGAAACAAAATCGGAGAAGTTCTCTGCCAATAGGCTGGATCGCCATTCCATAAATACTCTGTGTCTGTCTCCTTTTTTACCAGGGATTTCATCTCTGCACCACATGAATCTACTTTTAATTTTATATTTTCATTTTCAATTTCATAAATTGCCATAATCATTCACCACCTAAAAGTAAAGACCCCCTTCACGTATTCGGAAGAGGGTCTGAAATATCATTTTATGAATTATTCACAAAGCTTTGAAAATGCATCAGCAACAAACTGAACCTTTGGTCCAATAATAACCTGAACAGAGTTCTTACCAGGTTTCATAACGCCTGCAACACCAGCAGACTTAATAACCTTGTCGTTTACTAATGTAATATCTTTTACTTCAAGTCTCAATCTTGTAATGCAGTTGTCGATGCTTGCGATATTTTCTTTTCCGCCACATCCTTCAAGAACAATCTTAGCAACCTGTGCATAATCATCATTTGCTAATTCAACTTTCTTTTCTGCTTCTACATCATCATCATCTTCTCTACCTGGAGTCTTTAAGTTAAACTTCGTAATTGCGAAGTAGAATACAAAGTAGAATACGATGAATGCTGCAATTCCAAGAGGAATGATGAGCCATGTCTTAGCTGCTGCTGGAAGAGATGCTGAGAAAAGTAAATCCATAGCACCTGCTGAGAAGCTGAATCCCGCACGGAATCCCAAAGCAACAGTAACCATTGTAAAGATACCATAAAGCAATGCGTAAATAACATATAATCCAGGAGCAAGGAACATAAATCCAAACTCGAATGGCTCTGTAACACCACAGATGAATGAACAGAGAGCTGCAGATGCAACAAGTCCGATTGCTACTTTCTTCTTGTTACTCTTAGCTGTCTTAATCATTGCAAGTGCTGCACCAGGAACACCAAACATCATACATGGGAAGAATCCTGACATGTACATACCAAGACTCCATTTAACATCAGCTGATGTCTCACCAGCCCAGAAGTGCTGTAAGTCACCAAGACCAATGGTATCAAACCAGAATACGTTATTCAATGCATGGTGTAATCCTGTAGGGATTAACAAACGGTTCAAGAATGCGTAGATACCGGCTCCAACTACGCCAAGCTTAGCAATTCCTTCTCCAAGTGAAACAAGTCCAGTGAAGAGTAATGGCCATACTAACAATAAGATAGCTGAAACAACGATAGAAACTACACCAGCAACGATAGCTACACAACGCTTGCCACTGAAGAATGACAACCAGTCAGGAAGCTTTGTATCCTTGAACTTGTTGTAGCACATAGCACCGATAACACCTGCAAGAATACCAATGAATGGATTCTGAATCTTATCAAATGCCAAAGTCTTTGTAGCGTTGTCAGCAATGGCTGGGATAATTGTTGTAACAACACCTGTTGAAAGAAGTGTTGTCATCATCAGCCAAGAAGCAAGTGCTGCAATTCCGCCAGTTCCGTCGTTCTTTTCTGACATACCGACACCAACGCCGATTGCGAAAAGAATTGCCATGTTATCAATTAAAGCACCCCCTGCTTTAACTAAAAACAGACCAATCAAAGGAACAACGCCCTTAATATCACCACCCTGCATGGTTGCTGGACATAATAAATATCCGATACCCATAAGAATACCGCAGATTGGTAATACTGCTACGGGAAGCATTAAAGCTTTTCCCAATTTTTGAAGAAATTTCATAATTTTCTCCTCCTTTTTACTTTATACTTAATTGGATAAACCAATTAGTTTCTCTTGTAGAACATAACTTATAAAATTATAAAATCCGAAGAACATCTTCTCCTGCATCGACTTCTCCCTCTTTTTCAAGAGTAATTGTCTCATAATCATCTGTATTACAGATCAATACAGGAGTAATGGTATCTAGTCCTGCTGCACGAATCTTATCCAAATCAGCTTCCACCAAAAGGTCTCCTTTTTTCACTTTGTCACCTACAGCAACATGCGCTGTAAAAGGATCTCCTTTTAATGTTACGGTATCAAGACCAATATGAATCAATAGTTCTGTACCATTATCTGTTGTAAGTGTAACCGCATGCAGTGTATCAAAAACCATTGTTACTTCTCCATCTGCCGGCGCACAAATCTTTCCATCAGATGGTACCACTGCAAATCCATCTCCTAAAATCTTCTCTGCGAATGTAGGATCTGATACCTCTGAGAGCTGTACTGCCTTACCATTACAAGGTGCAGCAAGCATATTTCCCTTTTTCTTTCCCTTTAAAAAACCTAACATGTGACCTCCTTACCATCAATAAACACATGAACAATGTTTAAATCTTTATCTAGAAGTACAAAGTCTGCTTTTTTACCGGCAGAAATGCTTCCAACTTCATCATAAATACCAATCTCTTTTGCTGGATTTGCTGTTGCGCACATAACCGCTGTCTCTAGTGGTAACCCCACCGTCTTTACAACGTAGCGCATACAATCCATGAGATTTGTTGCAGATCCAGCGATTGTTCCATCATGCAAAGTTGCAAGATTTCCCTTTACTGTTACTGCCTGTCCACCTAATGTATATTCGCCATCTTCAAGTCCTGTTGCACGCATACTGTCACTGATCAAAATCATGCGTTCATTCCCAAACATAGCAAATGTTGCACGAATGACAGAAGGATGAATATGCACACCATCACAAATCAATTCTACATGACACTGTTCATAGTCTCTGACTGCTCCGATGACACCAGGTTCTCTATGCTTGAACGGCGGCATTGCATTATAAAGATGCGTTGCATGTGATGCACCATGTACAATTGCTTCCACTGCAGTGTCATAATCAGATGCTGTATGTGCAAGCGATATAACGACTTCATCTTTTGCCTGATCAATAAACTCCATTGCACCAGCTTCTTCCGGCGCAATATCAACAAGTTTTATCAACCCGCCTGACATCTCTTGTAACTGTTTAAAATACGCATAATCACAATGCATAATATTTTCAGCCGCTTGCGCGCCCTTTTTGGAAGCACTGATAAATGGTCCTTCCATATTGATTCCAACAAGATGAGCCCCACCTTGATATGTGTATTCCCCTGCATTCTTCATAACAGAGACAAGTTCGTCCTTTGGAATCGTCATTGTTGTTGGACAGATCGATGTCACACCAATGGATGCTTCATAGGATGACATGGTATCTAATGCTTCCTTTGTGCCATCACACATATCTGCACCCATACAACCATGAAAATGTATATCTACCAGACCCGGAATCATATAAAGATTCTCGGCATCAAGAACGACTTCATCCTTCTGTGCTGTTTCCGGCAATACTGCCGCAAATCTATCACCATCAACGGTCACATCACCTGTGACAAACTGACCATCCTGTGTAAAAATGTTTGCATTTTTAATGATCATTGTATTACACCTCGATCCATTCCCAATATATTATAAAGATACTTTACTCAATGCAGCTTCATCTGCTACAAGTGTCACATCATTGTGTAACTGCAATACTGACGCTGGAACCTGCGGTGTAATTGGTCCAAAGAATGCATCGCGTACAATATCAGCTTTGCCCTCTCCATTCGCAACGATCAAAATCTTCTTTGCCTGCATAATGGTCTTAATGCCCATTGTGTATGCCTGTTTTGGAACATCGTCTGCGGAAGCAAAGAATCTCTTGTTTGCTTCAATGGTTGACTGGGTCAAATTCACGCAATGTACTTCTTTATCAAAAGATTCTGATGGCTCATTAAAACCAATATGTCCATTATGGCCTATACCAAGAAGCTGTAAATCAACACCGCCCATAGACTGGATCAACTTCGTATAACGAGCGCATTCTTTTTCAGAATCCATCTCCATTCCATTTGGTAAATGTGTATTTTCTTCCGGAATGTTAATATGATCAAATAAATTATCATGCATGAAATAGTAATAACTCTGATCATTTTCGCGATTCAAGCCCTTATACTCATCAAGGTTCACCGTCTGAACCTTTGAAAAATCAAGATCACCTTTTTCAAACCATTCAACCAGCTGTTTGTATAAACCGATTGGTGTAGATCCCGTTGCCAGACCAAGTACACAATCTGGTTTCATAATAACCTGTGCAGAAATGATATTAGCTGCTTTTCTGCTCATATCTTCATAATCTTTTGCTTTATATATTCTCATATTTTTCTCACTCCATTTCGCAAATCTTACTGCGGACTCCAAGTACCATAGATGGGGAAACGCTGAGTTCATCAATTCCCATGGTAATAAATCTCTCCGTGAGTGTTGTATCCGCGCCTAATTCTCCACAAATACCAACCCACTTACCATGCTTATGTGCACCATCAATTGTCATCTGTATCATACGAAGAACTGCTTCATGATGTGGATTATAGAATCGATCCAGTCTGCTATTCTGTCGATCAATTGCCAACGTATACTGTGTCAGATCGTTGGTTCCGATACTAAAGAAATCAACGTGTTCTGCAAGTTCTGCACTTATCATAACAGCAGCCGGCGTCTCAATCATGATACCCTGCTCTGGAATTACATATGGAAGATTTTCTTCCTGCAACTCTTTTTCCACTTCTTTTACAATCTCTTTGATGCTCATCACTTCTTCTACAGAAGTAATCATCGGATACATAATAGACAGATTGCCAAACTTTGCAGCGCGAAGCAGTGCTCTCAATTGTGTTTTAAAAATATCCGGTTGTTCTAAGCAGATACGAATGGCACGATATCCCATTGCCGGGTTATCCTCATGTCCTAATTCCAAATAATCTGCGTTCTTGTCTGCTCCAATATCAAGTGTACGGATAATCACCTTTTTACCAGCCATCATCTGTAAAACCTGGCGATATGCATTAAACTGCTCTGTCTCATCTGGCAAAGCATCTCTGCCTAAATATAAGAATTCGCTTCGGAATAATCCAATGCCTTCAGCATCATTTTCCAAAACATATGCCACATCGGAAACACTGCCAATATTCGCATATAAATGAATCTTCTTACCACTTTTGGTAACAGATTCTCTGCCCTTATAGGTTGCCAGCAAATTCTGCTGTTCTTTCTCTTGTTTTTGTGCTTCTTCCGCTTTTGCAATCTGCGTAGCATCTGGTTCTAAATAGAACACACCCTTTTTACCATCTACGATTGCCTGTGTTCCGCTATGCAATTCTTCTAATGAAAGCGGTACTCCAATCAATGCCGGAATATTCATCATACGTGCAAGAATGGCGGTATGTGAATTCGTTGATCCGTGTACGGTAACAAATGCAAGAATCTTTTTCTTGTCCATCTGAACCGTTTCACTCGGTGTCAAATCATCAGCAACAATAATAGATGGCTCCATGGTATCCCAATCCATCTGTTCTTCACCACTCAGATTTTCCACCAGGCGATTTGAAATATCCTTAACATCGGCTGAACGTGCCTGCATATATTCATCATCCATGTTGGCAAACATTTCAGCAAAGTTATCCCCTGTAACAGCTACTGCATATTCCGCATTTACTTCTTCGTTACGAATCATTCCTAGGATAGCATCCTGATAATCCTCATCTTCAAGCATCATCTGATGTACTTCAAAAATAGCTGCATTGGCTTCACCAACTTCTTGCAGTGCTTTTTCATACAAGCTTTGTAACTGCGAAAGTGTCTGCTGCTTTGCACCCTCTAAGCGCGTCAATTCAGCTTCTACATCATCAATATGCACTCTCTTTACTAAGCTGTCCTTCTTCTTAAGCACACGGATTTCGCCAATCGCCGTACCTTTGTATACGGACTTTCCTGTATATTCTGTCATCTTAACTACCCTTCTACTTGTCCTCTTTATGAGGTCATCTGATTAAAGATTTTCGTTAAAGAATTGTTCTAATTCCTGAGCAGCGATATCTTCGTCATCACCTTCGATACAAACTTGTACGGTATCATCCTTTTTAACACCCATACCCATAACTGCCATCAACTTACTTGCAACTGCATCCTTACCATTTGCATGCAATGTAATGGTGCTTTGGTATTTTTTAGCTTCTTTCGCTAAAAGTCCTGCTGGTCTTGCATGTAATCCTACTTCATCTGTAATAACATAAGTAAATTCTTTCATTTGCTTCACCTCTTCCTTGTTCATAAACAAAAAAAGCACAAGTTTCCACGTATCATAGCTTCTATCTGCATATTTTAAACTAGTATGCTTCTCCGTTTCTCCTTGTTTACAAAGAATTTTACACTACTTCATAAGCGTTTTCCACCATTTTTCTGAAATTTTTGCACATTTTGACCATTCTGTACCCTTTTGTACTATTTTTATCTGAACATTTTAATATTTATGCCCTTTTAGGATATCCCTGTATTCAAATCGTATCTGTATTTATATTTTTTAATAAAAAACACTTTACGCCATGCGCTTTTAAATAAGAAATACTTGCAAAATAAGGAATATACGATACAATAGAACCGATTGCATAGAATACAATATTTTAATATAGAAAGGATACAATCATGATACAGGCAAGTAATATCACCCTGCGTCTAGGGAAAAAGGCACTTTTTGAAGATGTAAATATTAAATTTACAGAGGGTAACTGCTATGGATTGATTGGTGCTAATGGTGCCGGAAAGTCAACATTCCTAAAAATTTTATCCGGACAGTTAGAACCTACAAGTGGTGATATCATCATCACACCAGGCCAGCGTCTTTCCTTTTTGGAACAGGATCACTTTAAATATGATGAATTTACAGTTCTTGATACCGTTATTATGGGTAACCAGCGTCTTTATGACATTATGAAAGAAAAAGATGCTATTTATATGAAGGAAGATTTCACGGACGAAGATGGCATCCGCGCCAGCGAACTCGAAGCAGAATTTGCTGACATGGATGGATGGAACGCAGAAAGTGATGCAGCTACACTATTAAATGGTCTTGGCATCGAACCAGAATTTCACTACTCTGTCATGGCAGAATTAACTGGTGCACAAAAGGTTAAAGTCCTTCTTGCAAAGGCACTTTTTGGTAATCCTGATATTTTGCTTCTGGATGAGCCTACAAACCACTTAGACCTCGATGCGATCGCATGGTTAGAAGAATTCTTAATCAACTTCGAAAACACCGTCATTGTTGTATCACATGACCGTTACTTCTTAAATAAGGTATGTACCAATACGGCAGATATTGATTATGGAAAAATCCAGTTGTATGCCGGAAACTATGATTTCTGGTATGAATCCAGCCAGTTATTAATGAAGCAGATGAAGGAAGCAAACAAGAAGAAAGAAGAAAAGATTAAAGAATTACAGGACTTTATCTCTCGTTTCTCTGCCAACGCTTCAAAATCAAAGCAGGCTACTTCAAGAAAACGTGCACTGGAGAAAATCGAATTGGATGAAATCAAACCATCCAGCCGTAAATATCCATACATTGATTTCCGTCCACAACGTGATATTGGTAACGAAGTACTCAGCGTTGAAAATCTTACCAAGACCATCGACGGCGAATTGGTACTTGACCACATTTCATTCAATTTAGGACGTGAAGATAAAGTTGCTCTTGTAGGAGCTAATGAGCACGCTAAGACCATCCTCTTCAAAATCCTTGCAGGAGAAATGGAACCGGATGAAGGAAGTTATAAATGGGGCGTTACTACTTCCCAGTCTTATTTTCCTAAAGATAATACAGAGATTTTCGATACCGATGATGTCATCGTAGACTGGTTGACACAGTTCTCTGAAATCAAGGATGCCACCTATGTTCGTGGATTCCTTGGCAGAATGCTTTTCGCTGGTGAAGATGGCGTTAAGAAAATGCGTGTGCTTTCCGGTGGTGAAAAAGTTCGTGTTCTTCTTTCCCGCATGATGATTGAGGCATCCAACGTACTCATGCTGGATGAGCCGACTGACCACTTGGATATGGAATCCATTACCGCATTAAACAACGGTTTGATCAAATTCCCAGGTGTTGTCATCTTCTCTTCCCGTGACCACCAGTTTGTTGAAACAACGGCTAATCGTATCATTGAGATTATGCCAAACGGACAAATCATCGATAAGATTACAACTTACGACGAATATCTTGAGAGTGACGAAATGGCTCGTAAACGTCAGGTATATGCTATGTCTGATGACGATGCACAGGATAACTAATAAACGAAATCTACTTATACTGTTATAAGTTCAAAAAGAGAAAGGCAGATTCTTCGCACACATATCACTGTGTCAAAGAATCTGCCTTTTATTTACGTTCTATAACATATTTACTACAAGCCAAAATATGCATCAATGCCATTGGCGATGCCTTGTACCATCTGTGACTGGTACGATGGATTCTCCATATTTGTATCATCTGTTGGATTTGTCATATATCCCATTTCAAGAATGGTAACAGGAACCGTACTCCAATTAATCCCCGTCATGGTGTCACTGCCTGTAACGCCCTGATTGCGCATTCCTGTCGCCTGACAATAAGAATTTAATATACACTGACTCAGATTCCAGCTACTGCCTGACAAGTAAGAAATATATGGATTGGATGACGACGGTGCCAATGCCATTGCACCACTCACAGATGCATTTTCCGCTCCATTCGCATGAATACGAACCGCTATATCTGCGCCTACGGATGTTGCATATTGTGCGCGTTCCATATTACTGATATTAACATCATGCGACATACGTGTCATATAAACGGTATAGCCCCTGTTCTGAAGTTCCGTCTGCAACTGCTGTGAAATAGCAAGGGTCAGTTCATATTCATATACCCCTGTCGTAGTCCCATGTGTTCCACCTGCCACACGTGCTTTCATTGTTGCCGAGCCCGGACCATTTGGTTCTGTAGTACTATCGCCTCTTCCCTGATGCCCCGGATCAATCACAACCACATAACTGTTTGCCGCCGGTTCTTCTGTTGTAAGGTATGCTGCACTCACATAGCCTGTCTTGTCCTCATACTGCACTTGATACCATTCTGATCCCGTAGCAATACAGTGAAGTTCCTCACGTCTTGGCACTTTAGCAAGCACCTCTGCATCTGTATTATCATCAGCACGCAGATTCACAGTATCCGTTGTCCAAACAGATACATCTACCATGGTGTAGCCCTTCTTAAGGTCATCGTCAGATTCTTCGGTTTCCTCTCCGTCATCTTTCGTCTTTGTTTCCTGTATTTCTTTTGTGTTTGTTTTATCCGCGGTAGCGTTCTTTTCAAAATTTGCAATGCCAATCCCCAGACTCACTGCAACAATTACAACAACCACCACTATAATATAATAAATCCATCTTTTATTTTTCATATTTCATTTAATTTTTAAAGCTGTGCACAGGTGCTGGAATACGTCCTTTTCGATTTACAAAAGCATCGCACGAAAATTGATTTACCGGCATAATTGGTGCATATCCCAAAAGTCCTCCAAACTCTACCGTTTCGCCGACACCCTTTCCGATCACTGGAATCAGACGCACTGCTGTTGTTTTTTGATTAATCATACCAATTGCCATCTCATCTGCAATAATACCAGAAATGGTTGTTGCTTTTGTATCTCCTGGAATAGCAATCATATCAAGACCCACCGAACAAACACATGTCATTGCCTCTAACTTTTCAAGTGTCAGTGCCCCTGCTGTCACAGCATCAATCATGCCCTGATCTTCACTAACAGGAATAAACGCGCCACTCAATCCACCTACATATGAAGATGCCATGATTCCGCCTTTCTTAACCTGATCATTCAACAAAGCCAGTGCTGCTGTTGTTCCTGGTGCACCTGCATATTCCAGACCAATTTCTTCTAAAATACCAGCTACGCTATCACCAATTGCCGGTGTTGGAGCAAGTGATAAATCAATAATTCCAAATGGAATTCCCAATCGTTTTGATGCCTCCTGTGCAACCAATTGTCCCACACGTGTAACCTTAAAAGCAGTCTTTTTGATAGTTTCACAAAGAACCTCAAAGCTTTCTCCGCGCACTGTTTCCAAAGCTGTCTTCACAACGCCTGGTCCACTAACACCAACATTAATGATGGCGTCTGCTTCTGTAACACCGTGGAATGCGCCAGCCATAAACGGATTATCATCCGGTGCATTACAAAATACAACCAATTTTGCACATCCAAGAGAATCCTGCTCTTTTGTATATTCTGCTGTTTCTTTGACCATTTCACCCATCAGGCGTACAGCATCCATATTGATTCCTGTCTTTGTAGAGCCAACATTAACAGAACTACATACAAAATCTGTGCTTGCAAGTGCCTGTGGAATGGAACGGATCATATTCTCATCTGCTGTTGTCATTCCTTTGGATACCAGTGCAGAATAACCACCAATAAAGTTCACACCAACTGTTTTAGCAGCGCGATCCAATGTTTTTGCAATGGTTACATAATCTTCCGGACACTTACATGCCGCAGAACCAACCAGTGCAATTGGTGTAACGGAAATACGTTTGTTTACAATTGGAATACAGTAATCTGCCTCAATCTCTTTTCCAACCTTAACAAGATCTTTTGCAACTGTTGTAATTTTATTGTAAATGTTTTCGTTTAATGTATCGAGATTCGAGTCCATACAATCTAAAAGGCTGATACCAATGGTAATCGTACGCACATCCAGATTTTCCTGTTCTACCATCTTGTTTGTCTCGTTGACTTCACCAAAATTAATCATCATCTTCTCCTTTAGATTCTATGCATTTTCTCAAAAATTTCTTCACGCTGGCATTTTACATCTACACCAATCTTCTGTCCAAGCTCTGTCAAATCTGCCTGACACTCTGAAAAAGGTTTTTGGCATGAAGCAAAATCCACAATCATCATCATGTTAAAATACCCTTGTACAATGGTCTGTGAAATATCTAAAACGTTAATCCCGTTTTCTGCTAAGTAAGTACAAATCCCTGCAATAATCCCTACAGTATCTTTGCCTACTACTGTGATAATTGTTTTCTGTGTGTTTTTCTCCATGTCAGTTCTCCTTTTTTCATAATCTATTAGTATAGTTTTATAAACTATAACATCAAATTTAGTTTCTGCCAAATCTTTTTATCAAATACTTAAAGAGTTATCAGGCTTGACGGCTTATCTCTTTTCGCAACCTCGATTGGAAAATCATTTCCCCGGTAAGGATTATCCCCAAGTGAAATCTCTACGCGAACCGTCTCAAAAGCCAGTTCTTCGTAATTATTTTCTTTTGACAAATGTCCCAGTAAAATATGTTTCATATCGTCATGCAAAATCTGTCCCAACAGCTGTCCACTTGTCTCATTCGACAAATGTCCGGTATCTCCTAAAATACGCTGTTTCAAAGGATAAGGATATGCGCCTGCCTGTAACATATGAATATCATGATTTGCTTCCAGCAAAAGAGCATCCAAGCCCTTCATATGTGACACAATCTCTTCATCATAATATCCTAAATCTGTGACAACTCCTACGCGATGTTCACCATCCGATACCATATACGCAACCGGATCTGCTGCATCATGAGAAATCGGCATTGCATAAATCGACAAATCACCAATCGTAAATGTTTCTCCTGCTTCAATAATATGAAACAAAGACGGATCAATTTTGCCAACAGATGAAGTTCGTAAAATAGCCTCTGCCGTTCCTTTTGTCGCATAAATGGGAAGCCCGTATTTACGCGATATAACTCCAAGTCCTTGTATATGATCACTATGTTCATGTGTGATTAACACGCCATCCATATCAGACGTCGTATAATCATAGGTATTCATCCCCTCCTCAATACGTTTGCCGCTAATTCCGGCATCAATCATCACGTGGCTTTGGCTGCTGCCTACACAAATACAGTTGCCACTACTGCCACTTGCTACACTAAACAAATCCATGTTATAACTCTTTCCAATAAACTAAAATTTCATCACCTTCGTGAAGTTCATCTGAATACCCACAGGTAGCTCCGTTTATTTTCGTCACAATCGGTCTGCCACCACCTGCTTGTACGTCAAAATCAATCACATTAAAGATGTCCACAAAAATATAGTTACTTTTACCGCTCAAAAATACCGGTTCCTGATTCACTGTTACATGTATGCCGGCTTGCTCTGTGCCTTCCGTTTCATCCGGAATCACTTCTTCTGCCATTCCACGATCAGACGTAGTTTCGCTTTCTACATGTTCTGACGTATATCCCAAAGACGTATCAGACGCTTCCACCTGATTCACCTCATTTGTTGTCTCTTTTGCGTCCTCTGCAGCACTATCCTCTGCCTTTGCTCCAAATCCATACTTACTTCCGTATTTTAACTGATCTAAGATACTGCTTGCCTTACTGGTATTTTCTTTTGGAGCAACCGGAGCCGCACCAAAAGACAGTACAGTCCAATCAATCGAAAAATTAGCGTAAATCAGAGAATCCATTGTTGCCGGACGATTATTGACAAGAATCTCCCGATCCGGATCAATCTCTACGTCCATAAATTCTGCCAGCTGACCTACCGTGTAAAAACTACGTGTCTCGATAGCATCTCCTTCCTGAATCTCATAACTTCCAGGCTCTAAACTACCATTTACCTCCATAAATTTTGGACATCTAATGTGTTTCCCACAGACTTCAAATGTCATCGTACTTCCGGAATATTCATCCAACTCCTCAATCGTACATGCTGCTTCTTCCCCTGCGGTAGATGGCTCAATCGTAATATCACAATTAAATTCAAGCGGCGTATTCATCCCTACCGTCATACCATTCATTTTTACAATAGCAGACTCCCCTTCACCACCGCGAATCATACGAGGCGTTCCATTCACGGTAAAATGTATTTCACGCCCACGACGTGGGAATAATTCTTCCGTTGTAAATCCTGCCTGCATAGCTGCATCTACAACAGTCAAACGCCCATTATCATATAACTTCATCATCTCACCATTAAAATGGATCATGATAAAGTTGTTCTTCTGTTCATAATAATTCAGGCAAATACCAATCGGTGTAACCAAAAGCGGATCTTTTTTGATGTTTTCCTGCTCAAAAATAATGTTCTTCATGACTTCTTCGCCACGGAGTGCCACGCGCTCCGGAACGATATCCAGTTTCTTCGCCAAAGATTCGGTATAACCATGGATTTTTCCGCCGCCACCAACGATAAATGCTGCACTCACGGACTTATCTCCGTTGAGTTCCCGTATTTTTGTAGACACTTCTGTTGTCATTTTTTCACGAACGACTTCCGTCAGTTTCCATACTTCTTCCGCAGCTACTGTATGTGAAATTCCCATGATGTCTTCATAGGTCACTTCCTCCATAGAAGAGGAATCCAACTTAATCTGCTCTGCTGTCGCGAAATCCACCAGATAAGATTGTACAATTACTTCTGTCAGTTCATCTCCTGCAAATGGAATCATACCATATGCAATGATACTTCCATCGCGTGTAATACAGATATCCGATGTACCTGCTCCGACATCAACAAGTGCAATATTCAGCATTCTAAAATTCTCAGGAATCGCAACATTAATCGCTGCAATCGGCTCAAGTGTTAAATTAGCCACCTGTAACCCGGCACGTTCTACTGCTGAATACAAGCCATCCACAACATCTTCCGGTAAAAAAGTAACAATAATGACTTCTTCGATTTTATTCGCCTTATGTCCTTCTAAGCTGGAGAACAATTCATCGTTGAGATAATACTTCATCACGGAATATCCAACACAGTAAAACTTGTATTTGTTATCTCCCTCTGCTAAAAGCTCCTGCTGTGCCTGATCAATTCCCATCAGATCTAATGTATGTAAATCTTCTCCGGAAACCACGGTCTCCTCCGGGTATTCATAAGCCACCTGTGTTGTCACGGTGCGAAGCACACGTCCGGCTGCAGCAATACACACCTGTGTCAAGGTTATACCAAGTTGTTCTTCTAACACTTCCTTGACTTCCCGGATGGTATCTCCCACACGGCCAATGTCATGAATCTGACCATCTAACATTGCGCGTGTCTGGTGTTCCCGTACACACTGCGCCACAACATGAAAACCATCTTCTGCCTGATAGCCGACGGTTCCCACAACATTACGTGTGCCGATATCCAATCCAAAAACAAAATCTTCCATTGGATTCTCTTTCATCATATACCTGCTCTCCTCTATTACTCTATTCCAAAAATCATCTTACGCATCTAAGATGGCTCTCACTTGTGCCTGCGTTTCTTCCATCGTACCACTGCTGTCTATCACATGTGCACAAGCACTTCGAAATGCTTCCTCTGACATCTGGCTTGCGAAAATCCCATCAATTTTTGCATCCGAATAACCGCGATCCCGCTTTAGACGCATCCTACGTTCTTCTTTTGACGCGTATATATACCAAAGTTCATCACAGACTTCATCATAATGCTCTTCTAAAAGAAGCGCAGCTTCAAAAAAGAAGTAGTCCAGTTCTCCCTGTTCTCTTGCTTCTTTCACCTGCTGCAGGATGCTCTTTTTCACCGCCGGATGCACAATTTGATTCACCTGTGTGCGTATGTCGTCATCGGAAAACAATAGTCGCGCCATCGCTTCTTTTTCTATATTCCCCTGCTCATCAAGCACTTGATAGGGCTGCAAAAGTGTTACAAGTGCAGTATAACAAATGCTTCCCGGCTGCATCATAGATTTTGCCAAATCATCTGCTAATACCACACGGCAATGATAATGCTCCTGTAAATATGTCAGCACGGTTGATTTTCCTGCGCCAACACCTCCGGTAACTCCTATAAACTTCATAATCTTCTCCATTGTATCATTTTTTATAGGCAAAACAAAGTTATTTTGCGTCGTACCACGTGTATCCTGTATGCATATCAATCGTCAGTGGAACAGCCAACGTAGCCGCATGCTCCATCTCTTCCTGCAGGATTTGTTCTACTTGTTCCACTTCTTCCTGTTTTGCTTCAATCAAAAGTTCATCATGCACCTGCAATAATAATCCTGACTGCAATCCCTCTTTTTGCAAACGGTCATGCACATGTACCATTGCAATTTTAATGATATCTGCTGCAGTCCCCTGAATTGGCGAGTTCATCGCAATACGCTCTCCAAATTGACGCTGCATATAATTGCTGGATGACAATTCCGGAATTGGACGGATACGACCATACATCGTCTTAACTGCTCCGGCTTCCTTTCCTTCCGCAACAAGACCATCCAAAAATGACTTCATGCGTGGGTATGCCAGAAAATAATCATCAATATATTTGCCTGCTTCTTTTTTACTGATTCCAAGATCCCTGCTTAATCCAAATGCGCTGATTCCATAGACAATCCCAAAGTTTACAGCCTTCGCATTGCGTCGCTGCAACTCTGTAACTTCATCAAAAGGCGTATGGAACACAAGTGATGCCGTGGATCTGTGAATATCCTGTCCCTGCTGAAACGCCTGAATCAGATTCTCATCTTCCGACATATGGGAAAGCACGCGTAATTCGATCTGTGAATAGTCCGCATCCACAAAAACAAACCCTTCCTTTGGATGAAAAACTTTTCGTATCATTTTGCCCAATTCCATACGGATTGGAATGTTCTGTAAGTTAGGTTCCGTACTACTGATACGTCCTGTTGCAGTCACGGTCTGCTGGAAGGAAGAATGAATTCTGCCATCCGGCGCAATACAATGCATCAGGCCTTCTGCATAGGTTGATTTGAGTTTTGCGAGCTGTCGATATTCCAAAATATCCGCCACAATTGGATAATCCGGAGCAAGTGCCTCTAAAACATCGGCTGCTGTAGAATAACCTGTCTTTGTCTTTTTTGCTCCCGGCATTTCCATCTTTTCGAACAAAATGATACCCAATTGCTTTGGCGAATTGATGTTAAATTCTTCTCCCGCCTCCTCGTATATCTTCTGTTCTAACGCAGTCAGACGCTCTGCCAGACGCTGTCCATACTCTGCCAACGCTGGCGCATCCATTGCAATTCCTTGCAACTCCATATCAGCTAATGTAAAGATAAGTGGAAGTTCTATTTCACGATACAAGGTATCCATCTGTTTTTCCTGTAGCGTATCACACTGCATCTTTGCGACTTTGCTGCAGATATAAGCCTCATAACAAGCAAATGCACACATTTCCTGTGGCATTTCCTCTATCGCCTGCATCAATGTCTTTTTACCAAAAATCTCTGCATAGCCCGGTACACTCATCCCCAGGTATTCGCTTGCCAAGTCTTCAGCGACATATTGATTTTTCAATGGTTGTATCAGATATTCTGCTACTGCTGCATCGTATACATTCTCGTAATCAAAAAAGCGATTTCTCACATCCGGTGAAAAGATTTTGATTAATTCCTTGACTGTCATGCACACCAGGCGTTTCTTATGTGCAGCAAAAGCCTGTAACTGCTGTGTCACAAAAGCAATGTCTTCTGTTGGCAGCCAGATACTGCTCGTACCATCTGATAAAGCCACTCCATATATTTCATACTCACCACTGGATTGCTCTGTCATTTCAGGCTCCGCAAAAAGAGACAATTGTCCCTCCGGTGCATTCTGCGCACTTACCTGCTCACTCCATTCACTTGCACTTTTCTGACGCCACGCTACGTAAACACCGATATCTGTGCATGATGCTTCACAGGCTTTCTTTACAAAGGCCAAAAAAGCATCTGCATCTTTGGCAAATGTAAACGCATCTTCCACTTCGTTTTTCGGTGTCTCAATCTGAAATCTGCTTAACAGATTCTTAAACTCCCATTCTTTACAAAGAGCATATGCCTCCGGTGTATACACGTTATCGAGCACAGCCGACGACAACACATACTCTATGTCTGCATGCACTTCAATGGTAGCCAATTCCTTTGACAATACTGCCTGTTCATAAAACTCTACTATATTTTTGGCAGCACGCGGTGGGCGCAATTCCTCTGCATGTGCATGTGCTTCCTCAATCGAATGGTACTGCGCTATAATGGCAGTCGCGGTCTTCTCACCAATGCCCGGAACACCCGGGATATTATCAGCCGTATCCCCCATCAATGCCTTTACATCAATAAATTCCGTCGGTGTGACAAGATAACGCTCCTGTACATCTGCTGCGTAATAATTTTCTATCTCTGTACCTGTCTTCTTCGTCTTTGGAATGCTAATCTTCGTGTGTTCTGTTGCCAGCTGCAGCAAATCCCGGTCTCCCGATACAATTGTAACTTCGAGTCCTTCTGCTTCTGCCATACGAGCCATTGTTCCCAAAAGGTCATCCGCTTCTAATCCTTCTTTCGAAATCACGGTAATTCCCATAGCAGCAAGAAGTTGTTTCATCATCGGCACTTGTTGACGCAACTCTTCTGCCATAGGCTTTCTTGTCCCTTTGTATGCCTCGTACATCTTGTGACGGAATGTCGGTGCATGCTCATCAAATGCCACGGTCAGATACTCTGGTTTTTCCGTATCAATAATCTTAAACATAATATTAAGAAAACCATAAACAGCATTTGTATGCACGCCTGACGCATTTGTCAAATCCGGCAAACCAAAGAACGCACGATTTAAAATACTATGTCCATCAATCAGTAATAATTTTTTAGACTGCTCTTGTTTCATATTGTAGCCATTCCTTTTCCTTATCATCTAAATATGGACTAATGGTATCGTATACTTGTCTATGATATGCATTCAACCAGTCCTTTTCCTTATCTGTAAGCATTTCCGGTAATACCGCATCCAAATCAATCGGTGCAAATGTAAGATTCTGGAATTGATAGTACTGTCCATACTCTGTATTCTCAGCTTCTACACAAAGAAGTTCGTTTTCTATACGGATACCATAGCCGCCTTCTTCATAAAATCCCGGTTCGTTTGTTGTAATCATTCCCGGAATCAGCTCCTGTGCAGGGAATAAATCGGTTGTACGCCAACGGAAAGCATTCGGTCCTTCATGCACGTTTAAAATATGTCCTACGCCATGGCCCGTACCACAGCGATAATCCAATCCCAATTCCCAGAGTGGTTCTCTTGCCAGTACATCCAAATTCGTTCCGGATACACCCTTCGGGAATTTCGCATGTGCTAAGCGAAGATGTCCCTTTAATACCAACGTATACATTTTCTTGATTTCGTCTGAAATCGGTCCTAAGACAATTGTTCTGGTAATATCTGTCGTGCCCCCCAGATAATGTCCGCCTGAATCCACAAGCAACATGCCTTCTGGCGCAAGGGTAGCATAATCTTCCGGCGTTGCACTGTAATGCATCATAGCAGCATTAGCGCCATATGCACTAATCGTATCAAAACTCAAATCCAGATATCCTGGCTGTTCCTCCCTACGCTCCTGCAAATAATCAGAAGCACTGATTTCTGTCATCGGTTCTGTCCCAATATTTGTCTTGAGGTAATGGATAAACTTCGTCACCGCTACGCCATCATGAATATGTGCTTCGATTGTATTTGCAACCTCTGTCTCATTCTTAATGGAGCGCATCAATTCTGATGGATCATGTGCTTCTACAATCTGATCCTTTGTCAATAGACTCATAAGCCTTGCATTGATTGTGCCCGGATTTAATAAAATATTGCCGCCTGCTTTTTGCACAAGTTCCGGCAATTCATCATATACGGCTGTATATGGACGAAGCGTAATGCCACATGTATGCAAATATGTCATAATCTCTTCTGACCAGTTCTCTGAAAAGGCATAAAGAATCGCTTCCTCCTCAGTCAAAAATAGGAAGGACAAAAATACCGGCACATGTGAAATATCCCCACCACGCATGTTTGTAATCCAGGCAATATCATATAAACTGCCAATCAGATGGCTGGCCGCATTCTTTTTCTTCATTTCTTCCCGGATGCGCAACAACTTATCCTGCGTAGATTCGCCTGCATACTGTTGACGCAAAATGAACACCGGCTCCATCGGAAGTGCCGGACGATCCTCCCAGATCAGATCAATCAAATTCTCATCCATAGCGATGCTTCCGTTCTTTTTCTCTGCAATTTCACGTAAGTCCTCCGCTTCTCCAGCAGCCATGCAGCTACCATCAAAACCGATCACGCCGCTCTCACACAGCTTCTGCTCCACAAATTCTGTAACGGTAGGAACTTCCGGTTCTCCCATACGATATAATGTCACTTCGCTGCCATCCACCTGTGCAGCTGCCTGTACAAAATAACGACCATCCGTCCACACACCAGCTTCTGTCATCGTAACCACAGCTGTCCCAGCCGAACCTGTAAATCCGGTAATAAAGGAACGACACTTATAGTGTTCTCCTACATATTCTGAAATATGATCATCGGATGTCGGAACGACATATACACAAATACCGCGTTCCTGCATCAACTGACGCAATTGGCGCAGTCTTTCATTGATAATCTGTGGATTAATCTTTTTGCTCATGTTACACACATCTCCTTTTATTCTATTGCGCTAGGCTACCATGGAAATACCATGTTCCGCTCATCAATTCTAACTGATGTATTATACCATAACTAAGCGACATCTTCCATAAATTCGTAGTAATCTGTCTCACTGGCAAACAAAATATATTCGCCCTCTACATATCCCATAAATCCTGCTCCTACTGTATAACCCTTCATGATGTAACCTCCTGTCTGCTGCTTTACTTACGCTTCCGTTTCTTTGATGTTTACATCCTAGCAGACATAGTGTCCCATCAATGGTACACATCAAAAAAGACCGCCACATAATGTGACGATCTCTTCCAACGATTTGATTTTCTTTTATAACTTGAATTTTCCAACCTCTCCGGAAAGCACATCTGCAACATTGCTATTGCCGTCTGCTTCCTGCTGGATATTACCTACGCTTCCGGTAAGTTCTACAGACATTTCTGTAACATTTACAATTCCCTTTGCACTCTCCTCCACGGCAGTATTGACATCTTCTACAGATTCCCGGATGCCATCCATTGTCTCCTGCAGCTCTGCAGAGGTCTGTGCAAAATGTTCCATAATCTGATTCATTTTACCTGCATCGTTATGATAATTTTCGCTCAGCTCTACCATTTCAGTATATCCACCCATTGCCGTTGTCGATGCAAAGGTAAGCATATTCTGCGCTTCATTTGCAAGTGCCGATACTGCTTCAATAACAGCCGCACTGACCTTGCGGATCTGTTCTGCTGCCGCTGCCGAATCACTTGCCAGCTGACCGATTTCACTGGCAACCACAGCGAAACCTTTTCCTGCTTCTCCTGCACGTGCTGCCTCAATACTTGCATTTAAGGCAAGTAAGTTGGTCTGGTCTGTAATATTGATAATATTGTTTGTTAAAACAGAGATTTCCTCAACTGCCTGCGATTCCTGAATACGTTGTTCTAAGACTGCAGCAATATCTTTTGTTTGTTCTTCCACATCACGCTGTTTTTCAAGCACAACATTTTTTGCCTCTCTGGATCTTTGATCCATTTCGCCCGCATAATTTTTGCCCTCTGTTGCATTATCGGAAATCCCCTTGACAGCGCCATAAACATTTTCCACAGATTCTGCAATCTGATTCAAGGATGCTGTCGTTTCTTCCATTGCAGCACTCATTTCTTCCATCGTAGCAGAAACATCTACAATATTGCCATCCGCAGAGCGCAGATGTTCTACCATTTTCTTTGATGATTCACTAAGAGCGGTAGAATTCGAAGATATTTCTATCATAATGCTACGTATGTATTCCAGCAGCGCATTGACGTTATTCGCAATCAATTCCATCTCATCGCCGCTCTTTACATCTAATTTCTGTGTCAAATCCCCCTCATTATGCACAAGTTCATAAATCTTGGCATCAATGGTATGAAGACCACGCGTAATACCTCTTGTAATCAGACCTAATGCTAAAAGTGCAATCACAAGACACAATACCGCAATCATAACCGTACGCTGTACCGATGCCTGCGTTTTTTCGACGATAGACGATGCATCATAGTCACATCCCAACACAGCCACTACTTTTCCCGTTGCGCTGATAATCGGCTTGTATACGGTAACTAGTGCTCCATCTTCTGTTTCATCAATATAGTCCTGCACATATTCCTTTCCATCAAATACAGCTTTCATACTCTCATAAGATTCTTCAAAACATTGCCAGCCGCCTCGGGATCCTCTGCGTAGGCATCCACACCATAATAAACATTTTCGCCATCTGTATAAAGAGTGTACATATATTTAATATCCGTAGAGTTCAACATATTCTGAAGCGTCTGCTTTGTCTTTGCATATTCATCTGTTCCTTCAGACCCTTTCGTAATCTTTGCTACCACTCCGGGATCCAGATCATCTACCGTAAGGCTCGCCACCAGATCTGCCTGTTCCACACCCATTTCAATCATACTCTTGTTGATCAACTGATAGGAACTGATTCCCATAAATAAGCAGACAGCCATTACGATTGCACACGAGGGCAACAAAATCTTACTGCCGATGCTCATTTTTCTAGTCTTCGTTTTTTGCTTCATGATTTGTAACACTCCTTATTATTTTTCCTTCGTGCATTAAAAAATTCATTTAATACCATAAGAATAGCATCACATGACTTGGTTTTCAAGCCCTATCACACACACTTTCTCTGTTTTTATGACCTATGACTCTCCTTACATTTATGGTATGATATTCGTATTATAAGAAAAGGAGTTGTTTCATGTATTACCCTGTTTTTATCGTCATAGGCGTCCTTTTTTGCATATGGTTTTTACTGCCTTTTTTCACAAAACGCATTCTCAATCCCGGAAATATCACAGGGATTTCTTTTTCCGTGCTGATGATCTTATGTGGCATCCTAAAAAATACTGTCCTTATATACTTTCTGCTTTTCTGCCTGTTATGCGCGCTTTTTTTCACCATGCGCATCTTTTCCGTGATGTGTAAGCGTCCGACAGCTTCCTGCACCGTCATTGTTCTCGGATGCAGAGTCTACGGTACAAAAGCAAGTCTCATGCTAGAAGAGCGCTTGCAAGCCGCCATTTCTTATTTGCGCAAGCACCCGGATTGTAATGTCATTGTTTCCGGAGGCAAAGGAGACGACGAAGCCATATCAGAAGCCGCCTGCATGCATGCCTATCTTCTTGATTATGGCTTCCCAAAAGAACGTATTTTTATAGAAGATTGTTCCACAACCACACAGGAAAATCTCTCTTTTTCCTACGATATCATAAAAAAACAAGGGCTCGACCAACGCCTTGCCCTTGTTTCCAATGAGTTTCATCTTTATCGTAGTTTATGTATTGCCAAAAAACTTGGTCTGTCTGCCGGCTGCATTCCTGCAAGAACTGCCTGGTGGCTTTTTCCAACATATTTTGTCAGAGAAATGCTCGCCATCATAAACGAAGATCTTGGTCTTATGCACCGTACACCGAAGTCCTAGACTAACATGCATTTTGTGTGCGCATAGCTTCGTCTAATATTGCCATTGCCAATGCTTCTTTGCTCATAAGCGGCAGCGAACGCAAACCTTCCTTCGTAATAAAGGTTGCCACATTCGTATCCACACCAAATCCTGCACCTTCCTGGCGAATGCTATTGGCAACAATCATATCCACGTTCTTTTTCTCTCGTTTCGCTGTTGCATTTTCCAATAAATGCTCGGTCTCCATTGCAAATCCACAGATAAATTGGTCTTCGCGCTTTTTCTCGCCCAGTGCAGCTAATATATCTTTTGTTCGTGTCAGTGCAATTGATGCATCCCCTTCAGATTTTTTTATTTTTTCCGGGCTTACCTGTGCCGGCGCATAATCAGCAACAGCTGCAGATTTGATAATGATATCTGCCTCTTTTGCATGTGCCATCACCGCTTCGTACATTGCCTGCGCACTTTCTACAGCGATTGTGTCCACAAACAGTGGCGGCTCGATTGCAACCGGTCCACTGACAAGTGTTACCGCAGCACCACGTAGCATTGCCATTTTTGCAATGGCATATCCCATTCTTCCCGTTGAATGATTGGTAATAAATCTTACCGGATCAATCGCTTCCCTTGTCGGTCCTGCGGTAACAAGCACACGTTTTCCCGCAAGATCTTTTTCATAGGCAATTTCTCGTAGAATGTACTGTAATAACACTTCTGGTTCCGGCATCTTACCAGCCCCGGTATCACCACAAGCCAAATATCCTGTCGCAGGTTCCACCACCTGCATACCATATTTTTTCAGTATTTTTAGATTATCCTGTACAATTTCGTTTTCGAACATGCCTGTATTCATAGCAGGGGATATGATTTTCGGACATTTACACGCTAAAATTGTCGTCGTCAGCATATCATCTGCAATTCCATGTGCCATTTTTGCAATCACATTTGCAGAAGCCGGTGCTACCAAAAAAACATCCGCTTTTTTTGCAATCGCGATGTGCTCCACAGAAAAAGAAAAATTCCGGTCAAATGTATCCACAAGACACTTATTCCCTGTTAATGTCTCAAATGTAATCGGATTGATAAATTGCGTCGCATTCTGCGTCATAATCACTTCCACATCTGCATGTAATTTCTTTAATGCACTCGCAAGGCCAGCAATTTTATAGGCTGCAATGCTTCCGGTCACACCTAGTACCACACATTTTCCTTTTAACATAATCATTCCCTACCTAAACAAATTATTTTCCTCTACTATAACGCAACTTCTTTTGAAAGAAAAGTCTGCATCTTAGAGATTATCAGACAAAAGTCCATGTTTTTCATAACGTGATACACGATGAATCTTATTATCATCATCCACAAAAACAACGTGAGGCTTATGTTCTTTTGCCTCCTGTGGTGTCATGGATGCATAACTCATAATAATGACATGATCTCCTACCATTACCTGACGTGCTGCTGCACCATTTAAACAAATCATACCGCTTCCCGGTTCGCCGGCAATTGTGTATGTTTCAAATCGATTTCCATTTTCCACATCCACAATCTGCACATATTCATACTCCATGATCCCTGCTGCTTCCAAAAGTTTTGTATCCACCGTAATGCTCCCAACATAGTTCAGTTCTGCCTGTGTTACCAGGGCACGATGAATCTTTCCCTTTAACATTGTGATTTCCATGTTTTTCCTCTACTTTCTTTATGCCTCTACGATAAAATTATCAATTAATCTTGTCTTTCCGATATAAACAGCAATGGCAACGAGCGTCTCTCCCGAAATGGTATGAATCGGTGTAATCGTATCAAAATCTACCACATCGACATAATCAATTTTTGCCATTGGTTCTGTTTGAATGTAATCGGTAATCGCTTTTTTGATGGTGTCTGCATCTTTTTGACCTTCCGCGATCAAACGTTTTCCTTCTCTAAGACTCTTAGACAAAATCAATGCTGCCTGTCTTTCCTGTGCATTTAAATATGTATTTCTGGAACTCTTTGCAAGTCCATCCTCTTCGCGGATAATTGGACAGCCATGAATTGTAATATCCACGCTCAAATCCTTAACCATACGCTTAATAACAGCGAGCTGCTGTGCATCCTTCTGACCAAAGTATGCATTATCCGGTGTCACAATATGGAACAATTTTAAAACGACTGTCTGCACACCGCGGAAATGAATCGGGCGGCTCTTTCCACAAAGTTCCGTTGTCAATCCGTTCATATCAACATAAGAGCAGAAGCCTTCCGGATACATTTCCTCTGGTTCCGGATGAAAAATCAAATCAACACCAACACCTTCACAAAGTGTGGCATCTTTTTGCAAATCTCTTGGATAACTCTCCAAATCCTCTGTTGGTCCAAACTGCATCGGATTCACAAAAATGCTGACAACAACCTTATCGTTTTCCTTTCTTGCCGCTTCCATCAGACTGCGATGACCCTCATGCAAATAGCCCATGGTTGGTACGAATCCAATCGTAAGCCCTTCTCTTTTCCATTCTTTGACCTGTTTTCTAACTGCATCTATCGTAGAACAAATTTCCATTTTCTTTTCCTTCCTTATTTGTTTTAAATCCTAATACAACTTTTCAATGATACTATCATCAATCTTATACGTATGTTCCTGCGCTGGGAAAACGCCTGCCTTGACCTCAGCATCGTATGCCTTAAATGCTTCTGTCATGATTTCACCCACGTTTGCATAATGCTTAACAAATTTTGGTTTAAAATCAGTAAACATACCAAGCATATCCTGATATACAAGCACCTGACCATCACAATCTGCACCTGCTCCGATACCGATGGTTGGAATGGAAATTTCCTCAGATACTTTTTTTGCAAGTGCTGCCGGAACACATTCTAACACAACAGCAAATGCACCAGCGCGCTCTACTGCTCTGGCATCATCTAAAAGTTTTTGTGCTGCCTCTTCTCCTTTGCCTTGCACTTTAAATCCACCAAAAGCATTGATTGACTGTGGTGTTAATCCAATATGTGCACACACCGGAATAGACGCATTGACAATCGCACGGATGGTTTCTTCCATCTCCTGTCCACCTTCTAGTTTTACTGCATGCGCACGCCCCTCTTTCATCAGACGTCCTGCATTAACCACTGCATCATAAACGCTTGTCTGGTAAGACATAAATGGCATATCGCAGATCAAAAGTGTATCCTTGATTCCACGGCTGACTGCCACGCTATGATGAATCATGTCTTCCATCGTTACCGAAATCGTATCCGGATATCCCAAAACAACATTTCCCAGAGAGTCTCCCACTAAAATAGCATTGATTCCTGCGCCATCCACAAGTTTTGCGGTGGAATAATCATATGCTGTAAGCATCGTAAGTTTTTCTCCCTTTGCTTTTGCTTCCTTAAAAGTTACAACTGTATTCTTCATATCGATTCTCCTTCTCCTCAACTTTCCTTTAATAACTGTTCCAATGCAGCATAATCTTTTTGTGGATTTTTTTGTCTGGCAAGCTGCAATTGCCTTTGTGCCAGCATCCCATAGATTTCACGCATTGCAGAATCTATCACCTGCAGATGCTTTTTGACGGTTTCTACATCACCGCGTTCCACCGGTCCCGTCAGTGCCTGTACACATCCCTGATTGATTACATTTTCGATGTTCCCCCGTATCAACGTCTGTGAAGCTTCTCTGGCCTCTTTTTCATCGAATCCACAGTCCTTTAACATCTCATATCCATAGGAGAGCACTGCCACAACCTGATTGCTTAGTGTTGCTGCCGCCGCATGATACAAAGCCTTGTTTTCCCGCGTAATGCATTGTACAAAATTTCCCATTTTACGCAGTAATTCCGATAGCACAGACACGCCTGTCGCATCGCCTTCTACCGTAAAAAATGCATTTTTCAATTGTTGATAGGATGTATATTTGTCGCTGAACGCTAACATTGGATGAACCGAGACACCATGTGCTTTCGTGTCGCCGATTCCTTGAAATTGATCGGATGATAATGAGCCACTAAAGTGACATATAATCTTATTCTCTATGGACATTTGCCGAATGCGATCCCATACATTTGCAATTTCACCATCTGTTGTAGTGATAAAAAGAGTATCGCTTGCTGCTACCAAGTCTTCGATTGTTTCGAAGTTGTCCGTACTTGTAAATTGCGCCGCTTCATTGGCGCGCTCCGGGTGTCGGTCGTAATACCCAACCACACACTCTCCATGATCGCATAAATATTTTCCCATGGAAAATCCCACACGACCGGAACCAATAATCCCTATTTTCATGTCATCACCTTCCTTAACCAGCGTAAAACGCCTCGATGCTTCTCGCTTTGGTGTCAAAAGACTACCCTTGTTTTTCACATCACCCGTGATAACACACTATCATCTGATGCAGTTTCATGCCATGAATACCGCTCAAAGGAAAATGTAGCATACCAGGAAAGAAAAAACAAGAACTATGTTAAATTTTTCACACAGATCTTGTTTTTCTTTCCAAACATGTAACGCAATAATCCCCCCGACCACACTTCGGGAGGATTATTTACACATAAGTATTAAGAAAAGGGAGTCTCCCATTACCCAATGGAAGAGTATATATAAACAAATAGCAAAAGCTATTCATTTATGACTTTTTATAAGGCACTATCATTTCTATGCCAATGCAGCACCAAGTGCCTGGCACTGCACAAGTCCGTCATCGTCCGGCGTATTGTTGCAGATCACACTGTCACACGCAAGCTCTGCGCCTGCACTCTTACAATCGTTTTCCCAGTTTTCCATCCATTCTCCGCTGCCCCATCCATAAGAACCAAACAGGGCAATTTTTTTGCCGCCAAGGACTGTGCTTACTTCATCAAACATCGGTTGAAATTCACTTTCCTCCAAAACTTCTGCTCCCATAGCCGGACAGCCAAATGCAATCGCATCATACGCTGCAACATCCGCAGCAGAAAAATCACTGCAATGCACCAGCACGACCTCTGCGCCTTTTTCTTTCGCTCCTTCGACGACAGCCTTTGCCATCTCTTCTGTATTTCCTGAACCACTCCAATATACAACTGCTACTTTACTCATTTTAAATCCTCCATTCTTATCTTACCCTTGCTTGCATTTATGCAGAAACAGTTAATTTGCTGATGCTTCGTCCCTTCATCCATAGCTCCGTATAGATGCGTGTACATTTTTTGTATCTGTCAAATGTTGCCAGGGCATCTTTCTCATTTTGATATACTTTCCAGCATCCACTGCATTTACAGTTGCAGCCCTGATTCTCGATAAATCCAATAACATCTGCTAATGGATAATCAAGAAAAATACCAATTTCATGTGGGAAACCATCATTTTCTAAAATCCTTTGCTGCAAATGGTTCAATGCCTCATCTATCTCCAGAGACTGATAACCATATGCTTCTAAAAAACAGGCGACATCCGGTTTTTGTAAATCACGTTGCAGCTGCGATACGCGATACACATAAAACAGTGCCCAATGTTCTTTTTTCTGCAGCAATACGACTTTGATTCCCTTATCTTTCATACGCGCATTCCAATATGAAATGCAGTAAGAAAAATCAGGTTGTTCTCTAAAAGAACAGGAAAACAAATTTGCCGTCTTAAGAGATGCTAAGGTCGGTGCGCAATGACGTATCAGATACTGTTCCAAAGACATTGCCTGTTTTTGATAATCTGCTTCCGGCAAATACACTTTTTCTTTCATAGTTGTGCCTGCTCCCTCATGGTATTTTATTTAGTTAGTTACAGCTAACCTATCGGCGATAAAAAAGCAGTCCGCACAAGGAGAAATGGTTGGCATACGATTTCATCTGATTTTTTGTGCTTTGTACTGCTATTTTTCTCGTTAGTCTCATCTAACTACATGTAGTATATACTTACTCATATTCTTTCGTCAAGTCTTTTTTCAAAAAATATCTGCATCTTATCTTTGTGATGCAGACATTCTTTGTTATCTCTTATATGTAATTCTAAGCCCCTTCGGATAGTGATTCTTCATCGTTGTACCTGTGAGTTTTCCCCAGCCGATGGCATAATCATCTACCGTGATCAGATGCCATCCCACGTCACTTTTTGCTACAAAAGTCTCTCCCCGTAAATAACGATATACGGTATCCTCCTTTGAAGAAAGATTGGTCACATGTTTGATCTCCTGCGGATGCAATGCCAGCGCAAGTGCATGCGATGGTTCCAGCCGGTTCTTCTTTCGTGTACCCAAATGTAGTCCGGGACGAAGCACTTTTAATCCCTTAATTGCCGGCATATGTTCCGGTGCTAGATATAGCTGATCTCCGAACGTTAAATACCGTCCTTGTACCAGCTTTTCTAAGAATGCATCGGTAAACAAATCCTCGGCAAATGCCTGTAACTCCTTTTGTTCTTTATAAGAAGTCGTTTTCTCTGTCTTGTATTCCGGTTCTGCTGCTATGCCATCTTTTTCCATAACCGCGACAAAATGGCCCTCTCCATGCAGCAAATGTGGCCAAAGCCGAATGGTTTTTGTCAAATCCTCTGCTGCCGGAAGTATGTTGGTCTCATCCTCCGCAAAACGGCTGGTATGTACTGCAAAATTTTCGTACCACTCTGCCCTGCCTTCACGCATTCCTGTATATTTTTCCGGCGTAATCAGATGCATATCGGGATGCAACGCCAAAAAGCGGCTCACACTTCCCTCATTTTCATCCGGTGCAAAAGTACAGGTCGAATATACCATGCGTCCACCAGGCAATAGCATCTCATATGCTTCCTGCAATATCTCATCCTGTCTGTCGGCACAGATTCTCACATTGTCTAACGACCATTCGTCCGATGCCGTCTCCTGCTTACGAAACATACCTTCACCGGAACAAGGAGCATCCACCATAATACGATGAAAAAACATACCAAAATGCTTTCGTAGCTGCTTCGGAGAAGCATTCGTAACGATTGCATTCCTGACACCCATACGTTCTATATTTTCAGATAAAATCCGTGCTCTCGCTGGATGAATTTCATTCGTCACAAGGATCCCCTGTCCTTGCATGGCGGCGGCAATCTGTGTTGTCTTTCCACCAGGGGCAGCACACAAATCCAATATACGTTCTCCCGGCTTTGCCTGTAGATACGTCGCCGGTGCCATAGCGCTCGGTTCCTGCATATAATACACTCCAGCTTCGTGATACGCATGCTTTCCCGGTGTATCCTCCGCATTATAATAAAAGCCATTCTCCGCCCACGGAATCTCACGAAGTCCGAACAGCCCGTCTGCCTGATCCATAAAATCTGCAAGTGCCCCCTTCAAAGGATTAAAGCGCAGCCCCTGATACTTTGGTTCATCATAACTTTGCAAAAAAGCATCGTATTCGTCCTGTCCTAACATCTGTTTCATGCGTTCACAAAATTCTACTGGTAACATAATTGGCTTATCGTCTCTCTTTCTTTGCTAGTCTGGTACTGAATCAAATAACATGAAGCCGTAAACGGTTCTGATCCAAACGATCCAATTGCGAAATACAGTGTCTGGCTCTGCTATACAAATTGCGGTTAATGGAAAATACACAGATCTGATCTGCGCCGCGATATTCTTCTCGCTTATAAAATGGTATGCGTCTCCAATTCTTCGTAAATGGAATCGCATCCTGTAACAAAATATCTGTCGTATGATTGCTTACACGACGGTTCGTTGTACTGCAAAGCACAACGTCCTTATCGACATGCTTATCTAGTCTCGGTGCTTTCTTTCGCATATACTTCTCCTCTACTGTTCCTCTAACGTAATTGAAATATGTTTTCCCATACAGTCCGCAACACGTACCATAAAATCTAACGACGGATTGTATCTTCCACTCTCCATACGGGAAATATTTGATTTCTTCGTACCGACACGATCTGCTAACACCTGTTGTGTCAGATTCTGACTCAACCGTATCTCCCGCATCTGCTTCGCAAATTCGGTACGAATTTCCTGATTAAGCTGTGGCACTACGCCATCTTCATATCTCTTCTTCATCTCATCACCATCTGCTCTTATGTTATCATATATGATACCCTTGCGTCAAGAAAAAAGCAGATAGAAATGCTTCATTTTCTGCTTTTCTATCCACTTTTTATAGCATAGCCAATGTCTCAACCGCATGTTCCTTGCATAAAACAGTTCCATGTTCTACGATGACTGCTCCACCATGATCGTCCGTCAAAATCTCTGTTCCAAACTCTGACACAACCAAAAGCGTGCCTGCCACCTGATGTTCCTCTTCTGAGAACTTAATTCGCAGATAATATGTATCATGATATTTGTAAGCCGCACTAGAAAGCCCCTTTTGTTCCTGTAAATGATGGCATGCATGAATGCAGGCATCTAATGTAGGAAATCCTACCCAGACCGGAACCTCAAGAACTGTTTTCTCTGGCTTTGCTGCCATTTTCTTTTCCTGGGTTTTCTCAGCAGAATCCTCTGTTTGCATCTCCTGCTTCTTTTCTTCTATTTCTTCTGCTTCCTGCATTTTTTCTTTTTTCTCATCCAGTTTTCGCTTGGCCTCTTCCATGATTTCCTTGAAATCCTGCAAGCGCTTACTAAAGTCTGACAACGCATCTTCCGGAGAATCATGCTCCTCGCCACTGATAACGAGCGAAACATCCCCCTCCGGCATCACTGCCATCTGCACACTATAATAGTGTCCCATATCATCAAGGTCCAGCTCATATTTGGCTTCTGCAAGAATTTCACGTAAGAACTCCTCTGTCTTATCGCGATGATCCAGGAAATCCTCTATACGCATTCCCTTCTCGTTCATCTCTTCCTGCGAAATAATACAATGAATTTTATGGTCATCTAACTTGCGAAACTTCATATGCTCACCTACTTTCCTGTCGTTTCAATCATCATTATATTATACGATATGTGTAAAAATTGCAATGAGTACAAAAAAACACCGAACTTCATTTCGAGAAATTCGATGTTTCAAAAAGTGCCGGCGGTGGGACTTGAACCCACACGAAGTTGCCCCCGCAAGATTTTGAGTCTTGTGCGTCTGCCAATTCCGCCACACCGGCTCGTTGACTTCATAAGTCATCAACGAATCTTAGTTTATATCAACATTATAAAAATGTCAATCCTTTTTTCACCTTTTTCTGACTTTTTATACAAGTCCTTTGATGATATCAAAGCAGTCAAATGTCGCGAAGTAATCCTTCGGCGTTTCCGCACGACGAATCATCTGGTAAGAACCATCTTCTTTCAAAAGTACCTCAGCTGATTTTAACTTGCCATTGTAGCTATACCCCATGGCAAAACCGTGTGCACCCGTATCATGAATAAATAGATAATCGCCGCGATCAATTTCCGGCAGCATACGATCAATTGCAAATTTATCATTGTTTTCGCACAAAGAACCAACCACATCATATTTATGATCACATGGTGCATTTTCTTTTCCAAGTACCGTAATGTGATGGTATGCGCCATACATTGCCGGACGCATCAAATTGACAGCACAGGCATCTACACCGATATATTCCTTGTAGGTATGTTTCTCATGAATCGCCTTTGTGACAAGCGCACCATATGGTCCCATCATAAAACGACCCATTTCGGTATAAATAGCCACATTCCCAAGTCCTGCAGGCACTAAAATTTCATCATATACACGATGAACACCTGCGCCAATCACACCGATATCATTTGGTTTCTGATCCGGCTTATATGCAATACCTACTCCACCAGACAAGTTAATAAATGAAATCTCGATACCTGTCTTTTCTTTCAATTCCACGACAAGTTCAAACAAAGTCTTTGCAAGGCTTGGATAATAGTCATTTGTAACTGTATTGCTAACAAGGAAAGCATGAATACCAAATCTTTTTGCCCCCTTATCACGAAGGATTTGATATCCCTCAAATAACTGCTCCTTTGTCATTCCATATTTGGCATCTCCCGGATTATCCATAATGCCATTGGAAATCTGATAAACACCACCCGGATTGTAACGCAAACTGATCGTTTCCGGAATATGTCCAATCGTATCCTCTAAGAATTGAATATGTGTAAAATCATCTAAATTGATGGTTGCACCAATCTGATCTGCATATACAAACTCTTCTGCCGGTGTATCATTGGATGAGAACATAATCTCCTCTCCATGGAAACCGAGTTCATTGCTAAGCATCAGCTCCGTCATGGAAGAACAATCTGTACCACAACCATACTCCTGCAATATTTTAATCAGAAATGGGTTTGGATTGGCTTTTACCGCAAAATACTCACGAAATCCCGGATTCCATGCAAAAGCCTCTTTTACCGCCTGTGCATTAGCACGGATTCCTTTCTCATCATACAGATGAAATGGTGTTGGAATTGTATTTGCAATCTCTTCTATTTTTTCCTTTGTGACAAAAGGTGTTTTAGCCATATCGTTCTCCTTTATCTCTGTGTATAATTATTCATTTCACATTCGAAAAAATAATAGCACGAATCCGGGATGGTGTCAAAAACATTTACAAATTTTTATGTTATTTTTAGTACACTTTTGCCAAAGCTCCCACCGTTGCAAATAATGTACTGACAACGACAATAATCTGAAACGGCAGCGTTCCCCATACCCCGCAAATCGGCGCGCAGCCTTCTCTTCTTCTGGAACGGTTATATGAAATGATAATACCTACACCTGTAAGCACCTGTACCACACTTGCAAGACGTGTAAATCCTACAAAGCTTGAAACTCCTACAAGCGCAATCAAAAGACATGGTAAACTAGATGCCAGCCAGCAGACTTTGATGTTCCATTTGGTCTGTTCAAACACAATATCACGAAGATTCAATGTATTTGCCCAGAATGAAGTAGAAAGCGCAAGCAATGAGAAGATATAACCAATGATACTTACCCATCCACCAAGATGTGCTGACAAATCAACCAATGCTCCATTTTCTGATACATTAGTACCTGCACCAAGCAACGTCATAAATGTAATCAAAAGAATCAATCCTGTGTTAATTCCAGTTCCGGCTGCAATTGCCCCACGAATTTTTTTGATATCTCCCTGCAGACCTTTTACTACCTGCGGTACTGACATAACCGCTGATAAGGAGAATGAAATCATACTATACAATGCAACTACATTTGTTGCTGCAATAAACTTTGTAGGCAAAGGACTGATTTCAGACATCAGTGTTGCTACAAATAAAACACCAATCACTGCCACCATAGAACCTACGGAAATTTTTTCGCAGATTCCTACTAATTTCATGCCGGCATAAATAACGCTTGCCGCAAGCACATAGTAGATAATCATACCAATCCATGTTGGCACCCCAAGCCATGCATGGAATACAGCTGCTGCTCCTGCAATAAATCCGCTGACATTCAACACAACCGATAAGCCAAGCAAACCAAATGCCAGCCATGTTGCAAATGTCTTTAATTTTCCTACAAACAACTCATTTTCAAAGCATTTGATAAACTGCGCACCGCCGTTATTATAAGAAAGCTCCGCAATCATAAAATGCATTACCAGATTGATCAGATATGCCACTACAACAATCCAGATCATATCCTTCCAATCGTTTCTGGACGCTAAAAAAGGAACCGACAAAATGCCGGATCCCACGCCATGTCCAACGATGATACTTGTTGCCTCAAAAAAGGTCAGTCTCGCCTCTGTCTTAATTTCTTTGTTCATAAGTTATACCCCACCTCTCAATATTGTACATTTCTTGTACTCAATATACAAAAATATACCATCCCAGGAGGTTATTTGCAACCTTAAGTTTCCAATTGTCCCAGCAATTTTCTCGCACGTTTTACCTCTTCTTCGGTCGGTGGCACAATTCCATCTAAGCCATAGGGCAAGCCCAGTTCCTTCCATTTAAAAACACCAAGTGTGTGATATGGCAGCACTTCTACACGTTCTACCGTTTTCAGCGTTTTCACAAAGTCACGCAGCGCAAGCAAATCTGCTTCGTCATCGGTTACCCCCGGTACTAAGACATGCCTTATCCACATCGCTTTTCCATGATCTGACAAATATCTTGCCATCTCCAAAATATTCGCATTGCTTTGTCCCGTCAGACGTTTATGCTTCTCCTCATCCATCTCCTTGATATCTAACATCACAAGGTCGGTCACCGCCATCAGTTGCTCAAACTTCGAGAAAAACGGTTCTTCTTTTGTAAAAGGGTTTCCCGACGTGTCAAGGCAGGTATGAATCCCTTCTTTTTTTGCCAATGTAAATAATTCCAGCAGAAAATCTATCTGAAGTAAAGCTTCTCCTCCACTGACTGTGATACCGCCATTGTTCTTCCAATATGCCTGATAGCGTTTTGCTTTTTTTAGTACTTCCTCTGCAGACAGCCACTGTTCTCCCTCTTTTGGACTATCCATACTTCCACATGGTTTTGCCCATGTATCCGGGTTATGACAATATTTACAGCGCATCTGGCACCCTTTTAAAAAGATAATATAACGCACACCCGGTCCATCCGCTGATCCAAAGCTTTCCACTGAATGAATATTTCCTAATATTTTCTGTTCCATGTCCTATGCTCCCAATTGTTTCCTGTTTTCTATAGCGATTGCCACATACATTCAAGCAGGCTCAGTGTATTTTTCTCATCGCAATAGCAAAGGAAGCCACGAGATGTTCTCCCGTGGCTTTTCCCATTCGCCCGTCGATACCCTCGATACCAGACAAGCCATCACATTTTTAATACTGTCAATTCTTGTAAAATCAAGCTGCCTTCTACATATGCTCGTGGCAGGTTCTTGCAATAACGTCTAACTGCTGTTCCTTTGTCAGATCAATAAACTTAACTGCATAACCGGATACACGGATTGTGAAGTTTGCATACTCTTCTTTCTCCGGATGCTCCATAGCATCAATCAGCTTTTCCTTACCAAAGACATTAACATTCAAATGATGTGCGCCCTGATCAAAGTAGCCATCCATCACCTGTACTAAATTGTCAACTCTTTCCCCTTCTTCATTACCAAGTGCTCCCGGGTTAATGGTCTGGGTATTTGAAATACCATCTAATGCCCACTCATAAGGAAGCTTTGTCAAAGAATTCAAAGAAGCCAGCAGTCCATTTTGTTCTGCACCATAACTTGGGTTTGCTCCCGGTGAAAGTGGTTCTCCAGCCTTACGTCCATCCGGCATAGAACCAGTTGCCTTACCATAAACAACATTGGATGTAATGGTAAGAATCGATGTTGTTGGCACACTTCTACGATACGTATGATGTCTCTTAATCTTATCCATAAAGGTCTTAAGAAGCCATACACCAATTTCATCTGCGCGATCATCATCATTTCCGTATCTTGGGAAATCTCCCTCAATCTCATAGTCCTTTGCAAGACCATTTTCATCACGAATCACTTTTACTTTCGCATATTTGATTGCAGAAAGAGAATCAATAACATGTGAAAATCCAGCAATACCGGTTGCAAAGGTTCTCTCTAAGTTTGTATCCATGAGCGCTAATTCTGCTGCTTCATAGTAATATTTATCATGCATATACTGAATCAGGTTCAATGTATTTACATACAAATCTGCCAACCATTCCATCATATCATCATAACGTTCCATAACTTCGTCATAATCAAGATATTCTGCTGTGATTGGGCGATATTTTGGTCCAACCTGATCTCCGGTCTTTTCATCTACACCACCGTTGATTGCATATAACAGACATTTTGCAAGGTTGGCTCTTGCACCAAAGAACTGCATTTCCTTACCTGTCTGTGTTGCAGATACACAACAGCAGATGGCATAATCATCTCCCCATACAGGCTTCATAGCATCATCATTTTCATACTGTACAGAACTTGTCAAAATAGAAATCTTAGACGCATACTTTTTGAAATTCTCCGGCAAACGAGAAGAATAAAGTACGGTTAAGTTTGGCTCCGGTGCTGGTCCCATGTTTTCTAATGTATGCAGGAAACGATAGTCTGTCTTTGTTACCATGGAACGTCCATCCACGCCAGTTCCTGCCACATCGAGTGTTGCCCATACCGGATCTCCGGAGAACAACTGGTTGTAAGATGGAATTCTTGCAAATTTTACCATACGAAGCTTCATGGTAAAATGATCTACCAATTCCTGTACCTCTTCCTCGGTGATGACACCCTTCTCCAAATCTCTCTGGAAATAAATATCAAGGAAAGTAGAAACACGGCCTACGGACATTGCAGCACCATTCTGTGTCTTGATTGCTGCCAAGTAACCAAAATATACCCACTGGATTGCTTCTCTTGCATCTTTTGCAGGTTTTGAAATATCAAAACCATAAATAGAAGCCATTTCCTTCATTCCTTCTAAAGAACGAATCTGCTCTGCAATTTCTTCACGCAGACGAATCACTTCGCCCTTCATGCTTCCACTGCCGCATTTTGCTTTATCCTCTTTTTTCTGCTCAATCAGAAAATCAATACCGTAAAGCGCAATTCTACGATAATCACCCACAATACGGCCACGACCATACGTATCTGGCAAACCTGTCATAATCTTGTTGTGGCGAGCTTTTAACATCTCTGGTGTATATGCATCAAAAACAGCTGTATTATGTGTCTTATGATACTTTGTGAAAATCTCTTTCAGCTGTGGATCTACTTCGTAACCATATGTCTCACATGCCTGCACAGCCATCTTGATACCACCATATGGCATAAAAGCTCGTTTCAATGGCTTATCTGTCTGAATACCAACAACAGTTTCTAAATCTTTCAAATTCTCATCAATATATCCTGGGCCATATGCTGTAAGACCGGAAACAACCTTTGTCTCCATATCTAATACACCGCCCTTTGCACGCTCTTCTTTTTGTAATTTCTGCAGTGCATCCCATAACTTATTTGTGTTTGCTGTTGGGCCTACCAGGAACTCCTCATTGCCATCATATGGTGTGTAGTTATCCTGGATAAACTGACGGACATTGATTTCTTCCTTCCAAAGACGTCCTTCAAATCCGTCCCATTCTTTCATTTCTACCATTGTGTTTGCCTCCTATCTGGTAAACGTTATCTTAGTTACTTTCGCTTGCGCGTATTCATTATACACGAAGCGAACCACAATATCTAGTGTTTTTTCTCTTATCAAAATAACAATTTATGGTATTTTTCCCGTTTATGCTCCCAGACACAGCAAAATCCAGTAAATAACTCCTAAAATCCAGCTGCTAAAAACACCATACAAAATAACGGGACCTGCAATTTGAAAAATCTTTGCACCGATACCAAACACATGGCCTTCCACCTTAAATCCATGAGCCGTGGCAGCCACACTATTTGCAAATCCTGTGATGGGCACCAGTGCTCCTGCACCGCCAAAGCTGGCAAGTAATGGATAGATTCCCAATCCTGTCAATACGGCACTGATCAATACAAGAATCATACTGCAATATCCTGCCGCGCTCTTTTCATCCAGACCATAATAAAGTCCTACATTGATAATCCCCTGGCCAATCGTACATATGATGCCACCTACCAGAAATGCTCTTGCCATACGCAGCAAAAGATTTGCTTTCGGTGTCACGCTATCCACATATGCATTATACACTTCATCTATTTTTTCTTTTTCCTGCTGTTTCACTTCTTCGTCTCCTTCCATAGTCTGCACTACAAACTCGCATAGCCAAATACAAAATACCACAAACTTCCTGTCAGCTTTCCTAGCGCTATGGCTGTAATCGCTGCGCGCAGCCCCGTCTGTAATTTAATCCTGCGCAGCAAAATGGGAAACATATTCAAGACTTCTGCCAACGCCATTGCCTGACATCCCACATAAATTCCACTACAAAGTCCTGCAACAAGTTGCCCCGCTGTCCCCACAATCTGTGCACCCACGTTTCCAATCCATATCTGCCAAAAGGAAAAAAGTACTTTGCTTGGTGTGAATACAGATAATAGACACCCCACAACACTGCCAAGCGTTATCACACTTTCCCACCGGATCGCATCTTTTGCCAGATGCAATCCCGCAATCATGCGCGGAACAAATCCTAACGTTGTAAGAAGTGCAATGACACCTGCCGCCGTTGCACCACCAAAAATAGCGCTCCCCACAAGCAATACCATATATTTAAGAAGCATCTAGATTTTCTCCTCTTCTTGCACTATTTTCAATAATTGTGGTATCGACATCCTGCTCATATTTTCGCATTTCGACCTGCATTGGTGTCGGATCATGTGTAAATTTCTTATTTCTAAAATGATTATAAAAAAACAAAATCCCCACAGCAAGACCAATAGAATAGCTGATTTCTATCACACTAACCTGCGGTTTTTCTCGTCCCATCACCTGCAGATAAAAACGCTCAAATACTTCTGTAATACTGATATCATTGTGAAATGCCATAATTGCAAATCCTGCGCCTATAAAAAGCAGAACGCAGAGCAATACTGTTTTTGCCATCTGCTCTGCCTGCCTAGGTTTACCACTACGATATTCCATAATCACATCGGTTTCTCCCAAATTGACCACTTCTAACGCAGGATATATGCGATGGATCTCCTCAATCACCTTCGTCACGCTAATAACCATATTTCCCGGATGCCGGAAGCGATAGAGCTTATGTGCCTTTACATGTGCTAAGATCGTCGCATCACTGCAAGTCATGCTTCCTAAATCTTTTATATAGAAGGTATCCTCGTATCGCACAACAGAGCGATCCATACACAGATATAACACCATATCTTTTCCATCACAGCCTGTCATTTTTTACACCATCCTCTCCTCATTTCTATCACAATCGCTTTGCAAAACTTACACGTTTTCTATTCTTTCCTTTTCTTCCATAATTTATGCAACAAAAAAGCCTGCCGTTTGATCCAGCAGACTTTCGTATGGTTTTATTTATTTTTTCCGTATAAATACGTTGCAAAATATATGACAGATGCAACAATCACAATCATCGGTCCTGTTGCCACATTGGTAAAGTAAGAGATCACAAGTCCCACAATACCGGAAAACAGGCTGAATGCAACTGCATATCCATGATATTCCTGCATATTATCAGAAATGTTGCGGCTTGATGCCGCCGGCAAAATCAAAAGTGCATTGATGAGCAAAATACCAATCCACTTAATCGACAATGTAACAATCAATGCAATAATGATTGCAAAAATATCCTCTACCAGACGCACCGATATATTGCGGCTTTTTGCCAATGATGCATGTATGCTGATCGCATTTAACTTATTGATTGCAAAACACCAGAACAACAGCGTAACAACAAAAATCAGAATCAAATACAAAATCTCCCGCTTTGAAATGCTTAGGATATCTCCCACAAGAATCGCGGAATACTTGCTAAAATTACCACCCTTGGACAGAATAGCCAGTCCGATTGCTGTACTACAGCTCGCAAAAACAGAGATAATGGTATCCGTCGCCGCCAGATTTTTCCGGTTAATCTGGTTTAAAAGAAAGGCGAATACCACTGCAAACAACACCATGGATAGATTCGTATCACCGATACCACAAACAACGCCAATCGCAATTCCTGTCAAAGCGGAATGTCCGAGTGCATCAGAAAAATATGCCATCTTTTTATGCACAATCATCGTTCCTAAAATACCAAGAAGTGGCGTAATGATCAGGATTGCCAAAAAGGCACGCCGCATAAAGTCATATTGAAATAACTCTGTAAAATAACCAGCCATTATACGCCCTCCTTCTTTCCTTTATAACCAGCCTCATATGGTGCTTCCTTGGCTTCTACTTTACGCACATGTCCCACATTGTTTCCATATGCATAAGTCACATCGCCAAACACCTTATGAAAGGCTTCACTTTCATAGACTTCTTTGGGATTTCCATCTGCCATCACTGTCTTATCAATGAGCACCACTTTATCTGCATATTTTGCCACATAATCCAAATCGTGCGAAATCAAAATGATGGACATATCATAATTTTTTCGCAGATAATCCATCTTTTCATAAAAAAGATCCATACCGTTTTTATCAATCCCGGATACCGGCTCATCCAAAAGCAACAGATTTGGTTCATCCATCACCGCTAAAGAAAGTAATACCCTTTGCAGTTCGCCACCCGAAAGCTTTCCCACCGGCTGATCAATCAGATAATCTGCTTCAAACTCTGCCAAAGCCTCCTTAATCTGTGCATAACGCTTTTTACTCTTAAAAAACACCGGCTCACTATAACGAAAACTGGTAATCAGATCATACACATTCATCGGTGTATTTGGCTCTAGATTTAACGTCTGCGGCACATAGCCAATCTTTAATTTTTTTATTTTCCCATTTTCTGTATCGGTAAAAGTAATCGTTCCTGTATGCGGAATATCTCCTAAAATAGCTTTAATCAATGTGGATTTTCCCGCACCATTGCGTCCAATCAGCGCTGTCAGACTTCCACAATGAATATGCAGATTAATATGTTCTAACACGACCTGATTGCCAAACTGTACACCGATATCCTTCATCTTGATACAGTGAAAACCACAGGGTTTCTTGATCTTATGCATGTAATATCACTCCTTATCTGGCAGCAAATGCCATCTGAATTGCATCCAGATTGTCCTGCATATGCTGTATATAACTGTCCTTATCATAATCCCCACGCACCATTGTATCTACATAAACGGTATTGGCCGTAGTCTCCGCATCTACCACATCGCCCATTTCTTTTCCGTACACATCATCTGCAAATACCACAGCAACGCGATTTTTGGCAATCGCTCCCATAACCTCTGACACTTCACCGGCACTCACCTGACGTTCTTCATCCAGATCTAAAATATAAGATACGTTTAGGCCTAAATCCTGTGCAAGATATGCATATGCCTCCTGGAAAAGTACGACTGAGCGGTCTTTCGTATATTGCGCAATTTCTGCTTCCTGTTCCTCTAAGGCTTCCAGCTTTTCCTGGTAATGTTTTGCATTATGCAAATAGTCCTTGCCATGCGATGCATCCACCTCTGCTAAGCCTTTTGCAATATTTTCTACCTGCTTTTCATGCAATGCAATACTCATCCAGGCATGTGCATTATCTTCCAGCAAGTCCAGCCCATCGCAGGCATTGATGATGGTCAGATTTGGACAACTTTTTGCCACATCTGCCAAAAACACTTCGATTCCGCCACCATTGACAATAAACACATCTGCCGTTTGTAATAGCTTCATATCTTCCGGTGTCAACTGATAGTCATGCAAACACCCCGTCTCCGGCTCACTCAAATTCTTAAGCACCACACCATCAACATCTTCACAGATGTTTGCGGCTGCAATATACATCGGATAAAAGGAGGTTACTACCGTCAGACTTGTATCCTTCTCCTTTTTTTCCTGCTTTTGATAAATAAAAAAAGTACAGCTAAATGCCACCAAAAAAATGGTGGCAAGTAATGTACTTACAAATAATCCTTTATGCCTCTTCTTCATTCTCAATCACCTGATCCATAAAATCCCAGATTATATCCCGTCCCTGCTTTGTTTCCGCTGAAAAAGGGACGATGATGGTATCTTTATCTGCACCCAGTCCCTGACGAATCAGCTTGATCTGTTTGTCAATCTGGCTTCGCTTGATTTTGTCCAATTTCGTTGCAATCACAATCGGATCGTATCCCACATAAGCCATCCATTCAAACATCTGCTTATCATTTGCAGATGGTGCGTGACGTATGTCTACCAGCAAAAATACGGCACGCAATTTTTCCGAGGTATTCAGGTAACGTTCTATCATCTGTCCCCATGCTTCACGTTCCTTTTCCGAAGCTTTTGCATATCCATACCCCGGCAGATCCACCAGATAAATTTCTTTGTTAATGTTATAAAAATTGATCGTCTGTGTCTTTCCCGGCTGTGCTGATGTTCTCGCCAAAGATTTACGCATCATAAGCGCATTGATCAGTGACGATTTGCCAACGTTTGATTTGCCGGCAAAAGCAACTTCCGGCAAAGTATTCTCCGGCAAAGTGCTTGTCACACCGCAGACTGTCTCAAGTTCTACATTTTTAATGACCATTATGCACTCTTCTCCTGTTCGCCTTCAATGGCTGTTACCTGCTCTTTTTTGTCATCTAGCAAAAGGTTCTCATCTACCATATCCTTGGTCACCTGTACAATCTTAATGGACTTGTCAGAAGGAACGTTATACATGTAATCCATCATGACATTTTCCATAATGGCACGCAGTCCTCTGGCTCCTGTCTTACGCTCGATGGATTTCTTTGCAATTTCAACCAATGCATCACGGTCAAATTCCAAATCCACATCATCCATACTAAAGAGTGCCTGATACTGCTTCACAAGGCTGTTCTTTGGCTCTGTCAATACGCGAACCATAGCATTTTCATCTAATTCCTCTAAAGAAACATTGATTGGCACACGTCCGATAAATTCCGGAATCAAGCCAAATTTGATAAAATCCTGTGGCAATACCTGCTTTAGAAGTTCTGACAAATCATCCTGGTTGCGTTCCTTAATGTCTGCCTGGAATCCGATAGATTTACTATCCAAACGATTTGAAATGATCTTTTCTAGTCCTTCAAACGCACCACCACAAATAAATAAGATATTCTTGGTATCAATGGCGATTGTCTCCTGTTGTGGATGTTTTCTACCACCCTGTGGTGGAACATTTGCCACAGTTCCTTCAATAATTTTCAGCAAAGCCTGCTGTACACCTTCACCAGATACATCCCTTGTAATAGAAACATTTTCTGATTTCTTTGTGATTTTATCAATCTCATCAATGTAGATGATTCCCATCTCTGCTGCCTGAATATCATAATCGGCTGCCTGAATCAGTTTCAATAAGATATTTTCTACGTCTTCACCTACATAACCTGCTTCTGTCAGTGTTGTAGCATCTGCAATGGCAAATGGTACACCAAGTACACGCGCCAATGTCTGTGCCAGCAATGTCTTTCCACTACCTGTTGGTCCAAGCATTAAGACATTACTCTTCTGTAACTCTACATCAATATCTTTGCCGGAGGTAATACGCTTATAATGGTTGTATACTGCTACCGACAGCACTTTTTTTGCCTCGTCCTGTCCAATGACATAGTCATCCAAAAATGACTTCATTTCCTGTGGGGTCAATAAATTGATGTCAAATGCTTCCTGTTCTGCGTCTGCATTCGGTGCATCCATCAATTCTTCGTCTATAATTTCTGAACAGATGTCTACGCATTCATCACAAATATAAGCTCCGTTTGGACCTGCGATCAGCTTGCGTACCTGCTGCTGTGATTTGCCACAGAAGGAACATCTGATTTTGTCGTCGTTTGTTATTCTTCCTGCCATACTATTCTTCTCTCATTCCTTTATGATATGCACATCGAGGGTATCCCATACGGGGTACCCTCTTACGCATTACTCTTTCTTTGTGATGATTCCGTCGATCAAGCCGTAATCTAAGGCTTCTTCTGCGCTCATCCAATGATCTCTTTCTGTATCTTCTGCCACAACTTCATATGGCTTTCCTGTGTTATCTGCTAACATCTGGTTTAACTTTTTCTTTGTCTTCAAGATGTTCTCTGCAGCAATCTGGATCTCTGTTGCCTGACCCTTGGCACCACCGGATGGCTGGTGAATCATAACTTCCGCATTTGGAAGTGCAAAACGTTTGCCTTTGGCACCACCAGCTAATAAGAATGCTCCCATGCTTGCTGCCATACCAATACAAATCGTTGACACATCACACTTAATATACTGCATGGTGTCATAGATGGCCATGCCTGCAGTCACCATTCCGCCTGGAGAATTGATGTAAAGGTGAATGTCCTTTCCAGGGTCTTCTGACTCTAAGAACAATAACTGTGCAACGACAAGACTTGCCGTTGTCTCGTTTACTTCCTCTCCAAGAAAGATAATTCTATCCTTCAACAATCTGGAATAGATATCATAGGAGCGCTCTCCTCTGCTATTCTGCTCAATGACATAAGGTATTGTTGCCATATTATGAACCTCCGTTTCCTAACTATAGCACGCTTTATTATTCTGCGTCTTTTGTCTCGTCAGCCTTCTTTGTAGTCTTCTTTGCTGTAGTCTTCTTTGCAGCTGGCTTCTTTGCTGTCTCTTTTGTGTCGTCAGCAGCAGCCTTCTTTGTAGTTCTCTTTGCTCTTTCTTTTACATTGTCCATGATGAAGCTTACTGCCTTCTCAATCGCAATATCCTTCTTCATAGATTCTTTCTCTGCATCCTGGATATAGTCTTTGATCTTATCAACTTCCATACCATAAGCTGCAGCCATCTTTTCGACTTCTGCTTCTACATCAGCATCTGTAACTTCTAAGTTTTCATCCTTAGCAATCTGCTCTAATACGAGAGATGACTGAATTCTCTTAACAGCATCCGGACGAACCTGCTCTTTGAACTTGTCCATCGTCATGCCTGTAAACTGCATGTACTGTTCCATAGAAAGACCCTGCTGCATCATGTTATTTGCAAAATCATTGATCATGCTGTTAACCTGATTGTCGATCATTGCTTCTGGAATGTCCATCTTAGCATCGTCGATGATCTTAGCGATTGCTTCATCTTCTTTTGTACGATGTGCGTCAGCTTCCTTGCGCTCTGTCAACTTCTTCTTAACGTCTTCCTTGTATTCAGCAAGTGTATCAAATTCAGATACATCCTGTGCAAATTCATCATCAAGTTCTGGCAATTCTTTTGCCTTTACTTCATGAATCTTAACCTTGAATAAAGCTGGCTTTCCGGCAAGTTCTTCTGCCTGGTACTGCTCTGGGAATGTAACCTGAACGTCTACATCATCTCCGGCAACCTTTCCAACCAACTGATCTTCAAATGTATCAATGAAAGAATGTGAACCAATCTCTAAATCATAGTTCTCGCCCTTTCCACCTTCAAATGCAACATCATCTACAAAACCTTCAAAATCAATTACAGCAGTATCGCCATTTTCGATTGGACGCTCTACAGATACTGTTCTAGCATTGTTGTTTCTCTGTGTCTCAACTTCAGCATCTACTTCTTCATCGGTAACGCTTGTGTCGATCTTTGTAACAGTAACACCCTTATACTTTCCAAGTGTAACTTCTGGCTTAACAGCAACTTCAGCTGTATAGATAAATGACTTACCCTTCTCTAACTGAACAACATCGATGGTTGGCTGTGAAACGATATCAAGACCACTCTCGTCATATGCTTCCGGATAAGTTTCCTGTAAAAGAATGTTGGCAGCGTCTTCATAGAATACTTCTACACCATACATCTTCTCAACCATTGCTCTAGGCACTTTACCCTTACGGAATCCTGGAAGAGAAATGCTCTTCTTCTGCTTGTTGTATGCAGCGTCAAGTGCTTTCTCTAATCTGTCAGCAGAAATCTCAACTGTGAGTTTTGCCATATTCTTCTCTAATGTTTCAACCTGTACACTCATTTAATTCATTTCCTCCTTAAAATTGTAACTCATGTACTAATCACTTCTATAATAGATTTTCTATTATAAAAAGGGCAATCTGCCCTTGTGCAGTCATTGGGTAATTATATCACACCATTTTTTAAATAGCAATACGCAAAAATAGGGGCTTTTCAAGGCTTTGCCAGCTGAAAAGACCCTAAATATATGTACTCTTGTATCAGTAAAGCAGCCCCGGGATATTTCCCGAGGCCACTGATTCAGATTTTAGCAAACTTATTTGCTCATTTCCTGTTCCTGTTTCATGATCATCTTCTTGACCATTTCACCACCGATAGAACCTGCCTGCTTTGATGTCAACTCACCGTTGTAACCATCCTTAAGTGGCACACCAATCTCGCTGGCAACCTCCTGCTTAAAACGATTCATGGCATCCTTTGCTTCAGGAACTGCCATTCTGTTAGAATTCGAGTTTGAAGATCCGCTCATGTTCATTACCTCCAGATTTATTTTAAGACAAATCTTCCGGCACCAACCATCCGTCCCTTGATGCCTCTGATAGAAGATTTATCTAATGCTAGTATGAACATAATACGCGAAAATATAGTTGGAAATTATTAGTATCTTTTATTCATAATGATACATAAATTTTTCACCAAGAGAGACTGCTGTCTCATGATCTGAAAAATACTCTACAATCGCAAGTGCAAATGCAATCGCTGTTCCCATACCACGGCTTGTAATAATATTGCCATCGCTTACCACAGCATCCGTCTGATACTGACACCCTGGCATTTTTTCAGCAAATCCCGGATAAGAAGTAGCTTTTTTCCCTTCCAAAAGTCCCACCTGACCTAAAACACTTGGAGCTGCGCAAATTGCTGCAATCAGTTTTTCTTCCGCTGCAAACAACTTCAACGCATCCACCACCTCTGGATTTGCCAAAAGATTTGGTGTCCCCGGAATACCACCTGGCAGTACAATACCATCATATTCTGCCCAGTTCACTTCTGAAATCAGCTTGTCTGCACAAAAAGAAATATTGTGAGATCCTGTCACATAAGGGTCTCCTGAAATGGAAACCATATCAATTTCCATCCCTCCACGACGTAATACATCAACTACCGTAAGACCTTCAATCTCTTCACATCCATCTGCCATACAAATTGCTACTTTACTCATCCTTCATTCCTCATTTCTTTCTTATTTTGTCTTTGCTTTCCATTCCTTCTCCACTGCGTTATAATATAGAAAAAACATATAAGGAGCTTTTTATGGAAATTGAACGTAAATTTTTAATAAAAACATTGCCTTCTGATCTGGAATCCTATCCATCCAGCCATATTGAGCAGGCTTATCTGAATGAACAGCCTGTACTGCGCATCCGAAAAAAAGACGATACTTATATTCTCACTTATAAATCCAAGGGTATGCTTGCACGTGAGGAAAGCGAATTTCCTCTCACCCAGGAAGCCTATGAACATCTTCGCACCAAGGCCGATGGTAAAATCATCTGCAAAACGCGCTATTTCATTCCCCTTCCACCACACACGATTGAACTCGATGTATTCGAAGGTGATATGGCGCCTCTTATCATGGCTGAAGTAGAATTTGCTTCTTTAGAAGAAGCGGATGCCTTTCTTCCACCGGAATGGTTTGGCACCGATGTCACCATGGATCATCGTTACCACAATGTGAATATGGCTCTGTATCAATAATTTATCTGGCGCGGTTTAATTCATACCGCGCCTTTGTTCTTAAGCATGCTTCTAATTGCATAATCCGATCACTCAGACGTCCGTCTTCAATGATCTCATCGATTGATGCCGCCATCTGGTTAATCAGATGGTCATCCAATTCTTCTTCCATATCTGTCACAATATCGTATTTTTTACTATAGCTATCCGCATCCAAAAATGCCAGAAAATGTGGGTTCACTCCCTGTAGCTCTTCGCCTTCTTCCAGATTCGGATTTTCATCAGTCTCTATCGTTTTTTCTACCATTCCATCCTGCATCCGATCACTCTCTGTCTTTTTTTCCTGCGCTGTGATAGCAGGTACCACAGGTTCTTCTATCATAGCAAAACGATATTCCTGTTCCACATCCGGATATTTGTGATGATCAACCGGACTGATAAACATATCATATGGACGGATATATGTTCTAAAATCGCCATATAATGCCTGATATACAACGTACCATTCACCCGTCTCCGAATGTGCTGCAACCGTAACAATCTGATACATTTTATTTTTGAAGTGCCGATAAATTTCTCCCGGCATTGGCTTGCCCTGTGGCATACACTCACCTTCTATTCTTTCTCAGTTATTTTATAAAATCATTGGTGCCATAGATACATTTTGCCAGTTTATCTGACGCGAAATCTACAACAACAATACCATAGCAGGTATTTTCTTTCCAATCATATGACAACAGATACTCATTGATCGTGCTGGCATATTTCTTTGGATGTCCTACTTTACCACTTCCACTTGTCGATGTAAAGTTGATAGAAAAGGTATCATCTGCCGCCTGACAATTCTCCAGATTATCTACAATCGCATCCAGCTTATCTGCCGTATCATAATTGTAGCGATCCTGTACCCATAAAGAAGTGGTGTCATTTACCACGGACAACACATATGGAACATCTACAACCGTACGGTCTCCCTGATCTTCCCAGTAAAAATGCAGACCACTTCTACTTTCACCTACACCCATTTTATCTTCAAAGCGTGTTGCCAATACAATCTTGCCTCTCACCTCATCCAGCGTTGGAATTTCATTAGCAAGATACCACATATCCGCATTGGCATCGATCTGTTTGTATAATAATTTTTGTACTTCTGCTACATCATCTTTACCATTTTCTGCTTTCATGCACATGATTACGGTTTCCGTTGGATTTTCTTCCAAAAAAGCATACACATCACGCAGTACATCGGAAAGTGTCAATGCTTTTGCAAAAAGAGAACCATTCTTTTTACATTTTGAGAAGTTATGTTTGAGAATTAATGTCTGCTCCTCTCCCTCTCCATCTAATACTAAGCGCATATCCATGTAACGATAGCCATCCTCTAACTGCTCTGCCACACTCGTATTCTGACACTGGAAAATATAACGCAAACCTACATATTGTGTACATGTATCATGTGTTCCCGGAATGGAAATGGCGCTGAGCATCGTTTCCCCATCGATATCTGCCATCCAATTTGTTGTCTCTTTCTCTGCCGCCTGTACCTGCGTTTGTCCCAATCCGCCAAAAATTGATACCGATAACATCACAGCCAGACAAACTGCACTCCACTTTTTATAAATCCCCCTCATATAGTTACCTTCTCCTTTCCACAATTGCTATGAACCTTTCGGCGATAGCATACTATGTTTGCTATAATTAATAAAGTATAGCATATCTGCTTCTTCCCGCCCATAAAAAAGCAAAAATTTTACTTCTTTTCCCTTATATATATTATAATAGAAAGTAATTTAGAAAATAACCCATAGAAAGGATTTTTTATGATTGACCGTCATTCATTATTAGCACTTAATTTTTACAAAAGCTCCCCCTTTACCGGAAGTGATGGGAATATGCGCTATCGCGTTGAAAAAATAGAACTTCCACTTCCGGATTCCGAAGAGACCGAAAAAAAATTACAGGCGACCATCTGGCCCGGACCGTTTTCCTTTGCAAAAACGGATGATAATAAGAAAACGCATCAGATTGCCGACTTTTCGGAAGAAGGCTTATGTGAGCTCGTCGAGTGGCTAAACAAAAAACAGCCGGAGTTTTAAAACTCCGGCTGTTAATTTTAACCTATTTTTATCTCTTTGCATGCATAGAGAATGCATCCATATCATAATGATCCAGATTTTCATGAATACCACGCTCATCTGCCTCAGATATGATTGCTTCACGATCCTTCTTAAAGGATGCCTGTGGACGGAATGCACTTGGGCCGCCAACACAACCGCCTTCACAAATCATACCTTCGATAAAATCTTCCGGCAATCTTCCAACTTTCATCAAAAGCAATGCTTTTTTACACTCTGCTGCGCCATTGCACTTATTTACAGTTGCAGCAATCTCATCATCGCTTTCTTTCAGACTCTGTAACACGGCTTCGGTAACACCACCAGCGTTTGCAAAACGTTTACCATAAACAGAAGATTCCTGATATGTATTATCATCTTCTTCTAATTCAATATCTTTTGCACGCATCATGGCGCGGATTTCACTGTATGTCAATGCATAATCTGCATTTCCTTCAATTGCATGATCCTTAACTTCTGATTTCTTAGAAATACATGGTCCGATAAATACGGTTACTGCATCTGGCTCTTTTGCCTTTAACATACGAGATACCGCACACATCGGTGAAATCGTTGTAGAAACATTGTCAATCAATTCCGGATAATGTTTCTTAATCATATTTACAAATGCAGGACAGCAAGATGTAGTCATCTTCTTGCCATTCTTATATGCCTCTGCCCATTCCTCTGCTTCATAAGCAGCCGTCATATCTCCACCGAGACCTACTTCTACTAAATCAGTAAATCCAACCGCTTTCATTGCTTTCTTCCAGCTGTTCATGGTGATATTTTCACCAAACTGACCTTCTGTGGCTGGTGCAACAAGTGCATAAACCGGATGTTCTGACTTGATTGCTTTGATTACATCTACAACATAGGTCTTAGAACCAATGGCTCCAAATGGACACTTATGGATACAAAGTCCACAGCGGATACATTTTTCCTCGTTGATCACAGAAATACCATTCTCATCGTAGCTAATCGCATCTACTGGACAACTAAATTTGCAAGGACGCTTCAATGCAGCAATTGCATGATATGGACATGCCTGTGCACACTTACCACATTCCTTACATTTGGAAGCATCAATATGAGAACGATGACGTCCCATCTCAATGGCACCAAAATTACAAGCATTAATACATGCCTTTCCGATACAGTTCTGGCAGTTGTCAGTAACAACATAGCTTGAAATCGGACAATCTTCGCATGCAGAGCTGATTACCTGCACGATATTACCATCATCATTCATACCAGGTGCCTTACCTTCCGCTAAGCGAACTCTCTGGCGAATGATCTCTCTCTCTTTATAAATACAGCAACGGAATTGCGGTGTTGGTCCTGGAATCAAAGCCTCAGCAATACCGTCTCTCTTCTCTTCCAGTTCATCTGCAAATGCTAGTTTGGCTACTTCATAAAGTACATCATGTTTGATCTTAATTACATTTTCGTCAGCATACATTTGGTATGTGTCCTCCCTTTTTCTCTCATAACTTTCATTTGTGGTTTCCTGCTATTTTTGTCAAAAAAATAACAATCTTATAATTGTAATATAACACGCGTCGCAAAAACTGTCTATAATTCCTGCGTATGTATTGAAAAAAGACCAAATATTATCGCAATCTCTTATTAATCTTTTGTTTGGCTTTCATGTCATACATACGGCTATCCGCAAGCATGTACACCTTTTGTGACGTTCCCTCCGGACATTCACTATTTTTTGCAACGCCATAAGCCGCTTCTATTGTAAAAATGAATTCGCTGGATCTACGTTTTTCCAAACGAACCATTTTGTTCAGACAAGAATCAATCTGCGGGAACTGCTCCTCCTGCAAAATAACCAAAAACTCGTCTCCACCCATACGATACACTTCACCAATTCCCGAAAAAGCTTCTTTTAAAACAGAAGCAAACTCCTGTAAGAGCAAATCTCCCTGCACATGCCCCAACGAATCATTGGTTTCTTTTAAACCATTAAGATCCAGATTGATCAACGCATAATCCTGCTCTCCTGCATCGAGTTCATCAAAACGCTCATTACATTTGGTACGGTTAAATGTCTTACACAACTCATCGTGATAAGCCCGTTCTGTCAGCCACTCCTGTTCAGCCTCATGGACAAGCAAATCATATACATAGAAGATATAGCTGACAATCAGCATAATGATAAAAATCAACGTTCCTACTGGCATGACACTGTTGTTAAGGACATGGACATCCGGCATAATATATTTTTGCAAATAGAAACGGAACAAATCAAGTGCAACACTTGCACAGAGAACCCCCGTTCCAACATGTATCGCTTTTTCCGATGAATTCATTTTGTGCCCTCTTTCATATCCTGTCAGTGCGATCAGGACAAAAGATACGCCACCAAACAGATGAAAATATCCCAGCAATCGTGGATAATGTTCAATGTTTGTAAAATGTAAGATAGAAGCTACCACAAAGAAAATTCCCATCAGCATTGCTGAGGCATACACAACCTGTTGTTTCCATGCGGCAGACTTCTTCCGCAAATCTGCTGTCATTAAAATGACGCTGATTGCCGCCAGATATAAGCTCATGTATTCAACGGTTGTATTCGCTTCTAGGCTTATTTTGAAGATTTCAAAAATCTTCAAGTTGCACATCGACCATACACCCATCAGAAAACTAAAAATCCCGATATAAAGAAGTCTCTCGTACACTTTGCTGTAGCAAATTGCTGCAGAACTAACAACAGTAACAACCGCACCCAACAAAATCAAAAACACATCAATAAATATTGCCATCGTATTCTGTTTTGCAAATTCACAATAAACATCATTCGTCGACATAATTGTCGGATTATCGATGCTGGTAAATACATCCGGCTCTCTGGTTTCCATAATAATGGTCACATCTTTACCTGCTGCATCGTCTGGTAATGTTATGAAATGATAGCCACTACCCACTAATTTGTTCTGTTGCGCCAATTCCTGTCCATAATGATACACAGAAACGTCGTCCACTTTGACTTCTATGGTGGAAAGATAGCAAAGCATTGTCATCGCCTGCGACGGTAATAACGCTTCCGGCAGTTTCCCCTTTAAGACAATGGTATCGCCCACTTGTAAATCTGAAAATCTATAGTCTTCGAGTGTTGGCTGCTGTGCGAGCTCCTGTCCATTGACACTCACACTCCATCCTGTTGCCATCTCCTGTACTTGCGAAGGCTCTGCGTTATGTAAAAGTGTCCATCCAAAAAAGGCAATCCACAGTATCGTAACAGTCGCAGATAATAATGCGCCTATTGCTTTTAAGCCTCTCCTTTTTTGTTCTGTTCTGATTCCCATAAATCATGTTCCCCCCTGTTTGCATTCCCATATAAAGATTGTAACACATCCCCTCCATTCTCACTATGCAAATTCATTATTTTTCCTACTTTTTACTTACTTTTCTCTATTTTTTTACACAATATGATATACTACCTTTATCACGTGTTTAGGAGATTCCTATGAGAAAAAATGCAAAGCGAAAAAACAAGGGGCTGCGCTTCCTGTGCGGACTTGTTCTTTTTTTGATTACCATCAGTGTCATTGGCACTGTTCTTTTATTACGTCATAATCTCAGTGTAACTTTTACACCGGTTTCATACAGCGAAAGTAACGAGACTATCGCCAATCCTTATATCGGCTGGTATCACACTTATTCATACGATATAACAGAAGATACTTCTTTTGACCCAGCTACTGTAGATTATGCCATGGCACTCGACAATACCACACGCTTATGTCTGCTGCAAATCAACCTGGATCATTATACGCAGGATGCCATTTCCAATCATGGTATTGAGGATATACGCTCCATTCTAGACAAATGGAGTACCACCGATAAGCAGCTGATGATTCGTTTCTGTTACAATACCGGTGAAGAAAATGACGCAAACGAGCCACAGGATCTTTCCATTATTTATCGTCACATGGAGCAGCTGTCCACCGTAATCAACGAATATGCCTCCCGCATTTACATATTGCAAGGTGTTTTTCTTGGTAAAAATGGCGAGACCCTGTCTTCTGGTTTATTGACTACAGATTCTCTTGCTGATTTGAACCACTATTATGCTTCACTGACAAACAACAATCTATTTCTTAGCGTGCATGATGCCAGTCAGTATTTACAGGTGATTGGTCAAAATGAGATTCCGCCGACCTTATACACTTCTGATAAGACACTTCTTTACCGCATTGGTCTGAATAGCGATACGCTATCCATGCATATGGCAACTGCTGAGCAAAATGCCACTGCATCCATCGCCACTTTTGCCCCATGTGGTGGAGCAATTGCCAACGACTCCCTACTGTCAAATGTCGCTGGTGCTATCACCCGACTCGAGATGGGACACATTTCTTATCTGAATGCCGATCAGGATGCATCCATTTTAAATGATTGGAAAACAACAAGTTATACCGGTGAAGATGCATACAACGGTCTGACACTATATGATTATGTTACAACACACTTGGGATACCGCTATATCGTAAAAGATGTATCGCTTTCCTTTGACACTTGGAAAGACACGGATGGTTCACTTACACTGACTCTGGAAAACATTGGCTTTTCTAATGGCTATATGCCATATGACATCAGTCTTCTCATCCGCAATCAAAAAACGGAAGAAATGATTACGCTTCCTTTGGATACGGACAATCGTTCCTGGAATCCGAAAGAGCCGGTAACCATTACACAGTCTCTTGCTTTACGTGATTATGACAAAGGCACCTACAACCTTTATCTTTTACTGCGAGATCCAGCCTCTGGAGAAATTATAAAACTTGGAAATACCATGCCACTTACCTCCAACGGCTATCTTATGGGCACACTGACACTGGAATAAATTCATAATTTCATTGCAAAAAGTTCACAATTCTCTTGACTTCAATTCTAAAAACAGATAGAATACTATTTGCGCGCAGGAATGGCGGAATTGGCAGACGCGCAGGCTTCAGGTGCCTGTGGTAGCAATATCGTGTGGGTTCAAGTCCCATTTCCTGCATTCTTTAAAAACCTCGAAAACCATTCTATTGGTTTTCGAGGTTTTTTATTGCTTCTTACTTCTCCTAATACAAATATTTCTGTTCAAACTCTTCCGCGCATAATGGTTTATCAAACAAATAACCTTGCAGCATGTCCACATTCATTCCTTTTAATGCATCACATTGGCGTTTTTCCTCAACGCCCTCTACACATACATGCATATGAAGTGCATCAGCAAGCTGTGAAACTGATTTGACAAAGGCATCGGAAAAGAGGTTCTCTCCTACATCTTCCACAAAGCAACGATCAATCTTAATAACATCAATTGGCATGTTCCGAATATGATTCAACGAAGAATATCCTGTTCCAAAGTCATCCAATGCCACACGCACGCCGAGACTCTTGATACCTCGCAAAACCTGCTGCATTCGTTCCATATCATTGATGGCAAGTCCCTCGGTCACTTCCAATGTCAGATTTGATGGCTCGATACCTGTTTCTTCCAAAGCCTTACGGATCGTATCGATAATATCCTTTTGCGACAATTGAATGACAGATAAATTGACATTAACCTTATATTCCGGATGTCCAAAATCGTTCCAATATTTACAGCGTTTACATGCCTCAAATAAGACATGGCTTCCAATCTGATTGATCAGCCCCAGGTATTCCGCTAATGCAATAAATTCTGACGGCATCACAAATCCAAGTGTTGGAGAATTCCAACGTACCAATGCCTCCGCTCCGCAGCAAGGGCGCTCCGGCTTACTGATATCAATCAGTGGCTGGTAATACACTTCAAACTCTTCACAGCCATGTTCTACCGCCTCGCGCATACATTTTTCCATATCCAGGCGTTCTACGGAACTGGTATACTGGTTATTGTTATAATATTCTACACGATTCTTTCCCTGACTCTTTGCCCAGTGCAGTGCGATATCCGCGCGCTGTAACAGCAATGATAAATCAATCCCATCCTTTGGAATATACACTACACCCATACTCATGGTGCAATAGTATTCTGTTCCCTGCAATAACCATGGACGTGAAAACAGGTTACAAATATGACGAATCATGGTATCTTTCTGCTGCATATGGCGATTGGTAACAATAATCGCAAATTCATCTCCACCAATGCGATAGCAATGGCCATTCACACCATCCACATGCACCAGCGCATCTGCCACATTTTGCAATAACAAATCTCCCACATGATGCCCTAAGGCATCGTTGATATGATTAAAGTCATCTAAGTCAATATAAAGGACGGCACTTTCTCCGCCACTGCGAACCGTCGCATGAATTTCTTTGTTTAAATCTTCTTCAAAACGCATGCGATTATACAGACCCGTCAGATAATCTTCATTCGCCTGGTGTTCCACCCGCTCCTGATAACGCTTTGTTGTAGAAATATCATAAATTGTTGCCAGGCGCACTTCGCTTCCGTCCACCCAGCCAATTTTTGAAAAGGATACTTCCAACCATCTGTCACTTCCAAGTGCATGGTACTCATGCAGCCCATCCATACCATCTGGCGAAATCATAAACACTTTTCGCAGCTGCTCCCGGTCTTCACTCGTCAATGCCATATCCTTGAATGCTTCATTCGCATATAATACCTTTCCGGTATCTAAATCATTGACACAAATACCACAGCCTGCATTCTCTAAAATGGCTTCTAAGGCCGCATACGAACTTGCCAGGGAATTCTTGGTGATGCGCTTCACAAGAATTGTCTGTGTAATACACTTAACATCATTTAAAAAGCGCAAATCATCCACACTCCATTTGCGCTCCATATCCATCATGGTAAAACACAGATACATACCACATTTGCCATTGACATTCAGTGGCAAAAAGACGCCACAACGGATACCATACTTTGTAAAAAAGTCCATAAATGGTTTTGGCATAATGGTCTCAGATGAAATCGTATATGGTCTGCCTGTCATAAACGGAATGTCTGCCTTTGGTACAATGCCAAAATCGCGCATATATGCATGGGATTTTTCGTCTGCCCATTCACAAATCATTTCTACATTTTTCTCATCCGACTGTACTCTTAAAAGTGCTGCGTTTGACAACGAAAGATAGGTTCCCACGCGCTCTAGGATATCTTCCATAATCTGTGCAAACGTCACATCCGATTCCATCATCTTTAATATCTCTGTGAGCACTTCTGTTTTTTGCAGCAGATACTGCATATGCTTTTCATTTGCTTCTAATTGCGCAATCTCTTCTGCCTGCGCTGCCAGATGAATCTTGTTTGAAAAGTAATTTCTTGTCAGAACATCTAGTAATGCAACGGCTGCATCAAATGCCTTAGCTGTCGTTCTCCGAATTCCTGCCGGCACTTCATCCTCTGCGCTAAGCATTGTTTCATCAATGGCAACTAACACCCACGCACCATAGAATCGGTTCTCTTCACCACGGATGGCGATTCCACGCAATTGTACATAAGGAACTGTTGCTTCAACAGCAATGACGTCTTCTCCGTCCACATCCGAAAAACTGGCAATGAGATTTCGCTGCGTTGCCACCGGAAATACACGGTCGATAAAAATCTGTTCTTCCTTTGTCCCGGAAAATGCTGTCAAGCGCTGCATATTTCTGCTGACACACACGCAATACACCTGTTGTGTTTCGCAAAACTGATCCTGCATCATCTGCATCTTTTTCCAATCCAGACCACGCATCACTTCTTCTTTTTGCTGTTGTGTTTTCTGTCCTTCGTCTTTGACGTACATATTTTATCCTCTTTTTTTCAAAATATAGATCTGTTCCCGACCACGCATTGGTATCTGTCGCACAAGCTGAAATTCATCATGCAAACGTAATTGTTTTTTCAAAGCCTGCTCCTCCGTTGAAAGAGCAAAGATCATCGCATCCTTTGCGGTAATCTCACTTGTCTTGTCAAAAAAACGTTGATAAAAACGGTCTACTTCTTCCCGTTCTTTATGTTCCATACGCGGAAATTCCGTAATCACTTCTTCCATCAAATAGCTTGATGTAAAATCAAAATAATCTCGATTGATAAAATAAATGGATACCTTTGCTGCCTCTGCATCATCTCTTGCATACGCAATGGCTTCCCCATAACTATCTATCCCATACACATCGCGTGTACGTTTCTTTTTCATACGTTCAATCAGAAGTGTTCCCACACCACAGAATGGATCAATGACATGTGCATTTTCCTGCAGATATGGCTCAATCCATTCCACCATCTGTGCTGCAATGATTGGCGACATTGAGGTTGGGAGTACATGTTTTCGATAAGAAAAACGATTTGCTTCACACCCTGATAATCGCGCATACACTACATAAGTACCATCTTTTTTTTGCTTTGAAAGTAACTCCACAATGGCATCCTTTGGTCTGTTCTGTAGCCGGTTATCGCTGCTTTTTTCAATATCATACGCAATCTGCTTTGTCTTTTTACTTTCAACTTCTGTACCCATACGAAGAACAAATGGATACTTTTTCTTTTTCCCATATACTTCTTCTAACAACGGCAGCAGTTCGGACGTGACGATTGCCTGTGCAAGATTTTTCTCTGCTGCAATTGTCTGGCTGCGAAATCGTATCACAAAAAGTATTTCACGATAAATGCGCAAAGACTGTAACGTATCCAGAGTATCTGTAAGCACCCGTACGCCTCGTGGCACAACACGTGCATCTGTATAGCCAAGTTCTTTTACCTGTTCTAGTAAGATTTCCTGCATATATGGTTCTGTCGTAAGAATCAATGGATGCTTCTTTTTAATACCACCGAAAGTATAGGTTTCTTTTTTCTCATAATCTGCTAACAATGCATCCAGCTGTTCTAATAACTGTCTTACATGCTTTTTATCTTCCTCTGCGACATCCTGCTGCTGCAGACGTTTTCGTTCCGATACCATCTCATCCCGTAAAGACTCACAATCATACGATGCCAGCGCCTTAATATATGCATTCCAGACAAACTTTGTCTGTTCTTTTCGATAAGAATCCCACAAGGCATCACGTACCATTTCCCAGTCTGACAATTTGTAGATCTCATCTGCCAGATCACCCAGCAAAAGTGCAGCATTTTTTCTTGTCTTTGCATCCTCATGCATAAGCAGGTCCTGTAAGCGTTTCACCAACTTTGCATCAACGCATTCTGCCGTCTGTACTTCTTTTTTCTGTAATCTGCTTCTAAGCTCACTCAAAAGAGAACGTACATCCTCTTTTTCCATAATTTCACTTAATAATTCTTCTAATCCCATGATTCATCCTATTTCTTTTCTTCCCATGTACCAAGACGCATGGATGTACGATATTTTCGTGGCGAAATGCCATATGTTTTCTGAAATAATCTGTGAAAATAACTAATATTTTCGTAGCCCACGGCCACCGCGATATCCGCCACCGTAAGCCCCGATGTTTCTAACAAATATGCTGCCTGACGCATACGCTTTTGCTGCAATAGCGCAGTGTAAGTAGAACCGGTAAACGTATGAATGGCACGACTCAGCCAATAGATGTCATAATGAAGCATTTTTGCCAGCTCGGATAATTCACCATCTCTATAATGTTCTTCAATATAGCGATATACTGACATCAAAAGTTCCTGATTTTTATTATCTTTACCGACATGCACCAAATCTGTATAATTCATCAATTGTAGCAGTAACAACCCCATAGTAGCCTGATGAATGCTGCGTTTGTTTGGCTGCTTGTTATGAATAGTCCATATCAGATTTTCCATCAGATTTTGAATCGGCAAAACGTCCGCCACCTGAAAGTGAAGATAGCTGACATCTGCATCTTTGCTCTTCAGACAATCGAGCACAAACTTTCGAACCAGATTCTCCTCTTCCCCCATCATAGAAAGCGCATAATCGAAAAACGCTGGCAAAATAATAAAGTTGACAGCAATATCTTCTTCTCCTGCTGGATAGATTTCCTGCGTTGCATTCTGATTCAAAAAGAGAAGTTCTCCTGTTCCCAGTTCAATCTGATCACCATTTACGATATGTGTCGTATGTCCGGAACACATATAAATCAATTCCACATAATTATGTGTGTGCTGGGGAAAATGTACAAAACGCGTATGCGTGCGAATTTCAATCGTCTTACCACTTTCAATCAGACGTTTATAATCCACCATATGCGTCTCTGGTTCCATATAGATGCCACGATTGACATCACCTTTTCCCTCGCGGTATTCACTCTCTTCAGTGCTTATTTGCCGCAGTTCATTCAGTAGTTCCTGATTCATCCGCTTCCTCTAATCTGCGCCAGTCTTCCTCACGCATTTTATCCTTAAGACGATGTTCTTTTAAATATCTACGAACAAAACAAAGTAGCACAATGCTGATGGTCGAAATTAAATCATCGACCGGTGTTGTCGTTGTCACTACAATCATATGACGCGCCACCAAAAAGATAATGGTTTCTAACACATTGTCTGCGGTCGGACGACATAGCATTTTGATAAATTCCACGCCGATAACAACAACAAATACCTGTTCTATAAACTCTAACATTGCACCGGTATCCGCACGATTCTGCCACAGCTCACTCACGTGCGGTATCAGTGCAAGCAATGCGATCACAACAGCAATAAATACAAAAATTGCAGCAATGAGCTCCAAAATATGGCAAATTTCAGAAACCCACTTCTTCACATATCCATACAACTTATCAAACATACATACTCCTCTTCCTATAAAAAATCTAATATCCCAATTAAATATTATCGTACTTGCCATTACCTTGTCAATGGTTCCACCTGCGTTTTGACACACGCAAAAATGCCCGGTGAAAGCAATCCACCGGGCATGTCACTTCTTTATTCTGCAATTACTCTACAACCTGTGTCCATCCATAAGGGTCTGCAATCTTACCCCACTGAATACCAGTAAGGGTATCGTATAATTTCTGTGTCAATTCTCCTGTTTTTGCATCGTTAATAACTACCACATCATCTTTATAACGAAGCTCACCTACTGGAGAAATAACAGCTGCGGTACCTGTTCCAAAGACCTCTTCCAAGGTACCATCATGACCTGCTTTCATCAGATCATCGATAGAAAGGCGACTCTCATGAACGGTATAACCCCAATCACGAAGCAAATGAATCATAGAATCTCTCGTTACACCTGGAAGAACGGTTCCCTCGATTGGTGCTGTATAAATTTCACCAGCAATCTTGAACATAATGTTCATGGTACCTACTTCTTCGACATATTTACGCTGTTCTCCATCTAACCAAAGAACCTGTGCATATCCCATTTTCTCTGCCTTTACCTGACCAAGAATAGAACCTGCATAGTTACCACCACATTTTGTAAATCCAGTACCACCCTTCACTGCTCGTACCAGTTCATCCTCAACCAGGATCTTCACTGGATCAAGACCGGTTTCATAATAAGCACCTACTGGGCAGCAAATGATCATAAATTTATAAGAAGAAGCCATGTGTACGCCAAGCGCTGCTTCTGTAGCAAACATAAATGGACGAATGTACAAAGAAGTATCTGGCTCTGATGGTACCCAGTCTGCTTCCTGTTTTACCAATGCTCTAACAGCCTCTACAAACATTTCTTCCGGGAATGCTGGCATACAGAGTCTTGCATTCGAATTAATCATACGTCTTGCATTCATCTCTGGGCGGAATAACTGAATCTTTCCTTCGGAAGTACGATATGCCTTAAGACCTTCAAATGTCTCCTGCGCATAATGAAGTGTCACACATGCCGGTTCAAGTTCAATTGGTCCCTGTGGTACAATTCTGGCATCGTGCCATCCCTCTTCTTTGCTCCAGTCCATAACAAACATATAGTCTGTCATGTATTTTCCAAAACCAAGATGCTTCTGGTCTGGTTTTTCCTTTAACTGCTTACGTTCTTCGAATCTAATTTCCATGATTTCTTCCTCCATATATTGCATAATCGCAGATGAAATCCTGCAAAATTTCTCTGTTTGTACTATTATCTTCCTCTTTATCTGCCTTGTCAAGAATAGCTCTCATAAATATCCTGCATGTACACATAATTATCACAATTTTGCCAGGTACATTCTTTGGATGGTTCTTGAAAGCACTCCCCGAAAATAATATAATAAGAAAAAAATACGAATGGAGATTCATTATGCACACATTTCAACCTTATCCTATGAATATGTTAGAATTTAACCCTTTCCAAAAAATTGGCAACGAATGGGCTGCTGTCACTGCAGAAGCTGATGGCAAAGCCAATGCCATGACGGTTAGCTGGGGCGGTGTTGGTGTGATGTGGGGCAAAAATGTTGCCACCATCTACATCCGCGATTCCCGCTATACCAAGGAACTCATTGATGGTAGTGACACCTTTTCTATCAACTTCTTTGAAGATCATCACATGCACAGCACACTAAGCTATCTCGGCACAGTGTCCGGTCACAATGAAGATAAGATTGCCGGTGCACGCCTGCACATCGATCATATGATGGATACACCATTTTTAGACGAAGCCAAATTTGTTATTCTCTGCAAAAAATTATCTGCCACACGCATGACAGCCGATCAATTTATCGATCCAACAATTGCAGACAAATGGTATGCTGATGGTGATATGCACACCATGTACATTGGCGAAATCGTCGATGTTTTGGTTCGCTAATTGGTATCGCCATAATAGAAAATCCCGGTTATAAGTCACTTCTTATAACCGGGATTTTTATGTAACACTATTCTTCTGCAATTGTATTTTTTAACTGTTCTACCTTAGCATGCAATCTGCCAATCGTATCTGAAAATTCCTGAATGGTAGCGTAAATCATCTCTGCACCATCCACACCGTTTCCTGACAATTCAAAAACGCGGTTGGTATTCTCTGAAACACTGACAACACTATTTACAATCTGTGCTGTATTATTGGACACTTCATTGACTCCATCAATGATGCCATCCACCATCGTCTTTAACGCACCAACATTCTTCTTTGTCTGTTCAAAGCTTCCATTTACATCATCAATTTTTGTATTCTGTAACTGGATGCCTTCTACACAACGATTCATCTTTTCTACAGACTGGTTTGCAACCAAAATCAGTTGGTTCATAATCTGTGTAATCTCTTCGGTAGAATGTTTCGTCTGTTCTGCCAAAGTACGAATCTCATCTGCAACAACCGCAAAGCCTTTTCCTGCTTCCCCTGCTCTTGCTGCTTCAATGGACGCATTCAAGGCCAGCAGATTCGTCTGGCTTGAAATAGAAAGAATCGCATCGGTAATACTAGAAACATCTTGAATCTGTCCTACCAGATCAGTAACAATCTGATTGGTTGCTTCAATATCTGCAGATACCTCCTGCGCCTGGGTACGCATATCCTCAGATAACACGACACCTTCGCTGACTTTTTCATATACATCCTGTGCATTCTGCTGTACACGTTCTGCGCTTGCCTGCGTTTCCTGCACAATACCATAAATATTCTGTGTCAGTTCCGACTGATGGTTCATCTCTTCACTATTTACCGATGAAGCCGATGAAATATCACTCAGCGCACCCTTATTTTCATTTGCCTGCTCCGTAATATTGTTCATTCCATCTGTAATGATATGAAAATTATCCAAAATATCCTGTGAGATTGCCCCCACATGATTTGCTACCTGAATTGCTTCATTGGTCTGCTTTTGAATCTGATCCATATTTTCTTTGGTTGCATAGTAAATACGAAGTGCCGTATACATACTAAAAAGTCCAAATAAAATGGTAGAAATCAATTCCGATGCCGCATCATCCGGCGTCATCTGTCCACGCATCGTGCTCATGCCAATATCAATGATATTTACAATTACCGTTGCACCTGTGCCATAAGCTACCAGTCGTACATTTTGATACACAATCAAAGCATATACGGTAATAAATACTACCGGGTAAATCTTCACACTCGATGTCAGACTGACAACGATAAACGGTATCAGATAGGTAAATGACATCTTAATATGTGTATTTTCTCTTTTGCCCTGTGTTAACCCCCAAAATACAGCCATCGCATAACAAACCGCCATCACGGCTAGTCCTACTATGGTAACCGAATGGGTAATCAACATAATCATCACCCATCCCAGCAATGACACACCATAAATCCCAACACCAAGCTTATTTGATCTTGCTGTCTGTTCCGGTGTTAACGCAATTGCTTTTTTTTGCTTTTTTCCTCCTGTGGCCATACGTTATCCCCTCTCATTAAAAAGACTACTCCTGTTCTTCCAGTTCCAGTCCCAACTCATCCAACTGTGTCTGATCCACCGGTGTTGGAGCCTCGGTCATCAGGCAAGATGCATCTTTTACCTTCGGGAATGCAATCACATCACGAATGGATTCTGCATGCATCATAAGCATAATCATACGGTCTAAGCCAAAGGCAAGACCTGCATGTGGTGGTACACCATAAGAAAAAGCATCTAATAAGAAACCAAATCTTTCATGCGCTTCCTCATTGGTAAAGCCAAGAGCGTTAAACATTTTTTCCTGAACATCACTCTGGTAAATACGGATACTTCCTCCACCAAGTTCACAGCCATTCAATACAATATCGTATGCTTTTGCACGTACTGCGCCTGGATCTGTTGTCAATTTATCAAGATCTTCTTCATATGGCATAGTAAATGGATGATGCATTGCCACATAACGATTCTGATCATCTGACCACTCAAACTGTGGAAAATCAACAACCCAAAGGAAGGCAAATTCGTTTGGATCATATAAGTTAAATTCTTTTCCCAACTGCAAACGTAAGGATCCTAACACTTCCCAGACAATCTTATTGCGATCTGCTGCAAAGAGAAGCAAATCTCCTGGCTGTCCATCCATAGCTGCTACCAAAGCTGCCATTTCTTCCTCTGTCATAAACTTTGCAAAAGATGATTTGTAGGTGCCATCTTCATTAATTACAAGATATGCAAGTCCCTTCGCGCCACAGCCTTTTGCGTGATCTACAAGCTTGTCAATCTTTTTGCGGGACATAGCGCCCTGACCTTTTACGTTGATACCACGGACACTTCCACCATTTTCAAGAGCTCCGGTAAATACGCCAAAACCGCAGCCTTTTACCACTTCGGATACATCCACAAGCTCCATGCCAAAACGAACATCCGGCTTATCAGAACCAAAGCGATCCATTGCCTCCTGCCATGTCATACGCTTCAAAGGAAGCGGTACTTCCACACCAAGCGTATCCTTAAATACACGGGCAATCAGACGTTCATTGACATCTAAAACATCTTCCATGTCAACAAAGGACATTTCCATATCTACCTGTGTGAATTCCGGCTGACGATCTGCACGCAGGTCTTCATCACGGAAACATTTTGCAATCTGGAAATAACGATCATAGCCAGAGCACATCAAAAGCTGCTTAAAAAGCTGCGGAGACTGTGGAAGTGCATAAAAGCTTCCCGGATGCACACGTGATGGTACAAGATAATCTCTTGCACCTTCCGGTGTTGATTTCTGTAAAATCGGTGTCTCAATCTCAAGGAATCCCTCATCCTGTAAAAAGGCACGGATAACGCCCATAACCTTACTACGCATCATCAGATTCCGCTGCAGATCCGGTCTGCGCAAATCCAGATAACGATATTTTAAGCGTAATTCTTCCTTTGTCTGAATACCGGATTCAATTGGGAAAGGAGGTGTCTGTGCCTCAGACAGCACGCGCAACTCTGTTGCAAACACTTCGATATCACCTGTCTTTAAATTCTCATTCACGGCAGCAGATCTCTTCTGCACCTTACCAACAATAGCAACCACATATTCGTTGCGCAGTGTTCCCGCCTTGGCAAATCCTTCGCTTCCAATCACAGGCTCATCAAACACAACCTGCATCATACCACTGCGATCTCTTAAATCGATAAAAATCAAGCTTCCTAAATTTCTTCTTTTCTGCACCCATCCCATCAGCGTTACTTCTTCGCCAATCATGGTGTTATTTACTTCTGTACATCGGTGACTTCTATGAAGTCCCTGCATAGACTCTGCCATGTCTTTCTTTCCTCCTGGTTAATCTCTATTGAAAAATTCTACGAATTCTTCGTATCCCTCTTTTTGTAATTGTTCTTTCTGGAATTTCTTATTCTTATTCATGCGAACAACCTGTACTTGTTGCCCATTTTCTCTGGCTTCTTTCGCCTGCTGCAATACCGCGATCAATTTCTTTGCCGGGTATTTCTTTTCCACCAGATAAGCCACTTTCTTTGGTCTCTCCGGGATTTCATATCCCTGCTCCATCAAAAGTAAAATGATACGTTCAAATCCAATTGAAAATCCACAAGCAGGTACATTCTGACCGGTAAACTTGCCAATCATCTCATCATAACGGCCACCGCCACCACAACTTCCGCCAAATTCAGGAATGGCAATTTCAAAAATCGTTCCTGTATAGTAACTCATACCACGCACTAAGGTCGGATCAAATACAAGCGCAAAGTCTGCTGCTTTTGCTGCCTCAACTGTCTGCGCGATCTCCTGTAAATTGGTTGATATTTCTTCATCCAGATAAGTACCAAGTGTCTCCTGTAAGAAGCTTACGCCCTCCGATACCTTTTTCTTATCTGCCAATGCATCAAACAGTCCAAGATATTTATCGACGCTCTCCTTTGCATAACCATTTTCCAAAAGCTCTGCGGATACGCCCTCGGTACCAATCTTGTCCATCTTATCCAGGGTAATAAAAATACTATCGTAATCCTTCTCTTCAAATCCACTGTATGCTGCCATCGCTTTTAAGATACGGCGCTCATTGATACGGATTTCAAAGCCGGAAAATCCAAGTCTTCCGAGTGTTGTTGTCGTAGCAAGAATCAGTTCGATTTCTGCCATATTTGATGGCTCACCTAAGATATCAATATCACACTGGGTAAACTGGCGATAACGACCTCGCTGTGGTCGGTCTGCTCTCCACACATTACCAATCTGCAATGCCTTAAATGGGCTTGGCAGATCATTTGCATTATTTGAATAGAATCTGCAAAGTGGCACAGTAAGATCATAGCGCATACCAAAATCCACGACATCATTTTCTTCTTTCGCAGTGTCCAGATGCAGCTTTTCACCTCTTTTTAACACCTTAAAGATTAATTTTTCATTCTCGCCTCCCTGCTTGTTGCTCAGATTCGCGATATTTTCCATACATGGTGTCTCAATCGGTGTAAATCCAAACTCACGATACGTTGTCTTAATTACATTCGTCACATAATCGCGAATTTCCATCTCTCTTGGCAGGATATCCTTCATGCCATTGACTGGTTTCTTACTTAAAGCCATTTTACTTCCTCCAACTATTAAACATTTACACTTCATTATAATCCGTTTTAAAATTGTGCGCAACTAGAGATTACTCTCCTTTTGATTTACAGATTTTCTTAACCAGTTGCCGACATTGGTCAGGCAAATCAGAAGAACGATTAGAAACAGTCCCGGAATCATAATAATCCACCAGGATTTTGTCATAAGCGCCTTATCGGATAGAGATAACAGACTTCCCCATGAAATAACATCCAGCGGCAATCCCATTCCCATAAAACTAAGTGTGGATTCTGTTACAATCGCAGACCGGATGTTCATGACAACCATAAACATAATGGCAGAGATAAAATTCGGTCCAAGATGTTTTGCAAGAATGTGGAAAAATCCTCCGCCCATACACTTTGACGCCACCACGTACTCACTTTTTCTAATTTGTCTGACTTCCGTACGAACCACTTTTGCAATGCTGCACCAGTTGGTAATTCCAATAATAAAAGCAATCGAAAGCATCGTTGGATCTCCCAAAATTGCCTGGATAAAAATAATCAGAAGAAGCGATGGTATACTCAACATAATTTCCGTCGCTCGCATCATAATCGTATCCACAATATCCGATGCCAGTCCACTCAGTGCGCCATATACCACAGCAAGAAATGTCGAGATAACCGTTGCAACCACGCCGATAAATAAAGATACACGTCCACCCTGCCAGATACAGGAAAACAGATCGCGTCCCAGATGATCTGTTCCAAACAAAAACTGTCTGCACGGAGGCTTTGCATAGTTCATCAAATCCATATAGGAAGCATCCTGATTGGAAAGCAAATCTGCACACAGGCATCCCAACACAATCACCCCGAGTATCATCAAAGATACATATGGTAACTTACGCACAGATTTCTTTTCTTCCACAACATCTTCGTTTCGTCTTCCAGGTCCAACTATTTGAAATTTATCTTGTTTTTCCACTATATTGAACCTCCGATTTCTCCGTGATTTCATTCGTCTTTATTCGTGGATCAATTTTTTCATTGATGGTTTGTCCTACGATGTTGCAAAAAATGATAACAATTCCTGTCATCATACAAAGAACCATTAACATATTATAGTCGCCGTATCTGGCACTTTCATAAGAAAGCATACCAATCCCCGGATAGGAAAATACGGTCTCCACAATATAGGTACCCCCTAGAATATGTGGCACTGAAATCGCCATAATACTTACAATGGTTGGCATGACATTTTTCAGGCAATGTCGGAACAAAATAGTCTTTTTCTTCATTCCCACGGATTTAAAAAGCAGGACATAATCTGCGCGCACTTCCTCCAGCAATTTATTACGAATCATATACGCGTAATACCAAAGATGTTCAAAAATAACAACCGTCAACGGCATAATCAAATGCAATGCCATATCTGCCACATCGCCTTCTTTTCCGACACTCATTGCACCACTACTTGGCAGCCAGTGCAGCAGTACGCTAAATACAAGAATCAGCACAAGCGCAAACCAAAACTCCGGTATACAGCTTGTGATGGTTCCGATGGTAGATAGCATACGATCCAGCCAACTATCTTCATGCATCGCACAAAGTACACCAAGAAGAATCGCTCCAACAAAAGTCAGTACAAAACCAATACCACCAAGTAGCAAGGTATTGCCGATTCTCTTTTCAATGATTTGAAGGACATCCTGCTTGTATTTGTAGGAAATACCAAATTCCCCATGACTTGCATTTTGCAGCCATTTTCCATATTGCACAATAATGGGCTCGTTTAATCCCAGTCGCTCTCTTGCTCTATCCTTTTCTTCCACCGACATCTTTTCTGTCCGCTCACCATAATAGGATTGCAGAGGATCTGTCGGTGTCAGACGTGCCATAAAAAATACCGCAACAGAAAGCACAAAGATGCTGATAAAAAAGATAGCTGCCTTTTTCAAATAATAAAGAATTTTATTTTTCTTCACTTACATCCCCTCCTCCCTTTTGCAATACAAAGTGTCCAGGTGCCACTTCCACCAGCTGACCCTCTGTATCAAATTTCATAGCGGAGTAATCCGGACGTACCTTTTTTCGTTCTGCTATCGGATCCGGAAGCGGAATAGCAGACAAAAGTATCTTTGTATAGGGATGCAGTGGATGTTCATATAATTCTGTCGTATCCGCAAGTTCCACCAGCTTTCCATGATACATAACCCCAACACGGTCGCACAAAAATTCTACCATCGCCAGATCATGTGCAATAAACAAAATCGAAAAACCATGCTCCTGCTGTAAATGGCGGAACAAATTGATAATCTGCGCCTGAATGGACACATCCAAAGATGCCACCGGCTCATCTGCGATCAGAAGATCCGGTTCTGTGGTAAGCGCACGCGCAATGGCCACGCGCTGTCTTTGTCCCCCTGACATCTGCGAAGGATATCGTTCTAAAAACGACTCGTCCAGTCCAACCGTTTGTAACTGAAAGGCCGCTTCTGCTTTCGCTGTTTTTCTTGCCGTTTTGATATGATTGATTTTCAAAGGTTCACTGATAATATCTACTGCTTTCATTCTCTGGTTTAAGCTCGATGCGGAATCCTGAAAAATCATCTGCCGCTGCGTCTGCAGAAGTTTTTTATTTGCTCTAAACGCAGCACGGTCTAATACATTAATGCCATGAAAGCGCACAACGCCAGCATTTGGCTCATAGATGTTCATAATGCATCTTGCCAATGTCGATTTTCCCGAGCCGGATTCTCCTACAATCCCAAGAATCTCGCCCTGCTTAATCTGAAAGGAAACATCATCAACGGCTTTGATTTTTGTTTTTTTATCTAATGTAAATGCGTGGGTTAAGTGTTCCACTTCTAATATGTTTTCTGACATTGTAAGCCTCCCCTGAGATGATTCTCAACTTTTGGCGCTCTTTCATCCAAAAGCCATGTAGCCGCATAATGCGTATCTGAAATCTGAAACATGGGTGGAGCCTCTTCATAGTCAATGTCTAACGCATATTGATTTCGATTGGCAAATGCATCCCCCCGGGGTGGATGTGATAACGATGGCGGCATTCCCGGAATCGTATATAAAGCGTCTTTTCCTTTTGAAAAAGCCGGCAGTGACTGCATCAATCCCCACGTATACGGATGCCTTGGATCATAAAAAACATCTTCTACGGTACCGATTTCCACAATCTTACCCGCATACATAATCGCCACACGGTCTGCCGCACGGGCAACCACGCCCAAATCATGCGATACCAATACCGTAGCTGTATGTAAACGACTTTGAATTTCCCGCAGCAAATCTAATATCTGTGCCTGAATCGTAACATCCAAAGCGGTCGTTGGCTCATCCGCAAACAAAATGCGCGGATTCGATGCCAATGCAATTGCCATAACACTACGCTGCCGCATACCACCTGAAAAGTTGTATGGATACAGTTTCTGTCTTTCCACTGGATTTTCAATTCCAACCAGTTCCATCAATTCTATGACACGTTTTTCTATCTGTTCCTTTGACATATCTTTATTGTTTATACGAATGGATTCCGCAATTTGCGCACCAATGGTATAGGTCGGATCAAGCGCTGTCATTGGATCTTGAAAAATCATAGAAAAAAATCCGCCACGCAGACGTTCCATCTGACGTTCTGTATAATTTGTAATATCATTTCCTTCTATATAAATAGAACCTTTTGTAATTTTTCCACTCTTTGGGAGCAGCCCCATAATACTCTTACAAAGCATGCTTTTCCCACAGCCGGACTCTCCACAAACCGCAAGAATTTCCCCATCCTGCAATGAAAAAGATACATCTCTTACCGCTTTGACTGACTCACGGACTGCGCCGATTTCTACAGAGAGATTCTCTACTTTTAGTAATTCCATTTTTTTCCTCTTTTAACTGACATAAAGCAATCATAGACAGTGGAAAAAGGGGCTCATTTCAAAGCCCCTTTCGCATATTGCTATGTCAAACTTTTATTGGATTGTCCAATCGCAAACATTCCAGAAAATACCTACGCCGTGATGTCCAAGGACTGTATTTTCATCAATGCCTGAAATATTATTTGCAGCCACATACATGGCATCAATGTAACAGAAGAATGTGAATGCCGGTGTTTTTGCTAATTCCTTCTGGAATAATGCATACTGTTCCATTCTTACATTTTCGTCATCTGTCTCTCTTGCTGCTTTCAGATACTCATCTACCTTTTCATTCGAGTACATCGAGTAGTTTGCACCCTTATCTGTACCAAATACTTTGTATGTATGATCATCTGCATCAAATGGAGAGCCCCATCCGATAATACAACATTCCTGACCGCCCCAGTCAATGCCTTCTGCCGGGACTTCTGCCTTCACTTCAAGACCGGCTTCCTTTAACTGCTGTGCAACAATCTGCGCCATATCAATTCTGACCTGATCATCCGGAGATGCATCAATGGTAAATCCAATGCGCTCGCCGTTTCTTGTCCAGAAGCCTTCCTCATCTTTTGTACATCCTGCTGCTTCAAATGCTTCTTCTGCTTTATCTAAGTTAAACTCATATTTTTCAACATCTTCACAGTTATACTTGTTTTTCTGTAATGGACTATACGCAATCTGTCCATGACCAAGCAATACAGAATCAATGATTGCCTGACGATCTACGCAATAGCTGATGGCTGGGATTAAGTCACTGTTTTTCTGCCAATACTCATTTGCGAAGTTATACAAAATACCTCTGTAATCAGAAGTACTCATCTGATATACCGTGTGATCCTTATCATCTTCAAATGTCTTTGCATCCTTTGGCGTAACCTGTGCAAGGTTTAATTCTCCAGACTGCAGCTGTAATGCCTTTGCGTTGTCATCATTTACAATCTTAAATACAACAGCATCAATCTTTGCAGGTCCCGCAAAGTAATCTTCGTTCTTCGTTAAAACAATCTGCTGTCCTTCATCCCATTTTGCGAGCTTGAATGGGCCTGTACCAACCGGATTTCTAAAGTAGTCTGACTCCTGCATATTCTCACCTTCCAGCAAATGCTTTGGTAAGATTGCCATTGTCATATAGTCAAGGAATGCAACGTTTGGTGCAGAAAGCTTAAATGCGATGGTATAATCATCAATCACATTGATTTCTTCTACATCTTCATAATTTGCTGCATTTTCTGACTCGTTTTCCGGATCCATAATCGCCTCAATTGTAAATTTTACATCATCGGCTGTAAATTTCTCTCCGTCATGCCATTTTACATTCTCTTCCAAATGGAAGGTATATGTATTTGTTGCCTCATCAAATTCCCAACTCTTTGCCAGTCTTGGGATAACCTGATTGTCTCCATCGTGGTCTGTTAAACCATCAAAAATAAGTGCGTTGATTTCACCATGTTCATCCATGGCTGGGTTGATTCTTGTATAATCATTGGATCCATAAACAATGGTATTCTTTGTATCTATTGCTGCAGATCCTGATTCTGTTTGAGATGCGGATTTTCCACATCCTGCCATACCAAGTACCATCGCGCATGTCAACACGCATGCGACAGCTTTGTTTTTCAAACTTCCCTTCTTCATGATTCCCCTCCTCGTTTTCTCTTGTGCGTCAAACGCAAGGAAAATTTACCATAGATTTTTGGGGTGCACAAGCTCCCTGGGGGGATGTTTTTCAACAGCTGTTGCATTTTTTACATTATTTTGTCTTTTTTCCGAGCTATCATTTCATCAATTCTTTCGATATACAGACCAACATCTTTTACATTTTCGGAACGTGTTACCGTCTGCCCATGATCCGACACATATTTGCATGCCGCACCTGCGCCAAGTGCAAGGATCGTCTGTTTTTCTTCCATAATCAGAATATTATAAAGCCCTGCTTTTCCTTCTTTGGCAAAGCCAATATTCTCAAGATTGCCAGTCATATTCTTCTGTCGATAAAGATAATATGGCTGCATATCAAGTTCTGCTGCTGTCTGGTGTGCGAGTTCCATATGTTTTTCAGAGTTTTCCATATGCATATCCTGGTATTTTTCCCATTCCAGATTTAATCTTGCAGAGCGTTTGATTGCAAGAGAATGTACCGTCAGATTATCCGGATCAAGATCCCGGATGACAGACATTGTGTGCTGCACATCTTCCATATGTTCTCCCGGAAGTCCTACAATCAAATCCATATTAATCGTTGGAATGCCAACTTCTCTTGCCAGATGATAACTCGCAATCACTTCTTCTACGGTATGATGTCTTCCGATCAGATCCAATGTCTTCTGGTTCATTGTCTGTGGATTGATAGAAATTCTTTCAATTCCATGACGATGAATCGTTTCTAATTTTTCACGCGTAATACTATCCGGTCTTCCCGCCTCTACCGTATATTCCAGCAAATGTGACAAATCGAGTGTATTTTCAATCTTTGTAAAAAGGCGTTCCAGCTGTTCTGCACTAAGACTCGTTGGCGTCCCGCCACCAATATAAATCGTATCCAGTGTTTTTCCCTGCATCCGCTCAGCCACAAAATCAATTTCTTTAAAAAGCGCCTCTAAATATTCGTCTACACGATTTTTCCAGACACCAATGGGATATGAGGTAAACGAACAATACAGACATGTACTTGGGCAAAATGGGATTCCAATATACACACTATAACCATTCTCATAATCGATTGGTGCAAGCAGACGATGTTCCGTCTGCGCAATCTGTGTACATAGGTTCTCTTTTTCCTCCGAAATAAGATACGTCTCTTTCATATATCGGCGGATTTGTTGCTCATCTGCTCCCTGTTCTAACATGTGCAGTGGTATCTTTGTCGGGCGAATACCAGTCAGCGTTCCCCATGGCAATTCTTTTCCTGATATTTCATGTAAAATTTCATATAAAAGCCGTTTTAGACGATTTTTGGTATCTTTGCGATCCTCATAATGCACCGGGCAGCTTCTCGTATGCTCTGTTTCTTTTGTATTCCATGTGATGGTCAACACATCCTTTGCATACTCCACCACAAAAGAAAACGATACCTGCTCTTGATCTGCCACCGGGTTCACATCCACAAGGATTTCTTCCTGTGGATAAAAAGCCTTTAGCAAAGAGTAGATATCGTATTCAAAATTTGCTTCATTTAATTTTACTGTAATCATACGTTATTCACTTTCTTATAGGAAAGGATTGTACATTCTCTCCTGTTCAATGGTAGTTTCTATATCATGCCCTGGATAAACAATTGTGTTTTCCGGTAATGGCATCAATTTACTGCGTACAGAATCCACCAGTGTGCGCATGCTTCCCCCAGGAAAATCTGTACGTCCCACAGAACCGCAAAACAAAGAATCCCCCGAGAAAAGAACATCCTCTCGTGGAAAATAGTAGCAACATCCGCCCGGTGTATGTCCCGGTGTAAAAAGTACACGCATATGCAGTCCTGCCAATGTCAATTCCTGCTCATCTTTTAAAAATACATCCGCATGATATGTCGTTGCGCCTCCAGCAAGTGGACCTGACAAATTCATACGACTGTCTTCTAGTGTCTCTGCTTCTTTCTCATGGGCATACACCAAGATATCATATTGCGTAGCCAAAGTCTTTGCTGCTCCTGCATGGTCAAAATGTCCATGCGTCAACAAAATTGCCACCGGCTTTGCCTCTAATTGCTTCAAGCGCATGCCAATGCGGTCTGCATCATCACCGGGATCAATGATGATTGCCTCTTTTGTCTCTTTATTTATCGCCAGATAACAATTGGTCTGCACCGGACCAACCGTTAAATGTTCTACCTGCATCTGGATCATGACAGCCTCCTATTTCTGGCTCATTCCCATTCATTTTATTTGTTTGGGCATCAGCCTGTGGTTCTTTCCACATCAATCACTGAATCAATCTGTTTTAGTTTTTCAATCAGACCGCGCAAATCGTTTTTACTCTTTGTACCAAAATTAACAATGATGGTAGCAATTCCCTGCTTGCTGGTTTTTGAAAAGATAGATTTGATATCAATATCGCGTTCCGTAAATACTTTGGAAACATCAACCAAAAGTCCCGTTCTATTATTGCCATAGATATGAATCTCAGTCTGGTAAAGCTCTCCGGAGCGCTGTTCAATCGCATCCGGCTGCCATTCTGCCTCGATCAGACGAACACGTTCGCTGTCTGGCAAATTGAGCACATTGATACAATCGGTACGATGAATGGAAACACCACGTCCTCGTGTTACAAAACCAACGATTTCATCTCCCGGAACTGGTGTACAGCACTTTGAAAAACGAACCGATACATCATACAGTCCCTTTACAGTAATACCACTCTTCGACTTGTGTTCCTTCTGTTTATCTTTGTTCGTCGTCGCATTATCTTCCTGCTGATTGTTCTCTGCCAATACCTCTTCATCCGTCATCATAATCGGATGATCTTTCTTATAGGCATCATACATACGATTGACAATCTGGCCTTCTTTTAATCCGCCATGACCTACAGCAGCAAGGCAGTCATCCCAACAATGGAAACCATATTTACGAATAATTTTTTCCTGATATTCCGGACGGTTGATATCAGCATAATTGATCGCCTTTGCCTTTGCAGAAGCCATCATAAGTTCCTTGCCTTTGATGATATTTTCTTCTTTAAATTCATTGCGGAACCACTGATTGATCTTGTTTTTTGCCTGTGTACTCTTTACCACGTTCAACCAATCACGGCTCGGTCCTCTTGAATTCTGGGAAGTCAGAATTTCGATACGGTCTCCGTTCTGGATTACATAGTCAATGGGAACCAGTTTACCATTGATCTTGGCGCCCACCATCTTGTTGCCGACAGCAGAATGAATGCTATAAGCAAAATCAATCGGTGTGGAACCATTTGGCAGATTCTTCACATCACCTGACGGTGTAAAGCAGAATACCGTGTCTGAAAACAGGTTCAGATCACTCTTCAAAAGGCTCATAAATTCCTTGTTATCTGACATGTCTCTCTGCCATTCTAGAATTTGTCGGAGCCAGCTTAACTTTTCTTCTTCTTTATTAATAGTGGCGCCTTCACCACTCTCTTTGTATTTCCAGTGTGCCGCAATACCGTATTCCGATGTTCTATGCATCTCGTACGTGCGGATCTGGATCTCAAACGGCGTACCTGTCGGTCCAATCAGTGTTGTATGCAAAGACTGATACATATTTGGCTTTGGCATAGCAATATAATCCTTAAAACGCCCCGGAATCGGTGTGTACATCTCATGAATCACACCAAGTGCCGCATAACAGTCCTTCACGGAATCCACGATAATACGAATTGCAAACAAATCGTAAATCTGATCAATCGTCTTATGCTGATTGACCATCTTACGATAAATGCTGAAGAAATGCTTTGCACGTCCTTCAATATCTGCCTGAATGCCTGCACTTGCCATGTGCTGTGATACTTCAGCTACCAATCCGTCAATATAAGATTCTCTCTCCTGTTTGCGAAGTGCGATCTTTTCTACCAGATCATAATACGCCTCTGGCTCTAAATATTTCAACGCCAGATCGTCTAATTCAATCTTGATCTTAGAAATACCAAGACGCTGTGCTAGTGGTGCATAAATTTCCATCGTCTCTCTGGCTTTTTCTTTTTGTTTTTCCGGCTTCATATATTTGAGCGTTCGCATATTATGCAAACGGTCGGCTAACTTAATCAGGATAACACGGATATCTTTTGCCATAGCAAGGAACATTTTTCGCAAGTTTTCAGCCTGCACTTCGACCTTATCCGCATCATAAGACAATTGTCCTAATTTCGTGACACCGTCTACCAAAAGCGCTACTTCCTCCGAAAACTCGCTGGAGATTTCTTCAATTGTCATTACGGTATCTTCTACGACATCATGAAGCAATCCCGCTACGATGGTCTCCTTATCCAGCTCTAAGTCCGCCAGAATAATAGCAACACAAAGCGGGTGGATAATATATGGCTCACCTGACTTACGGCATTGTCCCTCATGTGCCGTATGCGCAATATGATAAGCCTTCTCAATCATGGTAATGTCCGTGTTCGGGTGATACTTACGGATGCGCTCTATCAATTCACGATGCAGTTCTTCCGGCTCGACAAAATCCGTAGTGGCAATGATACCCTTGCGTTCCTGGTCGATACTCTGCTCCATCTGTTCTAATTGTTCTACAGTGAAATCTGCCATTCGTCCTCTCCCCTTTCTGTTCGAAACACTCATCACGAGCATACCAAAAAGTAGCACAAATTTTTCATATAATTATAGTTAAAAGTCTCCAAAAAATCAACAAATCTCGCGGGATTCCTTTATAAATCATAAGAATATATCCACTCGTCTTCCTTCTGTTCTCCGAAAAAGCCTAATTTTTCTAATAAATGGCGCGATGCATCATTTTTTAAATGTACATGACTGACAATCCTGTCCATACTAAGTTCTTCTTTTGCATAGGAAAGAATTGCCTGACACACCTCGGTTGCATACCCTTTTTGCCAATGCGAAGGTGCAATCAGATAGCCCAATTCCACCTCTCCTTCTTCGCATGGTTCACGGTATTCAAGCCCGGCACGCCCAATCAGCCTGCCTGTTTCTTTTTCAAAAACCAACCACATGCCAAACCCATAAAAACCATAGATACGCTCTATGTAGTTCTGCTCGTATTCTCTCTCCTGTGCATACGCATACAGTGGTTCGATAAAATCTGTCACATGTGGTTGTTCATATAATGCATACAGTGCGTCCAAATCATCCATTCCAAATTCACGGATCTGGCATCTCTTTGTTTCAAGAATGTGCCATGGTATCCCATGAAAGCGCTGGAATACACGCAGGAAGTCATCATAAGTAACCTGTTCCAATCCTAAGACAACATAGCTCGCCCGCAGCATCTCATCTTTTTCTATTTGAAAGCCCAATACAGCCATACCCAGCCCCTGCATCTGTTTTGCCAGTTCCGGTGATGTCGTAAGGCAAATACTTTCTGCCATATTTTCCATCAGAAACAGCGATGCCATATTATCATGCTTTAAAAAAAGCACCTGTTCAAAGGATGGCATGATCTGACCTAAATATGCCATCTGGCACTCATAATTTTCTGGTGTAAATTTTTCCTGTTCTATGTAAACAACAAGGTTTCTTAATTCTAATGCCTTCACTTCTATTATTCCCATCTTTGATAAAAGCCACTCCTTTGCATATGTTTTTGCAAAAGAATGGCTTCTATTATGTACTTTTATTTTATAAATGCTTGATACGTTCCAGTGCACGTACGGAATTCTCATAGGTACCAAAAGCTGTCAATCGGAAATAGCCTTCACCGCTCGGACCGAATCCACATCCCGGTGTTCCTACAACATTTGCTTTTTCCAAAAGGAAATCAAAGAACTCCCATGATGTCATATGTTCTGGTGTCTTTAACCAGATATATGGTGCATTCACGCCACCAAAGACTTCATAACCTGCTTCCTTTAAACCAGTGTAAATTGTCTTCGCGTTATGCATATAGTAGCCAACCTGCTCTTTGATCTGTGTCTGCCCCGCTTCTGAATATACAGCCTCACCAGCACGCTGGATGATATAAGGAGCCCCATTAAATTTGGTTCCATGACGTCTCGCCCACATATCATGTAAGGAAACGCCATCGCACACCAAATCTTTCGGTACAACGGTAAAGCCAAGACGCACCCCTGTAAATCCCGCATTTTTTGAAAAACTGCGAATTTCAATGGCACAGGTTCTTGCACCTTCACATTCGTAAATGGTATGTGCCACATTACTCTCTGAAATATAAGCCTCGTATGCTGCATCGTAAATAATGACGGCTCCTATGCGATTGGCATAATCAACCCACATCTGTAACTGTTCTTTTGTCAATGTTGTTCCTGTCGGATTGTTTGGCAGACAAAGATAAATGATATCTGGATTTTCCTTTGGAAATTCCGGCACAAAATTATTTTCAGCTGTACATGGCATATAGATTACATTACTCCACGTCTGTGTTGCTGCGTCGTATTCTCCGGTTCTTCCAGCCATAACATTCGAATCGATATACACCGGATAGACAGGATCACACACAGCAATCCGGTTATCCTGCGCAAAGATTTCCTGAATATTTCCAGAATCACTTTTTGCACCATCTGACACAAAAATTTCATCCGCTGTAATAGCACAACCTCTTGCCTGATAGTCATGCGCCACAATTGCATTGCGCAAAAAATCATATCCAAGGTCTGGTGCATATCCACGAAATGTCTTTGCATCGCCCATTTCATCTACCGCTTTATGCATGGCTTCTATCATTGCCGGTGCAATTGGCTGTGTGACATCGCCAATGCCTAAGCGAATGATATCCGCTTCTGGATGTTCCTGCGTAAACGCGCTGACCTTTTTTGCAATATCACTAAATAAATAACTTCCCGGTAACTTTTGGTAATTCGTATTGATCTTGTACATCATTGTTCTCCTTTATGTCTATGCTTATCTACCCTTTTGCTGTCAAGTTCTATACTATATCTCCCCAGAAAAAACTTCGGTGGCCGGTCCTGTCATAAAGACATGGTTGGTTGCCGCATCATAAACAATCTCCAGATGACCACCCATCAATTCAACATCCACTTTGCGTCCTGTGAACCCGTTTAAATAGGACGCTACTGCTACTGCACATGCTCCTGTGCCACAGGCAAGTGTCTCACCTGAGCCACGTTCCCAGACACGCATACGCAAATGTTCCTTATCTATTATATTGACAAATTCTGTGTTGACTCCCTCCGGAAAAAGTTCATGCTTTTCAAAAAGAGAGCCTATCGCTTCCAGCGGAAACGATCTTACATCTTCATCAATAAAGGTAATGCAATGTGGATTTCCCATGGAAACGCAGGTAATATCATAGCTTCTGTTTGCAACGGTAAATGGTTGTGCAACAATCGCTTCCCTTCGATCATCCGCCCATCCTAACACCGATGCTTTCACTGGGATTTCCTGTGGTATCAGCACCGGCTCTCCCATATCCACACGCACTTTACTTACTTTACCATCACAGACAGTTAGTTGCAGTGTCTTGATTCCTGCCTGCGTATCTACTGTAATCTCTGTCTTATTCGTCAGACCATGGTCATACACATACTTCGCAACACAACGGATACCATTGCCACACATTTTTCCGCGTGACCCGTCCGCATTGTACATATCCATTTCAAAATCTGCCACTTCCGACGATTTGATTAAAATCAGTCCGTCAGAACCAATACCAAAATGGCGGTCACTAACACGGACAGCTGTCGCTGCTATGTCAGGAATCACTTCTTTGGTGCAATCCACATATACATAGTCATTGCCGCAGCCATGCATTTTTGTAAACTTCATACTGTACCTTCTTTCTGAATGTCTCTACACATCCTGCACATAACTCAATACCGTCTCATAATTGAGATTGCCCCCAAATATATCAAGCGCAGATCCTATGGTAATATTGATCTTGCCATCGCCTACTTCTTTGATATGTGTGATATCCTGATAATCTGAAATACCGCCTGCATATGTAATTGGAATTTTGCCCCAGGCTCCGAGTATGCGAACCAAATCTTCCTCAATTCCCTGGCACATACCTTCTACATCTGCCGCATGAATCAAAAATTCATCGCAATACACAGATAACTGATCCAAAAGCTCCGGTGTGATTTTTTCCTTTGTGAAATGCTGCCAGCGGTCTGTCACTATATAATAATCATCCTCCAAACGTCGTGCAGAAAGATCCAGGACAATATGTTCTTTGCCTACCGCTTCCACCAGCTTCTTTAGATGATCCATATCCACTCTTCCTTCTGAGAAGACATACGACGTCACAATTACATGACTTGCTCCCTCTGCTATAAAATAAGGCGCATTCTCTGCCGTGATTCCGCCACCGATCTGCATGCCACCCAGATATGTGTGCAGTGCTAAAAGTGCCTGATGCTTTGTCTCCTCATAAAATGGACTATCCGGCTTATTCAGCATAATCACATGTCCACCTTTTAATCCATCCTTTGCGTAAAACTCCGCAAAAAAATCTGCATCCCTTTTGGATACAAAATTCTCATTCGCCCGATCGCCTTCGTCTTTTAAAGAACCTCCTACGATCTGCTTCACCTTGCCATTGTGTATATCAATACACGGTCGGTATTCCATAATAATATGTAGTTTCCTTTCTTAAAAATCTTTTAGCAAGAGCATAGCATACTTTTCTTTAAAAATAAACCTTTTGTTCTACTTGCCTATCCTTTATTATTTTGTTAGAATATCTTATTAAAGTAGGTTTCGGTAGTGTTGCGGAACCACTGAAAATAAGAAATACAAGTGAAAAGAAAGAGAGGAAAACACACAATGGGTACAATTATTGGCGAAGGCATTACTTTTGACGATGTATTATTAGTCCCTCAGTATTCTGAGGTTACCCCTAATATGATTGATCTGACAACCAATCTTACAAAGAAAATCAAGTTAAATATTCCTATGATGAGTGCAGCAATGGATACTGTTACAGAATCCAAGATGGCAATTGCTATGGCTCGTCAGGGTGGTATCGGTATCATTCACAAAAACATGTCAATCGAGGCACAGGCAGATGAGGTAGATAAGGTGAAACGTTCTGAGAACGGTGTTATTACCGATCCATTCTACCTTTCTCCAGAGCATACCTTAAAAGATGCTGATGAATTGATGGCAAAGTTCCGTATTTCCGGTGTGCCAATCACGGAAGGAACAAAATTAGTTGGTATCATTACCAACCGCGATTTAAAATTCGAAACTGATTTTTCAAAGAAGATCAAAGAATCTATGACGTCCAAAGAAGACGGACTTATCACTGCAAAAGTTGGTATCACTTTGGATGAAGCTAAGGCAATTCTTGCTAAGGCACGTAAAGAAAAATTACCAATCGTAGACGACGATTTCAATCTTCGTGGTCTGATTACCATCAAGGATATTGAAAAGCAGATCAAGTACCCATTGTCTGCAAAGGATGACCAGGGACGTCTTCTCTGTGGTGCTGGTGTTGGTATCACAGGAAACATGATGGAGCGTGTGGAAGCTCTGGTTAACGCACATGTCGATGTCATCGTTATGGACTCCGCACATGGCCACTCTAAAAATATTATCGAAGCTGTAAAACAGGTAAAAACAGCTTATCCTGATCTTCAGGTTATCGCCGGAAACATTGCAACCGGTGATGCTGCAAGAGCATTGATTGAAGCAGGTGCAGACGCTGTCAAAGTTGGTATCGGACCTGGTTCTATCTGTACCACACGTGTCGTTGCCGGTATTGGTGTTCCACAGATTACAGCAATCATGGACTGCTATGCTGTTGCAAAAGAATATGGTATCCCTGTCATTGCTGATGGTGGTATCAAATACTCCGGAGATATTACAAAGGCTCTTGCTGCCGGTGGTAATGTATGTATGATGGGTAGCATGTTTGCAGGTTGCGACGAAGCTCCTGGTACATTCGAATTATTCCAGGGAAGAAAATACAAAGTATACCGTGGTATGGGTTCTATCGCTGCTATGGAAAACGGAAGCAAGGATCGTTACTTCCAGGAAGGTGCTAAGAAATTAGTTCCAGAAGGTGTTGAAGGACGTGTTGCATACAAGGGTTCTCTGGAAGACATGATTTTCCAGTTAGTTGGTGGTATCCGCTCTGGTATGGGATACAATGGATGTCCTACCATTCCAGAACTTCAGGAAAAAGCAAAATTTGTTAAGATTTCTGCTGCTTCCTTAAAAGAAAGTCATCCACATGACATTCATATCACAAAAGAAGCTCCAAACTACAGCGTAGACGAATAATTTTCACTACATATAAAGAAAAAGCGTTTCAAATCTCCACATGAGATTGAAACGCTTTTTTCATACTATTTTATTCATCCCGGAAATGTCCGGCAAAAATATCAAATGCACACCAAATCCCGCCACCTGCTGTAGATGACAAAAAGATTTTGATGATACATATGATTAACGATTTTTTTGTCAATGTCCCCGCCAGAAATCCAACATACAGATAACGCACAGGTCGAATAAATAACCAGTATCCTCCAATATAAATAGCAAGGATTGTTCCCAGCAAACCCAATAAAACTGCTATTATTTTTCGTACATTTTTTTTCATACTTTCCTCTCTATTCTATAAATAATAACATCAAAAGATAATGTAAAATCCCACGATTCCAATGGCAATGCCAAGCACAGCTCCTGCAATCACATCCTGTAAAAAGTGAACACCACCGAGCACACGTACCACTGAAAGAAATACACCGACTGCAAAAATGATACCTGCCAGTATACCAGAAACCTGCAGAAAACACATTCCAATCATAAATGCGGAAAAAACATGACGGCTGGGAAAGCTTTGTCCCTGTTTGTCTTTTGCAATCAAAGGTGTAATATCCATCTTTTCATAAGGGCGCGGTGCATTATAAATACGCCGGAATACACTGACAACCACGAATGCAACACCAGGTATCAAAACAGTGTGATATAGCATCTCATATCTTTTTAAAAAAAGCAAATATAAAAGAAGCAATGGATATGCAATCATCACTAACCATGTCATCCCCTGATTACATGCAAGCAACATACGAAGTGCCATCGGCCGTTGTCGCATGCGCTCTGCCATGCGGTTGTATTGTTCTGCACTCATTTTACTCCTCCTGCACCACACCATGTGCATCAATATAGGCATCTACATCTTTTAAAAACTGTTGCCACGCATCTTCATGTTCCACGTAATAGAGTGGGCATTTTTTGCCCGTCACATCATAATGACGGATGACGTCATCGGTTGTCAAATGGAATTTACCAATGAGATACGCTGTCAGTTCCACTAGCGAATCATATGTCTGCTGGTTAAACTGTCCGGTTGTATCAGCATGACAGCATTCGATAGAAACCGTATCATTATTACGATCATTGGATGCATAACTGATTTCATTGGTCGGAATGCACTGTACAATCTCGCCGTCTAATCCCACAATAAAATGACTGCTTGCCATCGTCTCGTGGCTGTCTTTTAATCCTTCAAAATAATTACGGTTCTGCAGCGCTGTCGAGCCCGGATTTGCCGTGTAATGAACGACAATGCTATTGACCTGGTTCATCGCTATCCCGGGTCTTGAATAATCATTGATGGAAAGGAGTTCTACATCCAGCTTTGGCTGTTCCGTCACAACCTTTTGCTCTCCTTTTCCAGAAAAAACAGATACCACCTTGCGTCCAATGCCAAGCACAATCGTGATTGCTCCTACCGTAGCAAGAAACAAAATAATCACTTCTAATATTAACTTTTTCTTTTGTTTTTTCGTAAATCTATGTCGTCTTTTTGTAGCCATAAATCTATTATATCTTATTTTTCTCATTCGGCAAGCATTTACAGGAAAGCTCATTTTTTATCATGCAGGATTGCAATAATGTTCATTTTCTATAAGAATTTACAAAAAACACTTCCCATTGCATGCGTTTCCATGTAAAATGTCCTAGGTTAAAAATAAAAAAAGAGGTTATCTTATGAAGAAAAAGTTATGCATTCTCCTATGCATCGTAACAACATTATTCTGTGGCTGCAGAACATCTCGTTCCGATTTACGTTTTGGTGCTGCAAATATCGGTGGTATGTATTATGCTTTCGCAAATACCTTTGCCACCCTCTCCAATGAGAATACCGATAGCTATACCGTAGAAGTGCGAAGTACTGCAGGTTCCGCTGCCAATCTGCGTCTGCTATCTGACAACTATCTTGAACTTGGCATTGCACAGGCTGATATTCTGGAGGAATCCTATAAAAACAATCAAAATTTACGAGCCATTTCCGGCTTATATACGGAAGCCTGCCAGTTAGTGGTTCGTGAGCATTCGGATATTCATTCACTTGCTGACTTAGCCGGACATTCAATCAGCGTCGGTGATGCTGAATCCGGCACAGAGAAAAATGCAAACCAGATTCTTGCATTTGCCGGCTTAACGCCGTCCATTGTTGATATCCAAAATCTCGATTATACTGCTTCGGCAAAAGCACTCAAAAATGGAGATATCGATGCCTTTTTCTGTACAGCCGGTGTCTCTACCACCGTGATTAACGAACTGGCATACAAATGTGATATCCGTCTCATTTCTCTGGATGAAATATGTATTGACCGCATGCTTGCCGCTTCCGATGCTTACAGCAAATACATCATTCCGGCAAACACCTATCCCGGACAAACAGAAGATGTCACGACCATTGGCGTAAAAGCCGTACTCGTTACAACGGATGCTGTTTCTACGGAAACCATTCACCAGATTACACAATTACTTTTTAATGAAGCATTAACTTTACAATATGCCATCTCCCTGGATTTGCAGGTAGATGAAGAAAATGCACTGCAAAATATTCCGGTTCCATTTCACAACGGAGCCTTAGCATACTATGAAGAACAAGGCATTGCCTTGACTCCTTCCGAGTAAAGAAAGGACAAACATGAAAATTCAACTAGATATGTACCAGACTCTGACAATGGCTGTTCTGGTGCTTTTACTTGGGAAATATTTACGTAAAAAATTTTATATCTTACAAAAATTCTGTATTCCAGCGCCTGTCATCGGTGGTTTGCTTTTTGCTATTATGACCTGCCTCTGTTACGTGACTGGTATTGCTGAATTTGCTTTTGATGACACGCTGCGTGAAGTCTGCATGGTATTTTTCTTTACCTCTGTCGGATTTCAGGCCAACTTAAAAGTATTAAAAAAGGGCGGCAAATCTCTTATTTTGTTTCTTGGACTTGTCATTAGTTTAATTCTGCTGCAGAATTTCACAGCCGTTGGCTTATCCAAACTCATGGGGCTGGATCCTTTGATAGGCATGTGTACCGGCTCCATCCCTATGGTCGGTGGTCATGGTACTGCCGGCGCCTTCGGACCGGTTTTAGAAGATTTTAATATCAGTGGTGCAACAACAATCTGTACTGCTGCCGCTACTTTTGGTCTGATTTTTGGCAGCTTGATTGGTGGACCGCTTGGCAAACACCTCATCGAAAAACATCACCTGTTAGATACAGTTTCTACGGAAGACGACAGTCTTCTGGTCGAAGATGAAAAGAAGCACGAACGACATACCAACATGTATGCCGCCGCCGTTTTTCAGCTTATCCTCGCAATCGGTCTTGGGACACTGTTTTCTATGTTACTGACCAAAACCGGACTCACTTTCCCGATTTACATTGGAGCAATGCTTGCCGCTGCGCTGATGCGCAACATTTCAGAATATGCCCATGTGACAACCATTCACATGGGAGAGATTAACGACCTCGGCGGTATCAGTCTTTCTCTGTTCCTTGGCATGGCAATGATTACCTTACGCCTATGGGAACTTGCCTCTTTGGCATTGCCACTCGTTATTTTGCTGGGTGCACAGGTACTTCTCATTATTGTATTTACTTATTTCGTTGAGTTTAACATTATGGGACGCGATTATGATAGTGCTGTTCTCGTTGCCGGCACTTGCGGTTTTGGCATGGGTGCAACCCCAAATGCCATGGCAAATATGCAGGCTGTCTGTGAAGAATATGTACCATCGGTCAAAGCATATCTGCTGATTCCATTGATTGGTAGTCTTTTTGCAGATTTCCTTAACAGTCTGGTGATTACCTTTTTCATCAATTTTATATAAAAGATAACAGGAGAAACCTATGTTTGATAAATTAAAACAATACGTCACACAAAAAAAAGAAACGACAGAAGCAGACTATGATTTAACATATGATGATGTTGCGATTCCAGAAATTCATACACACAAATCTACCCCATCTGCTTCCAACGAAAGCACAGAAGAAACCATCCACTATGACGATGTTGCCATCCCGGAAGTTCATCTTCCGAAATCAAAAGTTACTTCTAATCCACCGGACCTTTTACCCTAACAATAGAAAAAGCAAAGCACCGCTTCTTATATCTCAGAACAGTGCTTTGCTTTTTCCCGGTTAGTTTGCCTTCGTTTGATTTTGGGTTGTATTTTTCTGATCTGTTGCATGATCTGTGGCATTTTCCACACCGTTCGTCACATCCTTCACGCCATCAGAAACACCTTCGGTTACATCTTTAACGCCATCACCAACACCATCGACAACATCATTGATAACACCACCATTATCCTCATTCTTCGTATCTTTTTCTGTGGTGTCCTTCTTTGTACCACCTGTGGCATCATTCACATTCTGTGTTTCCTGCTTTGTGTCTTCTGTTGTATTCTTGTTTGCTCCACATCCTACAAACATAGCAACTGCCAAAACACCCAGTGTCATTACCAGTAATAGTCTTTGTTTTTTCATCGCGATTTGCTCCTTTTATACAAAATTCACCTCGTACCTTGCAAGGCATTTATAGTATGGTTTACATTTCCTATTTTTATACCAATTTGCATTTGTTTTACCGCTTTCGCCGCAATGGGAAAAGTAGGGCTCCCAAATATCCAAAAATCAAAGCCGCCTCTGTTCCTACGGCTCCTGCTGTGAGTCCTCCTGCAAAAGTACCTAGAAAGCCCTGTTCTTCCACGGCCTCTTTGACACCTTTCCAAAGTACATTTCCAAATCCCAGAAGTGGTACACTTGCGCCCGCACCTGCAAAGTCAACAAATGGTTCATAGATACCTATGGCTCCTAAAACAGCCCCACTGCAAACAAGAAGTACCATGATGCGCCCTGGTAACATTTTCGTTTTTTCCATTAAAATTTGTACCAAAGCACAAATCAAACCTCCAACCACAAAGGCTTTTACATAATTCATCATGCCACCTCCTCATGCTCAATCACGACACCATGGGCAATACCCGGAACGCTGTTTCCTTCATTAAAACTGACGGGAGATAAAAGTGCCCCCGTAGGAATAAAAAGAATACGTTTCCATGTGCCCGATGCAATCTTTGGCAAATAGTGTGAGGCCAACGTAATTGCAGAACAGCCACAACCAGATCCGCCAGAGCACGTGTGCTGCTCGTCGGCATCAAAGATTTCCACGCCACAGTCATAGTGATTGCCTGCAATATCGCATCCGCCGATGCTGCAAAGTTCTACTAAAATTGTGCTCCCCACACTTCCCAGATCTCCGGTGATGATAGCATCATAATCTTTTGGTGTACGTCCAAAATCTTTCATATGATTTAAAATAAGCGCCGATGCTGCAGGCGCCATGGCCGCTCCCATATTCTGTGCATCCCGAATCCCCAGATCCATAATTTTTCCAGTTGTAATTCCTGTAATCCTGACATTGGATTTCGTCGTCCCTAAAATATAAGCTCCACTTCCGGTCACTGTCCATGTCGAACAAAGAGGTCGCTGGTTTGCATATTCAATTGGAAAGCGAAATTGCCGCTCCGCACCACCAAAATGTGAGGAAGTCACTGCTGCCGCCAAATCCGCATAACCTGCTGCCACATTCATAGCTGCTAAAGACAGTGCTTCTCCCACCGTCGAACAAGCTCCGTACAAACCGAAAAACGGCCGTTGAAATTCCATAAGCCCAAACGATGATGCAATCGTCTGTCCCAGCAAATCGCCGGCAAAAATATAACGCAATTGTTCTCCAGAAAGATTCGCTTTCCCCAGCGCAATGGTCAATGATTCTTTCTGCATCTCACTCTCTGCCTTTTCCCAAGAGTCCGTTCCAAACCGGTCATCATCACAAATGACGTCAAAACAATCTCCCAGAGGACCTTCTCCCTCCATTTTCCCCGCAACTGACGCTGCTGCCAGCACATACACCGGCTTCGGCAGACAAACACTGTCCGCCCCCATCTGCATTTCCATCTTTCCTCCTTTCAGGGACGTTCCTTTTGCCACAAAAAGTGTCCCCTTTGGCTCATTCCCATGTCTTCGTTATTTTTCTATAGGATAGCGTGTGTAAATATGAGGGGAAATATGCATTTGAACATGTGAATAAAAAATGTTACTCTTATGATTGTAAAAATCAAATAGGATGACTCTAGCGAGGGAATAATGAAAAAGATTTTATATACGATATTGCAACTGACTTGGGGCTTTCCACAAACCTTGGCGGGCTTTATTATTTTTCTAAAAAACCGTGACTGCCCGCATAAAAATTTCCATGGAGCAATCTGTACTACATGGGAGTTAAAAGCGAGTCTATCACTTGGCTTATTCATCTTTGTTTCTGATGATCCATTTTTCTATTATGAACATGAAAAGGGAAATTATAGCGAGGAAGATTTTTCTCAAATGTTTGCGGTGCATGAATACGGGCACACGATCCAGTCGCTCATCTGGGGACCGCTGTATCTGCTAACTGTCGGCGCGCCATCTATGATTTGGGCGAAAATCCCATACTTTGAGAAGAAGCGCGCAGTTCAACATAAATCTTACTTTGATACTTATCCTGAAAATCAGGCAAACAGGTTGGGTGAAAAGGTGACCAGATTGAAGTCACCTGGAAAGATTACGGCGTGAGTTGGGGGGTGTCATATTATCTAGACTGCAATAGATGCCAAAGGGGCGCTCCTTGTGGCAAAAGGAACGTCCCTAACGACCACTGCCACGGAGGAAGAGGTCGGCCATCTGTGCATCGTATGCCTCCGATGGGCGATAACGCAAGAGGAGCGTTTTTAGATAAGCCTTGGCTGGCTCGCTCTCTTCGTCGGGACTGTAAGATGCTAATGCCTCATCCACGATTTCTTTCATAACAAGCGGTGCGGTCTCCTCGTCCACCGCCAGTTCTATCAGACTTTTTAATTTTCCGCAGGCATAATAATATTCATAATTGCCTACCAGAATAGATGCCTGCATATCTAATTTTTTTTCAACACTGTTTACAGCTAATTCTTCTACCATTAATTACCGCACTCCACACTAATTTCATTAAATACGCCCATGATATCTTCTACCGCAAGACTCTTTTTTTCCGCACCAGACTGATCAAGGATTGCCTGCCCCTGATGCATCATCAGAAGTCTGTCGCCATACTCTACCGCATAACGCAGATTATGCGTAACCATCATCGTTGTCAACTTCTTTTCAGCGACAATTTTACCGGTTAATTCCATAATAATCTCTGCCGTCTTTGGATCAAGTGCCGCCGTGTGTTCATCAAGAATCAGCATTTCAATCGGTGTCATCGTCGCCATCAAAAGTGCCACTGCCTGTCGCTGTCCACCGGAAAGAGAACCCACCTGTGTATGCATTTTATCTTCCAAGCCTAACCCAAGCGGAAGAAGCAGCTCTTTATAATAGTCCTCGCGACTCTTTTTCACGCTCATCCCCAGATTGTATGGTTTGCCCTTATTATCCGCAAGTGCCATATTTTCCAGAATCGTCATATGGCCACAAGTTCCCTTCGCCGGATCCTGATACACACGACCAATACGGCGGTGGCGCAAGTAATCTTTTTGATGGGTAATATCTTTTCCACCAATCATAATCTGTCCGCCATCAACTCCGATACTGCCACAGATAATATTTAAAAGAGATGTCTTTCCCGAACCATTGCTTCCGACGATAGAAACAAATTCCCCGTCCTGGATGGTCAGATTGAAATCCTCAAATAGACACATTTCATTTACAGAACCTGCATTGTAATATTTATGAATATGTTTTAATTCAATCATGCCCGCTCCTTTCTACGCTTTTTCCCCTGATGTTTTTCAATTCTGGAAGAAAGCACCAGAATCAGCAAAAATAGAACTGCTGTAACTAACTTAAGATCTGTTGACTGTAATCCGATACGAATAGCCGCTGCTACGCATCCCTTATAAAGAATGGATCCTAAAATCACGCTGATAGAAAATCCAAAAGCACTGATCTGTCCAAAAAGTGCAGTTCCGATAATCACGCTTGCCAGACCAATAACCGCAGTTCCTACACCCATAGATGCGTCAAAAAACCGCTGCTGCTGTGCAAACATCGAACCACTCAATGACACAAGACCATTGGCAATAGCAAGCCCTAAAATCTTGATTTTTCCTTTATCAATTCCCATAGATGTTACCAGTGTCTCATTATCGCCAACTGCTTTTAACAAATATCCTGACTTGGTCTTTAAGTACCAGTCCAACACACACTTTACAAGCAATACGATAACTGCAATAATGATCAGATTTTTGTAAGGTGCAAGCGCACCTGCAAAAATACGATCCATGACACGATTATTATAAATATTATCACAGTTGTAGATTGGCAAATTGGCTTTTCCGGCAATACGCAGATTCACAGAATACAATGCTGTCATCATAATAATACTCGCCAAAATATCGCGCACCTTCAATTTGACGTGAATCAATCCGGTAATCGTTCCTGCCACAAGGCCTGCCGCAAAACTAAGAAGTAATGTCAGATATGGATTCATTCCTTGTGAAATCAATACAGCAGATAAGGAAGCTCCCAAAGGGAAGCTTCCGTCAACTGTCATATCTGGAAAATCTAAAATTTTGTATGTGATATACATGCCCAGAGCCATCACTGCATAGATCATGCCCTGTTCAAAAACACTGATTATTAATGTCATCTTATTCCTCGCTTACTGTAATTGCATCAAATACTTCTGCTTTTTCTGTAAAATCATCTGGTAAAGTGACACCTAAGTTTTCAGCTACTGCTGTGTTTGCATAGTAACTTGGCTCGGTAATCTTTTCAAAAGGAATTTCGGAAGCTTTTGCCTCTCCCTTTAAAATCTTCGCTGCCATCTTACCTGTCTGAATACCCAACTTCTTATAGTCAATTCCTGCTGCTGCAAGACATCCGGCTTTTACCTGTTCTACTTCTGAACCAAACACTGGAATGTTGGCTTTATTTGCATGCTCTAATACGGTCTGCAAACCACTTACTACTGTATTATCTGTCAGGTTTGTAATGCAATCTACTTTACTTACCATATCTGCAGCTGCCATATCTACATCTGCAATCGCGTTAATTCCTGTATCTACAATTTCAAAACCATAGTCTGCTGCATACTCTTTATAAGTAGCGATTGTACTTACGGAGTTCGTCTCGCTTGTTGTATAAATGATACCAATTTTCTTGGCTTCCGGCATCAACGCACGAATCATTTCCAACTGTTCTTTTACCGGAAGTGCATCGGATGTTCCTGTGATATTTCCTACAGAATTGCCATCCTTATCAGCAAGCTGCGCTGCTACCGGATCTGAAATTGCGGTATATACAACCGGAATTTCTGTATTCATTGCGGAATTATATGCACTCATCGCACATGGTGTTGCTATTGCACAAATCATATCGACTTTTTTGGAAACATAGTTGTCTGCAATCGTACTTGCTGTACCGGTATCTGTCTGTGCATTGTCGTAAAGTACTTCTAAATTTTCGCCTTCTACAATGCCCTCTTCCTTCAGTCCTTCCAAAAAACCTTCACGGCAGTTATCCAGTGAACCATGCTCAGCAAACTGTGCGATACCGATTGTATATTCTGTACCGGACGATTTTTGCTTGCTTTCTGTACTTCCACATCCTACTGCTCCCACCATCATCATGGCTGCCATCATTCCTGCTACAATTCTTTTTTTCATTTTCTTTTCCTCCTAAAATTCAATACTCGTTGAAAGCATTTGCCATCTTTCAACTTGTGTATGAACCGGATCGGAATTCTGAGCGAGACCGACTTGTTTATAACAAAAAAACCGCCTCAGAAAAACTTCTGAGGCGGTAATAAAATCATTATCGCGGTACCACTCAAATTGGCTGCTATGCAACCCTCTCATTCCACATACCATCATACGTGCCAGCTTGTTAACGAGTCTGGTTCCCGTCACCCCCTACTCTGCAAATGCATTTCAGACATGCCCTCGCAAGTCCATTCCTAACTCTTCGCACTACCATCTCGCACCAACGATGGCTCTCTGTGAATGTTCCAAGAAAGTACTCCTCTTGTTCATCGGTTTATCAATATAGGATATTTATACTCCAAAGAATCTGCTCTGTCAAGAATTTTTTACAAAAATTCTTTTCGAAGACGTTCTAAAATTCCATCTGCCACACTGGTATTATGACGCATACGCCGCTCTAGCGCTGCCAAAAGTTCTGCCTGCATTTCCATATCGTATTGCTTATTTTTTTGTTTACAGAAAGTAAAACAAACAGCATCCAGCACCATATATAGCTCCAAATACATATTGCCTAGTAACATAACTTTAAGTAAATGATAATCCTCATACGCGCAGAGTAACATTTCATACAAATAGTATATGTAATACTTACGATATTTTTCATAAGTACCCGGTAATTCCTGTTCCATCTGCTCCCACGTTGTCTCTAACATCCGCTCAGCCTCCCCAGCAGTCTTTGCATTATAAATGCGGTAATATGTTTGTATCGCCTTTTTTAATTTGGGGTTGTTGATGGCTAAATTCGGTGTATCAAGCAGATGGGCAATCACCTTGTCTACCAGCTCCATGGAAAAGAATATGCGTTTCGTATCCTCTGGTCTATGCTCTTCCCATACATCTTGTTCATACTTTTCCAAAATCTGCTTTGCATCTTTTAATTTATTACGCATAAGCATTTCATGCAGTGCATCCACACAAACATACTGGCGCTGTAAAAAGAATGCATCAAAAATAGCAACCTGCTGTGCTTCTTTTACCAAGACTTCCCGCAATTGTTGTAACCATGCCAAAAATGCCGGATCTTCGTTTCCGATCTTCCACAACACCTCATACTCTTGCCCATAGATGGGCTGCATGGAAAGCATTTTCTTTTCTTCTAAAAAAAGTTGTGCCACAACAGGACAAGCCAGTTCCATTGTGATTTCTGCAAATGAGCCGAAAGAAACCGTTCTCCTAGGATATTCTCTACAGACACGCGGCATCAGATCTGTACGCTTTCTAAGCTGCAAACCACACAATTGCTCCTTCGTATGATACGGACATCTGCCAAAATTTTTTCGAATCTGTGGTTGTCCCTTTCGCATCCCTGCAATATGTCGTTTTAACTCCCGCCGTTTATCCTCCGGTTCTTTCTCAATTTGTTCCATCGTATTTGCATCGATTAATATTTGCCAGCCCTTGCAACAGGTTTGCGGGCAGTCTCCCTGCGCACATTTAAATTGATTGAAAAATTGTACTCCAAAATATTGCATGTATTTGTCCTCATCCATCTCCTGTGCTATACTTTCCGCAAAAGCATAAATTTACCAGCAGAAAAAGGAGATTTTCATGAAATTAGATGCCGTCATTTTTGACATGGATGGAACCATCACGGACACCGAAAAATATTATAACCGCACCTGGCCACTTGCATTTGCCGCATGCGGTTATTCTGATTTTACCAGAGAAGATGCCCTGATGCAACGAAGCCTCAACCATGAGGATGCACAAAAGCTATGGGAAAGCCGCTACGGAAAAGACTTTTGTTTTGAAACGGTTCACAAATGCAATACCAAATTAGTGTTAGACCTCATGGCAAGAGAAGGCATTGAGGCAAAACCCGGCTTAGATGCTTTGTTGACAGTTCTTCAAAAGGAGAACATCAAAACTGCCGTTGCAACCGCTTCCAAATTGGACCGCGCATTAGACCGTTTGAAAGCTGTCCAGTTGGAAAATGCATTTGATATTGTTATCAGTGCTTCCATGGTAAAACGAGGGAAGCCATACCCTGATATTTATTTACATGTCTGCAAGAAACTCGGTGTAGACCCTGCGCACTGCGTGGCATTAGAGGATTCTCCAAATGGAATCCGGTCTGCACATGATGCTGGCTGCATCACCATCATGATTCCGGATCTGACCCCACCTACGCCAGACCTTACGCCTCTCCTTTACGACTGGGCAGAGGATCTTTCCAAAGTGATTCCTCTGATTTCGCGCTTACAGGAATCCTGATTCCAAAATTGCCCTCTCCCCAACTCCAACCGCCCCCTGCAGATGCTCTAACGTCGCATAATTTTATGGCACAAAAAAGAGACGACGGTTACGTAATTAAAACTGTCTTTGCAAAGTTAGACAATCGCCTTGGATGATGTTCGGCTACGGCAGATATGAATGCAAAACGCATTAGAGGTTCTTGAAACTTGTATAGAACAGGCAACTCGTGTACATGGATGTACACGAGAGGCGCAACCGCACATGGATGTTCGTTTGCGCCGGTTGCCATATCTTGATAATTACTATAACTACAAGTTTCTAGAACCTCTTATAAGTGGAGCTTTTTCATATCTGCCGTAGCCGGACACATCCTAGCGGCAGTCGAAGCTATGCAAAGACAGTTTACGTGAAACCGAGGTCTCTTTTAGTGCCAAAACAAATTATGCTCCCATGTTATACCATCTGCAGGGTGCGGCTGGGGTAGGGGACGACCGTGATTTGCACCGTTCATAGGTTCACACGCGCGAAAAAAGAGGCAAGCACTTTGGCTCGCCTCTTACCCAGTCGTAAATACAATTTTATTTGCCTTCGTATGTCACAACAGATGCCACATCATACTGTGCAAGCTTATCTCTGCCATGAAGACCTGCTAATTCCATTAAGAATACAATCTTAACAACTTCGCCGCCAAGTTCTTCTACCAACTGCGCAGCTGCCTCTATCGTTCCACCGGTTGCAATCAAATCATCAATCAATACTACTTTCTGTCCCGGCTTGATAGAATCTTTATGCATCTCAATCGTTGCACTGCCATATTCCAAATCATATGTCTTAGATACTGTTTCGCATGGCAATTTACCAGCCTTACGTACCGGTACAAATGGCTTGTGCAATGCATACGCAATCGGCACGCCAAAAATAAAACCACGAGATTCTGCTCCGGCGATCACATCAAAATCCACGCCATCTAATAACTTCTTCATCTCATCAATTGCCAACTGCAATCCGTCTGCATCCTGTAATATACTTGTCACATCACGAAAGATGATGCCCTTCTCCGGAAAATCCGGGATACTTCTTATGTAATCCTCAACCTTTTTCATCGCTCGACCTCTTATCTATTATTTTGTATGTGCATGCTCTGCATAAACACAAATCCTATCTCATGTTATACTCATGTACCTCACATGTCAAGTTTTCCGCTCTCTTTCCTGACATTCTCTTCCATCAAATCACAAAGCTTTACTACTTTTTCCAAATCCAGATTACGCACTGCAGAATACAGTTGCTCCATTTGCCCCTGCAGATCATCCTCATAGACATAGCCATCTAACATCTGCATCATCTGGTCTACTCCATCATAATGCAGCTCTTCCGCACTATTTCGGAGCATTGCAAGTATGCCCTGTATCCACGACGCATCTGTCATCTTTTCTTTTTTTGTATCCTGGTGAAAATGAGGCATCAGATTGCGATAACACTGTTCCACCTCATCCATACACACACCATGGAACTGGCGCACACGCTCCCGCAAACCATCCCTTGCTGCATATTCCAGAATTTTTGCCAATGCGGATGCCTGCATAGCACCAATCAATGCCAGATTGCTCTTTAAGGCGTGCACATGAATCCGGTATTTATCCAACCCCTGCTCCGAATCAATCTCCTCATACAAAAGATTCATTTCCTGCATTGCGCTTTCACACTCCTTATAAAAGTCTTCGACAGACTCCCAGAGCATCTGCGCATTTGGGAAATGCAGTAATCCATATGCCCAATCAAATCCTTCTATCTGCGGCAGTTCCTGTTTTTCTTCCGGCTTTTTATCTTCGTATAATTCCATATGATTTTTTTGAATAGGAACGGTTTCGACGTTAATATTCTGCAACAACAACTGCTCTACAATTAGATTCTCCAGAAGCCGCGGATCAATCGGTTTTGACAAATAATCACGAAAACCAATTTTAAGATACTGCTCTTTTGCTCCAATAATGGCATTAGCCGTAAGAACAATCACCGGCGTATCTTTACAAAGATTTTCCTGCATACTCTGCATATAAGAAAAAGTTTCCACACCATCAAGTTCCGGCATCATATGATCCAAAAAAATCAAGTCATAATGCTTCTTTTTTACCATCTCCAGGCAGGTAAATCCATTATCTGCCTCATCAATCTGCATCTGCGTGTGTTTTAACAGTTTGCAGAATACTTTTCGGTTCATAGCATTGTCATCCACAAGCAAAATCGATATATCCGGTGCAATAAATGTAAATTCCTGCTTTTGATTGCTATCATCTTTTCTTTCCTGTGCTTCAAAAATGCCCATCGGCGTCCAGTCTTTTACACGCTGTTTTAAATCAAAACAAAACATTGTCCCTTCGCCAAAGGTACTTTTCACCTGTAAAGTGGTACCCATCATGTCTAATAAATTTGCGGTAATCGCCATACCAAGTCCGGTTCCCTCAATATTACGATTCGACTTTTCATCAATACGCTCGAAAGCTTCAAACAAACGTTGCATATCTTCCTCGCGAATCCCTACTCCTGTATCTTCTATTTCAAAATGCAGTATTTCCGAGTCTTCTTCCTGGTAACCGGATACAGAAAAACGGATGCCCCCTTCTCGGGTGTATTTAATTGCATTACTCATGATATTATTAATAATTTGGCGCAGACGTAAAGAATCGCCCCGATACATGGATGGCAACTGCTCATCAATATCCAGATGCAGATATAGCCCTTTTTCCTTCGCCCGTAGATCAAACGCCGTTGCCGTATCATGTAACACATCCCGCAATTCGTAATCATCTTCCATCAATTGCATCTTTCCGGACTCAATTCTGGAAAAATCCAGTATTTCATTTACAATCTCAAGCAGGGATTCCGTCGAAGTGCGAATGTCCTGTGCCAGGCTTCGTGTATTTTCTTCCGTCGTCTGACGTAGAATCATTTCATTCATACCAAGAACCGTATTGATCGGTGTTCGTATTTCATGGGACATATTGGCAAGAAAATTACTCTTTGAATGGTTGGCAACTTCTGCATCTCTTTGTGCCCGTTTCGCTTTTTGCGTCATCTCCAAGAGCTGCTTGTTCTTCTCTTCCAGCACATTTCCCTGTTGCTTTTGTATCCATGCCTGCACTTTCAAAATCATGCCAACCGCAAGTGTCGTTGTAAAAATTCCCTGTACCACATCGAGAAAGAAGCTTGAACGCAGCATATGTCCTTGCACCAGCTGTGGAAAACGGTAAGAAATCCAATAACAGCCCGCAACAACAATCGCATCCAGCGATAGCATCAGTACAAAATTCACGCCATCTAACAATAGAAAGATAAACAATATGCCCAGCGCAAACCAGCTTGACATCCCGCTTTCAATACCGCCTCTTACAAAAAATACCGCTGGAAAAAGGATAAAACAGACGGCAACAACCATGACATTAGATGCTAACACAAGCTTTCCCCGATAATTTGCCAGATAGAATGGAAAGGACGCAATCAGAATCGCCGCAATCAAAATTGGCACCGGCTGCAGCGGTAAAAATGATGCCAATGCAAGCCCAACGGAAAATAATCCACCAAACAATGCGCTGACTACAATGACATTAAATGAAACCAGCCGCATACCTTTTTTTCGTATATCAAAAAAATCTTTTATTTTTTCCATGAAGTTCTTCATAAAAATCCCCCCAGGTATTCTATTCATGCTACTTTTATTATAGCGCGACTTCAGGCAAAAAACTATACCTATCGCAGACTCTCGCGTAAACACAACTTTCCCCAGCCGATACGTCTCGAAGGCATCGGTTCTTTCGGCATCTCCTGCGCGCCACGCAACAGATAAGCTTTTAGCTTCTCACCATAGGCATACGGATCCTTGTTTTCCACAATTCCCCATTGCATGATAAGTGCTGCTGCTCCCGTTACAAAAGGCGTTGCCATAGATGTGCCACTGCGCACAGCATAGCCTCCTGCTGGTGCGCATGATGTAATATTTACCCCCGGTGCTACCAGATCTGGTTTGATTGCTTCTGTTTGCCACACAAAACCACGCCCGGAAAATGGTGCATATTCGTTTCTCCTACTATCATATGCGCCCACGGAAACAACACCTTCTGCCGTAGCCGGCACGGTAATGGTCGATTCTTCACTCGGATATAAAAATCCACTATTCTCATTTAATGCGCCGCTGACTGGAAGCCAAAGGGCATACCTGCCATCTTTTATATGCTGTGGCTGCAAGCGAAGCTTCCATACGCCTGCATCAATATACGCATCACGTGGCAAAAATGTAAGATAGATCTCCTGTTGGATATGATAAGGGCTTGGAACATCATAGAACACATGAATGACTGTATCCCGCCACTGTGCTGACACAATCGTCCCCTCCCTTTTTTCCTGTTGTTCTTCCCGAAGTACTACAATTTCTGTTCCATCCGGAGCAATCAAAAAAATGGTCATTTCATCCTGATAATTTTTCCACAATTGCAGGTTCATGCTCGTTTCATAAGTATCAATTACCCATTCTACTTCCTGCTCTTTTTGCTGTTTTTCCGCTGCAAAACGACCTTGAAAATGCAGTGGTTCCTGCCCTTCATTTCCCGTACCAATCACAATCGACATCTTCCACCGCTTTGCCATCTGGGTCAGATAGCTCTCTAACAACGATTTTCCCGTATGAGAACCGTAATTATTACCATAACTGATATTGATTGCCACCGGTGCTTTTTCCTCGATTGCTTTCCTGGCAACGTATTCCACTGCCTCCATCAGTTGTGTTGTCAAAGGCGCTGCATCTCTCCCCCTGTTTTTTATTTGCACAACCAACAAACGACTTTCGTACGCAACGCCGCGGTTTCTCCCACCAGAGGCTCTCCCATTTCCTGCTGCAATTCCCGCCACATGTGTGCCATGACCGGATGGATCTGTAACCGGAACGATTTCTAATGCTTTTTGCCTATCCGTTTGCTCTAAAGCCGCATTGATTTGTGTCTCACTATATTCCTTCCCATCCGCCCAAAGCCAGGCAATACGTGTCGTTCCATCTTCGTTTCGAAAATCCGGATGAAAATAATCAATTCCAGAATCAATCACGGCGACAAAAACACCCCGGCCAGACAATTGTCCTACCGGGGTTATCTCTTGTTGTAATGGCCAGATGCAGGAAGCCCGCACACCCTGAGCCACGCCTGTAACCATTCGCTTTGGTTGTTCTATATAAATCACCTGATCCTGTGCGGCTAATTTTTCCAATTCATTCGCTGGAACTCTGGCAATCACATACCCGCCACTCAGTATCGTAAATGCAGCTTGTGGAAACTGCTGTTGCAATGTTTCCATCTGACCTGCAATGCGCAGAATCACCTCCCACGTTTTTTGTTCTTCCTCATATCCCGACGACAAAATTGGTGATTTTTCTCTTTCCTCCATTGGCAGCTGCAATGCCAATTGTAAAGAAGCATCCATCTTATCACTGATGGTTTCCATTCTTACATCTGATGACGCACGATCAAATACTCATCGTTAGACTGATAATATGGACAAGATGCTGTGTTTCCCATCAAAAAACGAACCATATCATCTTCATCTAAATCCATATCACACACATAACATTCATCCTCGTCATCATAGACAAAATTGTTACACATTTCACAGTTTGAAGTTTCTGCCATGCTCATCTCTCCTTTTTTTGCTATTCTATGACATCGATCTGTTTCTCATGCTAAAAAAGCATACGCAATGCCCCGCCAATCAGACATGCACCAAGAATGGCCGCCAACATAATGGCATACTGGTAGTCCTCATGCTCACGTCCCCACTTTGTATGCATGATGCCCAGATAGCCGGCAAGACCTACAAAGATAGCTATTATATTGATTACCATATTCAACCAGTCCATTTCTGCTTGTCCACCTTTCTACATTTTCCACGACAGCTTATACTTCCTGTAAAATTTCCTGCAAAGCATTCATAAGCTGTTCCATTTCTTCTTTTGTTCCAATTGTGATACGCAAATAATTGTCAATTCGCGGTTTTTTAAAATAGCGCACGTAAATATTTCTCTGTTTAAGTGCTGCAAAAATATCTTCTGCCGCCCGTTGTTTGTGACGTGCAAAAATAAAGTTTGCCTCAGAATCCGGGAAGTCAAATCCCAGTTTTTTCAACTGTTCCTTTGCCCACTCTCTTGTATCTATAATGCGACGCACCTGCTCTGTAAAATAAGGTTCATCTTCCATTGATGCTTTTCCAACTTGAATGGTAAGCCGATCCATCGTGTAAGAATTGAACGAATATTTGCAATCATTCAAGTATGCAATCAGTTTCTTACTTCCCATAGCATAACCGATACGGCTGCCTGCTAACGATCTCGATTTTGAAAAAGTCTGTACCACCAGGAGATTTTCATATGTTGTCAACAATTCCTGTGCACTTTTGGTTCCAAAATCCACATATGCTTCGTCAATAATCACAACAGAATCCGGATTTGCTGCAATAATCTGCTCAATCACATCCAGTGACTCTGCAATTCCCGTCGGTGCATTTGGATTTGGAATCACAATACCACCATTTTTTCGTTTGTAATCGTCTACACAAATACGAAAATCTTCCTGCAATGGAATTGGTTCGTAAGGAATGCGAAAAAGCTCTGCCCAGACATCGTAAAAAGAATACGTAATATCCGGAAACAAAATCGGTTGTTCACTGCCAAAAAAGGTCAAAAAACTCATAGCAAGTACATCATCGGAACCGACACCAACAAAGACCTGCTCTTTTTCTAGTCCTTTGTTCTTTGCAATCGCCGCAATCAGTTCTGAGACTTCCGGATCCGGATATAAACGCAATTGTTGTGCGTCAAATCCATCTATGATTTGCTGCACCTTCGGACTTGGTGGATAAGGATTTTCATTTGTATTTAATTTGATTACCTTATGTTTTGGTTGCTCTCCCGGAACATATGGTTCCACTTTTCTTACATACGATTCCCATCCACCCATTGCTTTTTGTCCTTTCTATAATGCATTCAACGCGGCTACTGCTGCATCTAATGTTGCTTTATTTGTTACCTTTGCTTTTGCTGCATCCGACAATGCATTATATGCATTCTGTGCTGCATCAACCTTTGCTTTGCTGTCTGCTGTCACCGGTGTACCAATCTGATCGATCAATGCAATCACAGCATTTGCCTGATTCTGCGCATCTGCCTCTGCCTGCTGCGCTGCGATTTGTGCCCAGATATTTGCATAGGAAGCCTCTGCATCTACAAGTACCTGATAGTTATCTACCAGTGCTTTACCGGAATCTGTGAGTCCATCGTATGCACCACGTGCCGCGGAAATTGCCGCTCCACTCTCTGTCGTTACGGATCCTATGGCATTGATTGCGTTTTTACAATCATCCGCCTGCTTTTGTGTCAGAGAATCCACGGTTTCTGTTCCACCAAGATCATACATCAAAACAGGGAATCCTGCCTGCACATAACTAAAAATTGTACCAACTGCGGAAAGTGGCAGGTTTACACAACCATGAGAGCCATAGCCTTCACGATAGCGCTGTCCACCAAAAGATTTCTGCCAGGTTGCATCATGCAGGCCAATATCTCCATTAAATGGCATCCAGTAAGCTACTGGCGTTCTATAATTCGGACCTCTTAAAATGGCGTTGCGCTCGCAATATGTAATACGGAAAGCGCCACATGGCGTCACATGACCATTGTTTGGATTACCTGTAACACAAGGAGTATCCATAACGCAAGATCCATTGATGACCAGATAAACGTGCTGCGCTGTACGGTTGATTTCAACATAACTGTTGCCATAATCATTTCCATCACGGCTTGCTGCCGTGTACTGGTACACGAAATCACGATTTACATCCTTGCCTGCCTTTAAATCTTCCTGCAACTGTGCCACTTCACCATCTTTATCGATACGCCATCCATAGTTGCCGCCAGGCACCGTTACTGTCACACCATACTGTGTTGCCAACTGTTTTGGCTGACCATAAGTATCGTATTTTCTACTCATCGTAGAGACAAATTCTTTCATCTTTTCTGCATCAAAAGCTGGCTGCATCTGATCATCAGCCGATAACCAGGAACCAATGGTCTCTTTTGGTACGGATTCGGTAGCACTGCCAATCTGATAGGTAATCTTGGTATCTACATAACCATTTAAGATTTTAACCAATTCCTTGACTTCTTTACTGTCTTCTGTATACTTTGGCTGCTTATAGCACTTATCTTTTTTCAGATCGAGTGACTTTTGCAAAGACAAAGCTGCCTTTTTTACCTTTTTCGTTAAAAGTTCTGGTTCCACTTCCGTTCCATAGACTTCTTTTGTCACAACAAAGGCTCCATCCTGGTAGGAAACCTTTGCATTTTCTGTCAATTTGGGATTCTTGTCTGTGACGCAATCCAGCTTTTTCACGGTTCTTTCTAATGTTTGTGTATCACAGGAAACAATCGCATCATCCATATATTTTGCAGGAACAAACAAACGATACACCCATAAGAATCCATTCTGTTCCTCTAACAATGCGTTGATCTTTTTTTCGCTGATATCAATCTGCAATCCCAAATCTTCTGAAGAAAGCACCTGTTTCTTTCCTTTGTCATCCACAATGGCAAGTTCATAACCTTTTGCCGCATCTTCCAATCTGCCTTTGATTGCAGATGTGCTTGCAGCTGAGCTACTGACGCCGTTTACTGTACTACGGAAAAAGAAATGGCTCTGGAAAAAGATACCAAATCCAACAAACACTACCAAAAGTGCTCCCGCTACACTACCGCAGATAATGGCTACCTTTTGAGTATTTACTTTTTTTGCTTCTGTCTCTTCTGTTGCTTCTTCGTTCTTTTTTGAAAATAACTTTAACATAATAACTGCCTTTCTCTTATCCCTGCTCTCTATTCTAACGATGCAATCTGTTCTAACCATAAGTTAGCACATGCATCGGATGGCATTCTAAGATCTCCCCTCGGAGACAAACTTACCGTTCCTACCTTTGGTCCGTCCGGCAAACATGAACGTTTAAACTGCTGCGTAAAAAATCTCCGATAAAATGTATGCATCCATTTTAAAATGGTCGCATCATCATACTCTCCCGCAAATGCATATTTTGCCATGCGAAAGGTCTTTGTTGGCTCACTGCCATAACGCATCAGATGATATAAAAAGAAATCATGCAATTCATATGGTCCAATCAGTTCTTCCGTTTTCTGTGCAATCACGCCATCTTTCGGTGGTAAAAGTTCCGGCGAAACCGGTGTATCTAACACATCATACAACACTTTCGATAATTTCTCATCTGCCAAATACATTGCATAATAACGAACCAGATAACGGACCAGTGTCTTCGGTACGGATGCGTTAACGCCGTACATAGACATATGATCTCCGTTGTAGGTTGCCCAGCCAAGTGCAAGTTCTGACATATCTCCCGTACCAATGACCATACCGCCTTCTTTATTTGCAATATCCATCAGAATCTGTGTACGTTCTCTTGCCTGGCCATTTTCATAGGTAACATCATGACAATGTTCATCCTGTCCAATATCTTGAAAATGTACCTGTACCGCTTTTTTGATGGATACTTCTCTAAAGGTTACGCCCAGACTTTTGATCATGGACACTGCATTCTGATACGTGCGGTCTGTCGTTCCAAATCCCGGCATCGTAACCGCTATAATTCCTGTACGAGCAAGCTGCAACATATCAAAGGCTCGCACCGTCACCAAAAGTGCCAATGTGGAATCCAAACCTCCGGAAATACCAATGACCGCTGTTTTTGCGCCCGTATGTGCCAATCTTTTTTTCAGACCAATGGATTGAATATCTAATATTTCTTCACATCGCTTACGCAGTGTCGCCTCATCTGACGGTACAAATGGCGCTTTATCAATAAATCGTGTCAATGGCGTCTCAACCTGCGGCAGTGAAAATTCACTCACATAATAGGTATCATCCGGCTTACTCTCATAAGTTGACATCATATGGCGTTTACTTGCAATCGCATAGACATCAATTTCCGTTGTAATCATACCGGTAGCAAACAATTCACTTTCTGCCAAAATACTTCCATTTTCTGCAAGCAGATTATGACCGGAATACACCACATCCTGGGTTGACTCCCCTTCTCCCGCACTCGCATATAAATAAGCACAGTAAAGACGGGCAGATGTATTTGCCACCAGACTTCTTCGATAAGCATTTTTTCCTGTCACTTCATCACTGGCAGAAAGATTTGCAATCACCGTTGCGCCATGCATACAATGTGCTCCCGATGGCGGGCATGGTGTCCACAAATCCTCACACAGTTCCGATGCAATTACAAGTTCCGGTATTTCACGACAGGCAAATAACTGATTTGTGCCAAAGGGGATTGCCTCTTTTTGTCCCGACAAATTTGCCATAACCACCTGCTGCATACCACGCGTAAACTGTCTTCCCTCATAAAATTCCGCATACGTTGGCAAATAGGTTTTTGGCACAAGACCAAGCACTTTTCCTCCATGCAACGCCGCTGCAACATTGTATAACTTTCCCTGCCATTCCCACGGCAATCCCACAAAGTAAATACCAGCGAGATTCTCTGTCTTTTTTGCCAATGAAAGCAGCCCACTCTTTGCCTGTTGCAAAAGCGTTCTCTGATAAAACAGATCGTGACAGCTGTAGCCGGTCAGACACAATTCCGGAAATACGGTAATCATAGCACCTGCTTTTGCACTTTGTTCCATTGCCTCTTCGATTTGTTGTACATGATATGCGACATCCGCCACACGCACCTGTGGTGTTACTGCCGCAACTTTGATAAATCCGTCTTTCATACGCTCTCCGATACTTTATTTACGCTTACGCATAGCGATTAATTCATCCACCGTATAATTATATGCTTTATTACAGAACTGACATTTCACCTCAATCGGCTTTCCTTCTGCAATAATATCTGCTACATCCTCATCCCCTAAACTGCATAGGCTTCTCTCAACGCGTTCTGCTGAACAATCGCAGACAAATCCCGCGTCCACAGTCTCGTGAACGGTCATCTCAAATCCGTCTAAAACAGTTTCTAACATCTGTTCCGGTGTCTTTCCCTCCGCCAACATGGTTGTAACGGATGGCAGATCTTTGATATTATTTTCCAGTTTTTCAATGATTTCATCTGACGTAAATGGCATGAGCTGGATGATAAATCCTCCTGCCTGCGCTACGGTGTTATCCTTATTCATAAGAACACCTAAGCCAACCGAAGATGGCACCTGCTCACTTGTTGCAAAATAATATGTCAGATCTTCTGCAATCTCTCCTGTCTGAAGCGGCACAGTTCCAACGTATGGTTCTTTTAATCCCATATCCTTGATGACACGCATGATACCAAGATCAATAGCTCCGCCTACATCTAATTTGCCATCTTTATTCGGCGGCAGCATGACATCCGCTACATTTGCAAAGCCTTTGACATGCCCTTTTGCATCTGCTGTGACTGTGATGCCCTTCATCGGACCGCTTCCCTGAATCTGCAACGTAAGCAAATCGTCATCGCCCTTCATCATAATCCCCATCATGGCTCCCGCTGAAAGCATACGTCCAAGTGCAGCCGTAACAACGGGGCTGGTGTTATGACTCTCTCTGGCAAACTCCACCAGATCTTTTGATGTGATTGCAAATGCACGAATCGCGTCATCTGCTGCTGTTGCTCTTACAATGTAATCTTTATATCCACTCATCGTTATCCTCTTTTCTTTCCCTGTTCTTTTGCTATCACGTACATGCGCTCTGTCGTTTCCTGCACCACATCCATCGTATCCGCATCCAAAACACCCAGAAACTCCATGCCGCCTTCCTGCAGCGCTTTTTGTATTTCTGCGATCTCATAGGCACGCTGATAATGTACTTCTTCAAAACGCATGAAATAGTCCGCATCTTCTTCGTCCTGTATATACAGTGTTAAATCATACTCATTGATCCGGCTTTCCTCATCAAACGTATTTTCCCATATAAAACTGCCCTGTTCCCGGTTTTCCGCAAATGTATGATCTGCTAATTGGGTACGATACTTATATAAGGTATTCACATCGAATACAAAAACACCGCCCGGATCCAGATAATTGTTCACAAGACGTATGACCTCAACCAAATCCTCATATTCTACAATATAATTCATGGAATCACACACGCTGATTACGGCTGCAACGGTTCCATACAATTCAAATGCACGCATATCCTGACACAGATATAAAATATCCTCTGCCGGATGTTCCATAGCAATGCTTAACATGTCATAGGAATTATCAATACCAATCATGTCATAACCGGCTTCTGCCAATCGTCTGGTCATCTTACCGGTACCGCAACCAAGTTCTGCCACCAGACCATCCGTAATATGATATTGTCCTAAAATGTCCAACAGATGCGTTTTCCAGACATCATATGGTACATTATCCATAAAAAGGTCATAGACCTCTGCAAAACTTTCGTATGTTGCCATATTCCCTCTTTTCTGTCAAAAGGCATACTTCTCCAGTAAACCTTTTTTACCATATGTAATACTATCATATTTATCCATAAATGCAAATGAAAAGTGATGATTACACTTCTTGAAAATAACCAGTACAAACCTTATACTGAAAGAAAGAATTTATTGGAGTTTAAATCGCTTATGAAAGAAAACTTTGAACATTATATCAGCAGGAGTATCCGCTCCTTTTATCAACATAGAATCGTTTCGCCTATTATTTATCTTGTCATTCTGGCAGTAATTGCGTTCTTTTATCCAGTCAATGACATGATGCATCCCGTTGTAGCAGACGAAAACGAAGATATTGCATCCTTATATGATAAAAATGGCCGCTATATCGAAATCACTCTTTCGAATCTGTATTTTACCGGATATACCAAACGCTGGCTCGACACCACGGTTGGTTATTACTATTACACGATTATGGAAGATGATTGCATCATCGTCCTTTTAAATCCGGACGATTCCCAGCAGGGACTTCCTGTGATTGATCAGATTACCATTTGTGGCAAGATTTTATATAATTCCCATGCCATGAACAAGTTACTTCTGTATCTATCTGAGGATCTTGCCTGGTCACAGGATGGTATTGCATCAACGATATCACCTTATATGATTTCACAGCCAGACATCACAGACTTTGCCACCGTCGTTTTCTTATCGGTGTATGTCATCAGTGGGCTCTATGCTTTTATCAGTATTGTGTGTTATGGCATTTATATTGCCTTTCCTGTACTATCTTCACCTGTCCGAAGATTACGCTATTATGGGAAACCAAGAGAAATTTTGGCACAGGCCGAGGAAGAGCTTGCTACTCTTCCACAGCTGGCAACCGAAGATATGTTCATTACCGAACACTATTTTATAGAAACTTCCCGCTTTGGTGTCGCCATTGTGCCAATCAGCGAGATGATCTGGATTTATAAATATTCGACGCTTCACAAGTTTTTGTGGCATCATTTTAGTATTTCTTATACACTGCACATTACTGCTGCCAAGCGCCAGTATATTCATTGTCCAAAGAATATCAAATCCGATATCGATGGTATTATCGATTATCTTTCCGAAGCAAATCATGATATTTTGGTCGGATTTAGTGAAGCAAACCGCCTGAAAGTAGAAGAAATTCAAGGCGATCTTGCTCCACTCAAGAAATTCTGGGCATTTCTTAGCAAGAAAGTGTAGCTTGCACCCGTGCATACGCTCCATCCGTGCGGATTTTTTCTAAATCCGCACACACTGCTGCTTCAAAACCATCCATCTGTGTCCTATCTTCCTCCATCAACATAATCTTCATTCCATATCACTGCTGTTTTCATCGGTGCCCCTTTGGCGTAAATGGTATTTTCATATGCACCCACAGGGTCATTTGTAAATGTTTCCTTATCAATCAGCTCCACGATTTCGTCATAGCAGCTGTTCTGCAGAATCCGGATGGCTTCCTCCATATGATCCTGCCGGAAATTAATGGAACCAAAAATCACCTGATTCTTAAATCCAAAAGGCATCGTATCAAACGTAACATCCGGTCCTAAAGAAAACGAATTGTAGATACCATTGCAGCCTAGCACACCATACTTAAAAGCTATTTCATGCTCAATTTCTGCTCCACTCGAGCCAATAAACACGGTTGCTGTTCCACCCAGTTTTTCCTTGATTGCCTCTGCAAGTTCCTCTTTCGTATCAAATGCACTCCGAACATAAGATGCTTTTGCCTGCTTGATGGCAAAGGAAACCTTTGGACTGTTCTCTTCACTTCTTGCCACAAACACAATTTTTGCATCGGGATATCTTTGATGGATCAGATCTCCGATAAACATCCCCGTTGTTCCAAGTCCAAAAATACACACCCGGTCAAAGGTTTCTTTTCTTGCGATTTCCCTCGCCTTTTCCTCACTGCATTTATACTGTGCCATCTTAACCCTGAAATTCTGTGCCTCTCCCAGATCCTCCATACGTTCTCTCTGGAAAATCATGCAGGCATATGGATCACTAAACACCAGTCTTTTACAAAGCGTAAGTGATATTTTTCCATCCTTTACATAGCCATCCGGTATTTCTAACAACATATCCGGGTTATAATAATTTTTATCGGAAAACAAACCATCGGCCTGATCGCAGCCATATTCAAAATAAGTTTCTTCCTCTGTAAATCTCGTTGGATCATAACTATTGCCGCCACGAATCAACACAATAGCAAAACGATTTTCCGATGGCACCCATACCACACCTTCGTGGCCATTGATCAATCGGTTGCATCCCTCCGGAAACTTGTGACTTAGATTATTCTCCTTTCCCATATGCATCAAGGTATAATCCGTTCCACAAAATCCAACGAAAACACTTTCTGCCAGAATGCCTTCTTTTTCCTCTTCTCCACGCAATCTTCTCCTCTTGATATTGTGAATTTCAACATCCCCATACACCAATGGATTTGTCTCACTGTTTTGAAAATATGTACCTTTTACTATCATGTGCACCCTCCTACTCAACCATATTCTTTATTTTTTCCGGTATCTTTAATTCCTGAAATCCATAAAATCTTTTTGCATTTTCACCTAGGAATTTTTCTTTTTCTTCGTCTGACAGTTCCTTTGTTTTTTCAATAAAATCCTTACTCATATCGTATGTAATCGCTGTCATCGTACGCGGGTAATCACTTCCCCACATCAATTTATCCACTCCGCATATTTCGATTGCCTGACGTATCGCTCTGATTGCTGATGGATATGGATAAAATTCTCTGTGAAAAAGCCAGGTGATACCGCCACTTTCGACATAGACATGCTCATGCTTTGCCAGTGCAATCTGTTCTTTCCAGCCTTCCACCGTAACCATTCCAAAATGTCCGATTGCAATTCTAAGATGCGGATATTCTGCAATCAGTTGTTCCATTTGACCCACTTGCAGATTTCCCTCTGCCATATCGATCGAAATAAATTTATGAAGTCTGTTTGCCTGTTCAAAAACCGCTTTGTGATGCAGCAGATTCTGATCCTTTAATCTTCCTCCGCAGATTTTAATTCCATCAAACTGTTCCACCCAATCATCGGCGATTTTCTGTTCCTCATACAGACAACATATCTTCATCCGCTCCTGATACTTTTTCTTGCATTCCAAAAGATAGTTATCCTGATTACCATCAATATATTCCTGCGTCACGACGCATCCACTCACGCCCGCATATTCCATATTGGCAAACAGCATTTCTGCCGTATTTCTGCCGTCTACCATGTAAGGCGGCATCATCTGACGCACCTGTCCGCCGAAATCACTTCTTCCATCCTTAAGTGCAATCACAGGCCTGCCTTCCACACGTCCGGCCTGCTTGTCCCAAAGATGCAAATGTGCATCCAGTATCATAGGCATCCTCCTTTTTCTATAAAATACCAATTCTGTTCTTGCTTTCATTATAGAATCTATAGTACGATAATAATACATTATAAGGTGACATATCACACACTTACATGTCCACTTAGCGTACAAAATGAGGTGTTCTTATGAAAAACGACAACTTAAACATTATGTTTACGATAGGGAATTATCAGATTACGATATTAAAATTCACTTATGAATGTCAGACGTGGAACACGCCTTCACATGCCCACGGTTCGAACAGCTATGAGATACATTTTATTCCAAAAGGAAAAGGAACACTGATTCGTAATCAGTGTTCCTATGAATTGTATCCGGATATCCTCTATACAACAGGTCCTCATATCGAACATCAGCAGTTCTCTGATACAAGCGACCCGACATATGAATATTGTATTTATTTAAGAATTGAGAGCGTACACAACACGACGAAAAATGATTCTGATAAAGACGTCCTGGAACCATTTTTACATTATCCCTTCTGGTATGGTAAGGATTGTGCAAACCTACAACCAACACTAGAACAGATTCACGAAGAATTATCCTCACCCGGCTCTGCGACTATGGTCATGCTCCGCGCTCTTTTTATGCAATTTCTAGTCAAAATGCTGCGCAATTATGAACCCGACTCCAATGCCGTCATCACGAATATTCCAATCCCGCTTGTCAAAGCCTATATTCTCATCGAAGACAGCTTTCTGCTTGAATACGATACCATTACGTTAAAAGAGCTTGCCCGCCGTCTGGGACTCAGTACCAGACAAACCAGCCGTATGCTCTATAACAGATACGGAAAGAATTTTCTCCAGAAAAGAACAGAAGCGCGCATGGCTGCTGCTGTCACCTTTTTAAAGGAAGATACCCTCTCGATTGCCGAAATAGCAACAAGACTGGGATATTCTTATCCAAATCATTTTCATACCGCTTTTAAAAATTATTACAATATGACCGTATCGGAATATCGCAAACGCATGGCATAACAAACTGCACTAGGCTTTCATCTTCTTTTGCATCCATGCGTACAGATCTTCATATACTACTTCACGATCTGTCTCATTCAAAATCTCATGGCGGTCATTATCATATAACTTCAAAGATACATCCTGCATGCCGGCAGCAACAAATTTATCTCTGGCTGCCTCAACACCTTTACCCATATTTCCAACAGGATCACACGCGCCTGATACAAAGAACACTGGTAAATCCTTTTTCATCTTAGCAATATTAGCTGGGTCATTATCGTACTTTGTAGATTCTACCAAGCCACGATATGCACCAAGGGAAAACGTATAGGTACATTTTGGATCGCTATAGTATTTTTTCACGACCTCTACATCTTTTGTCAGCCAGCTGTTATCCGGTGTTGCGCCCGTGCAATCATACTGCTTGTATGGTGCACTGTAGGTCATATCTCTGACCATAGTACTGCGGTACTCATCTGAGCGGAAAAAGGATAAGAAATTGATAAATGCAAGTCCTGCATTGATGGTTCCGCTTGCTTCCGTACCGGTTCCCATAATGATTGCTCCAGCCAGACCATCCATCTCTTTTGCCTTGACACTCAGACATTTTCTTGTCATATAAGAGCCCATGCTGTGTCCCATAATAAAATATGGAAGTGATGGATACGCTTGTTTGGTCAGCTTATAGTTGGCATAAATATCTTCTACCATAATATCGCTTGGATGTTTTGCATGCATAATGCCCCATTCTTCCGGTGAAGATACGGATTCCCCATGTCCGATGTGATCATGACCAACAACCACAAAACCCTTACTGTTCAAAAATTCTGCGAATGAACGATAACGCTCTATGTATTCCACCATTCCGTGTACAATCTGAAGCACAGCTACCGGCTGTCCTTCCGGCGTCCACTTTACGCCATGAATCTGTGTAACCCCATCTGCTGAGGCAAATTGATATACCTGTTCTGCCATGTTATAGTCCCCCTTGTTGTTCTCTTTTATATGTAAATGTATTGCTCCCTTTACCAGTATCTCATGTTACGCGTTGTCGGAAAAAGCCTGTTTCATATGGGATATGCTCTGTTCCATATGACTGGTACTATCCTGCTGTTCCATATAGCAGGCACCAATTTTTTCCATTTCTTCTAAGATACATTCCTGACGGCGCAAGCCCTCTGCCACGCGCCCCTGATATGCAAGCAGCGATTCTACCAACTGTGTCATCTTCTCTTCCTGCGATGTCGTCTGCTGCTGTTCTGTATTCCATCCATTGACATCTGTTGTAATCTTGCCGAGCAACTGGTTATTTTCTTTGAGCAGGGCAATGAACTGATGAATCTGTGTATTCATCTGCGCCATCTCATTTTGTAATGTATTCGTCTGTGCAATGGTATCCGTCAATCTGGCGCCGAAAACTTCTGCCAGGGATCGAATCTGCTCTGCACTGCGGATAAAATCGCTTCCACTATCTCCCAAACGTCCTGCATCGATTGCTGCCTGTAACGCCAGTGCACTGATGGAACCGGTCACTTTCTCTAAACCTGAAATCTGCTCTTGCAAGCGCTTACTTTCTGCAATTTCTTTGTTGGAGCCTTCGGAAAGAGACTTTGCATAACCTGTATAATGCTTACTCTGTTCCATCAAAGCTGCAAGTGCCGTCTCCTGTTTTTGTAAAAAATCAGTATGCTTATCACACTGCTCCTCTAACTGCTGCATCTGCAGACTTTCCTGGCGCAATGTGTCCACAGCCTCCTGCAAGCCTTGTTCCATGACCTGCTGATCATCTCTTGTATCTTTTGCATAGTCTACGACCTTTGTAAGACTACGATCCATCTTGGTTGCACTCATCTGCATCTGGTCCACATCCATCTGTGTTTCAGTTACATTTTTTTCTACCTGTTGTAGCAACTGTTCATACGCTTCTACTTGCGTCTTGAGATTTTCAGCCTGCTGTAACTGTTGCTTCACTTCTTTACTATGAAACATGCCTGCGCATCCCTCCATTCATACATTTTCTTACACAAATGTATAACAAGTATTTTACATTTTTTTGTAGTATTATGCAACTGCGCCGGTATATTTTCTTCTTTCTATGTCAAATGAACTAGCAGACATTGGAAACCACAATTTGCAAGGTTTTTCTGCCACGATATTCGTTGACTTGTGGATAATATGTGATGGTAATGCATCCTTTCTCCTGCTCTATTTCTTCTAACGCATCCACATCCCCAAAATACAATCCTTCCATGCAAAATCCGTCTTCTCCCTGCAAGTCCATACGCAAAAATTGTTTTTGCTTTCCAATTGGGATTTTTCGCATAATGCGTACATTTTTCTGGGCAAAAATAGGCTTTGGATTCCCATTTCCGAAAGGTTCTAAGATTTCTAATTGCGAAATCAAATCTTCACGGATATAGGAAAATGGCATTGGCACATCAATATGAATCACTGTCTGCATTTCTTCTTTTGTCATCTGTGTATTCGCATTGATTTCTTCCCGAAACTTTTCAATCTGTTCCTTGGGAAGAGACAAGCCTGCTGCCATCGGATGCCCGCCAAACTTTGAAAAAAGTTCTTTACATTTACACATCTCATCATACATAGAAAATCCTTCCACCGATCTTCCGCTTCCCTTTGCGCCATCTCCATCTGCGGCATCCACCAAAACAAAGGTGGGGCGTTCATATCGTTCCCGGATGCGTCCTGCTATAATGCCAGCGACACTCTCATGTACGGCTGGCAAGTATACCACCAATACAGCATCCTGCATGAACTCCTTTTGTTCTATCTCACGAATGGCCTGCGCAATCCCCTGTTCGGTCATCACTTTCCGTTCTTCATTTAATTGTCGCAATTCTTCTGCCAGACGCACCGCTTCTGCTGTATCTTTTGCCTCTAACAATTGCAGCGCCTTCGTCGCAGAATCTAATCTGCCACTGGCATTTAAACATGGTCCCAGCACAAAGCCAACATGATACGCACTTATATTTTCCATCGGCAGATCACAGCGCGCTATCAATGTCTGCATTCCTATATTTGTTGTATGACGCAAACGTTCTAAGCCAAGTGCAACAATGGTTCGATTTTCCTCAACCAGTTCCATGACATCACCAATGGTTGCAAAAGCAGCATTCTCAATAAATGCCATGGCTTCTTCCTCTGGAATCCCATACTGTTGATACAGTTGTAAGATCACCTTCCATGCCACGACAGCCCCACATAACTTCTTACATGGATATGCACAGTCTTCACGTTTTGGATCAATCACTGCATCCGCCGGTGGCAAATGATATTCTTTTTTTCCATCCACCAGTTCATACGGGACTTCGTGATGGTCTGTTACGATTACCGCCATCCCCTCTTTTTTGGCATAGGCAATCGCCTCGGCAGCCGCAATCCCGTTATCACAGGTAATGACAAGCCCGATTCCATCCATAACACATCGTTCCATCAAACGGATATTAACACCATACCCATCCTCAATACGGTCAGGGATTGCGTAATCTGCATCTGCTCCCACCCGAAGCAAACCCTGGTGCAGAATATAGGTAGACTGAATACCATCAATATCATAATCACCAATAATACGAATCTTTGTATTCTGCTGTATGGCTTTTTGCAAAAGAGCAATCGCTTTGTCCATATCCTGAAGCAAACCGGCATCTCCGAAATCCTTCTTAGACGGATGCAAATACGCGGCAATGGACGCATCATCCCCCACATCACGATTTACGAGAATCCGCGCCACCACCGGATCAATATGATATTTTTCTCCTATTGCCTTAAAATCTGCCCGTTTATTATATACCAGCCATTTTGCCATTGTATTTCCTCTTTTCCAGTATCTCTGTTATTTTTTATAACTCTGCAATTCCTGTCACACCCACATAAATCTGGGAAATTTTATACCATGTACGATAGTCTACCACACCTGTTGCCGGCAGTCCAAAAACAGATTGGAAGGTACGCACCGCTTCCGCTGTCAAAGGTCCATAAATACCATCCACAGCCACACGCGGAATCGCCGGGTAATCCCCTGCAATCACATTCAGATGTTCCTGCAGCTGGCTCACCTTTTTCCCTTCTGAACCCACGGACAGTTCTCCTGCCCAGGATGTCGGTATGCCGCTGATTTCTTCTGCTGTGCTAATATAGATATTACTACCATAATAATAGCGAAGAATTTCTATAGTGCGAAGTCCCTGATCTGCCAAATCCTTCGAGCCCCACTGGCTGAGCCACTTTGGACATCGTACATTTTTCCCGTCACAATATTGCGTCAAAATTGGTTGCTTGACATTTGGTCGTGCCAGATAATTGGTATACATTTCATCGACCACTTGCGAAATTGATTCAAAGATAGTACGTCCATAAGACCATTTTTGATCATATGCCGTTGATGATGTAATGGTAAAATCATACCCTTTGCCACGGTACCATTCTGTGTAAACACGATTTAACGTAAATGACATAATGGCAAGTACATTTGCACGAATTGCAGCATCCGGCCAGGTCGCATAGATTTCACTGGATGCCACATTTTTGATATAATCCGGATATGTCACATAATAATTCTTCGCTTTTGCATCTGATGGTACTCCATCATGCACAATAACATACTCTGGAATCACCACACGGCTTAAAACAATTTCTCCGGTTTCTGTGACCGGTTTTACCTCTGTCTCTGGAATTTTCGGTGTTGCCGGTACATAAAGCGTATTGCCGGGCACCACAATTTCTTCTGTTTTTCCTGTCATACTTCCCACGGGAATCAAAGGAACCGGCTGTAGTGACAATTCCTGCGGCAATACCTCCGCATCTGTCAGTTCTAACGTTTCATACCCTGCAGCTTCTACCACGATATTATATTGTCCATAAGGTATCCCCATTGCCTGCGATTCTAAGCTGTATTCTAACGGCGGTGTTTCCAGACGTATATCCGGAATCTGTCCTGCTTCGTCCGAAACATAACTGGCTATTTTCTCGCCATCTGACGCCCGGTAAATGCTCACCTGTGCCCCACGCACCGGTCCTCTGTTACTACTATCATATAATTCAATTGCGAGTTCTCCTGAAGATGCAAATCCTATTTTTCCTGGTGTTGTCACATCCATTTTTTTCTCCTGCAGCCATCGTCTCTTTACTATATGACAGCATTAGGAAATGCGTGATTTTTCATCCACACTTCGATCAATCTGTAAATTCTTATAATATTGCATAGGTGTCACACCATATTCTTTCTTAAATGCCCGAAAGAAATGGTTGTACCCACCAAATCCCCCCAGTTCATACACTTCGCGAATGCTTTTTCCCTGCTCAATATAACGTCTGCAAAGGTCAAGTCTTGCCTTTACAATATAAGCATGTGGTGTCTCTCCAGTCATTTTTTTAAATTCTCTTACAATGTGATACCGGCTGACATAGAATTCATCCTCTAAACGTTCTAGCGTAATATCCTCCGTTAAATGTTCCTTAATATAAATAAAGATATCATCCATCACCACATGTTTTTTCTTATTCACCTTATGCTGCCTGTCTTCCTGCACAGACGAGCGCAACGCTAAAATGAGCAGCATGGATAACAGACTCTTCTCATACAAGGCATGTGCAAATTTTTGTTCTTCTGTTGCCATTGCATACAGTTTTTTTGAAATGTTCTTGATCAGCATTGCCCCTTCACTCTCTGCATGTACCATTTTTACCTGAAATGGTACGACATCAAACGAGGCATTCAAATCTGTATGCTCATCTGAAAGAACCTGCAGCAGATCCGACCCAATATAAAGAACATAAAGTTCCAACGGATATTTGTTTTTTCGGTATTCCAATTTGATACGATTTCCCGGTTTGATAAAAATCAGATCCTCCATCATACAGACTTCGTGCTTTTCCTCCGCCTGCAAATAGGAAACACCGCCAACCACAAAAATAATGGTATGACGATTGTTTTGTCCAAAGCTTCTCTGACCGCTCTCCACAATCTTTACATACTCCATTTCATATCCCTGTCTCTTCATATGTTCACTTTGCACATTCCTTTCCTATATTTTTTGTTCATTTTGTCAATTTTAACGATATATCAATTTTTCGTAGTTTGCAAGCAATTTTTGTATATGTGACTTCTTTTTTTGTTTCTATAATAATATTGTAGCTACCAAAACATTATAAAACGAGAGGTATTTTATTATGAAAGAAACAAGACCTTTTTCTATGAAGGACAAAATCGGCTACACTCTGGGGGATTTAGGGTGTTGCTGTACGGAACAATTCCGTGCTATGTATCTGGCAATTTTTTACACATTGGTATTAAAAGTAAATCCAGTACACGTCGGTATCTTAATGTTAGTAACCAAATTATGGGATGCCATCAACGATCCACTCATCGGTGCATTGGTTGATAGCCACAAAAACACAGGAAAAGGTAAATTTATTCCTTGGATTAAATTTTTTGCATTCCCAACCGCTGTTCTTTGTGTGTTAGGATTCGCCAATGTAAGTAACTTCGCATATGGTGCCCGTCTTGCATATATGTTCATCACTTATGTTGTATACGAAATTATGTACACTTGCGTCAACGTACCATTCGGAAGTCTTTCCAGTGTAATGACAGACGACGTTAACCAGCGTACAGACCTTTCCCGTTACAGAAGTCTTGGCGGAACCATTTTTATGACGGTTATCGTTATCGCTGGTCCATTATTCCTTTACAAGGATAACCAGCCGGTACCTAGTCATTTCCTGATTATGGCTGCTATCTGCGCCGTTATCGGTTTCATCTGCTTAATGATTACAGCAAACTGGTGTAAAGAACGTGTCATTACAGAACCTATCAAAGAAGAAAAAGAAAAACTCAATTACTTACAGGTATTAAAAGCTATCACCAAAAACAAAGCTTTGCTTGGTGTTATGTTATCAAGCTTTATCGGTATCGTTGGCGCAGGTATGGTGAACGGACTGAACACCTACTTATTCCGTGACTACTTCGGAAACGTTGCTATTATGGCAATTTCTGGTATGTTAAGTGTCCTTTGGTCACTCATCGCTTTCGTTGGTATCAAGTTCGTTGCAAAGAAATTTGGTAAAAAAGAATGGATTATGTACAGTGCTACTTTCTCTGTCGTTGTATTTGCCATTTTATTCTTCTTCCCAATGAAGAATCCTTTGCTCTTTATCATCATCAACGGTATCTGTTATCTTGGTGTCAGCGGTTTCCAGGTATTGATCTGGGCACTTGTAAATGATGCCATTGATTATCAGGAACTACAGACTGGAAAGCGTAATGAAGGTATTGTTTACTCTGCTTACACTTTCTTCCGTAAACTTGCAAATGCAGTATCTGGAAGTATGAGTAGTTTCGCACTTGCCATCGCTGGATTTAACGTAAATCTGAAAGTACAGAGTGACGCTTTCGCTGGAAATCTCTGGAAAACTTATACTGGCTTATATGTTGTTGGTTACTTATTAGCTGTACTTGTATTAAAGTTTGTATATCCATTAACCAAAGAAAAAACAGAAGAAATGTTACAGCAGTTAGCAGATAAGAGAAAAGCTGCAAACGCTGAATAATTTTTAGAAAAGAGGTAAATCACATTGATCAGACAAGTCGAACTTACCAATCGTTCCGGTCACGTTTTACGCGGCATTGTAGATATCCCGGATGAGGGTTCACATTTTCCTGCCATTGTAAATGTACATGGCTTTACTGGAAATAAGAGCGGCTATAAAAACAGTTATACGCAAACGGCAAGATTTCTTGCAAAGCACGGTTTTGCCAGCGTACGTTTCGATTTATTCGGAAACGGGGAGAGTGATGGAGAATTTGAAGATATGACATTTACCGGCATTCTTGAAGATATTGAAGATATCATGAATTGGACAAAACAGCAGGATTTTGCTGATCCGGAAAAGGTAATTCTTTCCGGTCAGAGCATGGGCGGCTACGCAGCCGCTACTGCTGCTCCAAGAGTAAACCCTTACGCATTGATTCTTATGTGTCCGGGCGCCGGTATGTGGTTTGGATGTAAGGAACGCGCCGAAGCTATGGAGGCAAAAGGCATCACAAGTGCTGATATTGAAGGACTTTGCTTTGCAACATCTTTTAATCATGATTTATACCAGTACGAGCCGTTTTCTTCCGCTGCTGGCTACGAAGGTCCTGTCCTTATCGTTCGCGGTACCGCTGATGATTTAGTAGACGATGCCACCTGCCACAAATATGAAACACTTTATTCTGGAACATGCACCTATCAGACCATCGAAGGTGCAAACCATAACTTTGCCAGTGCTTCTGCAAGAAAAGAGCTGAACCAATATATACTCTCATTCTTGCAGGCATTATAATAAATAAACAGACTTGAAAGGAAGTATGACTTATGAAACTATTAGAACCTATCGCAGTTGGAAAAACAACCTTTAAGAACCGCTTGATGTTTCCTCCGCTTACAACCGGATATGAGGAAAAAGACGGTTCTATCGGTGAACAGAGTTTCCGTTTTTACGAACGCCTCGCTAAGGGTGGTGTTGGTTATATTGTAATCGGAGATGTTGCGCCTCTTGCAACATTCTCTCCTACACCAAAGCTTTTTTCTCCTGCACAGGCAGAAGGATTTAAAAGACTCGCAGATGCTTGCCATGAAAATGGTGCAAAGCTTGGAATCCAGTTATTCCATCCGGATTACAACGTTGCCGCATTAAATGACCTGTTCCATCAGGGGAAAATGCAGGAAGCAAGAGCAAAATTGCATCATGATATGCAGCATTTTGTAAACGAAGTAACTGCAGAAGAACTCGAAGAGATCATCCAGCACATGGAAAAATGCGCTATTTTAGCACAGGAAGCCGGCGTTGACTGTATTGAAGTACATGGAGACCGTCTGGTTGGTTCTCTCTGCTCTCCAATTTTAAATCACAGAACAGATGCATATGGCGGAGATCTTGCAAACCGTACACGTTTTGCATTAACACTCGTAAAACGTTTAAAGACTGTTGTTCCAGATATGGTTATTGATTATAAACTTCCTATTGTGACTCCACTCGGTGAAAATGCATTTCGTGGTAAAGGTGGTCTTCCATTTGATGAAGCATGTATTTTTGCAAAAGAATTGGAATCGGCTGGTGTAGATACCCTTCACGTAGCACAGGCAAACCACACAGGAAATATGGGTGATACCATTCCTGCTATGGGAACACAGCCATACGGCTTTATGGTTTCTTACTCTAAGAAAATCAAGGAAATCGTTTCTATTCCTGTATCCGTTGTAGGACGTATTGTGACACCGGAAGCTGCTGAAGCTGTACTTACCAGCGGTTCTGCTGATATTATCGCACTTGGTCGTTCTTTGCTTGCAGATCCTGATTTTGCTAAGAAGTGTGCAGACAACCACGCAGGTTGTGTCAGAACATGTATGATGTGTAACAAGGGTTGTACCGACAACATTCAAAACCGTGCGTTCTTAAGCTGTGTTTTAAATGCAGAAAATGGTTATGAAGGAAGCCGTCAGATTACTCCTGCTGCTACTGCAAAACGTGTTGCTATCATTGGTGCCGGAATCGCAGGCTTAGAGGCTGCCCGTGTTGCTGCTTTACGTGGTCATCAGGTTACTATTTTTGAAAAGTCATTACAGATTGGTGGACAGTTACTGATTGCAAGCGTTCCACCAAGAAAAGAAGAAATGATGCGTAGTATCAACTACTACTGCAACGTATTACCAGAATTAAATGTTACCTTCCGTCTTGGTCAGGAATTTTGTGAAAAAGATTACGCTTCCTTCGATGAAGTCATCGTTGCAACAGGTGCAACGAATGCAATGATTCCTGTTCCTGGAAAAGACCTTCCAACGGTTGTCAGTGCATGGGATGTTCTTGCAAAGAAGGAAATCGTATTTGGTAACGTATCTGTCATCGGTGGCGGACTTGTCGGTGTAGAAACAGCTGAATATCTGGCTTCTCGCGGATGCAAGGTCACGATTGTTGAAATGATGGATCAGATTGCAAAAGAAGAAAGCAACACTGTTCTTCCTACATTGATGGAAGAATTAAACAGCCATGAAGTAAAAGTTCTCACTTCTGCAAAATTGATGGAAATCACAGAAAATGCGGTTATCGTTGAGAAGACAGTTGACGAAAAGACAGAAAAAGTAGAAGTTGCTTCTGATTTCGTTGTTATGGCTGTTGGTGCAAGAAAGAATGTCGTAGAATTAAACAATTGCACATTGCCAATCCACTATGTTGGTGACTGTGCCGGTGAACGTCCAAGCAACATTGATCATGCCATCAAATCAGCTTACGACGTAGCATGTGAATTATAAAAATACTTCTTTTCGAAGCTGTTTTAAAACAACATAATAAACTCCCAAAAAAGGCGCTCTGCATAAGCAGAGCGCCTTTTGTATTACTTGTGATATGATTTATGCAAGTGCTGCTGTAATGATAGCCATAGAATAAACTTCTGCTGCATTACATCCACGAGACAAATCGTTAACCGGAGCATTTAATCCTAATAAAATTGGACCATATGCCTCGAAGTTACCAAGTCTCTGTGCAATCTTGTAACCAATATTACCTGCATTAATATCAGGGAAAATAAAGGTATTTGCATGACCTGCTACCTCGGAATCCTTACACTTTGTACGAGCAACACGTGGTGAAACAGCTGCATCAAACTGAATCTCTCCCTCGATTGGAAGGTTCGGGAATTTTGCCTTTGTCTTAGCTGCTGCATTACGCATCTTATCTACATCTTCACCCTTTCCAGAACCAAGTGTTGAATAGCTAAGGAATGCAACCTGTGGGTCAATACCAAAGATTCTAGCACATTCTGCTGTCTCTCCAGCGATTTCAACCAATTCATCTTCTGTAGGATGAATATTGATTGCGCAGTCTGCCATAGCAAGTACTTCGTTCTCACCGGTAGCAGCTGGACGAACCATGATAAAGCATGAAGATACAATAGAGTTTCCTGGCTTTGTCTTAATCAACTGTAAAGCTGGTCTAACAGTATCTGCTGTAGAATAAGTTGCTCCTCCAAGCAAGGAATCAGCAACACCCATCTTTACAAGCATTGTACCAAAGTAGTTTGCCTGAGAAAGAACGCCTCTTGCCTGTTCTGGTGTAACACCCTTGCTCTTTCTGAGTTCACAAAAAAGCTCAATCATCTCATCCATTCTGTCATAATTATTCGGATCGATAATTTCTGCACCACGAATATTAAATCCGCTCTCTTCTGCAGCTGCTTCAATTTCTTCCGGCTTACCGATTAAGATTGGTGCCAAAAAGTTTGAAGCAAGAAGTCTTGAGGATGCCTCAAGAATACGAGGATCGGTTCCTTCTGTGAAAACGATCTTCTTTGGGTCTTTTTTCAAAATGTCAATTAACTGTCCAAATCCAAACATAACTGTTTCCTTTCCTACATTTCTTATTTTCTTATTTTCCATCCATCATTCTATCACGCACAGTTTATTTTTCAATCGGTTTCGAGCAAATTCATGTTTTTTCTAGAGGACATTGTTAGTCTTTACAAACTTTATAGATTTCTCCCCATATTTCCGGTAGTTTTTGCAGGTCAATCGCCGTATAATTAATGATAAATGTATGCGGACTAACCACATTTTTTTCATAGCTGTAATCGGACATACTACGCAAGCGAATCCCTTTTTCTGCCAGTTCTTCCTTAATCGCTGCATCCTCTTTTTCTGTTTTTATATGCAAAAGAAAATGTAAACCGGAATCCTCCTCATAAATAGATGCCATCTCCCACAATGCACTTGATCTTAGTGCTGCAATCACCTGGTTTCTATGATTTTTATAGAAATTACGCATACGGTTGATATGTTTTTCAAAATATCCCTGCTGCAAAAAGGCCGCCAATGTGTACTGCTCGAAATTCGATACTGTGCAGGCATAAAAGCCCAGCTTCTCCTGAAACGTCTCAACCAGTGCCTGCGGAAGCACCATGTAGCTGATACGAATCGAAGGGGTAAGGCTTTTTGAAAATGTATTCAGATAAATCACCCGCCCCGCCGTATCAATACTTTGTAGTGTTGGAATCGGCAAGCCGCCAAAACGGAATTCACAATCATAATCATCTTCTATAATATAGCGCCCTTCTTTTTCTGTCGCCCATGCCAGCAATTTCTGGCGACGGCTAATTGGCATCACAATCCCTGTCGGAAAATGATGTGTCGGCGATGTATGAATGATTTCCACTTCCTGTTCTCTTAAAGAAGTCATGGACAGACCATGTTCATCCAATGCCACATACCGATGATTTACGCCATTCCCTGCATATATTTTTGCCAGCTTCTGATAGCCGGGATTTTCCATTCCGTAAATATGCTCACGCCCCAATAACTGAATCAATAAATGGTACAAGTATTCTGTTCCGGCTCCAATGACAATCTGCTCCGGTACCACGCGCATCCCACGAAAATGGAACAGATGGGAAGCAATCGCCTGTCGCAGCACATAGACACCTTGCGGCGGTGTACTGTTTAGAATATCCTGTGCAGCATCATTTAATACGCCTCGCATCAGATGAGACCAGGTGTTCATCGGGAAACAGTCGCGTGCCACATGATTGGATGCAAAATCCATATACCATGCCCGTTCCGCCTGCTCTTTCGATATCTCTGGAAATTCCTGCTGCATAGGCATTTGCGCCTTGATCTGCGGCTGAACGGCTGCTACATAATACCCTTTTTTCTCTTCTGCAACGATATAGCCTTCCACCAACAGCTGCTCATAGGCACTTGCTATTGTCATCACAGAAAGACCTAACTGCTTTGCAAAAGCACGTTTGGATGGCAATTTTGCTCCTTCTGTCAGATTCCCCTTCTCAATATCCTCCTTGATACACTCATATAAATATTGATAATACGGTTTGTCATTTCGTTGTTCAAATGTATAGGTCAGCATGCTCTTTCTCCACAGAATTATATTTTTTCAGTGTTTCTCTTTGTTTCACCACACCTGAAATCTGGTATGGTCAAATTTGTTTAAAATGGTTATTTTCATATAACCAATTATGCATATAATGATACTCAGTTACCGGCACAAAAGCAACTGCTTTTTCCGGAATGATAGAAAGAAGAGGAAAAAATATGAAAACGAAAAAACTAATCTTTGCAGCATTATTTGCCGCACTCACTTGTGTAGCTACCATGATTATCAAAGTACCAACCCCAACCATGGGTTACATTCATCCGGGAGACTCCATTGTATTATTGTCTGGTTTCCTACTCGGACCTGTTTATGGCGGTCTTGCCGCTGGTATCGGTTCTATGTTCTCTGATTTGTTTGGTGGCTATTTTTCTTATGCCCCAGCTACTTTTGTAATCAAAACATTCACTGCTGTCTTTGCCAGCCTTATATTCCGTGCCTTTACGAAAAAGCTTTCCGAGGTTTCTGCCGGCAAACAGGCAGCTTTTACAGCCGTCAGCGGTACGATTGGTGAAGCCTTCATGGTCTTTGGCTACTTTGTATTCGAAATCTTTTTGATGGCTATTGCGACCGGTGACGGTTTTTCAAGCACCAGCCTCGCAGCAGGCGTAGCTTCCTCCGCAAGCGGTATTCCTTTCAATATTGTACAGGGACTTTTCGGTGTTATTCTTTCCACGATTCTGTATCCACTGCTCAAAAAGCCACTTGCGCAGTTCACAGACTAATATTAGAAAGCCTACATTTTCATTTGCATTTTTTATGATTTTACATATAATATATATGTCTTAGAAAGCGCTCCCCTTTGGTGGAACAAATATCTTCGCTTTCTTATGTTTTATAAAAGGAGAATGAAAATGAATTTACCGCTGGACCCTATGATGTTACTTAGTGTCGTGAATATGAATTTAAGAGACCGTTATGCCAGCCTTTCGGACTTCTGTACGGCAGAAGATATTGATCAGGCAGATTTGGAAAAAAGATTAGAAGCAATTGATTATTTTTATGAGGCCGATTGCAACCAATTTCGATAAGAAACGGTTTGCTTAAGAAAAAAGGACAGTCGCAGGAAAACTTCCCTCGACTGTCCTTATTTTAGCTCTCATCAATTGCTTTTCCAATGTCATGACGCATATATTTGTTATCAAACGAAATCCACTCGGTTGCTGCATAAGCTTTCGCTCTCGCATCTTTTAAGTCATCACCTTTTGCTGTAATGCCTAAAACACGACCACCGTTTGTCACAATCTGTCCTGCATCATTGTATGCTGTTCCTGCATGGAAACAGAAATATGCTTCATTATCGAATTTATCAAATCCGGTGATTGGATATCCTTTTTCGTAAGAAACCGGATAGCCATCAGAAGCAAGTACAACGCACACTGCTGCATTATCTTCAAACTCTAACGTCAACTGGTCTAATGTACCATCTACACATGCTTCCATAACATCAATAATGTCATTCTTCATACGTGGAAGTACCACCTGTGCTTCCGGATCACCAAAACGTGCGTTATATTCTAACACCTTTGGTCCTTCTTCTGTAAGCATCAGACCAAAGAAGATAACTCCCTTAAACTCTCTTCCTTCTGCTGCCATAGCATCAACGGTAGCCTGGTATACATATTTCTTGCAGAACTCGTCCACTTCTTTTGTATAGAATGGACTTGGTGAAAATGTTCCCATACCGCCTGTATTCAAACCGGCATCGCCATCACCAGCGCGCTTGTGATCCTGGGCACTGCTCATAATCTGAATGCTCTTTCCATCTACGAAAGACAGTACAGAAACTTCACGTCCTGTCATAAATTCTTCCACTACCATGGTATTTCCGGCATCACCGAATTTTTTATCCATCATAATGGTATGTACACCCTCGACAGCTTCCTCAAGTGTATTACAGATCAAAACACCTTTCCCTAGTGCCAGACCATCTGCTTTTAAAACGATTGGCATTTTTGCTGTCTGCAAATAAGCAATCGCATCGTCCGGGTTGTCAAAGCGCTCATACCCTGCTGTAGGAATGTTATACTTTTTCATCAGATCTTTTGAAAAAGCCTTACTTCCTTCCAGAATGGCGGCATTTTTTCTCGGTCCAAATACTTTTAAGCCTTCTGCCTCAAAAGCATCTACAATACCACCAACCAGCGGATCATCCATACCAATAATGGTAAAATCAATCGCATGATCCTTTGCAAAAGCTACCAGTTTATCAAATTCCATTGCACCGATTGGCACACATTCTGCAATCTGTCCGATGCCCGCATTTCCCGGTGCACAGTAGATTTTGTCTACTCTCTTACTTTTAGCCACACTCATACAAATGGCGTGTTCACGTCCACCACTACCTACAACTAATATTTTCATATGATCGACCTCTCACTTTCTTACTCCGCGATTCTTACCTTTCCATCCACAATGCTGATTTTTCCTCTGGCAATCAGATCAATTGCCTGTGGCATAATATGCCATTCCGCCTCTTCCATCACGCGGCGCTGTAATATTTCAGGAGTATCATCCTGCTGCACTGCAACCGCTTTTTGTAAAATAATAGGACCTGTATCTGTCCCCTCATCTACAAAATGAACGGTAGCACCTGTAATCTTAACACCTCTTGCTAAAACACCTTCGTGTACCTTTAATCCATAGTATCCGGTTCCACAAAAAGAAGGAATCAGCGACGGATGTATGTTAATGATACGATTACGATATTTTTGAATCATTGCTTCTGGAATAACAACCAAAAATCCTGCCAATACAACCAAATCCACATCATAAGAATCCAATGTCTGTAGAAAGGCTTCATTAAAAGCTTCTCTTGTCTCATAAGATTTTGGAGACACGCAAATACCTTCCACACCTGCCATTTTAGCACGTTCTAAGGCATATGCCCGCGGATTGTTGCTAATCACAACAGAAATCTCTGTATCCTGGATTTGTCCTGCCACAATGGCATCTATAATTGCCTGCAGATTGGTTCCTCCACCAGACACACAAACTGCTATTTTTAACATAAATCTACACCCTTTTCACCATCGACAATCTTTCCAACTACATATGGGGTATCTCCAGCTGAGCGCATTGCTTCCATTGTCTTATCCACATCTTTTGGATCGACAGCAACAATCATACCAAGTCCCATGTTATAGGTATTGTACATCATCTGCTCATCTACATTACCCTTCCTTGCCATAAGCTTAAAGATTGCTGGCACTTCATAAGAATCCTTCTGTACCACTGCACGCTTACCTTCTGGAAGCATACGAGGAATATTTTCATAGAAACCACCGCCGGTAATGTGGCTGCATGCCTTTACCGTAACACCGGCATCTTTTACTGCCTTTAAAGCTTTTACATAAATTCTTGTAGGGGCAAGCAATGCCTCACCAAGTGTCATACCAAGCTCATCGTAATATGTATCTAAAGATTCCTTTGTCATATCGAAAATCTTACGCACCAAAGAGAATCCATTGGAATGAACACCGGTAGATGCCATGCCAATGAGCACATCACCATCTTTTACATGTTCACCTGTGATGATGTCTTTTTTATCTACAACGCCAACTGCAAATCCAGCAAGATCATATTCGTCTTCTGGCATAAGACCCGGATGTTCTGCTGTTTCACCACCTACTAATGCACAGCCAGACTGCTTACAGCCTTCTGCCACACCACTAACGATCGTAGCAATCTTTTCTGGATAATTCTTTCCACATGCAATGTAATCCAGGAAGAAAAGTGGTTCCCCACCAGCACATGCCACATCATTTACACACATAGCAACTGCATCGATACCGATGGTATCATGCTTATCCATTAAGAATGCAAGTTTTACCTTTGTACCGCATCCGTCTGTTCCGGAAAGAAGTACCGGCTCTTCCATATCCTTAATCGATCCTAAATCAAACGCACCTGAAAATCCACCAAGACCACCTAACACTTCTGGTCGCATGGTCTCCCGTACGTATTTTTTCATCAACTTAACAGATTCATAACCTGCTTCAATATCTACACCTGCTTTTTTGTAATCCATGTTTTTTCCTCCCTGCTACTACGAGCACTTAGATGGTAACAAGTCTTTTGACGCTCGTGATCTATAGTACCATTATAATTCCCGGTTCTTAGAATTTCCATTAATAAATACTACTAGGATATATTAGACACCCTAATATATCCTAGCACATCGTTTCCTATTATTTTTCCATATAAGCTTTATAGCCTACTTCCTGTAAGCGCTGGTCTTTTTCTACCACCTGATCCTTTAAATCTTCACTGTACTTCTTTAATCTCTGTAAAATCTCATCATCGCTTGTTGCAAGAATTTTAGCCGCAAGAATACCGGCATTTGCACCACCATTGATTGCTACCGTTGCCACCGGAATACCACTTGGCATCTGCACAATCGAATACAAAGAATCCACGCCACCCAAATCCGATGTCTTCATTGGAATGCCAATAACCGGCATTGGGAAAAGAGCTGCACACATTCCCGGAAGATGCGCTGCTTTTCCAGCACCTGCAATAATCACCTTAAATCCTCTTGCCTCTGCACCCTTCGCATATTCAAAGAATACATCTGGTTCTCTGTGCGCAGAAATGATTGTCATTTCATACGCAATCCCTAATTGTTCTAACACCTCAGCTGCCTTTGCCATAACCTGCATATCTGAGTCACTTCCCATTACGATTCCTACTTTTGCCATCTTTCATCCTCCTTGTATTGTGTGTTTTTATCGATCCAACTCTTCGTTTAACTCTTCTGTTCCCGGTAAAACAAATCTACCTTCGCAAATGATGGTTATCGTACTGCCATCTTTGCACTGTACAACAATATCTCCCAATTCATCATAAGGAATTGTGATATCCGTATGACAGTTAAAATATGCCTGATCTGCCGTTGCCTCATCTTTTCGAAGCAGTGACACGCTATTATCCCGCGCTACGACTTCCTTTCCATCCGGATTATACATTGCCACATCCTCCGCATGAGAGTAACAGGTATCACCAACAGCAAAGTGCGGTCCTGTTTTTTCTGCAATTAAAATTGGCAATTTGTCTGTTATATCATAATCCCTTGCCATGCGATATGCCGTTGTATTCGTTCCAATTGCAAATTCTCCCAGCGGCAACGTCTTATGATGATACAACACATTATCCTGAATGTACTTTTTATTTTCTTCCTCTGTAGCAAAGTTTGCACATCGATATGCTGTGATTTTTCCATCGGTAAATGTGATTTCCAAATCTTTGTAGCAGAGTTCTCCCAGATAAACCTGCGTTACATGCAAGATGCCATTGGTTCCCTCAAGCACCGGTGATGTAAACACCTCACCCACCGGAATATTCACATCGGCAACACAATTTTCAAAAATGGTCTCCTTAGACGGATCCTGTAATGGATGCAGCTTTACCGTAATATCGGTATGGTTTGCACCGCGTCCTGTCACATGAACACTTTCTCCCTTGTCTAAAGCATCAATGATATGCTGCTGTATGTTTTGATATTTTTCATAGTCAAGTGTATTGAGTAATACCGTTTTTTCAAAAATCTCTTCGAACTGCTCTCCAATTGCCGGCAATGGATATGCGATAATGGTAAAACTGTAAGCTTCTCCCGGAATATACGTATTCGTGACTTTTCCGGATTCGATTGCACTATAAACATTCAGTGAATTCTGCTTATCTGTATATTTCGCATTTGCCTCATTATTTTTTGGTGCAAATGGCTCTTCTCCAAAGACCTCAACAACCGCCGGACCACCAAAAGCAAGTGCCTGATCCTTTTCTTTTTCAAAGGTATCACGCATGATTTCCAGACGTCTTTCCACAAAGGATTTGTCAAAATAATACGCCTTGTCATCTTTGTGATCATAGTCAAACTGACGGTTCATAGAAACACTATAATAGCCACGCTTTCCACCGCCTCTGCCATACAAAGAAATGGTAGCTTCCCGCAGAATAGTCGTCTGTAATCCCATCTCGGCAAACTGCTGTATTGCAGCTCTTACCATGCGCTCCATACCAACAGGAGCTTCGATTTTTACTGTCTTTTTCGCCTTTAAGTCTTTTCCGGTAACTTCAAAGCCTTTGCGATACCCTTCCGTAAATGTGTGCGCCATAGCATCAATCTGCTCTTGTGGCATCTGTCGTAAATAATCTGCCATCATAAGCTCATTGCTTCCGATTGGTGCACCAATACGATATAAATAGCGATTATCTGACAAATCCGCCTCTTCTATCCATTTGGTAAAAAAGTCATACGAAGCATCGATCATCGGATTTATGGTATCCGGCACAAAAATCTCTGCATAATCATGGTAAAACCAATAAATGGCATCTTTTACATTTCCTGCAATCCACTGCTTTGAGTCTTCCGAAAAAGCAACCAGCCCATCTTCCTGCTCCTGTGTCTCTTCCACGAAAAATCCGTGCATTTCTACAAATAATTCGTTCCAGATACAAAGCAAATCCAAGCGGCCTTCGTATGCATCCGGTATCGTCGACAAAAAATCGGCATACAACATACTCAGCATACCACCCAATTCTTTTCCTAATATGCTCTGTGCATACGCCGGATTCAGATAACTTTCGTCGTATACCTCTGGTCGTAAGCGGCCATACAACGCATCATGCATCTGCTGACGCTGTTCTAACGAAAATGTCTCATATGTGTTTTCTACGATACATGCATAGCTTTTTTTCACCAGACAAAGAAAGGCTGCCACTTCACGAAAATATGATGCAAATGGCTCTACCATCTCTGCATCCTGCCCCAATTGTTCTATTCGTTCACTTACAAGTGAAAAACGTTCTTCATATTCTTCCATCTGTTCCAACTGTCTCATTATTACTTCCTACTATTCTCTTTTTTGGATTCCTATCCGATTAAAATTCCAATGCAATATAAGATGATCCAGCACGCTGTTGCAATAGCTGGTACAATGACGCCTACCATACGGGATATTTTTTCAAAATTATCATTGCGTAGCATGCGTGTTCCCACCACACATGCCACAACAGAAAAAATCATAGCCAGCACACAGATTCCTCCTACGATATTTGCACTTGCCCCATCGGTACGTGAAGCAACTAACAGTGCCAATAACATAACAAGAAGCGATGCCACGCCGCCAATAGCTGCGCCAATGGATGGTGTGGACAACGGTTTCTTTTGCCCGCTATATCTTCTATTTCTCCGATTCATGCTTATATTTCCTCCAAATCCAGTAACACAAATAACCCAGCATGCCACCTAATGTATTTAAAATGACATCATCCACGTCACAACATCCTACACGCGTAATTAACTGAATCACTTCCACTGTAATCGAAAATTCCATGGAAAATAACGTTACTGCCCCAAAGTTTAATTTTCTGGTACTGATACATGGTAAAAAGAACCCAAATGGTGCAAAACCAATAATATTGCCCAGCAAATTCAAGCATACTCTGCCTATGCCTATTGAATGATGATAGCGCAGGTAACGCATAATCTCCTGAAACGGGATCAGATTATACCGATAATAATCCGGTGTACTTTCCCGAAATGACTCTGCAAAAAACAAAAAATATATTAACAATGCCAGATACAATGCAAACAACACATGATATCTGCCCTTTTTTTCTTTTTTCATATAACCATCAGTTCTACTGTACGCCGTACTCTGCGTAATATGCGTCAATAGACTCCTTCATAGAATCGTCAATAACTATTCTACCCTGATATTCGTGATTATATAAGTGCTCTACCACTTCATCCATAGAAACAATGGCATTTGTTGCAAAACCATATGTCTCTGCTACTTCATCAAGTGCTGATTTACTGTGGTCTCCGGAAAGTCCAACCTCCTGACGATTCAGACTAACCATAAGACCAACGATGGTAACATCTCCCTGTGCACGCACGATTGGAACAGTCTCTTCCATAGACTTACCAGAAGTTGTTACATCTTCAATCATCACAACACGGTCGCCATCTTTGATTTTATAGCCCAGAAGAGAACCCATATCTGCGCCATGATCTTTTGCTTCTTTACGATCTGAGCAATATTTTACTTCCTTACCGTACAAACGATAGAATGCCTCTGCTGTAATAACAGCGAGTGGGATTCCCTTGTATGCTGGTCCAAACAGTACATCAAAATCCTCGCCATATGCATCGTGAATCGCGCGGGCATAATACTCACCCAGTCTCATCAGCTGTGAACCACTAACATATGCACCGGCATTCATAAAAAATGGAGATTTACGACCACTCTTCAATGTGAAATCGCCAAATTTTAAAACATCACTCTCTACCATAAACTCAATGAATTCCTTCTTGTAACTTTCCATTGTATCTTAAAACCTCCTGTTTATGTGGCTTTGCGCCGTTATTGTCATTATATTACTATACATCAAACCACCTTTCCTCTATAGAGCAGAAAGGATTCCAAATTTCGTTCCCATTCTACCATAAAACCTTATTGGTTTCAATGCGTATTGGCATTAGCAGCACCTCATTTCATGGTCTCTAAATAAATTCATAGTCTTCAGAAAAATCGAATTTCTGGCACCCGATTTGATTCAAAAGCCACTCATCCAGCTTGCCCTTGTGAGCATAGAGTCTACTTCCAATTCGAACTGCAAACACATCTGCATTCTCTTAAATGCTATTAAAATTTCATAGCACTTTTTATAAAATATGTTAACCAATACAATAAATAATTTTCTTCGACTTCGGAAATAATATTGACATATTTATTGACTCATTTGGTATAATTATGGTACATTATCATTGAAGGAGATGTTAAAATGTTTGAACAGTATTTATTAGAAACCTTTGGGTATAACGAACCAATTTTCGTAAATGAATTAAATATTCCAGATATGAGCGAGAATGCTGTCAGACAGGCAATCAAACGCCTTGCAGCAAGTGGCTTTTTGCGGAGATTTGATACAGGCATATACTATATTCCTAAACCATCGAAACTATTAGGCACATCCTACCTAGATCCTCTTACTGTTATCATACGTAAATATGTAGGAAACAATTCAGAAACCTATGGCTATATTACAGGTGCATCCTTCGCAAATCAATTAGGACTAACCACACAGATGCCTGCTGTTCTTGAAATCGTGACAAATAAAGAGTCCACAAAAGGCAGAACTGTAACCCTCGGTGGTCAGACCGTTCGCATTAAACGTCCATCGCTATGCATTACCGGTGAAAATGCTACTATCCTACAATTTCTGGATACTGTATCACAAGCAGACAAATACTCTGAACTAGCAGAAACAGAAATGATAGAACGCCTACAAGCATATCTGTTGAAATGTAATTTAACAAAAAAACAACTTTCCGAAGTATCTCCTGTACTTACTGGAGCTACTGCAAAAAAACTAATTAAATGGGGGATGATTTATGCATTTGCATCATGACAAAGAAGCTATCTACAAAACTAAAAGATATGGTCTTTAAAGGTGGAACATCACTTACAAAATGCTACCAACTATTAGACCGTTTTTCCGAAGACATCGACATCTCCTACACCGCAGAATCTGGTGTACCAGGTGATGCTCGAAAGAAACAACTGAAAAAAGCCGTTGTTTCTACCTTGGAATCACTAGAACTTACTATCAATAATCTGGAAGACACTAGAAGCCGTAGGAACTACAACTGCTACTGTGCTTCTTATCCGTCCATATATGATAATTCACCTTTTTTAAAACAAGAACTGGTATTGGAAACTTATGTAGCACTCCTACCATTCCCAACAGTTACAAGAATGGTAGACAATTATTTGTATCGCTTCCTAAAAAAAATTAATAGACTAGATATTGCCGAGCAATATGACCTCATGCCATTCCCTATTACCACACAAGCAATAGAACGAACTCTAGTCGATAAAATCTTTGCCATCTGCGATTATTACCTTGATGGCAAAACCGAGAAACACTCTAGACACTTGTATGACATTCATAAAATCTACACCAACATGGAAATCCCTAATAATTTCAAAGACTTGATTGTAAACGTACGCTCGCTCCGTTCCGAGCTTGCTGTTTGTCCTTCTGCTAAAGATGGCGTTGATATCAATAAGGTATTACAGGAAATTGTCGATACAGAAGCCTATAAAAATGACTATGAAGAAATCACAAGTGGTTTGCTTTTTACTCCGCTGGAGTATGATGAGGTTATTACAAGTATCAACGCAATCATACAACTTAATTTATTCTAAACGATATTTGAGATTTTCCTTACTGTATAACTGTCCCATTCTCACATGATGGCGATATCTGTCCTTATGATTTCCTTTCATATAGGGAATCCACATACCTGCATTTCTACAAGTACATGGACTGTATTCTTATCATCCTTTTCTGATGATTCCTATTCGTTTGTACTACACACTTTACTGCACTTTCGTCCATTAGTTTTATGGCTTCAGTTCTGTGTTGTTGTGTATTCAGTTTTGGTTGCGATGTCTACTGTTCTATATGATTGTGACTGTACTTATGCCTTTACTGACATCTTTACAAATGGAAATTCATCTACAAGATTAATTTGTAATCTCATCGGTATGTTATTAACCATTATTACAAAATTCCTTTTTCATCTACAAGGAGAATAATCTTTAAAATTTCATCAATTTGTTCATCATCAAGCCATTACAGAATAAGTGGTTGAATAAATTCCCTACTTCCTACAGGTCATATTTTCCAGCGCATAAAACTCTTGTCTCCTCACCCGGTAAGGTAACCTCTGCCTCAGTGTTCGCAGGAATAACAATATGATATCTAACAGAACCATCCACTCGCTTCCAACCACTCACCACTTTACCATAAACAGAATCATATGACATTTCAATCTCATCTAGATCACTCACTAAATGCGGTTTAATTATAAAATGATTTTTCTGTTCACTGAGTTTTATACCACATACAGTATCAAATATCCATTGGCAACAAGCTCCCTTAGAATAATGATTCAGTGATGCATCATCTGTCCAATTCTCCCAAACTGTAGTTGCTCCATTATTAATCTGTTGTACCCATCCCAATTCCGGATTTACAAGCATGCGATACGCATCGTCAGATTCACCTGCCTCAGATAAGCACTCAAATACAAATGGTGTCGTCAAAAATCCGGTACCAATCTTATAGTCACGCTCACGATTTAATTTTACGATTTTACTGAGTAATACGCTTCTAACCTTATCATCAACAAGTTTTAATCCGCATGGACGTACAAACTTGCACATTCTATTCGTCTCAATCTTTCCATCTTTTACAAAATAATAGTTGTAGGATTCTTTTGTTTTTTCTGCAATCTTTTTATATTCATCCGCAAGATCATTCTCTTTCATATACATTGCCATCTCACTCATAAGAGCTGCATCATAGGAAAGATATGCCGTCGCCTCTTCCACCATGGGTATCATCATCTTATATTGTGACGGAGCGCAGTCCTCTGGTTCTGTCCATTCGCCAAAATCTCTTCCACAAGCACACAGATATTTGTCAAATTTAGTCCTTGGTGGATACAGCAATGAAAGAAGATTTCTCTTTCCCATTCTTCCCTTATAAAATTCAAAACACTTTTTCATTGGCTCCCAAAATTTTTTCATAAGAGAGTCATCTCCATATCGTTTCCAATAATAATATGGAATCATTATAAGAGCATCCCCCCATCCGGCACCGCCTTCCACAGACAGCCACTCCAAAATCTGAGGATTGTTTGGGTTTGATGGATTAATATTATAAATAAGTCCATTTTCTTTCTGTGAATCAACTACATCCTGAAGCCATTTATGAAAAAAGCTTCTTTGATCCATCATATAATTTCCCGTATTAAAAAATAACTGTGCGTCTCCAGTCCATCCGGCACGTTCTCTGGTAGGGCAATCAGTTGGTACATCAAGGAAATTTCCCTTTACACTCCAGAATGTATTTTTTACAATTTGATTGAGCATATTATCAGATGATGCAAATTCAAATGAAGTATCCATATCACTGTATACTGCAATTGCAGTAAAGTTTTCCGGTTTTATCTCTTCCGGCCATTCAAGCAACAATACGTATCTAAATCCCATTACTGTAAATTTAGATTTATATACATGTTTATTACTATCACAGATTATGTCTACTGTCTGAAAATGGCACGTATCATACTCACCTTCCCAAGAGATGTTTTTATAAGTAAAGTTTCCATTTTCATCCAACTTCTCACCAAATACCATCTGGCACTTTTTACCATTTGCTCCGCATAATGTCGTTTCCACATATCCAGCTATATTCTGATGAAAATCCAGAACAGTATGACCATCCGGACATTTTATGATTGTCGGATTTGCAAACCTCTCCTGCTCTCTTACCGGAACATTATTAGATGCACAAAGTATTCCATCATATCGGGTCGTTCTTGCGTTCCCACTGTAGGATGGCGTACATGAATAATCTACAATTTCACCATCTTTCATATCCGCTAATCTGATTGGGCCATCATTCGACCAGTCAAATTTTTCATCCGTGCATACATCTTCCACAGTGCCATCTTCATATACAATTTCCAACTGCCCCATTACTTTTGGTTCATGCCCATAAGTCTTTGCCTTTCCAAATACCCCTGTCTTACTTGCATAAAACCCATCTGCAAGTTCTATTGTCCAAGAATTTGTCTTTTGTGAGAACATTTCCGTCACGTCATACACCTGATAGTGAGCCCTTTTCTGAAAAGCTGTCGCCCCCGGTGCAAAAACCTGATCACCAACCTTCTCTCCATTCAAATAGGTTTCATATAAGCCACATGCAGTCATGTACAATCGAGCTTGCTTTACTTTACCGGAAAGCGTAAATTTCTTTCTAAAGTAATCTACCGGATATCTCATTTTCGGATTTTTCTCATGGTCATAATCTCCCATGATAAACGTTGCTTTCCAATCGGATTTTTCCAGTAAACCCATTTCAAATGTTGCGTACTCGCTCCACTCCCCCTGGATACCATTCTCGTTGGTAAGGCGAATGCGACAACTTACGATATCTCTACTTTTAAAATTATCCTCAAATCGAAACTCCATGATATCTGTATTTGCTCTGATACTCTTTGTTTCTCTGCATTCCGCTCCAAAACTTTGCACATTGTATTCAATCTCATATGCACTTTGCTTCATCGCATCTCGACATTTCCATGTCAATACTGGATTCTTTTCATCAATCCCTATCGGATTTTTCATATATGCGATTTTTAGATTTATTGCCTGAATCATATATTCTCCATTCCAAGTTCATTCGTCAAAAACTCATATACCTGTCTGTATACCTTAAATGCCTCTGCATCCTTCAAGATTATTGCTTTTTTCGTTACCCATGATTCCTTCTACATAAAGTTTTCTCTGCCAGCACATTTCTTTCATCACACTAGTTCTTTTGACTTCCATCCTCATTCAATCCATTCTCCACTCTAAGTTTCTTTAAATCTTTTTCAAGGTTAAAGAGTGCAAATAAAATTACACATATTCCCAGAAAGATAAGTGGCATCCAGTTGAATGCAAAATTAATTCCTGCCATGGCAGAGTTCACAGCGTCCACTCCACCCTCAATATATTTATTAAATCCCGCTTCTCCAAGCGCTGCAAGTTCTGCCCAATCATCAAAACCATTGTCTACAACACCCTTCGTCAAATAATCAAAACTTGTCAGTGACAAAATAAGTCCGATGATTACTGAGCTCAATGAGGTAGCCATCTTTTGTGCAAAACTTATAAATGAAGAATACATTGCCTCTGCAATAACACCAGTCTTATACCGTCCGTATTCCATACATTCATAATTTATCTGTGAGCCAACACATGCAACCAGAATATTAGGGAGACTCACAAATAAGTATCCTATCATCTGTATCGGAAGTAATGATGGCATAATTAGGCGAAGCACCACCCCAATCATCGCAAATACAATGGACATCTGTATCACTTTTGCAGTACCAAATTTCTTGCATAGCTTTGGTATAAAGAAAAATACCGGCATCTCTACCACAGACACAGCCATTACGATAGAAAACACACCCAAGTCTCCATATACATACTGGAAATAATACTGACCCGTTGTAAACGAACTCATCATAACAAGCATGTATAAGAAATTAATGACTGTGTACATCATAAGATATTTATTCTTAAGCACACTCTTTAAAAAAGTTCTAATAGGCACTTTCTCTATTGCTTCCTTCGCATCATATCCGCCAAAAGAAGCGAGTTCTTCCTCTGTATATTCTTTGCATATCATAAACGAAATTAAAGATGTTACGATTCCAAATACTCCCACAATCAAAACAAGAATTACAAATCCCTGCTGTGATCCGTGAAATGCATTGATAATTGCCGGAAGTGCCACTTGAAGCCCAAGTGAGCCAATAGCAAATACAACCCCTATAATCGTGAGTGTCTTAATTCTGTTTTCCTCTTTTACAACACTTCGTTTAATATTTGTTTCGTATGCAATATTGGTCATGGTAGAAAAGATTGCACTATGCAATGTTGCAAACACCGTAATATAAACTACCAACCCCATATCGCTCATCAACGCTCTTGGTGCTATAAAAATGAGTATAAGTGTAATCCACATCGGGATTGCTGCAAGTATCCATGGCCTTGCCTTTCCCCATCTTGTATGTGTAGAGTCAACGATTGTTCCCATCACAAGATCCGTAAGCGCATCAATTGCTGTCTTAATAGCCACTCCAATCGAAATCGCTGCTGCTGCAATGCCAAGACTATTCGTAGCGAAATACGTAACCTCTCCTATCATAAGTCCCGCTAAGATATTTCCTAATCTTAACAATGCAAATCCCAATGTCTTCTTTTTTGAGAATTTCTCATCTGCAATATTTAATCGCGTTGTCTCCATATTTTCTCCTCCTAAATTCAGCGTTTTAATAGCATTGCCCTTAAAACTTTTTCCTTTGCGAGTTTAATCATACCTTCTGATTTCAAAATATAACATCTCACCGATTCATACATATTTCACTCCCATAAAAAAAACTTCCCACTTTTATCTGTGATGAAACTCATATTGAAATTTTCAAATTAACGTAATATAATTTCTATACTAACAGTTTCCACATGCCATTGTCATGTTTTACTGTATTTTCAGCGTTTCAAATATTTTCATTTTCAAAGAGGAGTTTATCCATGGAAATAAAAGGTACCGATCAGATTTATCATATTTTGCAAAACTTAAGTAATCTGGAGATGGCATTTCTGGACTATTCGGATAATAATAAAGATTTCGTAGAGTATCATACTTATATCGAATACTTCAACAGCTATGCCATTAGAAATCATAATCTTTCACGATTTTACTTTCCGATAGCTATTACTCCAGAACTCAATCTGCCAAAGTACATTACGGATATTGGCACTGTTTCAGAAAAGCTCAATATTCTACCCGGATACGATTACGCTATGGCAAAACAGTTCAATTTTCCCGGCGGAGCACCTCACTCCTGCGAATACTACTCTTTATTCTATATCATTGAAGGCAAGGCGGAGGTTACGATCAAAAATTCACAGTTTGCCTTATTTCAGGGTGACTTTATTTTCATACCACCTCATGTTCAGTATATGATTACGTCTGTCCCTGAAAGTATTTGTATATGTTTTAACCTAAAACGCAGTTTTGTCACGGCACAGTACTCAGATATCTTTCATGACGACAAACGTCTAACCACATTTCTTATGGATAGTCTCAATGAAAATAATCAAATGAACTATTTGATTATCCGGACGAATGCCAACGAAATCATTAAAGATTTAGCACTTAACTGCTTTGCTGAATATATCAATCAAAATAAATATGCAAATAATATTATGAAAAACTGTTTATCGCTTATTTTCACCTATGTGCTTAGAGACGAAAATACCCAGATAGAATCATCTATCCGGGTAAGTCAGAATGATCTCCAATATCAGAGAATCATCGATTATTTAAAACAAAATTATCAATTTGCATCTTTGAATTCCACAGCTGAATATGTCCATTACACCAAGCAATATGTCTGCAAAATTGTAAAAGAAGCTACCGGGAAAACATTTAATACCGTTCTTATAGAAATACGTCTTGCCATCGTCTGCCAGTATCTGGAAAACAGTGATTTCTCTCTGGAATACATTTCAGAACTATGCGGTTTCTCTGTAAGTTCTCATCTTAGCCGCGTCTTCAAAGAACACTATGGTATGACACCTAGTGCTTACCGCAAAGCACACAATCCGCATTAAGTTTTCTAGCCTCTTTTCGTACAACATTGAATTTTTCTTATTTCTACTGCATCTATCCCCTCAGCAGATACTGAGATAATAGCTTCACCTTCTTCTCCTGTTGAGCGAACATAAAATCCCAGTGTTCCATTGGATGTAGTAAAACAATTTCCCGTATATCTCTCCTCGGTAATCGGTTCTCTGCTTCCAATTGCAATAATCTCGGCAGGACCTGTAACATCAACAATTACCATTCTATCTTCCAACAGTTTTACGATACCATTATGATCAGTAAGTTTGACCAATACAAAAGTGACATCCTCTCCATCTGCATACAGTTCTGTCTTTTCAGGAATCACTCTGATTACATCCTCCTTGCTAGCTGTCTTAATTGTCTCTTCCGCAATTACATTCCCCAATTCATCGTAACTTACTGCTTTTAATTCTCCCTGCTTATAAACCGTCTCAAAGCAGGCTTTTGTGTCAACCAATTCTTTTCTTCCTATCGATACTCCATCTTGAAACAGTTCTATGTACTTTCCAATGCTATATACCTCAATTTCAGCCTTTCGACCTTCACATCCTTGAAAACTCCAGCTTGATATAGCGTCTGTATCTCTCCACATTCCAAAAAAATGTTTTTCTCCCGAATGGTTAACTGGACGAACCGCTATGTAGGGTTTCTTATACAATCCCCATGCTATATTTGCAGCATATCCTTCCGTCTCCATCTCTCCAAGGAGGTTTATAACGCCACATCCGGCACTGACGCAAGGATATGGTCTATTAAATCCTCCCCGTGTAGTACCATAAATCGGCACCCCTACTCCTGCCTCGCCCAGATAATCTATAGCGGTCCACATGAAATCTCCTATCAGATAAGAATTTTTTTCAATTAACGGCCAGCGCTTTGCCATGGAATGAGGATAGGTCTCCGACCCCACCATAATCCTCATCGGGTCGTGTTTGTGATGTGGTTCATAACAATCCTCAGCATAATTAAGTCCTACAATATCCAGTTCATCAAAACATGGCCTAAGAAGTTTCTCGACTTTTTCTGGTTTACCCATTATCTTTCTAATAAATGGAACCACTGTGACAATAATGTTCGCTAGCAAACTTGCTGTTGCCTGAGAATTTTTCGTCTCTTCATAAGGATTCACCTCATCCAGAGATGTACACTTTGACTTAGAGCCCCCCATACTGGATACAACCGGATTGATGCAATTCACAACAGGTCGCGTGTTATCCTCTTCATGACATATTCTAGCCAATTCGCGGCTAATTTCTACACCACTTTGTTTTCCTGTGTCTCCAATCTCATTTCCAATAGAATACATAATTACAGATGGGTGACTTATATCCTTTCTAATCATAGCGCGAAGGTCAGCTTCATGCTGCTCATCAAAATAGATTGAATAATCATATTCTACCTTCATAAACTGCCATTGATCAAAAGCTTCATCCATCACATACATTCCATACTTATCACAAGCTGAAAGCAAAGCTTTGCTGGCAGGATTATGAGCCGAACGGATGGCATTGAACCCCGCATCTTTTAGAATTTTAACCTTCCTCTCTTCTGCATAATCAATGGCTCTACTTCCAAGTATTCCATTATCATGGTGAATACAACCACCGCGAAGCTTTACATACTTATTATTTATTTCAAGTCCGTGTTCTGCACTCCATGCCAAAAGTCGAATACCGGTCTTAATCTCTTGCCTATCAATCACCTCTCCTACATTATTCACAAGATTGCACTCTACTCTATACAGATGTGGCGATTCATCACTCCATAACTTTGCATCCTTGATCGTAAGTTTTGCATTTAATCCTACACTGCTCGCCACAAGTGTATCACCATCATAAACCTTGATTGTCACATCACAGTCTTCCGTAGCTTCAATCTCTGTCTTAACACAAATTACAGCAGGGTCAATACTCTTTGTAGTAACTTGAATCCCATCAACTGCAATATGGTTCTTATTGCCCACATATAGATTTACATTTCTGTAAATTCCACTTCCTGTATACCAACGGCTGTTAGGCGTCCTGGTATTATCCGCTATGACTCTTATCTCGTTATCTTCGCCATAGTTCAATTGTTCTGACAGTTCAAGAACGAATCCCGTATAGCCGTATATCCAGCCCCCAATGTACTTTTCATTCACATAGACAGAGGAATTCTGATAGATTCCCTCGAACTCAATCAAAATACATTTACCATCCCACTCATGTGGTACATAAAATTTTTTGAGATATACATACCTTCCACCGGGAAAGAATCCCGCCGCTGCACCGTTCTTCATGTTTTGAAGGCGTTTCTCTGTCTGCATTGCGTCATGAGGAAGCGTCACTTTTATTTCATCTCCCCCCGTTATATCATTTTTAAATGTCCAGTCTTTGTTAAATCTAATCCGTTCCATATTTTTGTGTTTCTTGCTCATCTACATTCATTTCTTTTAGTTCTTGTAGATAAAGCAAGATATCATGTCCCCTTTCTAAAGTTGTATCTTTGCAGATTATAATTTGTAATTTAATTATAATAAGTCTCCTCGCTTTAGATAACTCACAGTATATTTTATTACTATGCATATTATGAAAATAAACTTATCTAATATATCTGTGATGAAACACTCTAGATTAATTGGCTGGGCGCACAATGCAACTTTTCCAATACGTTCTCCCCTATTGCCTCAAAAAACACTCTCGAGTATCTACCCGAGAGTGCCATTCTTTAATCACTATTCAATTACCCAAACAACCTTCCTCTTCTTCCGTTCTATACGGTTACAACCATATGTACTGTTTATTTCGTTTTCTTTTTTACGAGCGTTACTGCCATGCATCCGCAAAGACCGGCACCTAAAAGCAGAAGCCATGCGATAGGTAATGAAGTATCGTTTGTCTTTGGCGATGTTGTTGCCGGGGTTGTTGTAGTTGCAGCCACATCTTCATATACCAATGCATAGGTGGAAAATCCATCCGTTGCAAATGTAAATTGTTTTGTATTCGCATCAAACGTTCCGTTAATTACCGTTGCTTTTCCATCATGAATACGAACCATACGATAAACTCTCTTCACACTGGTATCTGTGTTAATAAATTTATCCGGGATTGTGATGGTTATACCGATTGCACTGCTTGGATCTGTGATATTCCGATCCGCTAAGCCTGCAATCTGAAGCAAAAGATTGATGTCATATGTTTCTGCCATCTTATTCTTGCCAATGACACTTTCGATTAATTTTGCTTCTTTCTCTGTCAATGTCTTAACATTTACATTTAACACAACATTTGCATTTGCGCCATTTGCAATTGCTTTCTTTTCTGCCGCGGTCAGACCAATGGCATCTATCAGTTCCTTTGTCGTCTGTGAAAATGTTGTCTGTGGTGCACCTGCGCCGGCATTAGCCTGTGTACTATAAACCGGTGTCTTACTCTTTTCTTTCTTTACAATAACATAGGTAGAGAACTGATTGGTTGCAAAAGAAACCGTTCCGTTGATTGCTGTTGTATCAAGTGCTGTCAGTTTTCCATTGTGGTTTCTCACGACCGTATAATCATAATTGGCATCATAATCCTTCAATGCCAAAGATAATGTGATCGGTTTTTCAAATTCCGTAATTCCAGTTTCCCAATTGGTGCCATTTCCTTTGCTGACAACCTGGTTCAAAGAAAGGTCTACTGCCTCTGCTGCTACAGCATCAGAAACAAGAGCTGTGGCTGCTGCTATGTTGTAATTCGTGTTATCAGATACCTTCAATTCCAAATTCCCGCTTTTTGTAGCATTTGCGCCATTTGCAATTGCTGCATTTTTGACTGTATTTCCAGTTGTCACTACGGCATCTTCTGATTTTGTAAAAATACCTTTAAAGTGAACGCTCGTATCTGGCATGATAAATGTAAACGTAGATACATCTTTTTGTGCCTCTAACGTAGCGCCGCCATTTAACTGCACACCCGATAACTGATAACCATAATCTGGTGTCAGCTTAATGGTAATCCTATCACCAGGAGTAGCCGCAAAATGTCCGCCATCTTTATTTCCTGCATTTGTTGCAAAATTATCCGGATCCATCGGAAGTTTTGCAACCGGTGTTCCGTTTACTGCAATAATTTCTGCTGTTCCATGCTCCAGATAGGCTTCTTTGCCATAACGCACATCGTCATACGCCCAGGTGATCGTGTTGACCTTTTTATCAATCTGGATATGCTGTGAGCCAGAGCCATCCAAAACGAGCGGTGCATTTTCGCTAAAGCCCATGCCCGCTACATTTGGCATAAACTGTACCATATAGTTTGCATCATATTTCACATAGAGAGAAACCTTTGTCACAGATTTGTCAAACTGATAACGTCCATTCTGAGATACGGTAACCATCTTACTCTTTATCAAATCGTTAATCTTCTGATAAGATGTATCCTTATTCACCTTCACATAAATATTGTTGGCATCATCTCCTGTTGCAATCAAGGTATCAAATGTATCTTTTGCATTGCCTTCTAAGATAAGTTCAATTCCCTGTGATGCTGGTGGCTGTGGTGGTTGTTCTTCGCCGCCGGAACCACCCGCTGCGATAAAAGCAATATGTTGAAATGCATAATTCTTATCTGGTGCCAATGCAAGTCCTGCCTCTGATTCTAAAGCCGTTTTGTTTGCCTTATCTTTCAGGATATTGTCTCCATCCAGATACAGACCTGCTCCAGGTTCTAATTGTCCACCAGAAACACAATTAACTCTTACGGCAGTCGCTGTCACTGTACCATCATTCTGCTGCGTATGCCAATTTCCAGTATCGTCTTTCCACTCTACATAACCAAATCCCAATGCAGTATCTTCATATTGAAACATCAGATTCCCTGTATTTCCTGCTGTACTTCCTGCCGGTTTTCCTTCCGCCAATACTTTTTTTGCCGGAATCATCGTTACCATCAAGAGCATCGCTAAGACCAGCGATAAGATTCCACGCATCCTTCCTTTTGTTTTTCTCATGTTGTCTTCCTCCTTTTGTCGCTTTTTTATCTATGTATGGTTATCTTCTTAACGCACCATTCCATTTTAAAGTGTACCGCTGCCACCACAGACAACGCACTTAAAACTACCGCCGCACACAGGACAATCCATTGCTATTCCAACACCACCACAATGCGTACAGGTGTGTGTCTTTGCGCCACCGCAAAAAGTACATGTATTTCCATGATCCAATCCGGTACCAAAGCAGTTACCACACTCCTCAATACCATCACCGCCACAGGCAGGACACGTCATGCGACCGCCATCACAATCCGGACAATCTCCCGTGCCATTACAGTTTGAACATGCTTGTTTGATCAATCCCGCCTCTTTTTGTGCTGTCCTGACTTCTTCACTCATATCCATCACTGTCGTGATTGTGATGTCCTGTTCCTTTGCCGCTTCCGTTACGACGCTATCCATTTTGGTTTGTAACTCGGTAGCATTCAAATCGGTCGTACATTCTGTGATGGTAAGTGCTACCGTCTGGTCTTCTTTCATGTAGCCTTCTTCTGCTGCAATAGAAACCACAGTCTGTAATGTCTCGTCTAGTGTTTTCCCGGCAAACGATTTCTTGCTATATGCATCCTTTGCATCTGCATTCAGGCATTCCAATGCCACGACATTTTCATCTTTATCAAGATAAATATTAAATTCAGGATTAATTTTTACATGAATCACAGCCACATACTTTGCATTTTTTAAAATTGCTGCTACATCATCTCCAGTTTCTTCCGGTTCAACCGTGTTTTCTGTTTTCTTTTCTGTCGAACTCTTTTGTTCTTCCTGCTTTGCTTTTCCACATCCAAACATCATGGTAGAACATGCCAATACAAGGCAGAGTAAACAACAAAAAACTCCCACATTACGTCGTCGCATACGCTCACCCTCCAACATCGTATTTACTACTTAATGATGGGTAAAATTCTAGCATATGCGGTCGTAATATGGGAGTTGACATATGTCTCAAATTGTCAAAATCCTTTATTTTTCCTGCATCCAGGCATAATAAAATTGGAGCAAACCAATTCTTGCCTTGGTATTTGTTTTCTCATTCATATTCGAAATATGACGGTACAATGCTGCCCGCGAAATAGCAAGCTGCGTCGCCATCTCTGTCACATTATCTTCTGAATGAAGCATGCACGCAAGCACTTCCCCTTCGCGTGGTGTTAAGGAAAACTCCTGTGAAAAAAGTGCAAGCAATTCCTCTTCGTTTTTCTTATGTGTTTCTAATATCTTTTCTGTTTTTTCTGCTTCCTGCGATAAAATTGCATTTTCCTGTTTCCATCGCATTTGATCCCCAGATCTCTGGTATACAAAAATCAGAACGCTTGTAACGGCAAATAACACAAGCGCAATGACAATGGTGACATAACTTGGCGAATGTAACAGTGTCAGTGACATCGAAGCCGTTCCCACCGCACACAGATTGTTGACAGCACGCCCCAGTCCAGCCCACAGCTTTTCCTCTTTCATTGCATACGAAAGACGCATAAAACTGCTGGCAAAATAGATGGAAAAGAAACCAGCTGACAGATAAAATACAACCAATCCCAATAGAAATGGTCCACCGCACGTGATCACAACCACGCAAATCGTTGAAAGCATCATCACGCAATACATGATAATGTTCTGGTAAGCGCCTTTTTTGATATCATATAAAACTCCTGCAAGCAAACCACTGCATGCAAGTAAAAGCCTCGGCCATTGTCCAATATCCGCACCTCCACCAGCATGTACCAATGTCACCGCGTTATCTAATGTTGCAAAAATAAATGTCATGAGAGCGACAATAAAAATCAACAACATACCCGTCTTTCGTGCAACACCATCCGCTTCTATGACCGGATGCGTTTCTCCTTGCTCTTCGACCTGCTGTGCTTTTACCATAAATAAGCCTTCCATAACAGCAAAAGCCAGACATAAGAACACCACCTGCACTGCTACGGATGAAATACAATTGTTATTGATAAACTGCAATAAAATCCCAAATGCATAGGCACAGCCTACTGTCCGTGCCAAATGCGATTTTTCTGTCTCAATTTCTGCCGTAAAAGTCTGCGCCACCAAATAATGCACACCACTTCCAAAATACCCAAGCAACAAAAATAAAAACAAACCGGCGCGCAATGTGTGACCATAGCCGCTATGAATCTTGATAAAAAAGAACATCAGAATCACGGCTGCACTGCTCACGCTCCAAAACAGCCGCTTTATCTTTGCCGGTATCATTTTTTCCATTGGTGCATACAGCAGAAATCCCAGCACACTACTACCTAACACATAGCTCTGTGCTAATACTACGCCATCTGCATCTGTCACAAAGGCCATCATATTATCAAAATAATACTCTGCACCAAGAAATACAAAGTAAAAAATCCCTAGCATTAAAATGGATCTCGCAGTACCTTTTCTCATATCTTTCTTCCTACCATTCAACCTCTTATATTTACAGGAATCTGCGCAATATTTTTTCTTTCTTTTCTGTATATTTCTGATAACGGATTGGCAAATCCATCCACGTCTTCTTATCCACGATACTTCTGTAATGGCTGAATGTCTCGAAGCCGGCTTCTCCATGGTAACCACCCATACCACTCTCTCCAACACCACCAAATGGCATTTCACTTGTCGCAAGATGAATAATGGTATCATTGATACATCCACCACCAAAGCGGCAGCGGTCCAACATCTTCTTTTGTGCTGCCTTGCTCTCACTAAAGAAATAGAATGCCAATGGATGTGGATGGGATTCTACGGTATCGATGACCTCATCCAAGTTGTCAAAAGTAATGAGCGGAAGCAATGGTCCAAAGATTTCTTCTCCCATCACAGCATCATCCCATGTAACACCATCTAATACTGTTGGGGCAATACGCAAGGCTGCTTCATCCGACTGTCCTCCGCGAACAAGTTTATCCGGATTGATCAAGCCTAAAATACGCTTAAAATGCTTCTCATTGATGATTTTTCCATAATCCGGATTCTTTAATGGTTCTTCACCAAACTGCTTGTCGATTTCCGTTAAAATAGCACTCAGTAATTTGTCGTGTATCTTTTTATCACAAAGAATGTAATCTGGTGCAACACATGTCTGTCCACAGTTTAAGTATTTACCAAATACAATTCTTCTGGCTGCAAGTTCAATATTTGCTGTCTCATCTACAATACATGGACTCTTTCCACCAAGCTCCAATGTAACCGGTGTCAGATATTCTGCTGCATGACGCAGTACCTCACGTCCAACCGTCTTTCCGCCAGTGAAGAAAATCATATCAAAATGCTGCTGTAACAGTGCCTGGTTTTCTGCTCTTCCTCCATCCACAACTGCAACATACTTCTTTGGGAAACATTCCTCAATGATGGTTTTCATTGCAGTAAATGTATTTGGTGCATAGGCACTCGGTTTTACCACAACCGTATTTCCTGCCGCAATTGCATCAATCAGCGGATCCAATGTCAAAAGTACCGGATAGTTCCATGGACTCATAATCAACACAGTTCCATACGGCGATGGTGAGCGAAAACTTCTGGCAGCAAACTGTCCAAGTGGTGTATGTACTCTCTTTTCTCCTGCAAGCTTTCGCAAATGTTTTTGCATCCAGGTCAATTCTGACATCGTCAGTCCAACCTCACACATGATACTCTCCATATGACTTTTTCCAAGGTCTTTTTTCAAGGCCTCTGTCAAATCGTCTTCATGTGCGACCATGGATTTTCTCAACTTTTCCAGTTGTCTTAAGCGAAATTCTACGGATATTGTCTTCCCACTCCGAAAGAATTCCCTTTGTTTCTCTAAAATGTCTTTGATTTCCTGTTCTTTCATTATTTATACCCCCTATTTATTGAAACAACATGAAATCATTATAACGCAGTTTCCTAATGTGCTAAAGGGATTTTTTCTAAAGAAAAGTTTAGAATTATGAAATTATGGTTCGAAATCATAGGCTTCATAAGCTGTTGTATCGGAATAGTCCCACCATTCTCCTGCGTAACCACGGAAGCCGCATTCCGTCATCACGCCTTCCATCATTCTGGCGTTTTCTGCCGCCGTTTCCGATACATCACTGTAATCACGATCTGCCTTGAGAGAAAAATCATCGAATGCCGTCGGCATTTCCACCTCATTTCCCGCAAACGTAACAAGTGTCATATCAATCGTTCCACCCAGATTATGTGCTTTCATACCATTGGCTGGGTTGGCAACATAGCGTGGATTTGGACAGACTTGCCATAACTTTTCCTGTGCCACAAATGGGCGATATGCATCCCAGATTTTTATGTAATATCCCATAGATTTGAATTTTTCCTGCGCCACTGCAAGTTTTTTTACGGTTCCATAGCGCAAATAGGCATCCTTAAAATCATAGATGACGGTTCCGGTAAAATTATCAGCTGTGGCATACTTAAGATCGACCACGATATCCGGAATATAATCTGTAATTTTCACAAAATCTGTATCTGCCGGTTCTTCCACTGTCTGCTCTTTTTCTGTTGTCGCTGGTTCCTCTATATCGTCTTGATCTGCATTCTTTTCCGCTGCTTTTGCATTTTCTTTGTCTTCCTGTGCTTCCTTTTCCTTCTCTATTTTTTCGGCTTCTTTCTTTTGGCTGGTGTAATACCTGCCATAAGAAACACCTCCGACCAAGAGCACCGTGAAAACAATTATAATGATAATAGATAGAAGTTTTATTTTCTTTTTTTGCATACTCAATATCCTTTCACGCCATCTGCCATCGATTTTCCGTTGGAACAATGCAGTAAAAATGCCGTTCCGCCATCTCATTGCATTATGCCATCTATACAAAGTTTCCGCCGATAGTATTCTGGGCATTAACCTATAAGAACGTCAATCATTTCTCCAAAATTTCTCACCTGTCCCTTTAACTGTTCCGGTGTTCTGTATTTCATCCCAGTACCTCCATATATGTTCTGATCTTTTGTTCCAACTTAAAACATCTGGCATATTTAATGATTTTTCTCGGATTGCACATATTGCCAAAGTATTCTTTCATTGCCTGCGTATATATCTGAGTATCAATATTCTTCTTATCTCGGATAAGATCACAAATACATCTTTCAAGATCATATGCTTTTACTTCATACCCCTGTGGTGTTTTTAAAGTTGTAATACCCAGATCCCATAGTTCCTTTTTACAATAATGAAACTTTGTATTTTCATAGCACTTCTTTATTCTGGATACATTGTTGCCTTGTGAAACCGTTATATCCAAATCATGCGGTACTTTATCCGATATCCCATGTAAATACAGTGCTGTTCCATGTGAAAAAATCAACTTATCCGATCTGCTCTGAATGATTTTAAATTCATCCGGCTGATCATCTGCCAGTACATAGTTACCATGAGATTCTTTTAACAAAATTCCCTTTTTCAGACTTTCGTAAAGGCATACTCTATCTATACCAACCTTCTGCATATCTCCTGCTGATACAATCCCACCATTCTGCTCAATGAGCATTTTCAACTGATCCACATAATAATCCACTCACATCACCGCCTTTTCAATTCGTTCTTTAATTCTATCATTTTAAAGAACGCTTGTAAATATACTTCATCCATATTCTAGTGGTAGATAATAAAAAAGACATCCGCATCTGGTATTTCTACCAAACACAGATGTCATATCATCCACACCTTCAACGTCCATAACACGCACGTTCTCCCAATACTTTTCACCAGAAATCGATGGATTATATTCCGGTTACCTGACCGCCTTATAAGGCTTGATGGCTTCCATTTTGGATCCATGCTCTCCGATAAATTTTTCCAGCGTTGTCATATGATACCAACGGTTAAACTTATAGCCGCTAAAGTGAAGCGTACCAGCGATCGTATACCCCATTTTTTCATGGAAATGTATGCTGTCCCGCGTCAGATACTCATCTTCCTGCTCTGGCTCTGCCACAAGGGCATAACAATTTACAACGCCCTGTTTTTTTAATGCTGTTTCTAGTTCTTCGTACAAAAGTTTTCCCAAGCCTGCTCTTTTTTTATCTTGACGAACATAAATAGTCGTTTCCACATCCCAGCCAAACGCAGCTCTTTCGTGATACCGATGCGCATATGCATATCCTAGAATTTCACCCTGGCATTCTGCCACAAAATAAGGATACCACTCCTGAATCGCACAGATGCGCTCCGTAAATTCTGCTACCGAAGGCGCCTGCGTTTCAAATGTGATTGCTGTATGTTCTACATAATACGCATAGATTTCACAGAGTGTCTCTGCATCTGCAACGGTTGCTTCCCGTATTATGATTTCCTGTTGTTTCATTATCGTACCACCTGATTTCTTTCTTCCAGCACAAATACATTGCTATCCCCTCTGGCTCCCTAATGCACTGCTCCAATCAAATCGGTGAGCTCTGCGACGTGCATACGCTCCATATACTTTTCGATACCTTTTGCAATGTCCATTGTTGCCGTTGGATGATAGAAGTTTGCCGTACCAACAGAAACAGCGCTTGCGCCTGCCAAAATCATCTCAATTGCATCTTCTGCGGTCTCAATACCACCCATACCAATCAATGGTACTTTTACTGCCTGTGCCACCTGATACACCATGCGCACAGCAATTGGGTGTACTGCCGGACCCGACATACCGCCAGTCTTATTTGCAAGGGCAAATGTCTGACGATTGATATCAATTTTCATTCCTGTCAATGTATTGATCAGGGATAACACATCCGTGCCGCCCGCTTCTGCTGCACGCGCCATCTCCGTAATATCTGTCACATTCGGGCTGAGTTTCATAATTACCGGCTGTTTTGCAACCTTTTTTATCTCACGTGTAATGGTCTCTACCGCTTTTGGATCCTGACCAAAAGCAATTCCGCCTTCTTTTACATTCGGGCAGGAAATATTGATTTCCAGCATATCGACACGCTTTTCATCTGAAAGACGTTCCACAACATCAAGGTAATCTGCTGTTGTTTTTCCACAGACATTGACAATTACCTTTGTATCGTATTGCTCCAGAAATGGCAGATCGCGCTCGCAAAATACATCAATCCCCGGATTCTGCAGACCAATGGCATTTAACATACCACTTCTTACTTCTGCTACACGCGGCGTAGGATTGCCCGGCCATGGCACATTTGCCACACCTTTGGTTACAACTGCGCCCAAACGGTTCAAATCTACGAATTCGCTATATTCTTCCCCGGAACCGAATGTACCAGAGGCTACCATCACTGGATTTTTTAATGTAACGCCTGCTAATGTCACTTGTGTATTCATTAGAGTTCCACCTCCTCTGCCAAAAAGACTGGGCCATCTTTACATACTCTTGTGTTATGTACATGTGAATGCGCATCTTCCTCTTTTGTCTGGCATACACATCCAAGACATGCCCCGATACCACACGCCATGCGCTCTTCCATAGAAACATAGCATTTGATCTCATGTTCCATTGCATAGCGCTTCACTGCTGCAAGCATTGGTTTCGGTCCACAAGCATAAATCACATCGCCGGTAATCTGCTTCTGTTCTAATACATCCACCACCGTTCCATGCACGCCAACAGACCCATTATCTGTGGCAATTTCCACCTGACCGTAATCTTCAAACTGTTCCTTTAAAAATAGTTGCTCATCACGATAGCCTAAAACAATCGTTGCCTTTGCAGATAAAGATTTTGCCAATTCCAACATTGGAGGCACACCAATACCACCTCCAATGACAATTGGGTGTTCTCCTTCCAGTGGAAAGCCATTTCCCAAAGGTCCTAAAACCTTCACCTCATCATCTGTCTGTAAAGCAGAAAATTCTTTTGTTCCCTCTCCCGCCAAACGGTATACCAGACGAATCGCACTACGTTTTTTATCAATCTCACAAATACTGATTGGCCTTGGAAGCAGACGACTATGTTCTTCACAATAAAGTGATACAAATTGTCCCGGGACTGCTTCCTTTGCGATGCTCGTTGACAGCCACATGCTGTAAACGCCTTCTGCCAAAATTCTTTGTTCTAATACAATTGCCATTTCCTGCACTTTTGCCATCGTTTTATCCCCTTGTTAGTTTAATGCTGTTTTAATATCTTCAATCATTGCTTCTACTGCCATACGGCTTGCATCCGCAAAGTTTTCTTCTGTAATACCCTTTGCCTGATATTGTTCCTGCTTGTATGCTGCAATAATGCCGCGTGAAGAGTTCACGATTGCACCTAAACCATCCTTGTCAAAGAAGTGTACCAAATCAGCACCCTTACCGCCTTGTGCGCCATAACCTGGTACTAAAATGTATGATTTTGGCATCAATTCACGTAAAACTTTACCCATTTTGGGATATGTTGCACCTACAACAGCACCTACATAGCTGTAGTCATCCCCCATGCAATCACTACCCCATTTATCCACCATCTGACCAACGAATTCATATAGCGGTCTTTGCTTTCCATTGTCATCTGTAATGACGCGATCCTGAAATTCTCCACTTGACGGATTGGATGTCTTAACAAGTACAAAAATACCCTTCTTTTCTTCCTTACAAACCTTAACAAATGGGTCAATTCCATCACTGCCAAGGTATGGGTTTACCGTTGCAAAGTCCTCATCAAATGGTGTGAGCATTTTGCTTCCAACAGCCACCTTTCCAAGATGTGCGGTAGCGTATGCTGCGGAAGTTGAACCAATATCTCCTCGCTTCACATCTCCAATAACCACAAGATCTTTCTCATGACAGTAATCTACGGTCTTTTTGAATGCTTCCAATCCCGGCAATCCAAACTGTTCATACATCGCAATCTGCGGCTTTACTGCTGGAATCAGATCATACGTAGCATCTACGATTGCCTTGTTATATGCGAAAATAGCATCTGCAACAGCTTCCAGACTTTCTCCTTTTTCTGCAACAGCTGCACTAAGAAGCTGGCTTGGCAAATAAGAAAGCATCGGATCTAATCCTACAACAATCGGTGCTCCTGTTTTTTTGATTTTTTCGTTTAACTTGTTAATCATATCGTTACCCTCACTCGTTTTTTTCTTTTTTCATCATAAACTACCTACGCGCGATATACAACCTGTCCGTCTAAAATTGTTGTCACAACACGCCCTGTAACTTCTCTGCCCTCAAATGGCGTGTTTTTTCCTTTGCTTGCAAAATCTTTTGCATGAATCTCATAAGATGCTCTCGGATCAAAAATTACAATATCTGCAATATGACCTTCGCTGATATCTCCCTTATCAATACCAAGAATCCGCGCTGGATTGGTACTCATTTTTTCAGCCATTCCCATCGGATTGAGATATCCTTTTTGCACCAGTTCTGTATACGTAAGTGCTGCTGCTGTTTCCGTTCCCACAATGCCAAATGGCGCATGGTTTAAATCTTTTTTCTTTTCCTCTGCCGTATGTGGTGCATGGTCTGTAGAAATCACTTCCATAATGCCATCACGCAATCCTATTTTTAAGGCTTCCACATCTTCTTTGGTACGAAGTGGCGGATTCATCTTATAATTTGCATCTCCTGCAACAATATCGTCCTCTGTCAAAGTAAAATGATGTGGACACACTTCACCACTGACCTTGATTCCCTTTTTCTTTGCATCGCGAACCAGCTCAACCGATTCTTTTGTCGAGCAATGACACAAATGAAGGGTAGCGCCTGTCTCTTCCGCCAACATAATATCTCTGGCAACAATCACGTTTTCCACGGCATTGGAGATACCATTTACGCCCAATTCTTTCGAACGATTTCCCTGATTGATAACGCCTCCCTGCACAAGATTGATATCTTCGCAATGCGCAAGCACCGGAATTCCTGCTTTTGCTACAATCTTCATAGCCTCACGATACAGACCAGAATCCATGACACTCTTTCCATCTTCCGAAATAGCCGGAATTCCTGCCTCAATCATACCGGTAAGATCAGAAAGTTCTTTTCCTTCCATTCCTTTTGTGACACTTCCCACCTGAAGTACATGTGTCAATCCAACTTTTTTTGCTTTATCGTGTACATAGCGAATCACTTCCGGGCAATCTGCTACCGGTTTTGTATTCGGCATGGCAACAATCGTCGTATAGCCACCATGTGCAGCTGCGCGGGAGCCCGTCTCAATATCCTCTTTTTCCGTCAATCCCGGATCACGCAGATGTACGTGTAAGTCAATAAATCCAGGAAATACATAACATCCTGTCGCATCAATCACCTGATCTTCTGCAGTTGCTGTCAGTTCTTTTCCTATTTTTTCTATACGATCCTCTTTTACATACAAATCCATGACTTCATCCGTCTTTGTCGGCGGATTTACAAGATGTCCATTTTTAATCAGAATTCCCATCTTCTATTCTCCTTTCCCTATATACATACAGAAACGTTGCTTCCATCTGAAGCAACGTCTCTAATGCACGATTATTTTACCAGTGCATCATCTACAAATTTTTGAATATTCGATGCATTCACATATTTCTTCGTGTGATTGCCATCTACTACAACCAGCGTTGGTGCCTGCATAACACCATACTGTCTTGTTAACTCTTCATTTTCTTCTGCGTCAATTACAATATATTCCTGTCCCTTTAGGATTTCTTTTGCCATAGCACAATTTGGACATGTTTTTGTTGTAAACAGATACTTTACGCTATGAAGCGGTTCAATCTTTACATCATCTTCCGTGATGGTCACCAAACTCTTTGCAGGTTTTTTCAAAACGGAATGCTTGATATCATACAGCTTTCTGTTCTTATATTCCTGTGTTTTACCTTCGTTCCAGTTCTGTACCGGACGATAGTAACCAGTAATTCTTGAGTAAACTTCTGCCTTAGCGCCACAATGTGGACAGGTGAAATGTTCTCCTGCAATATATCCATGTTCCTTACATACAGAATAGGTTGGAGATAATGTATAATAAGGTAATTTATAATTCTGAGCAATGGTACGAACCAGTTTTGCTGCTGATTCCCAACCATCTAACTTTTCCCCTAAGAACGCATGGAATACCGTTCCTGATGTATATAATGTCTGTAAATCGTCCTGAATATCCAAAGCATCAAAAATATCTGATGTATATTCCACTGGCAGATGTGAGCTGTTGGTATAAAATGGTGTATCTCCTTCATATCCAGCAGTTTTAATATCTGGGAACTGTGCCACATCATGTTTTGCCAGACGGTATGTGGTAGACTCTGCTGGTGTTGCCTCAAGGTTATACAAATCACCATATGCTTCTTGATAATCAGAAAGACGCTCACGCATATGATTTAATACATCCTTTGTAAACTGCTGTGTCTCTTCGTGTGTCAAATCCATACCAAGCCATTTTGCATTTAATCCCACTTCATTCATACCAATCAGACCGATGGTTGAGAAATGGTTATCAAATGTTCCAAGATAACGCTTTGTATATGGGTACAAACCTTCGTCCAAAAGCTTTGTAATAACGCCTCGCTTGATTTTTAAGGATCTTGCTGCAATATCCATCATGCGATCTAAGCGTGCATAAAAGTCTGCTTCATCTTTTGCAAGATATGCAATACGCGGCATATTGATGGTAACAACACCCACAGATCCTGTGCTTTCACCGGCGCCAAAGAATCCACCGGATTTCTTACGAAGTTCACGTAAGTCAAGACGCAATCTACAGCACATAGAACGCACATCACTTGGCTCCATATCACTATTGATATAGTTAGAGAAGTATGGTGTACCGTATTTTGCTGTCATTTCAAAGAGCAGACGGTTATTTTCTGTATCTGACCAGTCAAAGTCTCTTGTAATCGAATAGGTAGGGATTGGATACTGGAATCCACGACCATTGGCATCTCCCTCAATCATGATCTCTAAGAATGCACGATTGACCATATCCATCTCTTTTTTACAATCCTTATATTTGAAATCCATTTCCTTACCGCCAACGATAGCAGGCAGTTCTGCAAGATCGGCAGGTACCGTCCAATCCAAAGTAATATTAGAAAATGGTGCCTGCGTTCCCCAACGGCTTGGTGTATTGACACCATAGATAAATGCTTCGATACACTTCTTCACTTCACGATAAGTTAAGTTATCTACCTTTACAAAAGGTGCTAAATATGTGTCAAATGATGAAAATGCCTGTGCACCAGCCCATTCATTCTGCATAATACCGAGGAAGTTTACCATCTGGTTACAAAGAACAGACAAATGTGCCGCCGGAGCAGATGTAATCTTTCCCGCGATACCGCCAAGTCCTTCTTTGATCAACTGTTTCAAAGACCATCCGGCACAATATCCGGTCAACATAGACAAATCATGAATGTGAATATCTGCGTTACGATGTGCTTCTGCAATTTCTTCATCATAAATTTCAGATAACCAGTAATTGGCTGTCACTGCACCGGAATTGCTAAGGATCAAACCACCAACCGAATACGTTACCGTAGAATTCTCCTTCACACGCCAATCTTCTACCTTCACATAGCTATTGATGACTTCCTTGTAATCTAAGATTGTAGATTTCATATTACGCATTTTTTCGCGCTGCTTACGATATAAAATATAAGCCTTGGCAACTTCTGTATAACCTGTCTGTTCCAAAACAGTCTCCACGCTGTCCTGAATTGCTTCTACTGATATTTTGCCATCTTTGATTTTTTCCTGAAAATGTGCTGATACACGCAGGGATAACAATCCAATAATGTCATCATTATAAGCCATCTGTGTCGCATCAAATGCCTTAGCGATTGCATCATTAATTTTCCCCAAATTGAACTCTGTTACTTGTCCATCCCTTTTCACAACTTCAAACATTTCAAATCCACCTTTCCCAAAAACGTAACGATAAAAACTCTTATGTATAGCGACACATACTCCGTTCAAACGCCATTTATGAACAAATTGTATCAAAATATGGTGCATAGGTCAATGTCATTTCACTATATATAGTATTTTCGTCACTTTTACCACAAACATAAAAAAATCCCCGTGGAACGCCGATTCCATGGGAATTCTATTACTTATTCAGTTTACATTTAATAAATCCTATGTATTTTTATCTGGTTTGTAAAAAAATCTGCTCCCGGAGTGCTGCCTGGTCTGTCGGATATTTTGCCAGATATTCTGCCATTTTTTCCTTTGCTGTGGCAAAATCACCGGTATATTCAAGAGCTACGATTTCTCCTTTTAACAAATCCTGCATAGAATCCTCATCCGCCTTCTCGATTCCCTTCTGGTAATAGGTCAGGGCTTTGTCGTAATTGCCGGATTTCACTTCCATATTGCCAAGCAATGCCATTGCTTCTGCGGATGGTTTTTCTTCTTTCACATAATCTGCTAATAAAGACGATGCCTTATCACCATCTCCTGAAACTTCATAGGCTTCCGCCAGATATACCTTTGCTTCGCCTGCCTTTTTATCTACCGCTGTCTGCAATGTCTCGATCGCCTGCTTATAGTCGCCTCGTTCCAGATAAATGCGCCCTTTTCCCAGGTAATCTTCTGCTGCATCTCCTTTTAATGCCAATGCTTCATCCAAAAACGTATTCCCATCTTCTTCAAGATCCGATGCTTTTAGATTTTCATAAATCAGAATATACAACTCATATTGTTTGCCGGCACGACTGACGGCTTCCTGATAATCTTTTAGTGCCTTTTCTTTTTCGCCCTCATTCAGATAGACGCTGCCTCGTAAAAAGCATGGACGATAATCTGTCTCATCATAGTCAACGATGGAATCATACACCGCAATCGCTTCTTTCAAATTCCCCTGTGCATATTCTGCCGCCGCTTTGTAGAAACATATATCAACTACATTTGCATTGACTTTACCACCAGATAAAGACAATGCTGCATCAAATGATTCCACTGCTGTCTTATAATCCGCAGACTGCATTGCCGCGATACCGGCTTCTTTATTTTCTGCCATCTGCTGTGCTGCTTTATTACCACATCCGGTCAATAGACTCATACAAAGAAGGATGCTAAGTGTGATCAATACTACTCTTTTTTTCATTACAATTTCTTCTTTCTTTTTTGTTTCCTATTCATTTTCGTAACTTTAATCATACCAAAAATCTCATTCTTTGTATAGAAGCGGTTCACATTTATGCATGCTTTGCATAGGCTATTAAAAACATGTGCAAAGGATTTCTCATGTCAAAAACCATCATTATAGATCCTGGTCACGGCGGTTTTGACCCCGGTGCCGTCTATGAAAACCGAAAAGAAAAAGACGATAACTTGAGATTAGCCCTGGCCGTCGGTCAGGAATTACAAAACGCAGGATACCAGATTATCTACACACGTACCGATGACCGCTATGATTCGCCTTATGATAAAGCGCAGATTGCAAATTCTGCCGGTGGAGACCTATTTCTGTCCTTCCACCGTAACTTTGCAGAAACGCCGGATCTTTATCAGGGCGTGCAGGCTCTTGTGTATGACAAGAATCCATTGGCGCTGCGCGTTGCCAAAAATGTCAACGAAGAATTGGAATCCATTGGTTTTAAAAATCTTGGCATCGAATCCCGCAAAGAACTTGTCGTATTGCGCCGTACATCCATGCCTGCTGTTTTACTGGAAGTAAGTTTTATTAATTCCGTGGAAGACAACCGGTTGTTTGACGAAAAATTTGATGCGATTGCAAATGCTATCGCCACAGGCGTAGAACGTGCACTTCCTCTTACCAGTTCAAAAGAGACCTCCGCATCTTCTATGCAGCCAGACGATATCATGGCTTCTATACCTATGCAGCAAAATGATGCCACAGCTTCTATGTCCATGCAGCAAAATGATGCCACAGCTTCTATGCCTCTGCAGAGAACCAATGCCGCGCCTTCTATGGCTATGCAGTCAGACGATACCATAGATTCTATGCGCACATCACAAAGTTCTGACGCAGATCCACTCGCTTCTATGCGCCGCTGCTTAACCAATCATCCATGCGATCTGGATCCGCTGCCAAAACCAGATGATACTCCACGTTTCTTATATTATGTACAGGTTGGTTTGTTCCGTTATCCTGAAAATGCCGTTTATCTTATGCAGCAGCTTAATGCCCAGGGATACTCTACTGTCTGGAAACGCATAGGCGGTCTGATTGCCATCTGGGTCGGTCCTGTCGACAACTTAGATGAAGCGGTTCGTTTACAACGCAAACTGCAAAACGACGGTTACGAGACCTTAATCGTAACCGATGACTATATTGCACGTAAATAAAAAAAGAAAGCCGGTACACCACTTTGATTGTACCGGCCTTCTCCTTTTATTCTGTTTCTGTCATTTCTTCTGCCTTTGGCAGTTTGATGTGCACTTTCGTAATTCTTTTTTTATCAACCTGTTCCACACGAAGCATAATGCCATCACTTGTGACATAGACCTCCCCCTCCTGTGGAAAATGGTCAAATAGCCCTGTCAAATAGCCTCCAATGGTATCATAATCTTCTGATATAAAGTCCAGATGCAGTGCATCACATAAATCTTCTAAATTCATGGAACCCAAAACGTCATATTCCCGGTCACTCACCTGGATCAGATCGTCTTCTTCGTTTCCATCAAACTCATCACGGATTTCACCCACAAGCTCTTCTAACAAGTCTTCCAATGTCACCAAACCGGCAACTGCACCATACTCATCCAAAACAATGGCAAGGCTTAATCTCTCTTTTCGCATTTCTTCAAATAATTCAGAAGTGTTTTTCTGTTCATAGGTAAAATAAACCTTGCGCAAGTAATCGCGAATGGAAAACGCCTCATTCTTTGGTGCCAAAATCATATCTTTCATGTTGATCAGGCCAATAATATTGTCTGTATCACCTTCATACACCGGCAATCTGGTAAACATATCCTCTTTAAATGTCTCCACCAGTTTTTCATATGACCAGTTGACATTAACCATCGTCATATCAATACGTGGAATCATAATCTCTTTTGCCGTTGCATCTGTAAAATCAAAGATGTTATGGATATACTCTCTCTCTTCTCCTTCAATTTCGCCGCTTTCATGACTGGCATCGACCATAATACGCAATTCTTCTTCTGTGATCGCCCCCTCATTCTGATTCGGGTCTACACGAAGCAAGCGTAAAAATACCAAGGATAATTTATTTACCAAAAAGATAGCCGGCGTCAGAATGACCATCAATGCCCAAATACACTTTGCATATGCCAGAGAAATTTTTGTTGCATTTAATGTTGCAAGTGTCTTTGGCGAAATCTCACCAAAAATCAGGATCAATAAAGTCAGCAGCCCCGTCGCAATTCCTGCTCCCACACTGCCAAGCAATCGTATCGCAAGTGTCGTTGCAAGAGACGACGCGGATAGATTCACCACATTATTCCCAATCAATATCGCAGACAGCATCTTTGCTGAATCATCTGTCACACGAAGAACGCACTGTGCACGCGTATCGCCCTCATCTGCCATCGTTTTCATCTTAATCTTATTGACTGTTGTAAGCGCCGTTTCCGCTGACGAAAAGAATGCTGACAAAAGCAATAAAACAACCAAAATCACTAACTGAAGTATCGAGACCGTATCCAAAAAAACATCACTCCTTTATTATTTTATATCTCGCTATTTCATACTATTATATAATTTTTCCTATAGAAATCAAGCATTCTTCGCATAGCTTTTCTCTTCGCTGCATGTAATTCTGATTTCTGCTTTTGATTTATAGTGTGAATTTATCGGTAAAGACTGCTTTTTCCTGTTTTAGATTTTTAAAAGTCTGTTGTATTTTTTGCCGGTAGACCGCCTCTTCATACCAAAGAGACTGTTCCATCAAGCCACCTTCCTGCTCTGTTTTTTTCTGGTAATTCTCCTCGTCAATGCGCCGGATCACAATTGCATTGGTATCACAATACTTTCCCTGGTAGATGCCGCCTTCTGTAATGCCAATCTTAATCAAACGCTCTGTACGATTTCCAACACCATCTTCGGCAATGTAACGCGCCGTGATATAGCCCATATCACCCAATTGCATCAGCACCTCTTTTGTGGGAAGTTCCACCTTCTTTATAAGCGCATCCCCATCTTCAGCATCTGTCATTTTTGCTGTTCGAAGCAATGTTTCCTCAGTCACGCAGCCTTTTTCTACTTCCTCCTTGGAAAAATAGCGGTTATGTGCCTCAATCTCCGGCGGCGTATCCCAGACACTGTAAAAGACGACATCTGCAAACTTCCCATTACTACCGACTTCCTCTTTTCCTTCCCGAAGCAAATTCATTTCCCACTGTGTCAGTTCAAAAGATGTGCCGCAGCCTCGTACATCTGCATCCCGATAAATTGCATCCGGGCGCATTGCCCAACCCGTATGCGTATATATCTTTTTCTGCTGTTCTTCTTTTTCAAAATTCGCATCGTAGACTGTATTTATTTCCTGCCGTTCAAACGTATTTTGCGGCAAAATAACACTTCCCACGCAATCATGCAGCACATAATCCTCGCCTGCACTTTGTGCATTACCACAGATTTGCACATCGGTAACCACCTCATATTGTGCGTAGAAACGATAGTCCTGTACACTCTCGGTGCCTGTAAATGTCCGTTCCGTTCCAACATGCCACTCACTTGGATGCGCAAGTGCTTCTCTACTCCATCCCACCTGTCGCAGGGCATAAAAATCCCTGCCATCATAATAAACCTTTCCTTCGGGTGCATACAGCGTCTGCGTTTCTTTCCAGAATAGCTGCTGTGTATCCGGCAAAGAAAAGGTTACATGCGCATTGACGATATTCCCATCAAACGTCACATCATAATATTCCGATGCAACAATCTGACCAACCGGCGCATTTTCACCCGTTCCTGCACGAAGAACTGCCGTACGATATCCCTGCCCTTGATTCGTCACCGTCGTTGTATACGCATTGGTTAGTTGGAATCTGTTTTTCATCTGATCGGCGGTGTCGTACGTCGGATTGTAAGCACACCATACCACCACTCGCCCGACTACTGGTTTTTCTTCTTCTAATGTAAGAGGAATTGCCGCATAATCTCCAGTCAACTCTCCTACAAGCGTCAGTTTTCGATTTTTTGCAAGCCAGATACCATTTCCAGAGATACTCACATTACCACTGCACTGATACTCGCCTTTTTGCTCCACATCATACTTTGTGTTTTCCCGGATAACGCCTCCTTTTTGTATGATGCACGCTCCGTCCCCATTCTCAATGCCTACGTTATTATCAAAAACCTCGTTCTCTGACATTGTAATGGTACCACCATTTATAATCCCAGCTTTGTTGTTTCGAATGTGCGATGTGCGCACTTCTCCCACTGGTCGATTAAAAAATCCATTACCGATTCCTGTCGTATTTTCATAAATATCGCAATTCTCGAGCAGATACGACTTTGCTGCCTGTCCTGCTGTCACATATACACCTATCGGGCTCTGCAATAGCTTTGTATTTTTTATCTCAATACAATTATTTGCATTTACCCACAGACCACAGTTCGCTCCCCGACTCACACAATCCGCAGCGTTTCCACTTGCATTTCCCATATAGGATATCCCTGCGCCTCCGTACATAAATTTATTTTGATCGTATCGATTGGCATTCGCATCACAATGATTTAGATACATAGCCGCATCTATTGTCATAAATCCCCAGGAAGAGTCATACGCCCTGCAATTATCACAGGAAATCGTAGCTCCACATCCATCCGTATTACGTGCAAAAAAAGCTGCACCATCGCAATTATAAGCCACACAATTTCGAAAAACACCTTTTGCGGAACGTCCCGAGCCATCTTCCGCAACGATATTATATCCTGTTCCACCTCCTAAGTGATCTACACCACTATATCCAACATTCCAGTTATTACATACGGTCGTATCCGTTCCATACCATGTGGAGTTGACACAATCCACCACAGAAGAGCCTCCCTCCTGCGCTGTACCATTGTTTCTATGACAGTTTCCATTCAATGTAAGGTTTCCTTCGGTAATTAACGTCGAACCATTATGCACGACAATCATAGGTCCAGGATTTTCCATGTCATTGATAAGCTGATGACCATTCCCACGGATCGTATAGCTTCCCCCATCTGTAATCATCCAATTAGATTTCATCACAACATCACTCACAAGAACCAATTTTCTTGCGTGATGTTGAAACACGCCAATAATCATATCCCATTGGGAAGCACATTTCCAGTAGTCTCCATCCCAACCACCACCGGATCGTGCTGCTTGTCTGCTAAGCAAAGCATTCTCATCCATTTCCAACATACATGCTTCTATCTCTGACTCGCCATCTTCTTCCTTTTCCGTCTTTTCTTCTTCCAAAGTCACCTTCTCCGGCTCATTTTTCCTGGTTTCTGTGTTTTCTGCGTTTTCATTGTTTTCCTTCTCCTTTTCTTCCAGTTTCTCTTCTTCCTGCTTCTCTTCTATGTATGCATACTCGTTATCCTCTGTGTCCTCTATATTCTCAACAGCATTGACCGTAACTGTCTGCCCTAAAATCATGATGATTATAAAAATTGCTGTTGTCATCTTCTTTATTTTATTTATGTAGTTTCTCTTCATATGCCCTCCCCTCGTTTTACTTAAAAAAAGCATAATAATTTTGTGTCATCACAACGTTTTTCGGAAAATCTGCCTCTTTCCATTCTTTTTCCATCATCGACCATCCCACAAACGTCTGTCCCTGTTTCACAGGCGTATCCGGAAGCAAAAAAGAGCTTCCCTCCGTCACCTCATATGCCTGCCATAGCTTTCCATCCACAAAAAAGGAAACGGTACAATTCTCTTTTTCCTTTTTTTGATCAATCACTGCCGTCTGCGTCACACTGCAGGTTCCCTTTTTTCCATTCGGATGTAAAAAAGTCTCCGTCACGCGCACGGACAACAGTCCTTTTTCTATATCCACTCCATAAATCTCTACCTGAATATCTCCAGATGTTTTCATGCCCTCTAACTGTTTCTTTAAACGTACACAAAACTGTTTTTGCCATTTGGCTTCATCCACGTTTTCCTGTCCTTTTTCCCAGGTTTCTTTCATCGTTGCATCTACTGCCAATGTCACTGCTTCTCTAAGCGTATGCTCTCTGTCAACGCGCCCTTCCACCGTTAAAACCATCACAACAGACAATACCAATAGCGCACAGCTTACGATTCCATAGATAATGTATTTCATAGCGCATTTTCCTCCCCTCAGTCTTCGACGCGTATGTATAAATAGCCATATTCGGTCGCTCCTTGCGTATCCCACAGTTCCACCTTAGCGCGATACACACCGCTATGGGAAAACATATACATTTCCTGCTGTTTTTCTGTGATAAGCTTATCCACACTTGTGCCGTCTTTTCTATCCTCCATGTCAAAAATCCTGACAAACGCTTCTTGTCCGTCTGCGTCCGTCACCACAAGCATATCTTTTACACTGTATGCTTTGTTTGTATGCAGCGTATGACTGCGCACCATTGGAACGGCACGCTGTTTACTGGCATGCAATACAGCTGAGGACTGCAGCACAGGTTCTGCTATATCCATCTGCTGTTTCATCTGACCTCCCAATGCTTCCCGCAGTCCTTGCGTATCTGCATGTTGCATATAGCAAAATACTGCAAGCAGCATGCCACAAATCATAACTGCCAGACATATTTTCCCATAGTTTCTGATAATCTCCGTCATGTATCCCCCTTATCCCATCATCCGTAATAGCGCAAACCTTAAACTTTCTCCCATCAGCCCCCGCAAATCCCCCCAGAACAGACCCACCAAAAGAATGGCTGCGATAACTGCAAATAACATTTCTCCATATTCTTCCAACACATCTTTCATGTCTTTTCTGCCCCCTTTTTCTTATATACTAAGCATCCCAATGGTTCTTAAAAAGATACCACAAATCCCACCACCGATCACGGCATAAAACAATGCCATGCCGTAGTCTTGCATAATTTCCTTCATGTTTTTTCCTTTCTCACCATAATTCTGCATGTATTACCCTTGTGTTTTCCAAATCAAAAAATGGCATTCCATATACATACGTAAGCGCCACATTTCCGTACGCTGCCCTCTCTTTTCCTGCAGGTGTACTCCATTCCACCTGCAAATCATAATTTTGCGCTTCTGCATCCGCCTGGCATGCCTCTACTACACTCTTGGCATAATGCGAATCTTCCATGCGTTCCACACAGGAAGCTAAAAAAGAATCTGCATTACGCGATGCCACCGATGCCGACGTAATGCCAATCCCGGTTACCGTCAACAGCAGCAAACAAAATATTCCAATAAAAGACTTTACAATAACTTCCATTTTTCTCCTCCTACACGCCAAGTGCACTTGTTGCCATCATGGCATAAAACAGCATTCCCATATCCACAAGCATCTTAGCGCCACCCGTCAGCTGCGGTGCTAAAAACAGCGCATAAAGCCCTCCGAGTGCATCTTCATTTTTCATCTTCTGCGCCTGATCTAAAAGTAATTGGTTTCGCCGTATAATGTCACTGATCTGGTTATTGGCATTTCCTCCTGTCCCTTCGGATAAGGCATAAAGCATTTTCATCGACGATTGCACCTCCGGCAAAGCATATTCCTGCAAAAATTCCAGATACGGCTCCATATCGGTAGGCCGCAGCTGCAGCTTTTGTATCAATTCACGTAAAGCAGGCTTCATCAATACCGGCGCCTCATCATAAGATTCCATAATCGCCACCTGTACATTTTCACTCTGTAACAATAAAGACACTTCTAGTAACCACTGAGGAAACATCTTTTGCAAAGCACGCGATACATTTTTCTTGGCAATTCGCGTGCCTAACTCTGCATGTTTTTTCTCTTCACTGCGTTTTACTTTTTCATATTGGCGCAACAGTTCTTTTTCGTCGTAGGTCTCATCCATGCTTTCCATAGAAAGTTTGCGATCCGCTACATAAAGAATCCAGAGATCCAGCAGCAGCGTTAAAAGTGTGACCACCTTTACAACGGCAAAACCGGTAATGGACAACGATACGCGTTCTGCCACATAGACAAAGACGGAACACAGCAAAAGCGAAACCAGCACAGAAATCAAAATCTGTGTTCGTTTTCGTTTCTTTTCTTTTAACAGCTCATACGAACGGTCTGCCCACATCCGTCTAGCATCTAACATCAAGCGGATTGCCTCTCCGTATTCGCCGCCTTTTTCCTCTACCTGCAACGCGAAACGATGTATCATTGCCACGTGATGTATCGGATATTCCCGCTCAATCATTGCCAACGCCCTTTTTTCAACATAATCTTCATCATAGGTATCCTCAATATAAGCAATGGCTTCCTGAATGCGCGTATGCATCACACCGTTTGCAAATAATTTCTCTACATCCTTTAATGTCACAAGAATTTTTCCTGATTTCTGAAAAGAATATAAAAATTGCTCCATGTAACTATTGATTTCCACAAACTGTCTCTGCCCATAGCGGTTGCGATACAAATTGCGCAAGAAAAACGGAAACAAGCATGCGCACCACAGACAAAGAAGGAACAGATACATGTGATCTAACCGAAAAAACTTCCCGCACACGATTGCAAATGCTACCACCATCCCATACATCAAAATGCCTCTTTTTACCGAAAAGACATAACCATATCTTTTCAATTCATCCCACAGCAACTTTGGTTTCATAATATGTCCCCCTCCTTTGCTCTAAGTTGTCTCCGATCAGTTCTCCATCCTCGACAATACTCTCTACACGGTTAATGCCGTCTTCCCGCGTAAAAAAACATACCTGATCAATAAAACGGCGTATATGCTGTCGTCCTAGAGCATCCGTTTCACTCCGCCGCCTTACCATAATCCCCACATCAATAAAAGAATAAATGTCATTTTCCATACGATTGGCATCCCGTTCATTTCCCGCCATATTCAGCATGCGATCCGGGATTTTTCTCACATCTGAGGTATGCAGTGTCGTGATACCATGTACCCCTGTACTTAGGCATTCCATCAGATAAACCACCTCTTTGGAACGCGTCTCCGACAACATAATCCACTTCGGATTCAGACGCAGACATGTCTTAATTGCCTGTGTGTAATCCATCTGCCGGTTTACGCGCAGTTCTAAGCAATCATGCGACGGATGTAAACTTTTAAAATGCCATTCCATCGTGTCTTCAATCGTAATCACACGCTCATCCCTAGGAATAAACCCAGACAAGAACTTGCATAACTCGGTTTTTCCTGCCCCCGGTTCTCCCACCACAACAATATTTTTATGTTCTGCAACGCAGCATAGTAACAGGTCTAACACGTCTTTACTGCAATAGGCATCTGCAATCATCTGTCTTTCATCCAATCGCATATACGGGAGTGATTTTCGGATACAGATGCTGCGCCCGCTCATACAGACAGATTCATGTACTATCGTAATACGCAGGCTCGCTGTCTCTGCTTCTAATATGGGATTTTGCCGGTTAAACGCCTTGCTGACGCCATTTGCCACACGTCCTGTAAACTGATCAATAAAGCTTTCCGTCAACTGTAAATCTGGACATACATGGCGACAATTGTTACAATCTGTAATCCATACTTCCCGCCCGTTATAATCCACATCCGTGATATCGTCGTCAATGATATACGGATATAACGGTCCAAAAAATTCGCCTGTTTTATCTAAAAAAAGCATCTGTTCTGCCATATTTCCCCCTTAAAGTGCATTTTTTGTGAAGAAATACGTCAGTAACTGTGAAAATGCTTTTCCCACAACACTGTTTTGATCGCTACCAATCAGTGTCGAGACCAAAATCAACATCGCTCCAATAACAACTACAGTAATCATTGCTGGTCCATATTCTTTTATAATATCTTGCATAATTTGTTATCCTTTCTTTTCATACCAAAGGACATAAAGCAAATATCTGCGGAATAAGTAGGCGAAGCGCCTTTGAAAAAAGATGCCATCCAAAAGATGGTGAGATTGATACTAACAGCACTGCTAACATTTTGCAAGTGCTTTTTAAATTGTTTCAAAAGTTCGAAAACTATGAATTTTTATTTTCCTTTACAGAGCTTAGCATATCGCCTATAATACGTTTCACAGAGATTTTTTAGAAAGACGAGGTATTTTCATATGGCACAGAATCCAATCGTAACCATAGAAATGGAAAATGGCGACATCATGAAGGCAGAATTATATCCTGAGATTGCGCCAAACACAGTAAACAACTTTATTTCTTTGATTCAGAAGGGCTACTACGATGGCATCATCTTCCATCGTGTTATCCGCGGTTTTATGTTACAAGGCGGAGACCCGACCGGTACAGGCACAGGCGGTCCTGGTTATTCTATTGCAGGTGAATTTTCACACAATGGTTTCCAGAACGATTTAAAGCACACACCGGGTGTTCTTTCCATGGCACGTACCATGATTCCTGACTCTGCGGGAAGCCAGTTCTTTATTATGCACCAGACAAGCCCACATCTTGACGGCGAATATGCAGCTTTCGGTCAGGTAATCGAAGGCATGGATGTGGTAAACAAGATTGCAGAAACACCAACTGATTATTCTGATCGTCCGGTTGCAGAACAGAAAATGAAAAAAGTTACCGTTGATACTTTCGGTGTAGATTATCCAGAACCAGAAAAGTGTTAACATGTAAAAAGAGAGCGTATCGCTGCATAGAACTGAGGTAAACCTCAAATCTTCGACGATACACTCTCTTTTTTATTTTTAATCATCCATAAATACAGAAAATGATGTCTTACCTAACACTTCGTTGACAAATCCTTCCGTATCATCACGCACAGTTTTCCAGTCAATCACTTCTAAGTTGTGTATGTAATCTGTCTTTTCTCCAAATAAGTCCGGCAATGGTTCTTTGGCTTTCTTTACCTCGCCCTTAAAGTACCCCTTTGCCAGCTGATCCATATCGCAGCTCATACGCATATCGGTCGCCTTCAGACTAAATCCGTCTTCCGTTTCCTGCCAGCTTAAATGCGTTGTCATCCTATATGTTTTGCTATTATTGGCAAAATAATCCACTTCCACATCCATCCAACGGGAATACTTTGGATTTCGCGTCATAGTCATTTCTACGCGCTCATTCTCCGGCAGTTCATAGTAAAAATATGCGGTACCGATATCTTCACCATCAATCGTCAAAGAAGCTCCTTCTAACACATCCGACAAATCAATCGACAAGCGACGCAAATGATTCTGTTTTGTCAGATATACCGAATAGACAACATCATAATCCGGTGGCTCCATACCGATCAAATCCCAAAGAAACTGCCCTGTTCCCTGTGGAATGGTGACAACAAACTCTTCACTTACCGTTCCGTCCTCATCCTTTAGTGTCTTTCCCGTCTTTTCTATGTCAATCTGATTCGTCAGTTCTGCAATATCTCCCAGGTGATCTTTGAACCACTCCTTATCAATATCCGATGTCAGATCCGGCATTTTCAAAAAAAGATTCTGACCTGTCGGAAACGCATATCCTATATCTTCTCCCAGTAGTGGTGCATCCATATATACCGTCTGATCTTCCGCATAAAAATCCAGTTCTCCCATCTCTATCCACACCAGATTCATATCTGTTTGTGCAGAGATTCGCTTTTGCGCAAAAGAACGCTTCGCATCCACATCAAAATAAATGGATGATTTTGCCTGCTGCATGCCGGATAAACCAACTTTTCCTGTCAATGCCGTATCGCCGTTTCCATATTCCCGGAACATCTCCATAATGTTGATATCATGGAGCAGATACCCCGGATTTTTTAATGTCACTTCCATAAAATACAGGGAAGACAGCAGCATACGCGAGCTTGGCTTCTGTGCCCATGCATAAAACATTCCGCCGAACGTGGCAAGAATGATTACCAGCACACTACATACAATTTTGCCTTTTTTTTTCATAGGCCTACCCACCTTGTCTTAAATAAATGGATTATAAAATCTACTTCCATCATGATATGTAATCACAAGGGCTATTATCATAAAAATCACCGTAACAGCCATCACCACATAATCTGCTACAGCCAGCTTACGTCCCATATACCAGGTACGTTTTTTGTGTTTTCCATAGCCGCGCAGCTCCATGGCATTACTAACCGTATCAATCCGATCCATACTCGTAAATACCAATGGGAAAATAATCGCTGTCACACTTTTGATACGGTCCATCAGTTTTGCTTTTCCTGACATCTCAATACCACGTGCTTCCTGCGCGTTTTTAATCTTATGGTAATCGTCCTGCACATCCGGAATATAACGGAGAGCAAGCGAGATTGCATACCCAATATTATAACTTATTCCAAGCTGATTCAAAGATGCCGCAAGTTCTGATGGATTTGTCGTAATGATAAACATAAAAACTGACGGTACAATTGTAAAGTACTTGATTACCACATTCAGTTCATAAAAAAGCTGTTCCTGGGTAATCACCCATCTGCCACCAAAATCGTAAAGAATATGCTCCGTGCCATAAATTTGTGCGCCCTGATATGGTGCAAAAATAAAAATAGCTAAAACGTTAATCAGCATAAATACCATAATCACTTTAAAAACAGAGCCAATCTGTTTCCAGCTGGTCTTGGAAAGTTTAAACAGAATCAGACTAATCACAAGCATCGTCGCAAGCACTCTGGTATCATAGGTCAGCATGCAGGTAATCGTCCAGGCAAGGAAAAAAATCATCTTTGTCACACCGCAGAGTTGTTCCATCCATGTGCCTTTTTCTTCATAACTAAGTAATTTTGCCATTATCGCACCGTCCTTTCGTAGTTGATAAAACATTCAACAAACTCAGAAGGTGCCAAAATGCCGCATTTTTCCGCCATATCGTAAAGCGATGTCTGCTTCAGATATGCGCGGTCTGAAATCTCACGATTGGTTAAAATGTTTGCCGGTGTATCGTCTGAAATCATATGCCCATCTGCAATAACAATCGCACGATCCGTATATTCTAACATCAGGTGCATATCATGTGTAATCATAATAATTGTCGTACCATACTCTTCATTGACACGTTTCAAAAACTCCATAATCTCCGTGTAATGATGATAGTCCTGTCCCGCTGTCGGTTCATCTAAAATCATAATCTCTGGATTCATGACAAGAATAGATGCAATGGAAACACGTTTCTTCTGTCCAAAACTGAGTGCAGAAATCGGCCAGTTACGAAATGGATATAGACCGCAAATCTTTAACGTCTCATACACACGTTCTTTAATTTCTTCTTCCGGAACACCTCGAACCGTCAAACCTAACGCCACTTCTTCATAAATCATAGCCTTAGAAATCATCTGGTTTGGGTTTTGCATCACAAGCCCAATGTGCTCTCCACGCTCCTTAATCGATAGCGGTGATATATCCTGGCCATCTAGTAAAATCCGTCCTTCACTCGGCTCATAGAATCCACAAATCAAGTTGGAAAGTGTTGTTTTTCCAGCACCATTTTTCCCAACGATACTAAGCATTTCTCCTTTTTGCACTGAAAAATCAATATCATGCAAAATGGGATGCTTATCATCATATGCAAAACTCAGATGTTCTACTGCAAGCACCTGTTCTTTTCTTTTTTCTTTTAAAGATTGTGCCGCACTTGCAAACCAATCCTGTACTTTTGCCTGATATGGTGCAAAATCCATCGTCTCCACATGCGCCGGGTGATCTTTTGCAGCAATCTCACAACCTGCATGCTTCAGCGCTGTCACATAAAGCGGTTCGCGAATCCCCTGCTGCTTTAAAATATCACCGGAAAGCAGCTCATCTGGTGTCATATCTGCCACAATCGTGCCATCACCAACAACCACGATACGATCTACGTCTTTGTACAGTGCATCTTCCAAACGATGTTCAATGATTAAGATCGTCTTATTCTGTTCTTTTTGGATGGAATCAATCAATGCAATGGCGCGCTTTCCAGTTGCTGGATCCAAATTGGCAAGTGGCTCGTCAAAAAGCAGAATATCCACGTCATCAATCATGACGCCTGCCATGGACACACGTTGCTTCTGTCCACCTGACAACTCTCCCGGTGCATGATGAAGTAAATTCTTCACATCCACAATTTCAGCTATGGCATCTACACGTTTGTGCATCTTTTCTTCTTCCATGCAGTCATTTTCCAAGACAAAAGCGATATCTTCTGCCACAGTCAGACCGATAAACTGTCCGTCGGTATCCTGCAATACCGTACCGACTGTTTTGGAGAGGCCAAAAATGCCCAAATCCTCTGGTTTTTTTCCTCCAATATATAATTCACCGGTACTATCTCCTGCATATGAAAAAGGAACCAGTCCGTTGATGCAGTTAGCAAGTGTTGACTTTCCTGATCCGGATGGTCCTATGATGAGAATTTTTTCTCCGGGATAGACGGCAAGGTCAATATCCCGGAGCGTTGGTTCTACCTGTGAATTGTACTTAAACGAATAATTTTTAAACTCGATAATAGGTTCCACAATCACATTTCCTTTTAATAATTAGTCTTCTTTTGTAAGGCTTGATGACTTCGCGCCAATCTTAGTATAACCCATGCCAAGCAGAGTTCCAAGAATTGCTGTAATAATAATATTTGCCACAAATGCACATGCACCCTGTGCAAATACCTTATCGGTAGGCTCTGAATAGATTACGATGTCCAGTACCGGAGCAACGAGAATCCATGCAACCGCATTTGTTACAATCTGTACTATATTAAAAAGTACAATTGCTTTTCGATCAAATCCGCCTTCTTTAATCTGATACTTCTTAGCGAAAAGACCAACACCGATACCAATCACAGCTTCTGGAATAACCCAGCTCCACCAGATGCTACCATAAAACATAGCATCGCCAAGTGCATGACCAAGAATACCTACAATACCACCAACAACTGGTCCAAATACCGCTGCTAAGAATGCAAGGACTGCTGCTCTTGGCTGTAAAGAAGTGTTAGGAATGATTCCCAATGGAATCTGCACCTCTGTGAGCACGATAAAAAGCGCTGTGCCGATTGCTGTTGCAACGACTTCTTTAATACCAAACTTTTTCATTGTTTTTTCCTCCTTGTTTGTATAATACTGCCTTATTATATGTTATCTTGACATTTTTCTCAATGTTCTTTTACACAAAAAATGCCGCAAATCTGTAGGATTTTTGGCATTTTGTGTGGTTCTGTTTTCTTATGAATACAATTCTTTATAAATGGCATCCAAATCATAATCTGGTGCGTACTTCTTACCAACATCATTTTATGGGTATCTGGCTTGTTTTTCATAATTCCCTACCCATACCAACTTGCTTTTCATACCAATAAAAGAGGTCGCGGGGAAATGGTTTCTCAAATCCCTACGACCTCTTTCTTTATCTTTTCCTTTATGTGCTTACGCCCTATCCATGCTTGTTCTTAGCACCTACAACTATCCTACATATCCCACTCTGCCTGTCTTGTATGTAAGAGTTCGTGTGATTTATGTGATAACGGCTCTCCTAAGAATTTATCATAAATCTGTACGATGGCTGGATTTTCGTGTGACAAACGCAGCTCGCTTTCCTGATCTAAGGTATATAACTTCTGCCCTCTTTCGCATGCTAGTTCCTCACCATCGTGAATCGGCTGACCACCGCCTCCGGCACATCCACCTGGGCATGCCATCACTTCCACAAAATCATAAGAAACCTCATCATTTTCTATACGTTCCATCAATTTTCTGGCATTTCCCAGACCACTGACCACAGCTGCACGTATCGGTGTTCCCTGAATTTCTACGGTCACTTCACGAATACCATCTTCCCCGCGGACAACAGCAAAATCATCTGCTCCCGGATTTTCTCCTGTCACGAAGTAATATGCACTGCGAAGCGCCGCTTCCATAACACCACCCGTTGCACCAAAGATCACACCAGCTCCTGTTCCCAGTCCCAGTGGTTCATCAAACGTGTCTTCTTCCAGTGTTTCTATATTTACCTGTGCTGCACAAAGCATACGTACAAATTCTCTTGTTGTAAGTGCCACATCCACATCGCGCTCTGCGCCGCTGTCATTGACCTGCGGAACCGCACATTCATACTTTTTCGCTGTACAAGGCATAATGGATACACAGGTAATCTTATCCGGCGTCACGCCCAGAATATCTGCATAATACGTTTTTGCCACCGCACCAAACATCTGCTGTGGCGATTTTGCGGTAGATAGATGGTCTACATACGCCGGGAATTGTGACTTCATAAAACGCACCCATCCCGGACAGCACGACGTAAACATCGGCATTTTTGCCTCTTTTTTCTGTAAAAGGCGCTCTAACATCTCGTGCCCTTCTTCCATAATCGTCAAATCCGCAGTAAAATCTGTATCAAATACATAATCAAAACCAATCTGACGCGCTGCAGAAACCATCTTTCCAACCGTTGCTTCTTCTGCAGACAAACCAAAGCCTTCGCCCCAGGCTACACGAACGGCTGGTGCAATTTGTGCAATGACGATCTGCTCCGGGTCCATAATGGCATCCATCACTTTTACGGTATCATTTCTCTCACGCAAAGCGCCTGTCGGGCAATGCGTGATACACTGTCCGCACAATGCACAATCCATCGCCTGAATATCCTGCATATCCACAGTACTTACACTGGTTCGTTTTCCGGTATTGATGATATCCCAGACGCCCATCGTCTGAATCTTGTCACACACCTGTACGCAGCGCATACATTTGATGCATTTTGCCGCATCACGAATCAATGGATACGAAGCATCCCATGGATGTTCCTCCACTTCGATCTTATACGGAATTTCGATAATATTCAGCTCTCTGGCAAGCTTTTGTAAATTACAATTGCCACCTCTTACACATGTCGCACAGCGAAAATCATGCTGCGCCAAAATAAGTTCTACATTGGTACGTCTTGCAGACTGCACCTTCGGCGTATTGGTAAAGATTTCCATGCCCTCTTCCACTACGTTATTACATGCAGCTACGAGGTTCTTTTTCCCACCAATCTCTACAAGGCAGACGCGGCATGCACCAATTTCATTGATTTCTTTTAAATAACAGAGTGTAGGGATTCGGATTCCGTGCATTCTGGCTGCTTCTAAAATCGTCGTTCCTTTTTCTACCTGGATCTCTATTCCATTCATTCTAGCATTTACCATCTGTCTTCCCTACCTCCTCTCAAAACACCACATCCATAGTGGTCGCAGCGCAAACATCTCGCCGCTTCCTGAATGGTTTCTTCCCGGCTCATCGCATTCTCGATACCATCAAAATCATGCTTACGCTCACATGCTTCACGCTCTGTCAAATGGATTCGTCCACTTGGAAGTTTGTCATTCATCAAAGGTGATGGAATATCCACATCTACGGTAATCTCATGGTGATAACCTAAATATTCATCGATATTGGCAGCAACCACTTTACCTGCTGCAATCGCCTTAATCACGGTTGCCGGTCCGGATACACAATCTCCTCCGGAGAATATACCCTCTTTTCCGGTGGTATTACCACCTGCATCCGTTACGATGCGATTCCATTTTGTAGAGATGCCATGTTCCTCAAACTGCTCACTTTCGATGTCCTGGCCAATTGCAACGAGTATGATATCCGCCGGAATACGGATCGGTTCTTTGTCCGCTTTATTTGACTTTGGTCTGCCATTGCGGTCATACAAACCACTGATCTGCGGCTGCGTCCACAATGCCACTGCTTTTCCTTCTTCGTCTGCTTCCACGCGAAGCGGTGCCTGTAGCGTAAAGAGCTCTACGCCCTCTTCAATCGCACCGCGCACCTCAACCGGTGATGCCGTCATATCTTTTTCCTGACGTCTGTAGATAACGCTCACCTTCTCGGCATGCGCACGAATGGCTGTTCTGGCGCAATCCATTGCCACATTTCCGCCGCCAATAACCGCCACTTTTTGTCCGGTAAAGTCTAAGCGTTTTTCCAGTCCAACATCACGAAGCAGATTCACCGCTGAAATAACATTCAGACTGTCTGCGCCTTCAATATCAAAATTCTTATCTGTCTGTGCACCGATGGAAATATATACAGCATCGTATTCCTTTTGCAGATCTGCCATAGAGATATCGCGTCCCACCTGTGTATTTAAGCGCACCTCCACACCTGTTTTTAATATGTAATCCAGATCCTGCGCCAGTCGTTTTCTTGGAAAACGATAATTCGGTATTCCATAGCGAAGCATACCACCAAGCGCTGGTTTTTCTTCAAAAACAACGGTCTGATGCCCCTTCAGCTGCAAATAATAAGCCGCTGTCAATCCACTTGGTCCGCCACCAATAATAGCGATGCGCTTGCCCGTTGCCTCTGCTTTTGGCGGCACCGGAATCGCATCCATATCGGCACAATCCACAGCAGATCGTTTCAATCCACGAATATTAACCGAACTATCCAGCATATTTCTGCGGCAGCGCTGCTCACACGGATGCTCACAAATCAGTGCACAAGCCACCGGGAATGGATTATCCTTTCGTATCAGGCGCACGGCATCTTCATATCTGCCTGCACCGGTAAGCGCAATATAGCCCGGAATATCTACATGTGCCGGGCATTGATCAATACATGGAATCGGCTGTTCAAAGCTGCCACTACATCTGTGTTCGCGGACATGGGAAAGATAATCCTCCCGCAAACCATCCAGACCAACCAGCACCATACGCGCCGCCTCAAAACCAATGGCACAATCTGCTGACAGTTCAATATTTCTGGCTGTCTTCTCAATCAAAGTCAACGTCTCTTCTGTCGCACGATTGTTCAATACATCCTCTAATAAATCCTCTAGCTTGCCAAGCCCATCCCGACATGGCACGCACTTACCACAACTCTGCGCATGACACACTTTGAGCATCGCTAACTGCATTTCCACCAGACATATCCCCGGCGGGCTTGCAATGATTCTCTGCTTGAATTCCTTAGCAAGTGTCAATGTCGTAGACGATGCACGATCATCTGTCATAACCGTTAATCTACTCACTGTAAAAATCCCCCTTTACCCTTTTTTACATTTCAGACATAACCCCTTTTGCTGAAACGTTTTCATACTTATATATGGTTTTATTATACAAGTGAGGAAAAACATTGGCAACAATTGATATTTTTTTCACGTTTTTTCCTATAAAAAATAACCATCCGCCTTTTTTCAAAGTGGATGGTTATCCTACACGAATGCACCTGCGTACAGCTGCACTATCTTTTCTTATTTAATTTGCTCCCCAATTTCGGAAGAACGCATGGTTTCCTATCATGCTATATCCGGTAATTCCATAATAATCCGCCCATTTTTTTGTCATGAAGAACAACCAGTCGCCCGAACGATATCCATTGAGCACCTGCTTAGCAGCATTCGTACAACTCTCGTTCGGACCACGCTCCAGAATCAATGCCAGATGGCCGTCTCGCACCGGCTGGAACTGGTTTGTCTGATAAATAACGCCCGATAATGTATTCGGGAAAAGCGAACTTTTCACACGGTTCATAATCACCGTACCAACCGCCAACTGTCCGGCATAAGATTCACCACCGGCCTCTGCCTGAATAATGGCTGCCATCAATTTCAGATCTGCATCCGAATAGGAAATGGAACCGCCTGTATTTTCTGACGGAATCTGCGGTGTCTGTCCGGTATTGTCAGCGCCACCATTTTCTGTAGAGCCGTTGTTTTCTCCCCCGGTTTCCCCCGGATTTTCTCCCTCCGGCTGTTGTGGTTGCTGTTGCTGCTGTTGTTGCTGTTGCTGCGCGAGAATCTGCTGCGCAATCGCCGCCTGTGCTGCTG